>NZ_LKBD01000006.1 GCF_001399975.1 Pseudoalteromonas sp. P1-9
ATTATCCCAACCATCACCATCACTATCCGCTGCGACTAATGGGTCGTTATCTTGGCCATCAATTATACCGTCATTGTCTTGGTCGTTATTACCTGCATCAAGTCCATTGTCAAATTCATACTGATTAGAGAGACCATCGCCATCTGAATCACCATTCGCATCAGCTACAACTGGGTTGGTACCGTTAGCAACTTCCCAACTATCTGGTAGTCCATCATTATCACTATCCGCACTTTTTGGGTTCGTACCGGCTAAGTATTCTTGATAGTTTGTTAATGAATCATTATCTAAATCGGCATTTGCATCATCACTAAGCGCATTAGTACCATTTATTACTTCCCAGTTATCTGGAATTCCATCACCATCCGTATCAGCGACAAGAGGGTTAGTGCCATTTTGATACTCGCTAAGGTTACTTAAGCCATCTGAATCAGAGTCTGAAGTCGCACTACCATTACTCGCTAACTTTCTATATTCAGCAGGAATCCCATTCTCATTTATGTCAATAGGAAAACTTAAAGTATCAATATTCACGGTCTTACCATCACAAGATGAGTTACAGATCATTTTCCATGATAGCTGAGCAAAACCACTTAAATAGCTTTCATTTGCAACTAAATGCGAGGACGTTAATTCAAATTTAGCAATATGCCATTGATTTTTCGTATCTTGACTTGATGATGCCCAGATTTCAGATCTTTCGATAATACCCGTACCAGGCATCCCCTTCAGAGCAACCACTAGTTTGTCTTGGCTGGGTTCAAAACCATCTGAGAATTTAAAGCTAAAAAACACCGTTCCAGGGGTTAATTTGCGTACTGTTGGATTGGCAAATTCATCAGTTTTAAACACCGAATTAAATGCTACAGTTTTATTATTGTTAGTTAACTGCAAAGAATGGTTACCGTCATAGCCATCTGTTAAATCAAGTAAGCGTGTATAATCATTAACAGCCGCAATTGGCGATAACGATGTGTTGTCTTCTATAAAAGACTCAACACTATCTATTTGACCTTGTGAAGCCCAAGGGTAATCTTGAGTAAATTCACCAGAAGAGAAACTAAAGTACCTTCTATTGAGTAATGAAGTATCTAGGGCTGACTTGTATATAGCATTTTGGATATAACTTAGATTAAGTGGCCCAAGTACACTTTCTCTTAAACTACATGACGAATCCGTAACATGATTACACGTTTGGTAAACCGATAACTCTTCAAGGTTTGTCATACCATCTAAATCAGAATCTAATGCGGCATCAGATGAGTCAAACGGGTTCAGTCCTGCTTCACGCTCATCATCATCAGAAATACCATCATTATCACTGTCACCATCAAGCTCATCGACAATGCCATCGCCATCGGTATCGACAGTAAACCTTGGGTCATCAACAAATAAATCGATATGGTCAAAAGCACCATCACCGTCTCGGTCTGTTAAGAACACTTCTTTTGGTGTTAATGCATAGGTTTCACCAAAAACTTTAGCTGAGCCTGTCTGACTTTGTTCGTTATAGCCCCAACCAGTAAGAAGGCTGTAGTTTGCGATTCCTAGACTATGCTTTGCACTTGAATCAATATATGTATAGTTGTAATCATTCAATACTTGGATTGGTAGATACTCAAACGATGAGTCGGCCCCTGCGCCTGTTTGCGCATTTACATTATTACCCCATGCCCAAAGTTGACCTTCACTGGTTAATGCTAGGTTAGTATTTCCATCTGAAACTATTTGGCGCCACGAAGAAACAGTGTTAATGGCATTACCTGCGTCGAACATTTCTGGTGTTTCAACATTTACAATATCAACCGTTTCGCCATTTGCGACTTGCTTGGTTTGCGCCCCCCAAAAATAGATTTTATTATCATTTTTGACACCAAAGCCATAACCATTTGACGCAGTAATCATCAACCAACCAGAGTCTACTAAAGTAGGTTCGACAAACGTGTCAACAATACCTGAATCACCCAACTCTTCATTTGCATTTTTACCCCAGGCAAATCGCTGCCCTGACGAATTTAAAGCAAAACTATAGCCATTAGCCGCTACAACTTGTTGCCACTCTGTTTCTAAACCAACTTGTTTAGGAACAAAAGAAGTACCTGTATAGCCTAATTGATTATCGCTATTACTACCCCACGCCCATAATTTACCATCAGTGTCAATCGCTAACGTATGCGTATCTGAAGTAGAAACGGTTTTCCATTTAGTGCCGAGTTCATTAGGTAAGGCTAGTTTGATTGCTGAAGAAACACTATTAGTATGCCCTAATCCTAATTGCCCGTGACTATTCGAACCCCAAGCATATAAATCTCCATTTACGTCTAGTGCGATTACGTGATTATTTGCAGACACCAAATCTACCCAGTCTTCTTTTCGATTGTAACTATCATCCAGCATAGTTAACGGGGAAGGCTTATCAATATAAGCTGTATTTTCTCCCGGATCGATAATAGCAGTCGTTAGCTGATGTGCTGTGTTATCTCCCCACCCCCAAATAGGTCCAATACCGAATGTTTCGTTAATCGTTTCTTTGACTGGACACACATCGGAATTGTAATCTGCAGGATTAAATGCGTAGTTTAAAACATCAAGGCTGTCATCATTTTTAAAACATACATCTTTAGCCATAATAGCTAAGCTATGACCATTACCGCCTGCAGCTACAATCTTACTCCAACGCGTCCAAGCTTGGGGAGTTTTGCTGTATGAAGAAGATAGCAGATATGCAGACTGCAAGCCTAGTTGGCCACTCGAATTACTACCATGCGCAAAAATATCTCTCTTGTCATTTACTATTATGACACTTCGTTCTTGAATAGCGTATTCATGGATTTTATTCCATTTTTCTACATGTTCGATATACCTAATCGCATCGTTTGAACCAGAAAAAAACTTATCAGAAGAAGTGGTATAATATTGATTAAGTCCCCAAAAATATAAATCATTGTCCTTATTAGCGATCGCTTGGTAATTCGTCCTAACTTGAACTTTCCCGTTCAATGATTCACTGGCTTGTGAAAGCCCCTCAGGTGATGTAATAAAACTGTCAAATGGCTTGAAATTTCCTGATGAAAAAGGCACTGTTTGAGGAGCAATGACATTATCACCCCATTGCAAAGCATAACCAAATTCGTCGATAGCTACCGCTTTATATTTTCCAGCGTCAATCTCTACCCACTTCTTCTTAACATTTGCAGTAGAATTTGGATGAGTTATTTCCGTTAAATTAGTAAAAATTCCACCGTTGATGCCCGTACCACTTAATCCAGCATCGTTTTCGCCAAAAAAGAAAGCTTCACCTAAATTATTTATCGCAAAGTAACCACCTAAACTGCTACTATCAGCCGCTGCAACATCAATCCAAGTTGCGCTTCCATCCTTTAATCTAGGCGCTTTAATTTCTGTTACCGGTACTTCTACCTCATTAACCATTTCGGTAACATCAAAAAGCTGCTTCTCATTGTTGCGGCCCCAAACAAATAAGTCGCCATTCGTTGATATAGCGATTGTTCCAAAGCTTGCAGCTTGGAGATTGTTGATCACAACATTCTCTATTGGTGTATTACCGTCAGCTTGATAAAAACTATCTACTTTCGTTGGCGTTAGAATTGTTGTACTTGATTGATTGATGCCAAGTACTGAATAGCGATTTGCACCCCAAGCCCAAAGTACTCCATCAGTATCTAAAGCGAAGCTATTATATGGTCCTGCAAAAATCTTTTGCCACTTGACTTGAGGCTTTTCAGCGATAAATACTTTCTGAGGGTTATACTCTTGAGCCACAGATAAACTTGGGTTACCTAATTGACCGCTTGAATTGCTACCCCAACTCCAAAGATCTCCATTATGATCTATTGCAAGAGTATGGTACCAACCAGCGGTAACTGTACGCCATTTAGCTTGTGTTGAAGCTGATAGATTAGCAACAAAAAACAATAAAAAGAAAAGTAGTATAAAGCGCATATACAACATACGTTACTCCAACAAAAGTGACCAATAAATCATCACTCGGAATGATACATTAACAGGGCATTATGACTCAAGAGAAGTCATGTATCCGAATTGTAACCAAACTAAGAAAAAAAGACCAGTTATAGGTTAAAATTAATACAAAACAATTAAGTACTGTTTTTATATTACTGTTTTAGATGAAAAGAATTTAAATAAGTTCAACTTACCACATTGTGAATAGGCATAAAAAAAGAGGGCTAATGCCCTCTTTTTATTTAACAATTAACAATTACTGCCACTGACGGCCGTCGTTGTTGTTGTTTGTTTTGTATAGTACTGGAGAATCAGCACGGCCATCTGGGCTCTTGTTCTGTGCTGCAGCATGTACAAAGTTTTGTGGAGCATTCACTAGGAATGTCGCTTCGATGTGCCAGTTAAGAGAAGCATCAACTGTACCCGCACCGAATTGAGTGTTGATAGCATTGATTAAGTCAGTACCGTTGAACGTGTACTGGCCTTCTGCTGGAACCATCTTAGGTAGTTTAACACCAACGAAAGTGTTACCTACAGCTGGAGTATTGAAACCTGCATCAGTACCTGCGCCTTCACCTGCTGGAGCGATGATGATATCAGCTTGGATACCAGCGTCTGCAGGGAACTCGTTAGTTACTTTAACAACTGAACCCCAACCATTTGCATTTGGTAAGCTATATAGGTACGGAGTCTTGAATAGAGCACCGTCGATACCCCAAACGTGAGTTACGCCGTCAATCTTAACTGATTCAGCATCATCACGGTTATAAGTGATAGCACCAAGAACTGTTGACGTTTCACCGTATACAACAGGAACGTTAACGTCTTGAGTGATAGAACCACCTTGCTTGATCACAACACCTGAAAGAACCCAGTCTTCAGCTGATTGAGCATTCGGGAATAATGGATCTACACCATTCGCTTCAATGTCAATGTTAGCTTCAAGGTTGTTGTTAAGCGCATCCATTAAGCCTAGAGTAGCTAGAGTACCTGAACCTTTGAACTCTTCATTAATGTTAGCCGTTACAGTTACACCACCAGTACCAGTGTTGTCTTGACCGAAAGTTACATCTTCAACACCTGAAATCGACTCACCATCTAAACGAGATAGAGTGAATTCCATAGTATTAGTGCTTTGTACGTCTAGACCTACGTCAGAACCGCTTGCGAACATAACTTTAGCACGTGAAATCAGACGGTCGCCTGAAGTTGCACATACATAGTCTTGGAACGCTTGGCCGTCTGTAGTTGTTACTGTCTCATCCCACGTTTCACAATCAGCGAACGTAGTACGGTCAGTTTCAACTTCGATAGTTGTAGTCGCTTGGTCAACAACTGTTAGTTCGAAACCATCAGTTACTGTAATAACTTTAGAGTTAACGCTACCTGTGAATAGTGCTGTTAACGGAACACCCGCAGTGTTCGTTACTTTTTCTAGGTTAAGGTGAATTTCGTCGCCCTTAGTAGCAGTATCAGATAGTGCCCAAGTAGTTGGGTTATAAGTACCAGCACCGCTGTTAATCGCTGAATCAGTAGTTAAGAATAACTGAATGTTTTCAGGAAGCGGGAAGTTAGCTTGTAGTGGAGCTGCTGGAACGATGTCATCTGGGTCTACAGTTAAACTACCGTCGTGGTTACGACCGAAGAACTGGTTGCCATCAACTTCTGACGTATTCGTATCGATCTGGATTACGAAGCTATCTACTAAGTCAGAATCGTTAGGGTTAACTGTGTATGAAGCTACTGAACCAACTTCTACAAAAGTGTTCGGTGTACCTAAACCACCAGCTACCTGAGCAACGATACGAACACTTTGAATATCAGAAACACGAATACCACCGTTAGCTGTGCCATTCGAACCATTGTGGATTTTGAATTCAAATGTTGCTTCGTTCGGAATCGCAGTATCAGCAGCGTAAGCTAAAGTTACGTCTGTACGCATTGAACCAACGAAAGAACCATTAGTGTTCCACACTGTATCAGCATCTAAATCAACGCGGAAACCAGCAAGAATCTGATCAACAGTTAGGTCATCGTTCACTACGTTATCGTAGTCGATACCAACGATCTCAGCAAAAGCAGCCGTACCGTTGTCAGCATTAGTTTGCGGACCAAATTGACCTACTTGCGTAGTAGGAGTAGTGTCCTGACCACCGTATGTAACTAAACGAGCAGCGGCATTAGCTGTCAATGGAGCAGCTAGAGCACCTGTGATAGCTAGCGCTACTAGACCTTTTTTATAGTTCATTAAGTTTCTCCTTTAGAACTTATTTATTTTGGTATACCAATTAAAGGTTGTATTAAAGCACAGGCGATAAAGATGTCAATGTATAAATTGCCAACTACTACCTGTTTAAATTATTATTTTGGCTAACCGATTTGTTAGCGGCACTTTTTATAGCCACTCCACGCCCTAAAGTCAACCAAAACGTCTAATAATTAGAGCAAATTAACGCTATTGTCGCAATATTTTTATTGTTATTTTTACATTTTTTTAATAATTAATGAAAAATAACTAATATATTGGAAATTAATTAACTCTACCTGCACTAAAAGCGTTTTAACTTACAAGTTAAATTCAAAATTTTCGTACTCACTTGTAATGGCATCAATTGCCTCATTAATCCCTTCTTCACTAGCTATGATTCTAGGTGTAATCATAACCACTAATTCAACTCGATTTGCGCGTTCACTTTTACTGCCAAAGAATAAATTACCAATAATAGGTAACTTCGAAAAGCCTGGCACACTCGTGCCGGCATCAGAGCTATCTTCACTAATTAAACCGCCAAGAATGATTGTTTTACCATCAATTGCGAGCAAATCTGTGTTAAATGAACGATTTAAGATTGTTGGAGAATTAATACCATCTATTTTATCTTCACCTACAGCGGAAACTGATTGCGTTAAGTTTAAGGCTACAACACCACGCGCATTAATTGTTGGCGTTACACTTAAGCTCACACCTGTACTTCTATATTGCACTGTTTGAAGGACCTGCTCTGTGTTTTCAATGTCACTAACAGTTTGAGTAATCACTGGAATTTCTGTCCCGACACTCATATTTGCACTGCGTCCATCTCTAACAAGTACGCGAGGTCTAGAAACTATTTTAATACGCGAATTCGACTCTAAAAACTCCAAAGACGCGTTAAAGTCAACACCTTGAATAACGTAAGAAAGACCGTTACCAATAGATAAGCTAGATTTTTTATCTTGAGCAGCAAAGCCACTTTTTCTTGACCAATCAATACCTGTACTAAAGTTATTATCTAAGGTTACTTCAACAACCGCAGCTTCAATAAGCACCTGCCCAGGCATTACATCTAGGCGTTCAATTAACTCTAAGGCTTCATGATATCTTGAAGGTGTTGCGTAAAAAACTAATGCATTTTGAATTTCATCTACTGTCATTGCTAAGTCTTGCATAGAAGATGAACTAGAAGCCTCTTTTTTACCACCCTCAGCAGGTTTATCTTGTGAACTTGCTGAACTTTGATTTTTACTGCCACTCAACTGAAAAAGCTTGCTCAAGCTTTTTCCCATATCGGCTGCACTGACATTCTTAGGGAAATAGGTGTAATACCTGCGACCATCCGAAGTACTTGGCACATCTAGCTTTTCAGTCCAATACATCACTCGGTCAAAAATCTCTTTAGAAGCAGAGTGAACTAACGCCGATCGCATACGTTTCATTGGCGTAATTGCAATGATTCCTTCCTTACCTTTTTCTGCAACTTTTAGCCCTTCAATAGCAAATATTTCTGTTAATTGACTCTCTAGCTCTTCAGGCGTTAGATAAACTAATTCGACAATACCAATATGGCGACCTTTCGCTGAGGGCCTGTCAAAAGCATTAACAATTTTTAGAACTTGCTCAACTTGCTGACGTACCCCTGTAATTAAAAGCGCATTGCGCTCAGCAAGGTATTGGGTTTGGCTATTCGTTAAACTTTGAGTGATACGATTAATTGAACGCCAATCGGCAAAATATAATGGTGCCACATGTAAAATTTGCCCCGTGACATCAGGCACATCACTTAAGCTTCGACCAACACCTAAGTTAAAGCCATCTTTTTTATTAAGATCCAACTCTTCAAAGAAGTAAACCCCTTTTTTTTCTTTAAATGCTATCTTATTTTGCTGAAGAATCTCTTTCGCATTCAAATAAAGCTGCTGTTTCGAAATTGGCTTTCTTAAGGTAAGCGACACGCGCTCTTGCTTACTTCGCACTTTATTAGAAAGTGCATAATCCAAATCTAGTTGTTCGCCAAAAACCAGCTGAATAAAATCTCTTATAAGTAAACCGTCGGCACTAATTGTCACCTTACCATCATCAAAACTAGGTACCGCTTCCTGCTGTGTATTTGGAGGTGTAACCCCTGCACTATCTAAAGGTCCCAACTCTTTTAAAGTTAACTCCCCAACCTTATCAGCTTGCTGGTTAGGTAATACCTTCTGATTACTTGCTCGATCTGAATTAGACAAAACAGAAGGCTCAACCACTATACGTTCACTTGTTTTACATCCCGCTAACGCTAAGACCACACAGGCTAATAAACTAGTCTTAAATTTCATTAATTTACCTTTTAAAAACTTTTAATTCTTGAGATTTACCAGCTTTTTCAAAAACCGCACCGGACTTAGTGACTTTTACTAATTTGTACCCAGCAAAAACTTCGCCTGCTTTTAGTTTCTTAGCAGGCCACTTTCGATTTGAAGCATTTACAAATGCATAAGGTTCAGGGGTGCTATAAATTGCTAACAATTGTAATTTAGGCTCTTTGGGAACTACTTTTTTTGCCTGCCCTTCAGGTTTATCTGTTTCTTTTATTTGACCAAACAAATGCTTGTTAAAACCCGGCTTTTCCGGTGCTTTTAGAGTTAACTCTTCAAGCGCTTCATCTGTAAACACCACATCTTTAGTGTCAGTGTCAGACGGTAACACTCTATAATAAAGGTCAGAAGCAACAACCACTATAACAAATAGCGCCAACAACCTACTCATCAACTTGCCCTTTAATTATTAATTGCTGGAAACGAACATTAACCTCTGCAGCAGCACTACCGCGAGATGAACTAAAACGCGTATTCTTTAACAATAATTTTGGCTGCACATTTTCCAACCAATAAACAAATTCTTGCAACGACTCTGCATATCCTCGTGCTCGAACCGTGTATTCTATCGTCACCATGCCGTTTTTTTCGTAGAGCTTTCTTGAGTTATTAGAAGCCAAGCTCAAATCAAGCTCGTTAACTTTACTTTTAATCAAGTCATTTAACTTAACTTGATTTGCTGTTACGGCACCTGTGTAATACCAACTCTTAATTTCATTCAGTTTATTATCTAGCTCTTCAGAGTTTTGCTGAATAAGATTTGAAACTTCCGTAATACTGGCTTCACTTCGATACTGCAAGTTGTAAAAATCAGTCTGTTCTTTAATTTCTGCTTGCCACTCTAGCACCGGCATAACTAAAAATTTGATAGTCAGCAGCAACATGCATAGCAAAAGAAGTTTTGTATGCTTTTCCGAAATACCTTTTTTGGCTGCTAACTCGAATATATTTAAGGATAAAAAAGTCATGAATCTGCCAATTTAAAACCGATTGTAAATGCATCACGCTTACCTGACTTTCTGACAGGTCTAACATACCGTAAATCTACCAACCTACTATCTTCAGATAGCTTTTTAAACACGGCACTAGCATCATCTGAAACACCGTTAATTGAGATTTCAGTGCTATTAATAGTAAAAGTCTGAATGCTTACAAATACATCCATATCATTCATGACATCAAAAACGACGTATGAATATAAGTAATCTTTAAACGGCTCTGCAAACTGAGTTAATTGCGTACGTTTGTCTAGGTATTCCCTTTCAAGCCCTTTAAATTCAGATAATATTGCACGATTGAGTTGGAATTGTTCATAAGCCTTGTCATGTTTCCAATACAACCACGCGCTGGTTGCGGCAAAATAGATTAAGGGTAATCCGATGGCTACAAGTAAATGCGCTACCTTAAAACCAAACTTTTTATTTGCACCTTGATGAAACGCACGCCAAAAAGAAATTAATTTCTGAAGTGAAATAGACTTTAAAAGCAGAGTAGTAAACTGTGCTAAGCTCGTTTCGTTAGCATCATTAGACAACAACTGTGAAATAAGTTGTGCTTTAGGAAGGGTAAATTGCACTTTGTAATTTGGGTCAAGTGTATAATTCCCGTGATTTTCCACCGCACCTAAAAACGGCTTACTCATCTTTCTGACAAGCGCCTGCTCTGGGAGGATAAGTCCACCTTGCTTCTGTAATTGCAAAAGCTCCTGGTATAAGCTTTGCTCAATATAATAAGCAACGACAAAAAAGCCATCGTCAACTTTAAGAGCATCCGTCCATGTATAGCTATCGTCGAAAGGATCTGATTTCTTAGCAAAGAGTGATAATGCCAAAGCAAGATCTTTTCTCTTTTTAACTTTAAAAAATGATTTTCGTTCTAACACATGTTGCGCAGACACCACAATAAATCGCGGATAACTGCAATCCGAACCTGCATAATGAAGCTGGCCATTTGCAAAGTATGCTGAACTATCTACGAGCTTCTGATCTAATTTTTCTACTAACTTGGTCATAGTTACTCGATATTACTCTGACCAATGCCAGAACTGTAAAATTGGTCTTGGTTTATACCGCATATTTTGGCTAAACACAATCTCACGCGAGGCTATCGCATTACCATGTTCCACCTGTACTCGCACTTCAATATCTTTTGACAATTGCATGTTCATCGCACTAATCGCTGCGTCAGGTACACCAAAATATTCCTGAGCCAGTGTTTGGTTTCCATCTTTGGCTAAATCCATTAACAGCTTTCGTCTATCCGGCGCTAAATTTACACCTTTAATCAATTCTTGCTTCGCAAAAATTGGGTTAAAACTTCCCATATTATAAAGTAAGAAATTATCTAAAATCAGCTGCACCTTTTTCGTTTCAACAGGAAAGCCACAAATAATTGTAAACTCAGATAAGCTTTGAATTCTTCCATTACGAGGTCCAGGTAGTTCCTGCTCCCGATAATAATCACTTTCTTCACCGTTGATCCGTTTAAAGTCATCTTTATCTTGCCAATCTTCTAGACAGTCACTCAATCGGTTTACTTCATTTTGTTCAAAACCGTTATTCAAGAGAAAATTACTAAATAAATTTTTATTTAAATTAATCAGTGATAATTTACCTTGTGTATCTTGAACCTCAACACTCTGATTTTTATTTGGTTTAAAGGGTTTACCTTGATAATTCCAGTTTTGAAATTTATCCTCAGCTAAATATGATTTGGAAAAATGATAAAACATCACTTCATCAATTAAAGAGTCAGCCTCAACCTCTGCCATGACTCTTTGCTTTTGAAGCGTAGCGAGTTCAATATGCTGATGAGTTTTACTAATAAAATAGCTAATAATCCAAGTTAATAATGCAACGACCAAAAGCACGCTCAATAACGCTGCGCCTTTAGATTTTGACAAACTTTTATGCATTCCCATCAAAGCCGTCCATATTGAAATATTTTCTGCGATTCTCAATTTTTGTTTTAAATCGCCAATTGATTTCCCGGTCCGCAGAAACAAAAGTAAAAGTCAAAAATTGAGGTAGCAGGTGAAACGTTAAAACATCTTCAATCTGCCCAAAACCTGGGAGAGTGCTCAATGAGTTGTCATTATTAACTCTATTAACACTTATCGAGATGGTCTCAGCCGAAATTTTATTATTAATGAGAGTACACTTTTTACTATTTGGGCTTATGGTTGCTACCCCCTGAGAAAATGGCATCTGCTCTTTAAGAGGGCACTCCCAAACTTCCAAACGCTGGTTTTCATCAATTTCTGATTCGATTACTTTGATTGTGACCAACACTTCAGGCTGCTCAGAGTAAACCATTGGGGAAACTGAAATATATTGGATAGCATTATCCACTTCAATAAAGTATGGGCGCATATGACCATCTTCGTTGCGTGCATAATAGTCCAGCATGCCCCGAATTGAGGCTCGCAATTTCACTCTCAATAAACTGGTACTTTGTGCTTTATTAAAGTCACCACGACTTTTACTCGCTGCAGTTAGAAATACAGACAATGACTGATAACTTAAAGTAAGTACCAAAGTTAAAATCGTTAATGTAATCAGCACTTCTACTAATGAGAAACCTTTATTGGCTTTTATCATTATCCGAGGTTTCCAATATTGCCAATTTCAGTGCGAAGAACCTGTACCGAGAAAGGTTTTAATTGATAAGTTAAATTACTGCACGATACTTCTACCTGGTCAAGGTAGTACGTTATGCCACCTCCAGATACTGAACCTG
Source organism: Pseudoalteromonas sp. P1-9 (assembly GCF_001399975.1). Lineage (GTDB taxonomy): Bacteria > Pseudomonadota > Gammaproteobacteria > Enterobacterales > Alteromonadaceae > Pseudoalteromonas. The sequence continues at coordinate 12,340 of NZ_LKBD01000006.1, forward strand.
TTTCTAAATCAAAGTTAAGGCCTTGTTTTGATTTAGAATCGACAACTAACCACTCACACTCTGTATTATTAACATTAATTAAACCTTTTTTTTCACTATCTTGCTGAATGAGCGCTCTTACTTCATCGGTTATTTCCAACAAGTCAGCATATAATTCACTTCGATTATTAAAGCGTTGATCATTTTGAACATAATTGGCATAGACGACATTAGTTAGCGCTATTGTCATGGTTATAATCGTCACAGCTATTAGCAATTCAATTAACGAAAACCCGTTTAGACACCTTGTTGGCATAACACCTCTGACAATTTTTCCGTCTCAATTGAATGCTTATTCTTTAATTTTATCTGGCAGCTACTTACCATACCGCTACTTGCAATAGTTAACCGTTGTTTTACAAACTCAATCTCTTTAAAAGATTTAGCTTCAACGGGTACACCATTACCACTCGAAACGGTAAATTTCGTGCCGTTAAATTTGACGGTTAAATCTTTGTTCTGCCACGCAGCACGATATTGTAGATGGCTGATATACTCTCTTAGTTCAATTAGTTCTATTTTTTTTTGCCGCTTCTCAACGATTTCAGCACTCAATGGGGCAACGATTGATAGGCTTGCACCAATCAAAACAAGTACAACTAAAATCTCTGGCAGCGTCATGCCTTGGTGATTAGATACCAACATTTTGCGCGCTCATGATACTTAGCATCATAATGATCACGACACCACCGACTATTACACCCATAAGTAAAATAAGAAGCGGTTCAAGCATTTTTAGTGTACTTGCTAACTTGGTATTAAACTCATGAGACTTTCGCTCTAACATTTCACTGAAAGCTTTAGCAATGTCTCCCGTCTCTTCACCAACTTCTATAAAACCTATCTCCATAACGGAGAATAGCCCTGTGTCTTCCATTGACTTGGTCAAACTGACACCTGATTGGATTTTACTTTTTACTTCTAAAAACTTGAGGCGAGCATCATTGTCAGTAAGAGTATTCGCGGATAGGTTTAACGCATCAGTAATAGACAGCCCCGAGTTCAAAGTTGATTTCATTGCTGATGCAAACCTTAGTTGCTGAGACAAGGCAACCATACCATTAACTAAAGGGGCTTTTTGTAAGGCTAGTCTAATTTTCTGCCGTGTTTCTTTAATTGACGTGCTATCCGTGAAAATAAAATAGAAAAGCGCTGCTGCCGCACCAATCAGCGTTAGAGTCCCAGGTGTACTTCTAACAAAATCTGAAGAAGCCATTAACGCAATGGTATAACCAGGTAGCTCTTTAACCTGTTCAAGCATACCTGATAGCTGCGGTACAACACTATACAGAATAAATAATATCGAAAGAATACAAACAAATACAATGATTACAGGGTAAATGGCTGCTTGCTTAATTTGACTATTAATACGGCTTTGAAATTTAAGTTGTTCACTCAAATCAATTAGTACTTTATCTAGCTGACCTGTACTCTCTCCAATCTCGACAAGATTAACAACCAATTCATCAAAATACTCTGGAAATTGCGACAAAGAATCGGCAAACGACTTACCACCTCTTATACCATTTTGAATCTGGTTAACCAGTTGGCCCAAACTTGCTGTTTCGGCCGATTTTGCAACGAGCGTCAATGCCTTATCTAAGCTAATACCACTCGATAACAAACTTGATAAGTTAGTAATCACCAACTCGATCATTGCAGGGGTGATACGATCACCGCGAACGGCATCTAAGATACTTTTTTGCGCTTCTTTTACACTAATTGGAGTAGCATCAATTTGCTCTAGCTGTTGATACACATCTAACTCATCGGCTGCAGTAAACTGTTTTTTAGTTTTAACGCCACTGCTATCAACAAATACAACATTAAATGCTTTCATTAGCCCGCCACTCTGACAACTTCTTCAATAGTAGTAAGCCCTTTAGCTACTTTAACAATACCATCTTGATATAAGTTTCTCAGGCCACTTTCTTTCATATAGTTTTCGGCGTTTAGTGTAAAAGATGAGTCTTTATCGGTACCTTTGATAAATTGATCGTTAGGTAAATACTCGATCAAAGCCAAACGTCCTTTATAGCCAGTACCATTACACTTTTCACAACCAACAGCTTTATTGATCTGCATATCACTTGCAATAATGTCACCATGTGTTGCTAAAAGCTTTTGTTTAATTTGCGCTGCATTTTCATCTTCAATACTACAATGTTCACATAGTTTTCGAACTAATCGCTGTGCAATAATTGAAATAACCGACGCATTTAATAAAAATTCATCCACACCTAAGTCAATTAAACGTACATAAGCGCCTGGTGCATCATTAGTGTGAACTGTACTAAATACTAAGTGACCCGTAAGAGATGATTGCATTGCAATTCTTGCTGTTTCAGCATCACGAATTTCGCCCACCATAATTACATCTGGATCTTGTCGTACAATACTTCTTAGGCCTGCAGCAAAGTCAAAGCCGATGTCACTATTAACTTGTATCTGATTCACACCTTCTAATTCATATTCAACCGGATCTTCAAGCGTAATGATTTTCTCATGGCTAGAATTTAACTGTTGTAAAAACGAATACAAAGACGTGGTTTTACCGGAACCTGTCGGGCCAGTCATTAAGATAACTCCTGCGGTTCGAGTAAGATCTTGATTAATGCGTTCTATGGTATCAGGCTCAAAACCTAATTCTGCAATATCAAAACGCAACGAGCCTTTTTCAAGGAAACGCATTACTACGCTCTCACCATTATTTAGCGGTAAGATTGAAGCTCGAATATCAATATTTAAATTATGAAGTGCAATCTTTCCATCTTGTGGACGACGCTTTTCTGCAATATCTAAATTAGCTAAGATTTTGATACGTGATACAACAGGCATCACTAAGCTTTTGGGAATATCATCTAGTTTTTGCAACACACCATCAACACGAATACGCACACGACCACCTTGTTCCACAGGCTCTATATGCATATCCGACGCTTTGAGTTCAAGAGAGCGATGAATAAGTGAATTAACTAAGTTAACAATAGGAGCTTCTGAAGCAAGTGCCCTTAAACGCTCAACCTCAACAACACCACTTGAGATAACCTCTTGGTTTTGTTCAAACAAGGTTACAACTCGCTGCAAAAGAGACTCAGAAGCTAAACATAATTGATAGTCTACATTTTTAAATGCCAATAAATTTGATGCTTCACTCGACAGAGGCTGATTTGTAATAATGCTGAGTTTATCGTTGTGTAAACTCAGCGGGTACCAGCTTAATTTAGCGAGTAAGTCCCAATTCACTTCCGTTTGACAGGCATCTTTTATGCTTTGTTCAGAGATATACTCATTTGCATTGTCAAAAGTAATTAACTCACATTTAGCTTTTTCACTAATGTAAGCTAATAATTCTTCCTCTGAAACACCAGCTAAAGAGCAAATAATTGTCTCTGGCGTTACATGGTGCCCAGCAACATATGCATTAAAGTCACTTTCTGAAACGGCTTCTTCAGTTCTTAAATCATTGATAATGGCTAACAATTGGTTCATCGGTAAACGATGTCCTCATCTAAGTCTTCACCACCTTGTTTACCATCTCTACCCAAACTTTGTAAGGTATAACCTTTTCCTGTTCTTTCATAAAAGTAAGGATTATCCCATGGATCGTTCGGAACATCTTTAGGTAAATATGGGCCATCCCAATATCGACCTGTTTTAGTTACTAAATTATCCAGTGATTCAGGAAACTCATCATTATCTAAGCGATACGTATCAATCGCTGCGCCTAAAAGCTGCATTTGTGCTTGAGCTGTTTTAACTTTTGAAGAATCAACTTTGCCAAACATTGCGGGGCCAACAATTGAAGCTATTAAACCAATAATAACCATTACAATTAATAGCTCGACAAGTGAAAAACCAGATTGATTATTGCGTATCATCTTTACTACCTTAAAGTTTATTTGTGGGCAGACTAAAACATTCAATATTAAATTGAAATAGAATTTTTATTCGGATTTGTAATAAAATTTTTTACCGTGGAATTCAATCCAAGGTTGAAACTCGTGAAAGCTAGTTGCTCTAATTCTTTTGTTAGTTTCTTCTTCATCCATATTTAAACTAATTTTAAATAACTCGTTAAATTCCTTTCGAGTATAAGCCTCCCGACTCCATTCCTCTTTGCTTTCTGGGAAAGTTTGATCGGTATAAAATTGATCCATAACATCATAAAAAAGAGACAATTGATAGTCATATGTCCTCTCTAGCAAAGACTTAATAGTATCTCTTTCATGTATAGGAAATCGTTTTACTTTAATTATTTTACCCGCATCAACTTTACCTAGCATATGATGGCAAGTAACCCCAAAAGTTCCTTCATTATTGTAAAGTGCAAAATTTATACAACCTATTCCTGGGTATTCTGGAGGTGCTGGGTGAAAATTAATTGCACCAACCTTTGCTTTTGATAAAAGACTATCCGGCAAGACCCAACGGGACAGATAGGAAATAATCAACTCACCTTCCCAGTCTTTAGCTGTACTAGGTAAATCCTCTCCCCACGAGCCAAAGAAAGGAACAACTTTCCACCCTAATTGACTAAGATAATCAGCAGCTTTCTGACTATGTTGATCCTTTTTTTTAGATAAAAACAATACTTTCATTTTTTTCTCAGTTACAAACCTAAAATTTGTTCAACTTCTTTTGGGTATGGTATTTTGCTGTTGAAAATAAAGGTATCATTATCTCTAGGTGTTTGCTTATCTTTTAATTTATTCCACTGAGATTGCCATGATTCAATATGATTAATTAATAACTTACAAGCATTCTGATATTCAGTATTGAAAGAATGATTAATTACTTCCAATTCATTAAGTTTAGATAAGTTATTAAGATACAATTGCTTAGCGTAAAAAAACGTTTTACCAAACCTTAGGTAATTTTGATAAATTGAATGACCTTCTTTTGTCTTATGCCTTAACATCTTAATAGCATTCGATATTGCCTCATCGTTTCCATTAAAGTAAGTTGTTGTAGCTTGACCTATTTCACTTACACCTTCTTTTTTAAGTACCTTGAAAAAAGTCATAAAAAGAATTTTTGAATCTAACAAAAAAGTTTGATTATCAACGTACCAGACGTCTAACTTAAACTTTTCATACCAAGAGATAGCATTTCTTCCATTCACTTGAGCCCAACCAGTTATACCAGGACGGACTTCATGTCTTCGAGCTTGTTTTTCACTATACAATGGTAAATATTGCACGAGCAAGGGGCGAGGGCCAACCAAGCTCATATCGCCTTTTATTATATTTATGAGCTCGGGAAGCTCATCTAATGAGGAAGCACGAAGAAATCTACCAAATTTAGTTAATCGTGCTTCATCAGATAGTAGAACTCCATTGCAATCCCTTTCACTAGTCATTGAACGGAATTTATACATTTTAAAAGTTTTACCATTTAAACCAGGGCGCTCCTGAGTGAACACAATCGGCCTACCCAAAAAACAAGCTACGGCAAAACATAAGCTCAGCAGTACTGGTGAAAGCAAAATAAATAAGAATAACGCTACAAGAAAATCAAACGTGCGCTTCATCATAACTTTGTAAATTAGCTAAAACATAAGTGATTGCTTTACCCATAGCTTCAATTTCTGAAGCTTGCAATGAAGGATGAACAAGAAACATCAAACTTGTTTCACCCAACCTCTTAGCATTAGGCAAGCGGTGAGTAGGTTTACAATTAAGTTTTTCAAATACCTGCTCTAAATACACCTCTGAACAAGCACCTTCAAAACAAGGAACTCCAGCTTCTTCAAACAGCTCTATTAACTTTTTACGATTCAAGCTATCAGATAGCTTTTCAACATTTAAGTATGCATAAAATTTGTACTGGGCATGCTCAATATTTTCTGGATAATTTGGGCATTCAATAATATCGAACTGTTCAAGCACCTTTCTTAATTTATCTGCATTATAGTTTCTTAACTCAATCCAATTTTCGAGTTTATCAAGTTGCAAGAGTCCAATAGCAGCTTGCATTTCAGTCATTCTAAAATTTGAACCTATCGAGGTATGCAACCACTTAAAGCCACCGTTTCCATGCTCTATGCTTGAAACTAAATCTACACATTTACCATGTTCTTTATAAGACCACATAGCCTTGTAAAGGTACTCTGTGTTTGTGGCCACCATCCCGCCTTCACCACCAGTAGTTATAATCTTATCCTGGCAAAATGACCAGCAGGCAATATCACCAAAAGAACCTACAGGCTTGCCGTTCAACTTAGCACCATGAGCCTGAGCGCAGTCTTCTATAACCTTTAAATTATGTTCAATAGCAACACTCATTATCTCATCCATATCACATGGCCATCCTGCTAAATGAACACAAATAATTGCCTTCGTTTTTTTTGTGATATTTTCTTTTATTGATTCAACACAAATATTACCACTATGGAGCTGTACATCTGCAAAAACTGGAGTTGCACCAACTAGAGAGATCACACTGGCATCAGCAACAAAAGTACGACTAGGAACAATAACTTCATCTCCAGGCCCTAGACCAAGAGCTCGCAATGCAAGCTCCAATGCCACAGTCCCATTTGATAAGCTAATAGCCCAATCTACACCAATTAATTCAGCATACTTTCTTTCAAAGCGTTTACACAATTCACCTGTCCAATAGTTTACTTTATTTGACAAGATTACATTCTTTACAGCTTCAGCTTCTTCATTTGAGTAACTTGGCCAAGGGCTATATTGAGTATTTAACATATTGAATTCACATTACGATGGTTAGAATTAATAAAACCATCTCAAAAATTGAAATTTGGTAAAGGTAAAACTAATTGGCTTCACATTCAGGGAAAGGTGCATTATAACAGCCCACTACACCAGCAAACAATAGAGCGAAACCGTTATTAAAATAATCAGGCCATCTAAATTTCACATGTCGATTTCTAGTTGTATTAGGGCCAATATAATACTGTAACGCTGTATCTGACAAAGGGAACAACGAACGAGTTTGCTTCATACTTTCAGAATAAACTTTTGAGTCCAAAAAGGCATAGTAGCCCACAAACAAAGTGCCTGATAACTCATAAGCTTGGTAACCATTCCCTTCACCTTGGGTATCGTAGTTATATCGATAAACACCATTGGTGCCATCCATAAAATTAGTTTGTAAAAATAAAGTTTCACCTGCTTCATAAACACTTTGAAAAACTCGCTTTTCAAATGTAGCCTTTAGCCCATGTTTTGCTTGTTGAAAAAGTGATTTATTAATAGCTACATCTTCTAACGAAGTAAGCCATAAAGGTAAGCGGTGAGAATGCGAGGAATCAATTGCAATGTCAAAAACAGGAAAAGGGGTTATGTCAGGGTATATTTCCTCATTTCCGGCATAAATATAATCAGGGTGATCAAACCAAACCCCTTTTTGAAAATAAAATTCCTCATCAATATATATACCAAACTCCTGAATTAACCTTTCTCCAGTGTTAACTATTTCAGTTTCATTAAATAATAAGGGAACACCGATTTGGCGACTTATATAAATTAGATCACTTAAAGCGACAAGAGATGCCCATTCTTCATCAATAACAGCTCTGTAAAACGCTTTTTCTGTTTCTGCAGTTTCTAACTTCCAATTAAGACGCTGCTTAATACCTTTAAAGTCTAATTTTTTGTCCCAATGAACAGCTTGCTCTTCAAACCACATATCAATTAAGCTTTTTTCGACTTTATAAAACAGTCTGAGCATAAAGTCATTTTTTAAAATTCGAGTGTGATTAAGCTTCAAATACTGAGTAATAAAATATAAAAACTGAGTTCGTGTAACTCTATTTTCAATATTTTCAGGAATAAACTCTAATTCTAAAAGGTTAAAGAACAAATCGAATTCAATCGTTGGGTCATCTTTGAAACGATCTCTATGAGAAAATGCATAATGCATAGGCAACATAAGACTTGTTGAAGCATCATATGCGTAATCAGCATGCCAAAGAGGATCTGCAATTACATCTGAAATGTTCTCATTCCAAGTACTTTGAAATTCTGATGAATGTTTTGTTTTTAAATCTTTTACATGGTCTTCATCAGAACAACCATAGATACTTAAAGCCAATAATATTAAAAATACGTTTTTAAACATTGTAACTTACCTAGGCATATGAGTTTTCTGTTTTAGTTTATACCAAGACAATATCAACAAAATAAGATAACAAAGAGAAAGAACAATTGAATAACCAACTAGAAATTGTTCAACATCCAAGTTATATGAAATTGTCATCAAGGTAACAAATAAAACTGAAGATAGTCTAAAAAAGTCCCAAAATAACATTAAATGCTGACACTCTAACATATTTAATGTGTTAGAAATGGGAGTTACCGAAAATTGAAATATTAACATTGGCGTTAAAATAATAATGAATTCAGAAACTTGAACCCACTGCTCACCCAAAATGATAACAATGAGCCATTCTGACAATAAAGCACCCAGAATAAAAATAACACTTGAAAAAATAAAGCTTTTGAAAACAACCCTTTTGAATAGCTCTATCAAAGCATTATATTCATGCTTTTTTATGCCAAATTCACTTGAATAAACCTGAGCCATAGACTGACCTATCAGGTTAACAGGTAAAGCAACTAACCTGTTTGTCATCAAGTAAATTCCAGCTCCAGAAAAGCTAAAATTAGCGGCGATAAACAATGTAGGTATCTGCAGTGATGCCACGTTAAAAAAAGCAGCTAAAGACGTAAACTTTAAAAACCTTTTATTTAATTTTATAGTTTCAATGAAGGTTTCTACTTTGTACGTTTTTAATTCTTTTTCAGCCAACCCCCTCCTAAAAAGCGAGAAAATACCAACAGCCCTACTTAAAGTTTCCGCAACAACGAGACCAATTGACATAATTGAAAAACAAAACTGCAATAAAGCTTGTGCTAATGATCGTTGCACCTTAACTTTTGCAACATGTTTAAACTGCTTATCTACAATCACAAAATTTGTAATTACATTAAATAAAGCAATCATAAAAGCAGCTAAAGGAATAAAAAAGAGTGTAAAAGCTGAAAGCTTATTTTTATAAAAATCTAAAAAGCGACTTTCAAAAACAAAGGCAGTAACGGTTAAAGTTAAAAGAAAACACAATGAAAGAACAATAGCGGTATAGACAATAGCCTCTCTTTCAACTCGCTTTGAGCGATTAAAAAGAGCTACTTCTAATTTTAAAGTCATTATTATAGCTAAAATGCCACTACTACTCATTAAAACAGCCAACTCACCAAACTGTTCCTTTGTATACAATCGAGAAATAATTGGTAGTGCAGCTAGAGTAATAAGATGAGCAGCAGCAGTACCAGATACAAGCGTAATTATTGACTTTAGAAAGTAACTTATTTTCATAAAGCGCTATTGCTTTACTCTATCACCGCCACCTTTACCGAGCGCTGTTTTAAATATGTACATAAAGTATGTCTTGACCGAAAGGGTTCTAATCATCTCTGCATCATATTTCGCTAACTTTTTAGGTGTTGACATATCTACTTCATTTATTTGTGCATAACCTGTGATACCAGGACGAATATCAAACACACCAGCCGCAGAACGCTCTTCAAGAAGCTCTTTTTGATTATATAAACCAGGGCGAGGGCCAACCAAACTCATTTGCCCAAGAATAACATTAAATAATTGTGGAAGCTCGTCTAGCTTAGTTCTTCGCAAGAACGCTCCCATTTTAGTTACAGCATTAGCATCAGCAAGGTGCGTTGCAACTGATTTTGTATCAACATTCATTGTTCGAAATTTAATTAACGTAAATGGTTTTTTATTTTTACCTACACGCTGCTGTCTAAACAGCGGAGACCCTGTATCCAAATAACCGACAAGCATGATTACTAAAAATACAGGGAAAAGTAGTAAAATACCTATAGTGGATAGCACTATATCAAAAAATCTAAATAACATATTAGTGATTAAATATCCGTATCATTGACTCTGCAGGCGTGTATTTTGGTGACCAATTTAAATTGCTCTTAGCCTTCGATATATCAATTTCTAATGGAGAGAATAATTGAGGTATCATACTACTTTTACCTAATAACATAAATGCAAATTTAGGAAAAGGCATCTGATATATACGCTTATTTTTGGCTATAGCTAATAACCTCACAAACTCTTTGGTAGACAAATCATCTCCATCACTTATCACATAGGTTTGGTTTTCACCGCCTTTAACTGTAATTACTTCAATAAAATCAATTAAGTTGTATATAGAGATAAAGCTACGTTTTGCTGAACATAAGCCAAATGGCACAAACGGTATTTTGTCTATTAATTTACTTAATAATGCAAAATTTCCTTCAGCACCTTTCCCATAAATTAGGGGAGGTCTAACAATCGTAAATTTCATTTGCCCAGATTGACAAACCTTTTTGATCATCTGTTCAGCAGACTTTTTCGAAAGAGAATAAGCATTGTGAGGCTCTTCAAATTGCTCATTAAATTTATCTCCTTCGCTATTATTGCCACAGACTCCTATAGAACTTAAAAACACAAAGTGCTTAACACCAGCTTCTTTTGCTCCTTTTGCAAGTAAATTCGTCGCATTGCAATTAACGTCAAAAAGGTGCTCATCATTCCTTGCTTTATTATGGGCAAGACCTGCGACATGTATTACGACATCGATATTATTTAAAAGCTTACTCCAGTTGCTTACCAACTCTAAGCCATCAACATAAAGTAGGTTATCAACCCACTCGGGAGGATGACTGTTTTTATTGCGCCTTAATTCAAAAAGAGAATAATTAGGATTAGAAGCTAAAGAGTTAACAAGCTCACATCCAACGAACCCTGTTGTTCCCGTTATTAAAATATTAACCATTAAATAATTCTAGCATTTACAACTTTCATGAATTATACACTTAAAAAGTGGTAAAAAACTTCTCTTAAAATTGACTTTAATATTAACAAGAGTACCATTTCCGCCCTCACGAATTATATTGAACCCCAACAGCTTTTTAGGTTTATAATGAAACTGCTAATTCTTTCACAGTACTTCCCACCAGAAACCGGTGCTCCTCAAAATCGTCTTTACGAATTAGCAGTAAGACTAAAAAAACTTGGTGTAGATGTCACAGTTTTAACTGCTATGCCAAACTATCCAAAAATGGAAATATTTGAAGAGTACCAAGGTAAAAACTACCATTTCGAGGAAATTGACGGTATTCCTGTACACAGAACCAAAATTTTTGTTAGCAAGAAGAAATCTATTTTTCACCGCTTGTTGAATTATTTTTCTTTTACTATTAGTTCATATTTAAAAGGAAGAACGTTAGATAACTTTGATTTCATTTTGTGTAACTCGCCTCCACTATTTTTAGGTTACACAGCTATAGCTTTAAGTAAGAAGCTAAATGCAAAGTTGATCTTTAATGTTTCGGACCTATGGCCCGAAAGTGCTGAAAAGCTTGGTATTGTTACTAATAAACACTTACTAAAACTCGCATATAATCTCGAGAAAAAGTGTTACCAAACAGCCTGTTTAGTAGCAGGACAAACTCAAGGAATTGTTAAAGATATTAGTGACAGGTTCCCTAACAAAGATGTTTATTGGTTACCCAATGGTGCAAACCTAACTGACTTAAATCCGAGTAAAATAAAAAATACAGGGGCTTTTAGAAAGAAATACAATATTGCACCTGACGATTTGGTCTTTTTTTATGGCGGCATACTTGGCCATGCGCAAGGTCTAGACCTTATCATTCGAGCCGCTACCCAAACTAATAACGAAAGAGTGAAGTTTGTAATTCTTGGTGATGGGCCTTTAAGCCAAGAATTAAAGCAGTTGAGAGTCGAGCTTAATGCAGACAATGTTGTATTTGCCGAGCCTGTTTCAAAACAAGAAATACCCGCAATTATCAGTGAAATAGATATATCACTAGTACCACTTAAGAACTTACCCATTTTTAAAGGGGCTATCCCGTCTAAAATATTCGAAATCCTTGCCATGGAAAAGCCCATTTTACTGGGGGTTGACGGGGAAGCTAGGGAACTATTTATTGAACAAGCTAATGCTGGCTGGTATTTTGAACCAGAAAACTTGAGCGATCTAGTAAATAAAATAGAGTTTATCAGTTCCAATATCGATGAAATTCATAAAAAAGGAATTAGTGGTAGAAAATACGTTGCTGAAAACTTTGATCGCCAAAGAATAGCTGAAAATTTTCTTAACAAAATTAAAGTTATTTAAATGATGCGTTGTAAAAATTTTACATCACACATCATAACCAAGCATGTAATTTAAAGCATGATTTAATAAAGCGTTTTTTTCGATGCAGCCAAAACCCAATAATACTGTATAGTGCTCGATTTATTTCACCTTCAGACGTATAAAGGTTTAACTAAAAGTAGAACACTTGCCAATATTAGTTTGACCACTACAATATTGCCGCTCAGAAGAGTAAAAGGGTTAAAATATACTTGCTCAAAACCACACTCATCTGCAGTTAGATTTAAATTGGAAAAATTAAGTGTGATTACAATTGCAAATACAATTTTTGTTCTCATAAGTTCGCAACAACGATTACAATAATAAATAACAATGAATTAATTTTTTAGTAAAAGGCCTAAAATTATTACTGATACGACTTGGTAAGGAGAGAGAAAAGAGTATACTGCTGCAAATAAGGGGACCGCAATCACTTAGTTGTATTAGACTATGCTTGTTATTGACTAGGCTGCTCTAGTCAATAACAAACGATAATATTTAATGACAGTTTACGTCAGCGCCTTCATCATTATCTTTAATGAAATTATTTATCATTCGAGCATAGGTTAAATTATATTCCCCTTTCATTTCCCTACCTACCGCAAATGTTTCTAAGGACTCTTTTGGAGTCAAGGCAAATCCTGAGCCTAATGATGCTCCATGCAGTAATTGGGAGCAATTTATCAAACGAATATAAGTAGGATCCACCGAATACGTGTCTAAGTTTGGGAAGAATCCTTTTCCAATAATTAAAAAATCCTTTAAAGAATTTTCGAATGGAAGTACATGACCATATTTTGCATCATCTAATCTAGTATCTGTTTCAATAAAGCCATAGTTATTAATTTCAAAAGGAAAATCTGATGGACTCATATCCGTCTCTTTATAGAAATAACTTGTATCACCTTTAATTACAGTAGAGCTGGGGTCGATTACAACAGGCGTTACGCTACCACTCGAACCCGCAACATAGCGTGAGCCAAAGTACTTAGTTTCTGGGTCACTAAGAGTATTCGCAAATTTCGTTCTTGTTCGGTTATTCGGACGACAAAAAATTATATCATCTGAGATGTCAGCATAATGTTCACCACACTGTGATCCTTTTAATATTTTTTCAAACCGAGTGTTCGCAGCATTAATAGAAAGCCACTTTACCTTACCCACCTCTGATAAAACTTCGATACTCTGTCGCATATTGTCAGTATGATATTCACTGTGCCCAACATCTATTATAGTTCGTTTACCTGATGCTATTACTTGCTTAATAAGTTCTTTATTTTGCTCCCAATCGGACATATATGTTACGGCAAAATTTTCTTTCTCAAAGTTAGCAATAACTGATAAATGTGAGAGTAAAACATATCGTTGAGCTCTATATGTCTGAGGCCGCTTAAAGCCTAAAACATGTTCAGTATTTCCTGTATAATCCATGCTTACAGATTTACCATTAGAGTCAATAGCTCGGTAGAAGCTAGCACCAATACTTGGATCGGAAACTCCTACGTTGTAAGCACCAACTTCTGTCACAAAAGCTGAAATAAATAGAGATTCACCGTCTTCCCAAAAATTTGGCTCGGTCTTATTGCTAACTCCCTGAATTAAAAACAAAGACGTGGCGGTTAATTGTGATTTTTCATCCTTTACTTTGAGCATATACAAACCACTCAACCAATGACGAGGAATCTTAAATTCCAAACCTTTTTTCCAGTCACATCGATTGTAATAAGAATTATCTATCGGTCGCTTACACTCATCCTGGGCAAATATTGTCATTGAATTCTTATATTTAAGCGTCGCAAGCGCACCTCCATAGTAGCCAAATCTGAAAATTTCTATAGAAGCGTTACTTGCTTTCCCTGACGCATAAATTGAAATAGAGTCTTGTTTGTTGTACCAAGGTTTGTCAGTGAAGGTTAATAAACTAACTTTCGATGGTGCTGAAAGCTTAGGTGAATTATTAGTGATATGCCAATCAGTTGTGCCTTGATAAGACTGTTCCAATTCCAATAATTTTTTGTGTTTTAGCTCCTGATCAAAAGGCTTTGATGTGTCGTCTAAATAATCAAATTGAAATGTGCGCTCCCAACTATCGGAATATCCATCTTTATCAGTATCTTGTCCTTCGCCAATTACCAAAGGAGTTATTACTAATACTGTCTCTTTAGTGGTAGATTCACCATCATCATCTGTTGCGGACACGTTAAATGCGACTTCGATTGGATGCTCACTTTGCGTAGAAGGAGCTGTAACGTAAAGCTTTCCGTAATCTGAATTCCACTTTACAGATGGGCCTTGAGTTTGATTCCACTGAATAGTTGCAACCTCACCGTCTTTGTCTTGTATTTCAGCACTAATAACTATATGTTCCCCCGCCATAACGGTTTGCTTTTCGATCAATGAAATTTCGGGCGAAAAATTGTAATTCACAATTTTCACTGAAATTTTGTTTTGTGAAGATGCCCCTTTATTGTCTCTTGCTACCACTTCAAAAAATAATGTTTGATCTTGTGTAATGCGAGGAGCAGTAAAGGTAGCTATTGATTGATTTGCATTTTCAAGTTGAACTGAAACTCCACTAGTTTGACGCCATTGAATATCAGTAATATTTCCATCAGGATCTGAGATAGTTGATGGTAAAGTGACAACATCGCCTTCGTTTGCAACTATATTAGCTAACGTATCGATTACTGGCGGTTGATTTTCTCCGCTATTTTTTCCACAAGATGCAATCAGTATCAATATTGAGATGTACGAGAGTATTTTTTTCATTAACAGCCTTTATTTAATCTAAAACTAAATCGATTAAACTAAGGCGTGATAAACTTTCTTTTACGAAAAGCTAATATTGAAATTTATGAAATTATTCTAATCAACATTGGATTTGAGATTAGCCACGAAAAAAATCAAATTCCATATTTTCAAATACTTAGTTCAATCCTTTAAACGCTAAAATACTCTCACTTTCAACTAACTACGTCAAGTAAGGATGCATCGGTAAACTAAATACTTGCCTTGCTAGTCGCTCTGCAACTGGAAAGTCTCCATGACTGTAACCCAGATTTTTAAATGCGGTTTGCTCATGCATGCACGTACCATAATAAATCATGGTCGGGATACCTTGTGCTTTATACTCTGCCATTATTGCATCGCGATTTTCATCAACAAGTGTATATTGCGCCCAAGAACTTAAGTAACCAGCTGGTACATGTGGTGTGTTAAAACGCGCAGAGAGTTCCGCTGTATACTTTTCTGCAGCTTTATTTCGCTTCACTAATTCAGTGGGAAACTCAGCTAATTTCTCTAATAAAATCGCAGCCTGAATGGTGTCTAAACGACTATTCATACCAATGCGGATATTGTCATACTTATCGCTTCCCTTGCCGTGTACTCGGTAAGAGCGTAATAATTCAGCAAGTTCGTCATCATTGGTAAACAAGGCGCCACCATCACCATAACAGCCTAGTGGTTTTGCAGGGAAGAAACTAGTCGTGGCGATATCGCCAAAACTGCCTGCCCTTTGTCCATTAATTTCGCCACCAAAGCCCTGTGCTGCATCTTCAATAAGTTTTAAACCAAACTTATTAGCAATGCGCTCTAATTCTGGGTAGTTTGCCGGTAAACCAAACAAATCAACTGCGATTATCGCTTTCGGTGTTAGCTGACCTTCAGCAATCACTTTTTCAATTTGACGCTCTAAGTCTTGCGGGCAAATATTAAATGTCGCCTCATCAGAGTCCACAAATACTGGAGTAGCTCCCGCAAACGCAACCACTTCTGCCGTTGCAAAGAACGTAAAAGTAGGACAAAAAACAGCATCACCAGCTTTGATATCAAATGCCATCATGGTGAGTTGCAGCGCATCGGTGCCATTAGCACAGGTGATTGCATGCTTAACACCAACATACTCAGCAAGCTGTTGCTCTAACTCGTGCACTTCTGGACCCATTATATATTTGCCATGTTCCAGCACAGTGCGAATGCGCGCATCTATTTTGTCTTGCAGGTGCTTATATTGTGTTTGTAAATCGATAAACTGCATTATTAATCCATCTCTACTGATAGCTGACCATCTTTCAAACAATACTTCTCACCAGTGTGCTCACACACCGCTTGAGCATTACCTGTTAACGGCAGTGGCAACTGCTCGCCATATTTACTTATCCAACCAATTTGTTTTGCAGGTACGCCTACCATCAAAGCAAATGGCGGCACATCTTTATTAACTACAGCACCTGCGCCAACCAGTGAATATTCACCAATGGTAACACCACAAACTACCGTGCAATTGGCTCCTAAGGTGGCTCCTTTTTTCACCAATGTGTCTCTGTATTCCGTTTTGCGTTCGATAAACGAACGCGGATTATACACGTTGGTGAACACCATACTTGGTCCACAAAATACGTCGTCTTCTAAGTGAACATTATCGTAAACCGACACATTATTTTGAATTTTAACGTTGTTACCAATAGTAACTTTATTGCCAACAAACACATTCTGACCAAGTGAGCAGCCTTGCCCAATTTGAGCACCACCACACACATGCACAAAGTGCCAAACGCGGGTGTTGTCGCCAATTAATGCGCCATCATCAACGATGGCGCTGTCGTGTACTGTATAGCTACTCATTAGATTAATTCTTTAGCAAACGGGTGAACTTCCGCTTCAGATTCAATATGCACTTTACCTTTTCGAATTCCCTCAACGGTTTGCACACAATGACGCGCATCTTCAATACCATAACCGCGTCCAGCTAAAATCTC
Organism: Pseudoalteromonas sp. P1-9; assembly: GCF_001399975.1. GTDB lineage: Bacteria > Pseudomonadota > Gammaproteobacteria > Enterobacterales > Alteromonadaceae > Pseudoalteromonas. Next base: position 29,350 of record NZ_LKBD01000006.1, read on the forward strand.
TTGGTAACTCACAGTGTGTAAGTCAGTAAAGCCGCCTGAGAATTCCAGCTCATTGCCATCGCAAGTAATTGAACGGAATGTTGGTTGCTTTCCTTTTACCGAATCTGGTAAATCACTGGCATCAATCGATAAGAACCAGCGAACACGAGCTTTTTCATACTCTAAATAACCAGACGCCTTATCTTCATTCATAAAATGAAGGTCATTGCGCTGTAAATCACCAAAAATAAAGTGCAGCATATCGAAGAAATGAACACCGATATTGGTTGCTACACCAAACGATTTACGCGGGTCGCCTTTCCAACTTTCCATATACCACTTACCACGTGATGTAATGTAAGTCAGTTCAACCTCATGCTTTTCATCTGAAGTTGCGTTCGCTACTTGCTCTTTTAAGTCTAAAATCGCTTGATGATGGCGCAGTTGTAGAATGTTATATACTTTACGGCCCGTTTCTTTTTCAACTAACGCTAAATCGTCAAGTTGCTCAATAGTTGGTACTAACGGCTTTTCACAAATCACATCACAACCTAAACGCAAACCCGCTGTAATGTGAGAATGGTGTAAGTAGTTTGGTGAACACACCGATACATAATCGAGTTGGGTATTTACATCTCGTTTCAATGTGTGGGCAAAGTCATAAAAACGCTCAAACTCTGTAAACATTTCACTTTGTGGTGAAATGCTATCAATAATGCCAACTGAATCATTAATATCAAAACACACCGATAAATGGTTTTCTGTTTCTTTAATCGCTTTCATATGACGTGGTGCGATGTAACCTGACGCACCAATAAGGGCAAAATTCTTCACTGAAAATCCTCTTCAATCTAGGCTTTGATAATGTGGTCTGCAGGCGCTCTATACTTGCCTCGCGTATCTACCAATAACTGGGCGTTTTCTTTGATTAAGCTGTAATCAAACTTATCGTGATCTGTTGCTAACACGATAGCATCAAACTCTGCTACCGACGCAGGTATCAACGCAACCGAAGACAAATCAAAGTTATGCTCGCGCATTTTAGGGAAAACCGGTACATGAGGATCTGAATACGCCACGTCAGCACCTTTCGCTTCAATTAATTCCATAATTTCAACTGATGGCGATTCACGCATATCATCAACATTCTTTTTATAAGCAATACCGAGCACAAGTACCTTACTACCCTTTAATGCTTTACCATGCTGATTTAAGCCATCCATTAACTTATTAACGACATATTCAGGCATCGCCGTATTAACTTCACCGGATAATTCGATAAAACGCGTATGTAAACCATACTCGCGCGCTTTCCAAGTTAAATAAAATGGGTCAATCGGAATACAGTGACCACCTAAACCAGGGCCTGGATAATACGGTGTAAAACCAAATGGCTTGGTTGCCGCGGCATCAACAACTTCAAAAATATCAATGCCCATGCGATCCGCTACAACTTTCATTTCATTAACAAGACCGATATTGACAGCACGGTGAATGTTTTCTAACAGCTTTGTCATCTCAGCGGCTTTGGTTGAACTCACTGGCACAACTTTATCAATCGCAGGCGCATACAGTGCAACACCTACTTCAGCACAAGCCGCTGTATGACCACCGCATACCTTTGGTATCGTACGTGTTTCAAAGTCTGGATTGCCTGGGTCTTCACGCTCTGGTGAATAGATTAAGAAAAAGTCTTCACCAACGGTAAAACCACGCGCTTCAACTCGCGGGAGTAACTCTTCTTCAGTGGTACCTGGATAAGTTGTACTTTCCAGTGACAACACTTGCCCTTTTCTAAAATATGGCGCGAGTGCTTCTGTTGTATCAATGACAAAACTTAAATCTGGCTCACGGTACTTATTCAGTGGCGTGGGTACACACAGAATTAACGCATCACATTCAGATGCTCTTGAAAAGTCAGTAGTTGCATCAAAACCATTAGACAACGCTTGCTGAATAGAAGAAGGTGAGATGTGCTCTATATAACTTTGACCATTTAATAACGCATCGACTTTAGTCTGGTCAATATCAATGCCCAGAACGTCAAATCCAATCGCATTATATCTTAACATCAATGGCAAGCCTACATAGCCAAGCCCAACAATACCTATTTTGGCGGTTTTATTACCAAACTTATTAATCAATTGATTCTTCATACAATTCTATTCTCTATTTTAACAACATCTGAGCTATTTTTTCAGATGCGTCACCTAATCCATAAAACTTTTCAACGTCTTTAGGAAACGCTAAATTCTTAACTTCTTTATATTTGTCTAACAATAATTCTTTATTAGCGCCTACTAAAAAGTTTACATTTGCATTAACCAATTCCACCCACTCAGTTTCATCCCTCGCAGTTATGCAGTATTTATCAAAGAAAAAGGCTTCTTTTTGTAAACCACCACTATCACTAATCACTAATTCACAATGCCTTAATAATTTCAGCATTTCGATGTAGCCGAGAGGTTCAACAAACGTAATATTCGGTTTTAAGTCTATTTGAGCAAGTTTATTACGTGTTCTAGGATGAAGCGGTAGCACTACTTCAACGTTTTGGTGTATTGACTCAAGTGCAGAAAATATGTTCTCTAAGCGAATTTTATCGTCCGTATTCTCAGCGCGATGAATAGTTACGAGAACAAAAGGTGTACCTTTATCTAGTAACGCATTAACTTCAACAGAATCACTTTCTTTTTGAGAATAATAAAGCGCAGCATCGTACATAACATCGCCACATACGTCGATACATGTATCTATGTTCTCATAACCTTCGTTTAGCAAGTTAAGTTTAGCAGTTTCCGTTGGGCATAATAACAGGGAACTCACTCGATCTGATAAAATGCGATTCACTTCTTCTGGCATTTTCATATTAAAGCTTCGTAAACCAGCCTCTACATGTGCTACTTTAACATGAAGTTTTGACGCCGCTAATGCGCCAGCCAATGTAGAATTAGTATCACCATAGATAAGCAACCAATCAGGCTGCTCTTTTAACAACACCTTTTCGATTTCAATTAACATTTTACCGGTCATATCACCATGACCGCCAGAGTTAATATCTAATGAATAATGAGGCTTTGGGATTTCCATTTGTTCAAAAAAAACATCACTCATATTTGCATCAAAGTGCTGACCTGTATGAACAATCACTTCGTCGATGCAGTTTGTATTTTTGAGTGCTTTTGAAACCACTGCTGCCTTCACAAATTGAGGTCTAGCACCTATTACTGTAACAACTTTAATCATTTAATTCTTTCTTAGATAAAAATATTGAATGTTAAATACATTCGTAGAATTGAATTAGCTTATTTGATTCAACATTCCAATTATATTTACTTTTTACCGCGAGCTTTCCAGCTTGTCCCATAGCTTCCGCTTTTTCTGGATTTTCGCAAATATAATTAATCGCTTTTGCTATTTCATCTGGTTTAAATGGATCGACACATATGCCGCATTGGGCGCTCGTTATTATTTCACTCCATAAAGGTATATTAGACGCTATAACTGGTACTCCTGCAGCCATATATTCAAACATTTTAACTGGTAAAGCGTCTTGATAGTTAATGATAGGGTGTAATGTCACGATACCCGCTTTTGCAGAGTAAAGTACTGACGCCACCTTATTTCTATCAATCCAACCTAGAAAGTCTACTTTGCTTTCCCAACTAGCATCCTGCCTGACCTCATCTTCTAAATTTTTTTCAGAAAAACTGCCAGCTAAACATAATTGAGTATCGCCATTTACCCACTTTAACGATTTTACTAATTCAGCTATTCCTCTGACACGACTCAAACCTCCGATGTAGGTAATATAGTTCCTAGGCTCTTTTACTAAGCTTGGAAATTCAAACTCATCTAATTTTGGATAATTATTAACATCAATTGAGTTGCTATTTATCGCTAAAAATTTGTCCCTAATATATGGGGTAGCCGCAATTACACCATCTAATTTTGAACAGATAACTTTTTCAAACTGTGTTGCAAAAGTTGACATAAGCTTCGCTATATATTTATTTAAATAGGGTTTACTCAAAAGTTGTAATGGAAAGTCTTCATGTGAGTCAAATATTACTTTTTTCCCTTTACGCTTTAGGAGAAATGCTATTAATAAAAGCTCGGGATCATGCAAATGATATATATCAGCATTATTCTTTAGTGCAGCCCTATATACATCATATACAGTTTTGAATGCGCGTCTTAGACGTCCTCCAGTTTTCGGGCCTACATCCTCTATAGAAACGCCATCAAGAAGTTCATTTCCTTTGCCATCAGCCACAATTAGAGAAACATCGCACCCCTGTGAAGCTAATGTCTTACACATTTTAACAAATATGCGAGTATCGTAACGAAAATGAACAGAGGTTAGATGTGTAACTTTCATAGTTGCTCTTTAATCCTTAAACATTTCCACTCATAGCATTCTCTCTGAAGAAAAGCATTATAAACAACAAAGCTAGCAAACCATGAGTTAACAAAGCTGTCGTTAAGTCAGTCGATGAAAAAAGCGTAATAACCACAACGAAAGTTGCACCAAAAACGAACTTCTGACCGATTCTATCACCTAACGCACTAAAATAAGCTAATATGGAACCCAATATTACAGAGTAAATAATTACTCCATAGATACGGAAATTAGCAAATCCAGAGCCAATCCAACCAGTGTTTGCTGATATCTCCATATCACCATAAAAATTATATCCAATCATAAAAACTGATGGCAATTTGTATGGCATTTCTGACAAGCCAAAACTAAATTTACTCTCTGACCATAAATATACTGGGTTTTGGGAAAAAAATTCTATATACATACTATTCAAGTGAGCAGGGATCAATAGTGCTCTTCGACTTAGTATCGAGCCAAACCATCCGAAATATGGACTAGATGAATTAGCCATCATATAAAAGTCCCAAAAGGAAACTATACAAATAAAAATGACCCCAGATAGCATGTAAATTGGTAAGTTTCGCCATGGCATATAATACAAGGCTAAAACAAGAATCGGATAAATCACGGGAGCTTTATGGGAGGTTAATCCGAATATCATTACTGAACAGCCAACCCCAATGAGCATATAGAATATCTTTCTTTTAATAACAGACATTACAATTATTAAAGGAACAAGCACCTTTCCAACCAATGGACTCAAATACTTATAAAAGCTAGGTAAATTATCCGCCGCAGCACCTCTATAATCGTAAACTTTTGATAAGTTAAAGTTCAAATATGAGAGGCCTCCTTGAGCTACAATGCTAAGAATGTAAAGTACAGAAATAGCTATAAAAATTAACAACAATGTATCAGTATTAAATTGGTAACCAGTAACAACAGGCGGCTTCATATATGTCACAAAAAAAGCCACTATGAGTGTAGAAAGAAAAGTTATGAAAAAAAACTCTATACTAGCACCACCGAAGGTAAATAAAACTAAGCTTGGGATCAAGATCAACACATAAAGCACCTGACTATACGCAATAGCTAAACCTCTTGGGTTCAGTAACACATAGACAGACAATATACTAAATATTGAAAGTGCTAGATTAAATAAACTAAACTCAGATTTGAATTGGAAATAGCCAAATAAAGTACCTACATAGAAGTATTGAACAGCTCCTAGTAAAAAAAAGTACAATAAAGCCAAAATTGTTATTGTTGATTTAGAGTTTTCCAAGTCTGCGTATCACTTTTTTCTTATAATTGATTCTAGATAAATTATAAAAATTGAAACTAAAAAGCCTAAAACACAACCTAAAATTACAATTGAGGCCCTTTTCGGTGATGCTTTTTCTTCAGCAACAACAGCAGGGTCAATTACTTTTAGAGCATATTCCTTTTGAATACTTGCAAGCATTCTCTTTTGTTCCTGTTGCTCTATTAGAGTGAAGAAAACCTCTCTTAGCTTTGATACGCTAGTTTCATCTATCATTTCCTTCAGATATTTAATACTCTTATCAGCTTCCTCAATATCGTTTCTCTTCATTTTTAAGTTTATTTCTTTGACAATATTGCTTGATAACTCTTGTGCAAAATAAGGCGAATAATGCGTAACATTGATTGTAATAACATTAGTTTTAGGATCATGCTGAATATTTAAGAATTCACTTTTTAGTTCGATATAAGCTTCAAGTAAGCTCGGCTCGGACACTTTAGGTAAAGGAACTTCTCTTACCCATAAATTATTCTCAATATCGAAGACGTCTTGATTATAAGTATACTCTTTACTTAAATAACTCCAGCTTTCTATCGCAAAGAGCTCTTTTTTTAGATCATAGGTCTCAATAAGAGAAGTCAAAAATTCTCTGCTTTTCATTGTTTCAAGTGTAATGGTTAAGTTTGAGTCATTCCCCCCCAGATTTACACCAGCCAAAGAAGCTAGACCACCAAATTGCCCAGCAATGGAAGAAAGCGCATTAGAACCATTAGATTCTGCAGGAACTGTAGTTACAGTAGAACGATACATGTTCGGCAATGAAAGAGCATAAAACACTGAAGCTACAGCAAAAAGAATTACACCAAAAGATATTTTAAGCTTTTGTTGCCATAGTGCTAAAACCAAATCTGTTATAGATACTTCTTGAATATTATTAGCAGTGTTCATTACAAGCTACCTATTGCTGCAACAGCTACACCTAATTGATAAACAATCTGAGTAACTTGAGTCCAAAGTGTTAAATTATCTTTGTACTGACTATCAAGAGGAACAACTATTGTATCGCCTGGCTGAATTTGGGATTGCTGCTCATTAACAGCAAACCAGCTGTTGTTATTAGGTATAACAACTTTACCACTAGCTTTTACGATAAAGACTTTATCTTCAGCAGCTTTATCTTTCATTCCTCCACTTAAACCGATGTAATCATCAACATTAAAGTTTTCTTGATGTAAATGAGATGTAGAGACAAATACCTCTCCGATAACATTAACAGACTGCTTTTTACTGGGTATATAGAGGGCATCTTTATTTTCTAAAAGCAAATCAATTTCATTGTTAAGCACTGAGTCAACATCAACGACCAAACGACCAACAGCTTCAATATCTGAAAGCTGATCAATAAGCTTATCTATTCCTGATGTATTTGATGTGCCAAGAATACTATTTTCAGAGTTCAGATTATTTGTAATTAAGTCTTTTTTCATTGAGTCAGCTAATTGCTTAATTTGCTCACGTTCTTTTAATCTTAAAGATTCACGAGTGAAAACTATTGCACCGATATCGGCAAACTCAGTAAAGCCACCAGCTCGTTCAATTACCTCTTTTAAAGTTTCACCTTTCCTGATTGTATATTTACCAGGTAGCTTAACTTCACCATTTAACGTTACAGAGATATTTTCTTGCCAATTAGGTATTTGGAAAATATTTAAATAATCCCTTCCTTTCAACTCTATATCAGCTGATTTATCGCCTGATAAAATACTATCTAGGTCAACAGCAATATTATTTACAGACAAATATTCACTTTCTAAAGTCTGACGCGAAAGCTCAGCTTGTTCTAAGTATGCCCCTTCAATTAAGCCACCTGCGGCATTAATAAGATCGGATACTTTTCCATTAACAGGGATTGGATACAAACCAGGGTATTTAACACGACCTGATATTTCAGCAATATGAGCTCCTTCAACACCCGTTTTTTGTGTAATTAAACGGTGAAGTAACTTAGGAAGAAACTTCGAACGACTATAAAATGCAAGCTTAGGTAAATCGTCTTGCGTTTCACTTGAAAATATCTCTTCAATGTAAACTGGTGTTTTCACTGAAACTTCAGGTAATATAACTAAATCAGCTTTTTTGCTAACTTCCTTCTCATTACCCAGCTTTGAAAAACTTTGTTCAGAGCTAATGTAATCTTCGAAAGCGCGCTTCTTATAATTATTCCATTTGTATATACTTGTTTCTTTCTCAAAATCTGACTGAGTTAAAGCATAATTATCAAGCATTTCTCTTTCATGCTTCTCTAGTTCAAAGCGACTAAAGACAATAACTTTGTCCCCTTTCGACAACAGAAAATCATTATCCTCAACATACTTTGGTTCAAATTGAAAAACCTTAATTTTATCTTTAATCTCTCTTACTACTAGTGCATACCCTAAATCACTGAAAGGCAGGAGAATGCTATTTTTGTTATTAAATAATCGCGCAAGAGATAATCCGTCACTCCATTGATAAAAACCGGGCCTAGAAACCGCGCCTATTAAGGCAATACTATTAGCTGTTTGCTGACTCTTTTTATCAATATAAATTTCATCGCCATCAACAGGGGTTGCATTGCTAAGTTCATCTTGAACAACTGATCTAATGACTGTATTTTCATTGCCAGATAACTGTTTAACACGAATAACTTTTTTGAATGCTGAAGGAGAAAACCCCCCAGCATATTGAATAGCGTCGAAATATGTCTCTTGCTCTTTCAACTCATAGATAGCAGGACGCTTAACTTCTCCTTGGATAGATACTTGTTTACTAGAAGAAGGCACAAAAACAACATCTCCATTTCTTAAGGTTGTATTGCCATCAATTCCTTTTTGTAAAAGCTGATATAAATCGAACTTAGTTACAAGTTGATTTTGTCTACGAACTGTAATGTTTCTCAACGAAGCTATCTCACTTACGCCACCAGCAAAACTTATCGCACTAACAATATTTGAGAATGGAGGTAGTACATAATCCCCAGGATAATTGACCTCTCCAGCAACAAATACTTTTATAGGCTGAATTTGACTAACAGCTAGAGTAACTTGAGTCCCAATTTTTTCACGTTGAACAGTGGAGGTGATAACATCAGATGCTTGTTGAAGAGTTAAACCTGCAATATTAACAGGTGATATTCCTGGAATAATAATTTTTCCACTTGAATTTATAGATAACTCAAATTGTTCAGACTCTTTCCCATAAAAAGTTACATGCAATACATCCCCTATGACAAGAACATAATCAAGCGGTACTGCTGCAAGGGATTGAGAAAGCACTGTTGATTCAGCGTTATTAAAAACTTCTGCACCATACAATTTCACCTTTTCTACATTAGGTTCAAATTTGGCATCGAAATCATCAAAAGTAGGTAAATTATCATCTGGTGATTTTATTTGAGATTGATAATCAAATTCAGGATCTCCAACATTATTTTTAGAGGGGTCAATACTATTTAGATTAATGCCCATTTGCTTTGCCAATGCAGCTTGTTGCGAAGCTGGTAGCTTTTTAAATGCAGCCATTTGTTGACTTGATATAGCATAGGCATTTACTGAAAACGCTATAAATATATATACCAAAAACACTTTTACAAAGCGCAACATTGATATCTCCCTGAATAAAATTAAAACCGGACCTAACTAGACAAAATGACGTTCTGATTATCAAAATCGACGCGAGATAATACCAAATATTGATAAAAAATGACAATCAATTCGAAAACTAAAGCCGTATCATTCATTTTGGGATATTATCATCAAAAAACCTACGTATCTTTAAATATCCAATGGTTATTCTTTATCTTCATCAATATTTTGCTACCCCGAAAAGTAATGGGGGTACTCGCTCTTATGAATTTGCAAAAAGACTGGTTGCCGATGGGCACCAAGTAACTTTTGTAACATCATCCGCATTTTTGAATTCTAAAGAATACTCTTTAACCCCTGGGTGGAATGAGCTACGTATTGAGGGAATTTTATTACACGTATATCACTTACCATACTCCAATACAGACTCTTTCGTTAAACGCATATCCAAGTTCATTAAATTCTCTTTTGTTTCCACTAAAAAAGCGCTATCAATTAAAAGCGATGTATTATTCGCAACTAGCACACCTTTAACTATTGGTATTCCAGCACTTGTTTATAAAAAGCTAGAAAATGTACCTATGGTTTTTGAAGTAAGAGACTTATGGCCTGAATTACCAATAGCTGTTGGTGCAATTAAAAATACTTTACTGATCAAGATTTTATATGCGTTTGAAAGGTATATTTACCGTAATGCTGAGCATATTGTCGCGTTATCTCCAGGTATGAAAGATGGGGTAGAGAAACAAGGCATTTCAGATAATTCCATCACAGTTATTCCTAATAGTTGCGACACAGCTTTATTTAAAGACGTTAAATCAAGTCAAAAATTTATAGATAACAATCTAAGCTTTATTAACGATCGAAAGTTAATCGTATATGCTGGCACCTTTGGGTTAATAAATCGCGTCGACTATATTGCAGATTTAGCAAAAGCAGCACTCGATAAACACCCTAATCTCTGTTTTGTCGCAATAGGTAGTGGCATGCATAAAGAAGATGTTATCGCAAAAGCCAACTCTTTAGGTGTACTAGAAAAGAATCTATATATTCTAGATCCGATAGCGAAAGAACAGGTTAAATATCTTTATCGCGAAGCTGATTTATGTTTAAGCTTATTCGGCCCAGTTGAGGAAATGTGGCATAACTCGGCGAATAAACTGTTTGATGCGTTAGCATCTCAAACACCTATCGCTATTAATTATGGTGGCTGGCAAAAAGAGTTTATAGAGAAAACTGGTTGTGGTTTAGTATTAACTAATGACTTTGACAACGCAGTTTATCAAATTAACAATCTACTTAATGATCAAGAAAAGTACAAACAAGCCCGGTCGGCTTGTTATGATTTAAGTCATAACGACTTCTCGCGCGACAAACTATATCAAAAGTTTAAACAAGTTTTATTAGATGTAAAAAAGAGCGCTAATTAGCGCTCTTTTACAATTTAGTTTAAGCCTAAAACTTAAAAGCTATACACCAAGGTCAATACTGTCTCAGTGTCTGTATTTACTTTATCAGCATCAACTTCTGAGTTGTGAGTTACGTTAAAGCCAACTTTCATTTGTAATGAGCCGTTGATCTTAGTCAGTAATGCTGTTTCAGAAATACTTTTGGTATTGGTACTACCCGATTCAACTTTTACGCGTTGGGTAAATTTAGCGTTATCGCTGATTGTCCAGCTAAAGTCAGCTTTAGCTAGCGCAATCCATTCATCATCGCGCTCACCTGCTTTCGGGCGACCATCTTTGAAAAGCTCTTGATTTTTCTCTGAGTACTGGAAATATTTATAACCCGGACCAAAATCGAAACCAAGTCTCATATTTGACTCATCAATCAAACGAAAACCATAACCACCTGAAAGTACTGTTTCGTGACGGTATGCACCAAAGTAATCGCTATCGTGTGTTAAACCAACAAATAAGTGAGAGTGTTTTTCACCAAGGTTGTAGTTACCTTGAATCGCCGCACCGTATTTTTCATTGGTACGCTGTGTGTCTTTTAAACCACTATCAAGCGTCACTTCGTCTTCTTTATAAAGTGCGTTTAACTTGTATTCATTGGTCCATTTACCAATATCATGTTTAGCATTTGCACCGAACTTAAACGTAGTAGTTTCGGTATTACCACTGGTAATAATGGCACCAAGCTCGCTACTTGCTTCCCATGTTTTATCTTCGTCAGCAATCGCTTGATTGGTAAATGCAATTGCTACAACTGACGCTAAATATCTTAATTTCATTATCTCAGCCTATTACTCGCTAATTTTATTTAAATGAACATCCATTTGAGGGAAAGGAATTGAAATACCCGCTTCATCTAATGCAAGTTTGAAGTTTTCTTGAAGGTAAAAATAAACAGCCCAATAGTCTTCAGTTTTTGCCCAAGAGCGCGTTACAAAGTTAACGCTTGAGTCACCTAACGTATGAACACCGATGAAAAATGCAGGATCTTTAAGTACTTTATCATTTGATTTGATTACATTTTCAAGCACTTCACGCGTTTGCTTTAGACATGAGTCGTAGCTAACGCCAACCATAATATCAACACGACGGGTTGCTTGACGGCTGTAGTTTACAATAGCGCCACCCATAATTGCCGAGTTTGGTACTATGATTGTTTTATTATCTGGTGTTAACAGTTCTGTTGAAAAAATCTCGATTTTAGAAACACTACCTGAATGACCCGCAGCATCAATAAACTCACCTGATTTAAATGGACGTAGAATAATAATAAGCACGCCTGATGCAAAGTTTGAAAGAGAGCCTTGTAACGCTAAACCAACCGCTAAACCCGCTGCACCCAAAATTGCAATAAACGATGTTGTTTCAATACCAACTTGAGAAAGTGCCATTAGTACTGTTGCCGCAAATACCAGTGCGTACACAATATTTGCTAAAAACGAACCAACTGCTTTATCTACTTTTTTCTTTTCGATCGCTTTTTTGGTTAATTTTTCGCATACTTTTGCTACACGAATACCCACGAGTAAAATGACAATCGCGACTACAGTTTGTAAGCCGTAATGTAAAAGTAAATCAGAGTTTTCGTTCAACCATTTAGCTGCAGAATCCATGAGTATTCCTTTTGTCGTTGATTTAGGTAATTTGAAGAATTATAAAGATTTTTGAAATTTACGTCACTTCTTTTCACAGTTTAAGCGGATCTTTAACTTGATTGTCACTTGGTTTTGAAGGTCTACTCCAAATAAACAACAAAACGCTTACAATACTGATCACAACAATCACTTTCAGCCATATTGGGAAGGGAATAAAGAGCAATGGATAGGAAACGAGTAACAACATGGAGCAAGTCGCGATTACTTTAACTTTTGTTCTTATTACGCCATGTGTTTCCCAATCTGTTATTAATTGGCCAAATATTCGATGATTTAATAGCCATGAATGCATTCTTGTTGATGATTTAGAAAAGCAAAATGCCGATAACAATACAAAAGGTGTAGTCGGTAATAACGGAAGAAAAACCCCAAGTATTCCCAGCAGTAAACTGACCAAACCAATTAGCAACCACACTGAACGAATAACAGTCTTTTTTAACACTACAAAATCGCAAACTAAATTTATTTAGCTAAAAGCATAACATAAGTCTTCACACGGGCATGTTTTTTATGTATTATGCGCGCCACACCAAATAAGGTGTTTCAAATTTTGTGGCGGCTGTAGCTCAGTTGGTAGAGCCCTGGATTGTGATTCCGGTTGTCGCGAGTTCAAGTCTCGTCAGTCGCCCCACTTCTTATTTAAAGCCTACTTTTATAAGTCTAATATTCTCAATTAATTACACCTGTCCGAACAAAATAATTACGTCTGAATTTCAATAGGAAAGACTCCTTTATTATTACAGCCCTGTTCATTTACTGTGAGTGGCTAGAGATCAATAGATACTGTTTAGTCTGTTTATTTCTAATCTAGTACACATCAACGCCAACATTGCTTTAGATTAATAAGAAGCAGCTCACAGGTAGGTTTGCTTGTCTTCTTACTGGCTATTTAGGTTTGAATGCTCTACTTCCGCTCTGTGCCATAAGCTGTCATTCGTAACAGGCTAATTTTTGTAAAGAATTTTGTGTAATACTGGCGCGTAGCGGCAACACAAAATGCGTAGCTAAAATTTGTCCTTGTTGACAAACTTGTTAGCACTAGAATGGCACCTCACCTTTAAAGCCTTGCGAGGGTTCTTGAGGTTTTGGTTGGATAATATCTTCATTTTGCAGCAGTACATCTATTCCCATCTCCGTAATTGAGTAAGCATAAAAGTCGTATTCATTATGATGATCAGTTTCCACTGTTTTACTCAAATACCCCATTCTCTCAAGTTTTACTAGTGATATTTGTAAAGCTGCTTCATTTGCACCGCGAAAGCTGTTTGAAATTCTATGGAACGGTAACCCCTCAGGATCAGCTGTATGACTTTGTAGGCAAGCTGCTAGAAATTTGTAGTCTTGTTCTTTGAGTTCATAGCTTGCGGGATTAGCAATAATTTTTTTAAATTCTGAAAGGCTTTCGTGATTGATTAGACCTAACCTATCAACCTCTGATTTTATCAATGAGCAGGCACGATTAGTTGCTGACACCAAATCACTGTCAGAACGATTAGCATCATAATCCGCAGGAGTCACACCCAATAAATCAGTTGGAAGGTGCATTTCTATATCTCGTGGCTTTAATATGAATGAACGAGATTTACCAATTGCCCCAACAAATAACCCCATTTCAAAGATCACGTTATCTCTAACCACATGCTCACTTCTACTTCGGATCGTAGCTATATCGTCTGGAGCGAAAATAAAGAGTGCAAAATCTACAAATGATGATTTTTCTACGAGATCATCAATTGCTGATGATGAAAGCTTGAATGTTCCATTCTTCCACAAGGTAACTTCAAACTCATGATCCAAATTTACATTCACAGCCTCAGCAACCGCTAAGCTCTCAATAGATGAAGCTATAAATAATCTTGGTTTTCTCAACTTAATATCTCCATTTTCGATTGAGTGCTAACGTTTTGCTAAGCGGCAATAAAATTGCTGGCTAAAATTAGCGAGGAACGAGCAAAAGCCAGCCATTCTTATCTGTTTAAACAACTAGTTAGAAATTTTTATTCAATACTATTTTTTAACAGCCCTTCAATCCATAACTTAACTTCAGTTTGAATTTTATCAGACACAGAAACTGCGACTTCAATGGAGTCAATATTAGTTTGAATCATTTTCCAACTAGCACACTTAGGTTGTGAGAAACTTTTCCAATCATTTCTTTTCAATACTTCATAAGCGACATGAAACACCATATGTTTATTGGAATAAATTGGAACTATGTGTAAAGAAAGTGGTTGTGCCAACTCTACTTTTGGCTTGAAAGATACTTTAGTTATCCTATTTTCAGAATGGTGCGTGTACTCAAAACCATCAATATACTTATTAGTTTTGGTAACATTCTCTAGTTTATATTCAGTATCATCTTCATCTCCCCATAACCCCATAGCTCTGACACGAGCCACTGCACTTCTATTTGGTTTTTTAGGGAGTGCCTTATACTCCTCTACCTTATAAGTATTTTCATTATATGTAGGCTCAGAAAAGTAATTTTTGCTTTGATTTTTATCTAACCAAGTTCCAATTACCGCTTTATTAGGAACTCGGTATATGCTCAGATCCAACTCAGTTTCAATTTCATAAACACTTTGAAGATCATCATCCCATTCCGAAATGTTTTTATTAAAGGTATCTATAAACTTGAGGAAATCATCTTCATTAAAACAAATCTCATCTGATTTGATCTTAATTAGGTCAAAAACAGAAAGCTCTTTCTTTTCAGGTAAGTTAGCCTCATCTTTATCAACATCGCTGTCTTTCACCGAAGTCTGTGGCAAACTTTCAGAGGGTTTAATATCAGAATCATCTAAGCCAAACGCATCGTAAATTATTTTATGAGTATTTGTGGTTACATGCCCAAACTTTTCAATATTATCAGCTTGAGTTACAAAAATTGGTTTAGAATCTCCGTTATTAGAAAAATCATCTGCTACATAAGCCATTATTTCTCTATATCTAACATCACCGCTATGCTCTGTAATTCCAGTCAAAATACTTTCGGTAAATCGGCTAAACTCCTTACCTGCAAATGATGTTTGATTTTCTCTAGATGAGAACCAAAAATATATATCGTTTAAACCATATTTTTGAGCCGATTTTTTAAGTTCACTTTCAGTATTTGATTCACTTTTTATATATTGCGTTCCACTAAAACAAGCATCTACAATTTTGACGCATAACTTAGGGGATAAAGTTTTAATCCAATCATCAACTTCAGAATTTCTTAATCCTGTACTTTCTCTTTTTGCCAGATCAAAATCTGACAATAGGTAAAAGAAATCATCATCATGCCTGTCTCCATGCCCAGTGAAATAAAAGAAAAGTTCATCTATTTCTTCTCCTTTATATTTCTCAACTAAATCAGATATTTTTCTTTTTACTTCATATCCAGCTTCATTATCATTTATAAAAAGAGTTTCTTTAATATCTTTTACATCATTGAGAACTTCACCAATAACTCTTGCATCATTTTTACAGGCTAATAAGTCATCAAAGTTTGATGACTTATATTTTTCAACACCTATGATTATTGCTAAATTCAATTATGACTCCAGGGTGCCACTGAGGGCAAAATTTCTAACGCCTGGCTCAGCCGCCGCAAAAAATGGCGGTCGGTTGCAGCCACTTGTTAGGCCTTTCTAGTATATTGAGTTAAATCCTGCTTCAGTCAGAAAATAGCCGCGTTCATTTTCCTCAATGAGGCCTTCTTCTATCAATGACTTCATAGCTGGCTCTAAGCCATGTTTTTGTTTTGGATTCCAGTTTAGTACTTCTGTATGCATGAATGATTGGGTGTTAAAAGCATGCCCAGCACGAGCGTTTGCTTTAGCAAAGAAATCCAATATAGCTACTTTTACAGAGTCTCCAATGTCAGGATAGAGATAATCTACTCCTTGCTGCGTCAGGAAAGGCGTTCCCTCTCGATCTTCGATTAGCCCTGAAGATACAAGTTCTTCAACTGCTCTTTCTAACAAGTCCTGTTGTTTTGGGTTCCAGCGGGGAACGACATTGAGCATAAACCCACGAACATTTAATGCTTCGCCAGAATCTGATTTCTGAATCTTAAATTGTTCCATGATTTGCTGTTTAACAAAGTCTATATCGTTGGACATCTTACTTCTTCCTGATTTAAGTTATGGTAAATATCTGGCCTAACGCTCAAATAACCGGCGCGATTTATTCGCGTCCGGTTGGTTTGCTTGTTAGCTCTGGAATGGTGGAAATAAACTCTTCTATTTTAAGCTGCAGAGCCTTTGCTCCAATTACTAAATCTGAAGGTTCAGATAAACCCATAAAGTTAATGTAATCATCACTTTTTGCACTCCCCTTCAAAACCTTAGTAGCAGTAAACCCCAGTGATAAATGCTTTGTTTCATTGAATAGCTTTTCATATATTTCATAATTATTATCAATTATAGAGTGGTGCTCTTCATCGAGAATGATTATGTTATATGTGTGTTCTTTATCTGACTCATCTAACTGGGATTTCAGTTCAACTAAATCACCTACAAACAATTTATGAGAAATAGCGCCAAACGCTGCATTGTTACTATACAACTCTTCAAACAATGACTCATAGGCCTCGTTGTATGAGCTATATAACCAGTTTATTCGGGTTTTACGAAGCGCAGCTCTCTGAAAAGTGTCATGCGCGAGTTGGTCTATGGATTGGTGAATTGAATACCATTCTCGTCCGACTGCGTTACCTCTAAGTTTCTCTATTTCCGACTTAATAATTGAGGTAGATGGAGAACCTGGCAGAGATAGACCCTTAACAAATGAATGCGCCATAAAAATCGGTTCAAAGTATGACTTTATAGCATTGATGGCTAAATCAGGAATGCTTTGAATGATGTATTTTACTGTTCCCATAACGCTTTTCCTGCTTTAAATGACGTACGGACAACATGAATTACAAATAAAAGTATATCAACGAAGAAAAGTAAATATTCTACACCAACCAATCCAATTATGATGATGTTGTCAACTGTTCCCTCGAGGCTTTTAATCCAGAGGTTTAATCCTATTGCAGGGAGTGCAATTAGAACAAATATTACCACTCCTATAAATATGTGCACTCCGAACTCAAAGAGAGGAAACCACCACTTATCTTTATTTTCTTCAGTCACTTTTTCTGATCTCCATGAATCCTAACTGTAGAGCTAACATGTTTATAGCGAGCTAATCGCGCGTTTTTCTACCAAAGCGTCGCTCGTTTTTCTGCATGACTCATTTGTAACAAACTTCATAACTATTTGCTAGTGCTATCAAAATGCAACAATCATGGCTTTTATCTCAGGACAAAAACGAGCGATTGGGTCGTTTTCCTGACTATGCAAGCAATATACTTTGACGAAATAGAAAAGTAATTGTTAAAGACCACTATTCGCTCTTTTGAGCCATACACAGAACCGAATTAACCACGCTTATCAAACATATATTAACCCTTTGAATCTATTCAGGAGGTTAATATGAATAAACAGTTTAAGTTTACTGATAAACAAATTATATCCCTTCCACCTAACCCCAGAAATTCGAAATCTACCGAATCAGAGTACAGTGATACACAAATTACTGGCCTTAAGTGTTTAATTGGTAAATCAGGCAATAAACGCTTTTTGTTTCGCTACACCTATCAGGGTAAAAAGCAAAGCATGGCGCTTGGTAAATTTGGCGATATCAATGTTGCTACTGCTCGCAAAGTTGCTCAAAAGCATCGGTTAACCCTATTAGAAGGCAAAAACCCAAAGTCTAACAATGACAAATTATTACACATGACAATGGGTGAGTTTTTTAAAGACCATTATCTCCCCATGATTAAGAAGCGAAAGAAAACATGGATTGATGATTTGTATCGTTGGGATTCGATATTAGATAAGCGTTTTGCGCTCATGGAGTATCGAGACCTTACTACCATTGAAGTGCAGAAGTTACACATTGAGTTAACTGAAACCTTAAATAAATATGGAAAACCCTATGCTCCAGCAACCTGTAATCAAGTGCTGATGCTATTGAAGTCAATGACGCGCTATGCAAAAGAGCTTGGAGTGGTAGAACAAGATGTTTGTAAGCCAGTAAAGTTATACAAGTTGAACAATGCAAGAACACGTTTTCTTACCAAACATGAAGTTAAACGATTATTGGCTGAATGTAAGAGATACTCGAATAAAACCATATCGGGGTTTATTGCGACGCTAGCGTTAACAGGACTCAGGCGTTCAGAAGTATCGAATATCAAAGTAAAAGATGTTGATATTAAAAATCGCATTATCTACATCCCAACTACCAAAACAGGTAAGCCGCGTACAGTGCATATTACCGACCATTTATTGTCGTTTATTGCGTTAGTCCCACTTAAGCGAAGCAACCCGTATTTGTTTGCCAGTAAAGTAGCCGGTAAGCCATTACGATGTGTCAGAAAGACATTTAAGAAGCTATTAAGGCGCGCAAAGATTGATGATACCGATGTGTGTATTCATACCTTACGCCACTCTGTTGCATCAAACCTAGTGAGCTCGGGTGTTAGTTTACGACTAGTTCAAGAACAATTGGCTCATGCTTCGATTGCTAGTACGCAACGCTATGCCAAGTTAACGTCTGAATCACTTAAACGTACTAGTGAACATCTATCTGACCTATTTCAATAGCGAGTACTGAGGTTTTACTTAGCCCGCTATTAATCACCACAAATTAATTATCAATTAAGCCCATTCCTACTCTTGGAATGGGCTTTTTTATTGGAGAAATCCCAATGCAATTATTTAATCGAATACCGAACGAAAATGAGCTGTCACTTAATCACGAAGTCAGTGAAGAACTTATAAAGCAACTCTATTTACCTTTCTCATCTGAGCAAGAAGCCAATGCGTTTTGGCAAACTTGCTCAACATACTTAATCGCAATTACTACAAAGAACGATATCGAACTCGTTAAGCAAGTACTAAGCACACAATTCCGAGCTTGTTTAAAAGAAACACTTAACAATCCTGAATTTGTTGAAAAGCTTAATGATGAACTAAATATTTACTTACTAGTTACCCAAGACAATGGAGGTGGCACTTATGTGGTTATATCAGAAACCAACAAATCCCATTTTCTTTCATCTCTTTAACGCACTCATGCAAATCATCTGCGATGGTGACAAATCATTTTTAACCCGTTACTTCGCACAAACAACCCTAAGAACATTAATTATTTTATTAAGGAAACATCATGTCTATACAAGATAAAAAAGACGCTAAAAGCAACCCTGAAGCTACTGAGCAGGTAGAAGTTAGTGATGAAAAGTTGGCTGATACCAATTACCAGACTGTATTAGTCGGGCTCGCTGATAAACTATCAACTAAATCAAATGGTGCAATTGGATTTGAGCTTGCCAGAAACAAGCAAGATAAAGGACTTTACATTCGCGCCACCAGCAATAGTGATGCAGGGCTATTTTCTAAAGAGTGGGTAAGCATGGAAGCTATTTACACTCTGCTTGATAAACACAAAGATACCACTTTTAAATCCAGTATTTTTAAGTCAGTAATAAACGGCGCTTCGAGTAATAATGCATCATTCTTAGCAGCTATTTTACGTGACAAAGATATCGCATTATTAGTGCCAGCTGAAAAAGGCATTTACTCACATCAGGTAAATCCACTTATCACAAATCAGCAAGATACCTTAAGCAAACTAAAGCCGCTCCCTCAACCAAAATAGCAACCTAAGTAACAGCAAACAATCTCATTCGTTAACGCATACAAATTTGCTTAACACCCACCCCTCAACTTTTTTCAATTAGAAACACATTATGAACATAATCAAACCTACTTACTTAACAGTAAGTGATGACTTGTTGGCGATTATTAGAAAACTGGTTGTCGATATCATCAAGCCTACGGATAAGTGTATCAACCTTTCTTTTCAAGATACGGATTACTCTTATGAGAAAGGTGGCTTTCACCCTGTATTTATTAACCTAGAAAAAACGGAGGATAATTGGCGGTTAATCACTTTTACTGACTGTCATGCAATAAACCATGAGGGCGAGCTACGACAAGAAATAGACCTGAACTTTAAAACAGGTGAAGTTTATTTACTCGGTTGTGGCTTACTTAAAAATGACGCAGCACAGTCATTATGTGAACTCGCTATAACAAACTTTACAACGTACTTTGAAATGGATGTTTACATCATCACTGTAGACGCCAACTAACCCAAGTATGGACAGGAGCAGCCCCTTCTTACGCTTCTGGACAAACTTAACCAACACATCTTTTCAACAAACTTAAAGCGCCCAATCAAACCCAGTTCAATCGTCACTTAACTGTAAAAAGAATGAATTATCCGGTTTGCCCTATGTGGGCGCTTGTCATTAGGAATTAATTTAATGGGAATCATCAAAAGCTTTATTGATAATGTATTTCGAGACCGAGTCACGCCAGTAATAGGTAGTGTACTTTATTGCGATTTAACAGGCCGTTTAACCAGTCATTCTGGCATTTACATCGGTAATAACCACATCATTCATTTGAACGGTAGAGGCATCGTAGAACGCGTCACACCTGATGAGTTTATCGATGGTACAACTGCAATGAGTATTTACGTATCGTGTAATGGCACAACACCTGTCGGCTGTAAAAAAGCAGCTAACAGAGCAAAACAAATGCTAGGTAAAACTCGGGACTACAACATGCTATTTGATAACTGTCATCAGTTTGTAGCTGGCTGTTTAACCGGCGATTTCGAATACAATGCCAGTAACTTTTTATGGATTTTAGAAATGAAAACAGAAAACTACACAGGTAGTAATACTTGGCGAGTTTGGGATAGATAACTCAATCTGTACCTCCCCCTAACCTTTAATATAGATAAGGTATAAAAATATAAAATAACTAAACTAGATAGGGGTAACAGGGGAATAAGGGGTAGTAGAAGTAGTAGTAATAATATAAATAAATTTAAATAACCATATAACTTACAATAAATAATAAAATAAAAAGAGTTACCCCTTTTATAATGCTTCCGGCATTTATAAAAGCTTCCTGGTAAGTAACTCTTTTTTTTGATTATTAATCGCTAGCTATAAGTTCATTCAATCAAATTTCTGACAGAATATCTCGACTAAGCACATAATAGTATGCTCGTTTACCAACAGCTTTAAGCTCAGCCCGTTTTACACGTTTTCCTTTGTCTGAACGTAACAACCCTTTTTGAGATAACAATTTAAGTACATCATCTATATGCGCAGTACCGCAAAGCCTTTCAAAACGCTCAGGCAAAATATAGAAGTTATTACCCTTTTCATAACCAATAATATCTGACTTCCCCCAAATATCATCGTTTTCAGCATCCAAAAAGCAGTGAGCATTGCGCTTTATGAAGTTAATAATATTTTTAACACCCACCTCAGCGTCCGTCATTGTATTTGAGTCTTCACTTTTCCAACACTCGTAAATAAACATCATTGCTTCGTCAATGTCGTCATAATTCCAAGTCAACACACCTAGTTCAAAGGCTATCTGAGCTACAGAATGAATAAACGCTAATCGTTGTAGGAACCGATTCTCAATAGACGTTTTTGGTTCCAACTTTTCGATATAGTTATAAAAAGCAACTGAAAAGTAATCTTCCACCATAGAAGCAACATCTTCATAGGTTTTGACGTAATTAAAAAGCTTAACAATAAAGTCCCTCGACAAGTGCCCATAATTGTTAGTAATTACTTTTGTAACCTCTTGAACATAATCATGAGATGACTGCTCGTCAGTTTCAAAATACTCAGGCTTTATTAAAATCGAGGGAAGTCTTACAGCTTTGCCCTTAGCTTGGTTTGACTCATTTGCATTTGCTAGAGCTTGTGCTATCGAAATTTCACCAGTTGTTAAGATAAAACCACGTGAAGGCTCAGACTCAACCAATTCTAAACTTGTATTTGTACGAATTTTATGAGCACCACTCCCTATTTTATATAAAAATGCCGATAAGTCTAACGTGATAAGTTTCCCAAACTCATCAAAGATAAGCAGCAAATTGTTATACAATGGAAAAAGCGGCTCCACCGCGTTATCAGTCAGATTTAGTTGCTTTAGGTAAGAGCGACCACTTATATTTCTATCAGGTGCAGTTGCTCGACCATACACACTTCCTGCCAATCTTGCGCCCGTTGTTTTACCAGAACCAGAAGGGCCGTATAGGTGGAAACCACCTGACTCGACATCCGCAAAATCAAGCAACATTGATGATAGCGAATAGATAATTAAAAACTTAACTATGTTAGGCGCATTAGGCGCTAATATCTTCTCTCGATAAATATCATAACTTCCCTTTGGTTCTACTGCGCACTTCAAAATATTATTAATAGATGGATGTATTACGGTAGAATCAGTATCTAATTTTTGTATTACTTCATTCGGAAAAGCAAAAGCTAATTCTTTCCCGACAAATCCACTTTGTTTAGCAATTAAATGCTTATTAGGAAAATATTTTTCAGGGTCTTTTAGTAGCGCAGTGCAAAACTGTTTTATATCTTTGGCACTCTCTTCAAATATAATAAGGCCATTCAAACGACAACTATCAATGAAGGCTCTGTGAGAACCAAAAATAGCATCTGTCTTAATAGTAATTATCTTGTTTTCCGAGTTGATTAAGCGTATCGCTTCGATTTTTTCCAACTCCCCCTGCCTATCAACTTCTTTAACAAAAGCGTACGGTACATAGCTATCATTCATCACGACTTTTAAGTTATTAATCCGATCCACTAGATACGTTGTACCATTTATAATATTGTAGCCAGCAGGTAAAACTAGCTGCTCAACTGGCTTTTTCTCTTCATCTTTTCTAAGTTTCATTTTCGTTTTCCCCATTAATTCTAGTGTGACTTATGTACTGATAGCATGGCGTCTGCTGCAACTTGACTTGCATTCTTCAAGGTATCGTCTGCGTGATAGGCATAACGCTCAGTAGTGCGTACATCTGCATGGCCTAACATTTGTTGGACTAGACGGATGTCCGAGGTTGCTTTAAGTAAGTGTGAAGCCATAGAGCGACGCAAATCGTGAATAACAAATGGTGCGGTCAAAGCACCTTCTTCTTCCATACGTGCCAATACGCGTTTGAATAACTTCGTTGGCTTTGACATATAACCGTCCCCTCTTGTCGCAGGGAACAAATAACCATTTCGAGCATATTGCCTAGCTTCTTTAACAACTTGCTGAGCTTCTTTACTTAGATAAGCTGTGTGTGGTTTACCTGACTTAGTCATTGGAATTTCTAAACGAGTATCGTCATCAAACAACCAGCCAAGTTGGATTGACCTCACGTTGCCTGAGCGTAAACCGGTGTATAGGCAAAGCAGCAGCATCAATGCATGGGATCTATTTTCATCTGCTAGACAAGCCCTAATAAATGCGGCTATTTCAATTTCGTTCAAGAAACGGTTTCTGGGTGCACTTTCTTTAGGCTTAGGAATTAGCTTTACAGGATTAAAATTGATCAACCCCATTTGCATTCCAATCGAAAACATCTTTGATATCGCAGCTCGATAACGTGCAACAGTTGCTGGTTTTCTATCTTTTCCGATGTATTGAAGAAAGCATCTAATATGCCAAACTAATTTGGGGTCATTGAGCTTTACAAAACCAATATGCTCAACGATAAGTCGAACTTTAGCGATAAAACCTGCTGAGTCCCGATTAAATTCAAGAACGTGCATAATTGCTGGTTCAGCTAGTTCTCCAAGAACAATTTTTTTCTCTTCTTCATCAGAAGGAGGCATCACTCCTTGGGTTGATAAGTAATACTGCTGATAATCTAATTTTTTGGGTTCTCCAATAGGAACCTCATGATTTGGGTGCATTGTAGCGCTCCGTGTTGTTCATCATGGGTAACAATATAAACACCAGTTTCAAGGAGTTCCGCCAGGGGGGGCATCATTGTCTTCCAAGGGAAACGGAAAACCCTAATAACTCTAACCAACTGAAATAAAATAAAAAAGATAAGTTTCCCGTTCAATAAACAGCCTGTTAAAATCTAGTTTTGTATACCCTTTTAACCCGAGATAGATTTGAAAGTTTCAGTTTGGCTTTATTGGGAAGTGCCATTAGAGAATGCAACCAGCGAAGAACAGAAATGTTTTATTTTAGAGTGTTTAACCAAAGCGTCTGTTAACAACATCGATAAAACTTATAATTTAACGTTTGATTATATGGTTGAGGTACTACACCGATTTTTTAAAGTAAGTAGACGACAAGCATACTTAAAGCTTAGCGAAAGTTTTCCTAGAGATTATTTACCACGTTCAATTCCAACGAAAAACGGGTTAAATAAACGAGCGCACAATATTCCTAAAGAGGATATGAAAGATTTTGATGAGGTTGATTTAACATCGACCAACTACTTAGTGATAACTGGGGCATTCGAAGACTTGCCACACATTGATTTTTCAGATGCTCCTCCGAGTAATAATGGCTCTTTTTACGTCCACGAGCTTATTTGGACGAACAAAAATATCACCACTCGATCAAAAATTGAAAGCGTAAATAAAAATCAAGCTCTTAAGTTTTTTTATTATTCAAACATCAATACTATTTCTGAACTTAAAGAGCTGTCATTTTTGGCGCATAAAAAAGTAACACTTGAGCTACTATCCCGCTTGATGAGTCCTTTTTGGCAATATGCGAACGACTTAACAACGCTGGAGGAACAGAAAAACCTCATCAATCAAACCTTAAAAAGAGAACAATTAATGAGTCGAGATCCCCTCAAATGGCAGTTTGATCAACAGGAGCCTTATTCTCGGATCGAAAAACACAACACAGCTCGGATTATTAAAATACATCTAACTAAAAAAATTGTTTATGCGCTTTACGTTAAACATCACTTAGAAGGGATCTATATTCTTCTGCTGAACAAAGCAATTGAAGTCGCTGAAACAAGAAACGATCCAAACGACAAAAACAATACTATTCAAGTTTATAGCTCTGAATACTCATTAGACAATTGGCTAGAAAGTATAAATAATGCAGAAACGAAGATTAGAATCAAATATCACTACTTCCCTATCAAATCCAAACCTTTAAATTATCCAAGCTGTAAAGTTACAGTTTATTTTAGTTCAAGTGTAGACCAAGGGATGCGTCGCTATAACTTACAACAAACTAACTCGATACCAAATAACTGTACAGGAAAGGCTAACTATGGATCGTTCGATAGAGAGCTCCTTACTGATTTAAGCCTTGAAAGTGCGGAAGTTGCAGTTTACCCGTCATATTATACGAGCTACTTAATACCATTTGAACGCTCGCAAATTCAGTTAAACTTACAACACCTAAGTATTGAAGAAAAACACATAGAAACAATCCTGCATCAATGGGCTGCAGCATTAGACACAACAAAAAGGCACAATTATTTAGCACCAAGAATTGATACATCTTCTTTATATAAAGAACCAACGAAGAGTAAGAGCAACAATAAAAAAGCTGGGAGTAGCGTAAAAACTGAAAATGAAAAACCGCAGCTCCGCTACTCTTATGATGATCTATTAAAGGGCAAAACGCTTGGCGAGAATTTGTGACTGATTTTTCCTTGATTCATGTTAGAGCGATTGGCGAATTGATGAAATGGGTTTCATTTTGAGATCTCCTGTAAGTTAATTTAATTGGAAATCTCATCAAAGTCATGGTGTTAAATTTGGGGGAAAGGCCAGATACTATTTATATTGCCTTTTTTATGCTGCTTTTATTATTTAATCATCATTTCATAAGTACCAACTAATTGACTTCGAGAGCAATAAATTGCCAAAATAATAATGTTATCTGATTACACTATTTATTCATTGTAATTGGGGTTCAATACCATTAAATATAACGCTGCACGGATGCTAATAATGAATGATAAGACTGTCGACACTGAGATAAAGAGCGAAAGCAAGCTCACACTTTCGCCAAAGCTATTACCTCTCTCAGCAATAGTGACCTTCTTAATTGCATACACTCACTTTTTTGGAATGAGTTATCGCAAGAGCTTCCTTGAAGGAGTTGGATTTGAGGCACTTTCAATAAATATTTCGCCTGACGAGTCGATCTATTTTGCTGTTAGAGGTTTAACTGGTGCTATTTCTAAATTATTAAAACTAGAGATTGAATTATTTGATCTAAACCATTTAATTCCTGGAGCTGCTTTCTCTATATTTTTCATAATCATTTGGGCCAACAAAAAATATCAATTTATAAAGAAAAATGAATCAGAAAAATCTGACGATCTTATTAGAAGTTTTATTGATAAGATGACAGATACATTTTTTAAGACATCAATCATATCTATCATAAGCCTTTTCAGTGCTTATTTCCTTCAATTACTTCTCGCCTTTTTATTTATTTTTACACTAGCAACCTTATGGATCATTATGGCACTCGGCATAGCCGCTGGAGAATCAGATGGACACGCGCTTATTAACAAAACTATTTGCACTGACTTTGATTGGGCTGATGAGAAGAAAAAGGGCATAAATAGAGTGCTTGGTTGCAGGCGTATTACTTTAAATGACGGTAGAGAAATAAAGGGAGTTTATATTCACAGGGAAAAGGAACGGTCTTACTTTTTGGCAAACGACGGAGCATATGAGTTAAATGCAAATAAAAAAGTACTGTCTTACAGGCCTATATACAAACGACTAGAAAACAATATAACCAATAAAATAATTAAAAAGCAGTAAGAAAATGAATTACTGAGGCTTAAGGCAGCCTTTGACTTCAACTTATAAAGTTGTATATTAAAAGAGTGGAATACTGCTATAGCAAGGAACAGCTAACTCCAGTCTTTAGTATAGCCGCCATTACCCATTTATTAAGAGAGAACTTAGTAGTATGCATTTTTTGACAATGTACGCTTTAAGCATGAGTGATCGTGTTGCACGTACACCCGATAATCTCTGCTCAGAGATTCTTACTTTTTTAGACCATAGTTATACTGAAAGCGGAACAGATTCTCACTGAAACGGACCAGTATGGTTCTCAGTTTTTTGGACCAATTCGATTGAATTTTGATCCCCCTGCTTTTAGTGAAAACCTATTAATTAGCTTTAAATTAAATAACGTTGGCAGCAAAAAAGGCAAAACCAGCATCCGCTGGCTTTGAGAGCAAATAACTGACATTACTACTCCAATTAACCTCGACTTAAACACCAGCTACTTTCAAGAGTATGCCGCCAATAATAGCGACTACAATTGGCGCAACATACAACTGGTGAAATTGTGAAAAAATAGTTGAGGACGGAACATCAATAGACTCCTCAATTTGTTGTCGATTTCGGCCAAAACCTCCTTTTATTGACTCAGCAATAAGTTGATCTTCAATTTTTTGATTAATCTTTCTCAACCTTCGATTTAACTTCCCACCAGAAGTAAAAAACGCTAGACCTACAAAAAGTAAAACATAAATACTTAAAAAGTAAACATTCTGCCTGCTCAACAGCTCATCCAAAGTAGGTATTGGTGAGTATTGCCAAAACAGGTTTAATGCCTGCGTATTCTCATATACTCCTGAGACTAACTGTTTAAATGGCCTCGCAATA
Source organism: Pseudoalteromonas sp. P1-9 (assembly GCF_001399975.1). Lineage (GTDB taxonomy): Bacteria > Pseudomonadota > Gammaproteobacteria > Enterobacterales > Alteromonadaceae > Pseudoalteromonas. The sequence goes on from NZ_LKBD01000006.1 coordinate 57,265, forward strand.
GCAGCTCCCATTGCTGTGCTGCCTTCCAAACGGAAATACAACATTTTCAGCATTGAGATAATAGTAGATGTTATTGCTGGCAGTGCAATGAGGACTCCAATAATCTTGTAGGTCCATACTTTCGATTTAGCTTCATGGAAATTCACGCAACTCTCCTTTAAATTATTATCAAGGTCTTACGCATCGATCAGAGCGCAATGCGTGACGCTTTTTAGTAGACAAATAAAAATGGGACGGCTCAAGCAGCCCAATTCATTACCGTTTTTTATTTGATTGGGATAACAAAGACGCCGCTAGAGACTTAGTCGTGTCACTGTATTTGTCGCTTTGCATGACAGCAGAGGCAACACCCTCCATTTCAGCTCCGGTCTGATGTGAGGAGCTAGCCTGACTTAGAACGGAGCCAGCCAAGGTTTTCTGGATTTTTGATGAACCACTGTCCGTCAAAACAGACGAAGCCAATGATGCCATTGCGGATGAGCTTTGTTTCTTATTAGTCATAATTGACTCCTTCATTTCATTTTAAAATCAAGCAACATGCTTGAATATGGTTTTAACAACTTCAACATTTTTTCCATCTTCATGCGGTATTTGAATGCCCCAAGGGTATCTAAAGGCTTGGTGTCGCTCATACTGATAAACTGAAACGCTTGGCAGATTGCGCTTGTCATAAGACTGGCCGAATCTGAAGGCAATACTATTTTGCGAGGCAATCACTAGGTGTATGTGCTCCACTCCCAGACCTAGTAGCTTCTTGCAATATTCCAAGAACTCACCGCTAAGGCGGTCTTGTTTTACTTTCGACCAGTGGTTGTTTCTGTCGAGTGTAGGCAATGATAAATAGTGGACTGGCAGCCCCGTGAAAATGGAGTCGATAGACTGTCTATCGACGGGATAGGAAACTGACACAGCAAGCACAACTGATTTACCGCATTCGGACGGTTGCTCAACTTTAAACTTTTCACCATCATCGTCTTCATCTAAAACACGCCAGTCGCTGACATCCCGGTCCCAGTCATACAGTGTGATTCGGCTTTCATCATCCAGCAGGTAACCTGTATAAAACGTAAAGGGGACAGGAAATACACCACCATAGGCAATAGAGATGTCAGAGGCTGCTGACTGCGCCGTTTTTTCAGCGAGGCTTACCTTTAAATTATTAACCTTGGCTAATGCCAAATCCGGTCTACTGATCACATTCTCGGTAACCCGTTCACGTATATCTTGGACGATTGGATCGACTTGCCAAGCGCATTTATTTTTGATGAATTCAAACAACGGAGAATCTGACGTATCGACCAATCCTCGTTGCTCAATAACGACAGTTTTCTTTTTGTCATTCCGTTTCCTTTCATCCCGGTAACGCTGGTACTCCCACACTGCTCCTAAGGCCGTTACCCAAATTCCGACAACAAAGCCGATGTTAAGAATGATTTGTGTCGTGCTCGATGATTGATAACCAAATACTAGCGTTCTCGCAGCATCTGAGTAGGAGAACGATACGGCCCAACTTCCTACCAAAGTAATAGCCAAAAGGGCAGCTCCGGTCCTGAAAACAATCAATGCAGACGACCGTCTTCTGAACAACCAATCTGCGGCTCTTTCAATAAAGTAACTAATAGATTTTTTCATCTTTCGCTCCCATCGTTCTCTTCATGTTCAACGCCGCCACCATCCCATTTGCCGCTGGCAAGCCAAAACTCGAAGTAAAGCAACCACATCGACGCCCACGGCAAAATAGTGTTTGCCAAGAACATAGTGGACTGCCATTCGCTAATTTTGTTTTTTTGTTTGACGACAGGTAAGTAGAGGCAAAGATGTGTCCCTCTGATACCCGTTTGGTTCTGGTAGATGTGCGGTATCTTCTGGCCTTCAGCCAAGGCAGTGAGATCCGGTGACTTTACAACGCAAATAGGTGGACGACTGAGAGTGTACCTAATGACCACTTGATATTCCCTTGAAACCGGAGTCGGCTGTAGTGTCCCTTCCCACTGCACCGTTTTATCATTGTCTAGAATCTCAACTGTTCCCGGACAATATTGCTTTAAAGCCAAATATTGTTCGCGTATCCCAATTACGGGATTTTCCAAACGCTTTAATAATGCTCTGTCAGTCGCCATAGAAACGGTTTCCTTTCACTGGAACCACAGGGGTGACGACGCGTGAAGCGGCGTTTGCCTTTTCAGTTACAACAGTAGTTATAACACCTGTACCAAGTGCAACACCTAAATTTCCGTTGGTTCTATTTGTATTAACCGTTTCGATGATCCGGTCTTTCGCGGCAGTAACAGGCTGTTCACCGAACGCCCCCGATAAAGCAGTGAACACATTGTCAATACCTTGGTTGTTGGCACTCGCTAAGCGCTCAAAAGTATCAACGGCTGCTCGATGCCAAGCATAAAAGGCGGTACGATATTTTTGTCCCTCTTGCCTTTCAGCACGATTCCATTTCTCAGCGTAGTTTTCAGGTTTCATCGTCGGGTTTGTGATGAGAACTTCATCAAAATTGGTTTCAATGTGGTGCGGCATTAGCTCAATAACGTCTAAGATCAGGTCAAACTCGTTGTCGTACTCCTTCCCGGACTTTACAACCTCGACATAAGCCAGACTGGCGAGCATTGTAATAACCACAGATATAGGGCGGAAATCAGCGTGAGTATTGCCTTCCTGTTGAGACCAAACATCGCGATGACGTTTTAAAACTTGAGTAATTCGATTAAGCGGTTTCTTTTTTGACTGGTCAGGTAATTCCGTTACAGAGCGATTGGTCAAAGCCTCCATGAACACGTGCGCTTTGCGTATCACGGGTAACATGGAACAGACTTTATCAAACCCCTGAGCCATACCCTCAGGATTCGACTCTTTAAAACCAGTATGCTTATCGACAACCCATAAAGGGTGACCCTGCAATCCCGACAAGTCATACGCTTTTGCAGGCGTGATATCTAAGTGATAATCGCCTTTGTAGTTGATCCGAAGCCCTCTAGGCAGATCTTCTACCAAATCTTTATATACATCGTTGTCCACCAGATGCTGCTTGACCACTCTAACGATTTCGTCCCGTGTTGCATAAGTTGCGTGGGGCAAAAACAGGATAAGATCGACATCAAATTCTTCTTGGCCCAAAGGCTTGTTTGTAGTCCGAAGCCGCATAGACCCCTGAGGATATATAAGCGCCCCTTCCAGCAACGGATGTTCACAACTCGCTAAGTAATTTCCAACCGCTTTGTAGGCCGTTTCAATACGCTCTCGTTGGGTTTTAGTCAGGTCGAGGTTATCGAACACTGAGTCTAACATCTCCATCAACATAGACTTCTTCTGCTCACTTAGAGCACGGGCATTACTAAATAGAGAACTCAAAACTTACCTCCACTATAACTTTCCGACCAAAGGCAGGCCCTTTGGTGTTGATGCATCACAAATTAAATGGCTAAGGTAAGCTCCCCCGCCAATTAACATCAGTCCTCTGAGAAACTTTTCAAATGGCTCATCTGGCGACCACTGATACGCTTTTAGAAATCCAGCAGAAAGCAACGTCATCACAGTCATTCCGTGAAAAAACTGCCGATGATTTGGATGTAATGCAGGCTCTAATATATCTGGTAACCTTCCCATAAAGGTTCCCACAGCAGGAGCAACTACAACATTGTGACTGGCTGGATGCTTGTTTTTATCAAGTAATGCAGCAGTTAAGCCTACTCCAGCACCAACCAACATATGCGTCTTCGCGTTCGGCATATTTTTTTATCCTCATTAATTCGTTAATATCTAATTATTCAATTCGGCCTTATTATTTAAGGCCGAGCGTTAGTCAGAAACTGGACATTGTTGAAAAATTACTTTTGCACTATTTAATTTGGTAACATCCAAACACGCAGTTTTGCCCCATGTCTAATAAGGCGGAACTCAGTTTAAAAACTGGACAATGTCCAGAAATTATTTTTTATCCGTCTAAGGGAGTAGCAAATGAAGGACTACGACTACTACACGGTCGAAGAGGTTTTGCAGGCACTGGATTCAAATACTGACGATGTACTTACAAAAGCAGTTATCTGGTCGAAGCGCATCGTAGGAAAATCTGGACTCGCCGTTGAAGCTGAAGAAGTGTTTAACGAAGCATTGTTGCGAATTCTTGAAGATGATCGGCATGTTCCAAAAGATATCCCCCTTACAGTTACCATTTGTAATGTGATTCGGAGTATCTGCAACGGAATGGCTGAACGGAACCAAGAAAAGATTTTCAAACACGCCGAGTCAATCGATGAGTATGAAGAGGCAGGCAATGTTCAAAATATCGAGGGTGACGGCACTGCTGACCCACGATGGACTGTTTTGATAAATAACTTCAGTCAGGATGATGTTGCCATGCGTTTTTTGGCTGCCACGCAAGAAGGCCAAAATAAATCAGAAATCGTAGAGTCAGTTTTTGCTGGTGATGAAACAGCCTATAACACAACACGTAGGCGCATCGTAAGAAACGGACAAAAATACCTTAAGGAGGCAGGATGATGGCTAACAAAGAGATGAACAATTTGCTCGATGACATCATGATCGAGAAAATTGCCACTACATCCGTTAGTGAGCTTATGGCTGAATACAATATAACGGCTGATGAAATCCAAACCACTCAATCTCGATTTCTAGACAGTGTGAAGAAGCACAAACAACAACTAAAAAAGAATAGGTTGAAAGATGCCAGAGCACAATTAGAAGCGGAAAAGGAAAAGCACGATGCTGTGGACGTTGCAGCGTTTTTAGCAAAGAAAGGGAAAGACGCAAAAGCAATCTTGATTGATTTACTTCTACAGCAAAAGTTACCAGAAAACCTCACTGTCGCACATAGAGAAGGTAAAGAATTTACGGATGAAGATGCGAATCAAATAATCGCAAACCTAATAGCTATGGGAGTGATCGACGTTGACGATAAAGGTGATTAAGGATTTTGTCGAATCGTTATATATCGACGAATTCGCTATATCAGATGCAAGAGAAATAGACATAGAAGCAATAGCCTTTGAACAGCAAGCTATTGTTCTAGAAAAGCCCCTCAACGGCTGTGAAGCAATGATTATTGGTGCAGGTGATAGAGCGACAATTACTGTCAACTCTGAAAGCGACACACCAAGAAAACGGTTTTCTGTCGGTCATGAGCTGGGCCATTGGTTTAAAGATCGCGGGAAAGTAGGCAACTTGTGTACCCACAAAGATATGGAGAATCCCAGTGGAGCGTCACGTAGCCGAGAAAATGTGGCCAATAGCTATGCTTCTGAGCTATTGGTTCCTTCCTACTTGTTAAAGGAGCATCTGACAGGGAGTCGTTTCGATCTAGATTTGATGAGTTCAGTCAAAACCACCTTCGATACTAGTTTCATGATGACCTTGCGCCGGGTGGTCAAAAGTGACCACCACATGGGATTTTTTGTCATTTATCGCAAAGACGGCAGCAGGTATCTTTTTGATAAAAACAATCAATTGCCCGGATGCTTTTATCCAAGAGATAGAGTGCCTGAGGGTTCAAAAATTTATGATCTGATTGTCAACGGTGTCAGTTCTGGCCCCGGAGAAGTAGATGGCAGTGTATGGTGCCGCGAAGGTTGGGCAGATGATGCGACGGTTTACGAACATGCCTTTCATTACCATGACGACCAGTTTTTGAGTTTGGTATGGTGGGAAGATGAAGAGCCGATTTGGCAATGTATAAACAATAAAGAAAAATATGAATAACACTGTGGGACCCAACACTTTCAGTCCGACAAGTGTGGTTCTGCTTTCCCAATTTCAATCATATAAATTGTAGTTGTAACCCCCAAAAAAGTAGTCAGCAGGTGGTTACTTTTCACTTAGAGCGCCTAAATCTAACATTTTTGAATCAAAGCGAGAATGATATTAAATAAAGCGACATAGAAATAAACACATGTGCATCGGGGCATAACCCTGAAATTGTTACTCATGTGGTAGTGGAAATAAAGAAGAAAACGACTGAAATTACAGTTCGTGAAAGGAGCCTGCCAACTCAGTTTGCCAGCAAAACAGAAGCTATAAAAATTGGAGCTTAAACTTATAGCGTCAAACAAACGCTGATTTTAAGTTTGGTAGAGAGATCATAGTGAAGAAAAACAAAGCCCCGGCTAGCGAGGCTTTGGATTCAAACTTAACCGCCTATGTTGCTCGAAGTTACATGATTAATTAGTGCTTTATAGCCTACTGCCAGTAATGCAATAACACTTACCACAAATGCCCATTGTTGTAGAGAAAGAGAAAAACCAAGTGGTATTTGATACATATCTTCCAAGTGATCATATATTGGCATTGAGTATATATCAGCATAATTAACTGATGAGACTTTATCTTTAATTACACATACACCGTTTAAAGTAGAGTCTATGCAATGTTTTGGTACTTCTGAAAGTTGGCCCAATCTAAAATAAACTGAAGTTAAACCTGTTAGATTTATAGTAGCTGCAATTAATGACACTATCAGGCATTCAATAGCTACTATGGCAGAAAACGATATAGGAATTTTTTTAAAGGAAATTGATGATACCAGTGCAGCAAATACCGTAAGTTGAGCTGTTGCCATCCAAATAGTCGTATCCTTCATTAGCTCCAGTGCTTTTTTAGCATATTCTATTTCTGCCGGATTAGGTGAATTCTCTGTAACTTTCCAGATGCAAAAAAGAACAACGCTTACGAATATTGCAAAAGTTACAATAACGACTTCAAGCTTAGTGCTAGAAACCTTGTCCAGTTCATTTCCATAGGAGACTTTACTTAACAAACCCTTGTTCATTTTTTACCTTTATGTTCTTGCATAACTCACTTTCAATAAAGTACTGTTTTAAATATAAAAATCAAGACTTAAACTTGAGGAAACAAAAAAGCCCCGGCTAGCGAGGCTTTGGATTCAAAATTAAATAAGGCACACAGGATAATACTTAGTTTTTGCAACCATTCTTATCGCAAGTGATTTTTTGGTGTGAATCAACCCAATGACTAGAGTGCTTCTTAGTATCAACGCCACATCCAGTTGTGCCACCTTTTTTACCTTGGTGAACTACCCCTGTAGGGTTATGTCTAACAGCCATGTTGTTCTCCTTTTAAAATACTAATTGAAATGTTTCTATTAAATTTTTTAACTACATTAATAACCTACCACTAAAATCGAACAAATAATATACTAAAAAATGACTTAGCTCTTTGGCTTAAAAAATAGCCAAAAATAAAGCCCCTTGCGGAATTTTAGGTTAGAAATAACACTATCATGTAGCTTTATATAATAGGACTCACTTATTAATGATAGAGAAATCAAGGAAAGTTTAGGAAATAGCCAATTGGTTTTGCTAAGGCTAGCGCTTCTTTATCACCAGAAACATCTAACCGATTAAGCTTCTTATGAGGGCCATACAGATCCCAGTTTCCTTGATGCATACCAACCACAATATTCAAGGGGTGTACTTTCTGTATCGCAGATATCATTTTCAAATGCATGGCTTGAGCACTACCGCCAACAAACATTGTTGGGGCTAAGTGCAAGCCTGTATCATTCAATGTTACGCCACAAGTATGATCCGTATGCCAAGAATGCGCAGTTACAAACATCCCGATAAAGGAAACCATCAATTCAGGGAATGGAGGAAGGGACTTGCACTCATGGGCTGCTATTACATCTTTGCTAGAAACCCGATAAAACGAGCGCTTACCGTTCGCATAATCGTCGTCTTTAACTTTCTCAATAGGAGTATTTTTTTTAACAACTGAAAGATCAGGAGCAAAGGAAATGTATTCATCTAGCTCAGAATAAATTTTTAATTGTTGCCTTATTTCATAGGCTCGATCACCAATCGATGCTATAACATAGGAGAAGTTATTTGGGTTACCGCTTGGCGAAGTAAGATAACGAAATTCACCATCCTTAGTAAGATTTTCAACCGAGATATCAAATTGCATTTGTTCATAATAGTCGAGTAACGCGTGAAAGCACCCAATTTCAAATGAAGCGGAGAGTTCTCTTTGTTTTTTGCTATACACTAACGAATGGGCATCAACAAATTCAGTTACCATCTTTTCAACATCAGACAACCAATTACTACTCGTCTTCATAGAGATCCTTTGCAAGATTGAAAACGATATCGTTGGCTGAATTCAGCCCCATCACGAAGCTATTTATCTCTAATTTCACGATAATGTTGTTAAAACTTTCTACCGTTTTATTAATTTTGCGACTTCTGGAAACGTTGAATTTGATACTTGAGCCGTAACTTATTGGAATATCTGAACCAAGTCCGCATAAAGTTGAGCTTCGAGCGGAACTATCCAATGGACCAAGTACAAGCTGATAAAATGAATTTAGTACAAACACGACCTTAAGCATTTCGTCGTTCCAATTGTTGGAGTATAGCTTGAGCAAGTGCGAGTTATTCTTTGTTTTTATGTATTCTAATTGTCTCTTAAATGCGGAAACTCGTTTATCGATAAGCTGCCGCAAGTCGTACTCAAGATATTCCGAAAGCTGTTTTTGAATTTTCTCGTGTGCCACTCAATGCGTCCTGCTAATTATATTGAATATTGAATTATAAAAATAAGCTCAATTAATATGTTCAACGTAAGATTATTCAACTTCTTCTTTAAGGAATATTTCAGCCCAGTGCTTTTCCCAGCAATCAGTCAATCCAAACATTTTATTTTTTACATGCATGTCTGCTCTACAATCTAGCCAGTTTTGTGATTGAAGTTTTGCTGACCGTAGCGCTCTTGATACATTGTTTGTTTGAGAAACATATTTTATTAATAATTATCTAACAACTATTTGTTATATATCATATTTATAACTAAAAAGTAAAAAGCCCCGGCTAGCGAGGCTTTGGATTCAAATTGCGTAGAACTATTTTTTTAAACTTAAGAGCTTCAAATTGGACAAAAAATACCAAAAGAACCCCAGTAGAAATGCCAACTTAAGTAAAAAAATAAGAGAAAACATAACAGTGTCAGTTTCAAAATATAAATAATCTGAAACTCTCAACTGCATTATTTTTCCTTCTGTCAGTGCAGTAAAAATATCAATCGACAACCACGGAATGAAAAACAATGATAGAACAAACCATAGCCAATTTACTTTCTTTAATGATTTCATATCGCTCCTACTGACTTTCACAACCGCAATCTTGAGAGTTATTATTTGAATTTCTATTAAATAAATCCACCCATGAATCAACACCAGATCCCGCTACAAACGTCAAGGCCACTTCGTTTCTTGCATTGGAATAGTCACCTGCATTTTTAATTTTCTTAGCTCTCGTCTTTCTAGATGTTTTACTGTTAGCTCTCCATGACTTTGCTTTTTTCAATTTGTTATAGGTTACTAAAGACATCCGTCCAGCGTTCAATAACCCAAATGCGACACCAGAGTTTTGCCCATTTGAGTATGATGATGAGCAGTAGTTTACACTATTAATATCTTGCCAATTTCTGAAGTGCTTAGTTGCATTCATAGAAATAGCATCTCCAAAACCAGCATAAAAATTTACTGTACTTTGATCAGGACTCCAGCCGCCTGTAACCCAATAAATACTTCCCCATACATCATCCATACCATAAAGCCCATAAGGGTCATAATACATAATGGGGTTTCCGTACACATAATTATATGTGTTAACACCATCGTATAATCCTAAAGGATCAGACTGGATGTAGCGTCCCAATTCAGGATCGTAATCCCTAAAGTAGTTGTAAAATAGGCCTGTTTCAGAATCTGCATATTGCCCTGGAAAACGAGCGGTAAACGTATCAGGTAAATTATCAAGTGTTACATCAATGCTACCAAACGGAGTGTAGTTAGCTTTCCACATCGTTGTACCTTGTTGGTCCGTGAGCGCAAGTGGAGCATCTAAGTGGTTAGTATGAACATAATAAATTTGGTCTGTAATAAAAGCGATCCGTTGGCCATTTACATAGATGTATTCCACAAGCGTGTTGCCAGAAGCATCTAATTCAGCCAGTAACAAACCCGATAAATCATAATGGTAGTGTCTAATTTGTGAGTCAGTTTGTTTCTTAACTCGCTGACCTAAGTAGTTATAGGTGTAATTATAGTTACTGCCAGCGACGGTCGCTTTCGTTAGCCTTCCTGCATTATTATAGGCGTACGTTGCATTACCATCGGTCAACGTGTTACCTGTCTTATCATAAGTTCTTGCAACTCCATCAACACTCTTCAATACCCCGTTTTCATAAACGTAAGGCGTATCTATATCTGAAACTGTTTTACTCGTCCGGTTTCCGATTGAGTCATAAGAAAATGCTCGCTGGTCGTAGCTTCCGGTTGCTGACGTGAGTCTGCTAGCGGCGTCATAAGCGTAGGTTTGTGAAGTTGTCGGAGCTAGTAATTCATCTATGGTTGAAATGTTGTTAATTGCATCATAAGTGTAATTTGAATCATAAATGCCTGTAACAGCTTTACGCGTCATTTTGTAGGTTGTATCAAACTCTTGTGTAAGCTGTAATGCATTTCCGTAATCAAGCCCAGTAAGAGGCCCAAATGGTAAGTAAGTGATATTAGATGCAAGAGTTTGCGTAACGTCATCTTTGGTTGTTGTAACTGTTGAGATGTTTCCAATTTCATCGTAGCTATAGGTAACTACGCGACCACTAGGATAGGCAATACTCGTTAGGTTACCAGCATTGTTATATGTATAGCTTGTGCTTATTTTTGTACTTGTCCCTGTAGGAGTAAACTCAAGTTTAGTTACTTCTCCATACGCATTATAGTAGTACTCTCGGATACCAGATTGGTCAGTTACTTTGCTTAATCGACCGATTGCAAAACGTACTTCAGTTGCATCATCGTATTCCAAAGTCACATTTTCTGTTGCATCTGGGTAACTAATCAGTGTGACACGGTTTAATGCATCATAGGTGTACGTTGTTTTAACGTTACGCGCATCTTGTTGCCATTTTAGATTGCCAGCTTCATCATAGCCATAAGTCGTTGTGCCTGTATCTGGGCTGATGCGTTTTACTACTTCGCCGAAACCGTTGTATTCAAACTGCGTCGTTCGCCCTAGAGCATCAGTTATTTCTGTAGGCTGGCCTGTTTTAGCATATTTGAAACTCGTACTGTGAGACAGTTGATCAGTGTTAGAGGTTGGCCTATTAAAACTATCATATTTAAATGACATACTACTGTTAGACGGGTCGATAATCTCTGTAATATCATCGTTTAAGTTGTATTTATATTGCCACGGTTGATTAGCCCCCGAAGTCACTTGTTTGACTCTATCCAATGCATCATATGTTTTGGATAGCGAAAATATCGTCTCTCCGTTTCCTTGAATGTAACGTTTTGCAATATTACCCCTACTATCTCTTTCAAAAGAAATTGTATTGTTTTGATTGTCACGGATTGAAATCAGGTGTTCATGTGAATCGTAAGCGTAATTAATGGTTTGATTGCCATTTGAAACGGATAATAAATTACCATCACTGTTATAAGTATATAGATTAGTGCGGTTGCCAGTACTACCTGATGTAATACTTCCGTTTGCGTTATAGTTCAATAGCGTGGTGACACCATTAGGATCGGTTATCTTGGTAGCTAACCCTTGCGAATTATAATCTGTATACGAAGTGGAATGCGAAAGTGGGTTTATAATTTTTGAAATGTGATTGCTGGCATCGTATTCAAATGAGGTGTTGTCGGCAACATCAGTGCGTGGACCATCGATACTACTTATTAAATTACTCTGTGTTGAATAAGCATAAACTTGTTTTCTATTAAGAGCCCCATGAGTAAGCCCGATACTTTGTATTTGTCCATTATCGGTATATTCATAGGTTTGTATTAAACCATTAGGTAATTCTACGCTTTTTAATCTGTGATCAGGGTTTCTATAGGCAGTGTAATATTTGTATGATGTTTTTTGTTCCTGTAGTGTGCCAGCATTTTTAGTTATACTTGAGAGAAGCTTATAACCATCATAGTTATAAACTGTTTTATTTCCGTGACTATCAGTGATACTTGATAATTTATTAAACCATGTATATTCGTAATGTTTTGTTTCTACGCCACTAGTTGAGTCACACGTTCCACCAGAGCTGCTAATTAAACGCTCATTTAAGTACGTTAGTATGGTATTAACTCCACTATCACTGGTTACGGTAACCTTATTATCACCGTACACAATCGTCCCTGAGTCTCCTTTAGTACTTGTAGCAGAAATAGCGCGTCCAAGCGTATCATAAGTCCAAGAAGCGATATGTTCACCATTTTGCTTTTTAAGGTTAGTGAGTGCGTATGGGTACTGCTCATTGTTGTATTCTAAAGTTCGGCTTGTTCCACCGTCGGCATGATAAGATATTAAGTTGTGAAGGTCATCGTACTCTAATTTAATTTCTGTATTATCAGGCAGCATAATACTGCTTAGTACTTGGTCGCTATAAATGAATTTAGCAACACCATGTAAGGAGTGTTCCACCTCAGAAACTTTGCCGTTTGTTCCATATCTAACATAGTGCATCTCGCCACTAGGGTGGAAGACAGTATGCAGTACACCACCTTGGCTAAACTGATATTTTATATTGTTTGCTGTTATGTAGTCCCAGCCTGCATTGGTTTTCTTTAACTGTTCGCCATTTGGCGCTCTTTCATTACCATTTCGAAACGTGACTGTTTTATTATTGCCTTTATATATATCAATAAAATCATCGTCTTTAATGATGAGTTTCAATTGATATTGATGATACCATTGGTAGTTACCAATTTTGGCGTTGTCGTTTATATACGCTAACTTCGTCCAAACTTGATATTTTGGGGTTGTGTATCCGTGAGGTTGATACACTTTAGTCCAGCCCTCCATTTTATTTAGCTTTTCAGCTTGCTTGCGTTTTTCTTGTAATACTTGATGCTTGGTCCTTGCATCATTTTGAGAGCTGTAGGTGAAATCTAAATTCAAAGGAAAACGACCCGGAAAGTTTAAGTTGGATTGTAGAAATTCTATTTTTTCACCGGTGCGCGCATTGATAGGGTTTAGGACTTTTTCAACACATTGAGTATTATCAAAATGATCCATTGCAGGTTTACACTGTCCGTACTCTGGATCAAAGGGTTGCCCTGTAGGGCAATAAGTAGCGCAGTATGTATTAGTTATATAGCCCTCAGAATCACGTTCAATTTCAGGCTCAAATGGGTAGTTACATTGAAGAGGGGCTGCACACATCAGCCCCTCTGGTGTATCAATTTTAACTGTATGGTGTTCAAAAGGTGCAGCGGCGGGGCACGTCATTATAGCATTAACGGTGTAGTTTGTTCGAGCCTTAGAGCCTATCCTGTCGGAGTAACCCCATAGTATACAACCTTGTGGACGCTCTATTTTACATGTTCTCCCCCTAGGGTAAATTACGCCACCAAAACCTGTATTACCGAAACCTGGGCAATCATAGTAATCAGTCTCATCAACATAACTATAATTATCTCTTTCATTTAAGTACTTAATAATACCACTTTGAAAATCTGCGAGCATGCGATCATACAACTCACATTGGTCTAACCCTTTATAGCTATCTTCTTTTTCTAGCATAAATGGTGGTGCCCATAAAGGGAACTTGAGTTCATAAGATTCAGGTGTAATCGGTCGTCTTAAATTTCTTGCGTCGGGAATAGTTTGTGCGTTGAGAGAAAGCACAGCAAATAAAAGTATAGTTAAGGTAGCTGGCTTAAACATAAAATTAACTCCATTTTGTTCCATTGCAAAGTGCTTTAATTCATATTTTTGCATCAATCTAATAAAAGCGATGTTATTTTCTAAAGGATGAAAGAAATGATAAAAAGGGGAGGAGGAACTATGTCCTTTGTCTACATTCCTTGTAAATCCAAATATGATTTCAACAAAATTACCAATTAAAGCATAGTTTTGCAATAAAGAGTTCGTAGCCTATCTTCAATTAATCTTACCCCGACATTAAAACTAGAGCATCACTCACCAGTTGAAAGCTTATGGATTGAAATAATATTTGTACTCCATTACTACATCTGTTCATACTCGGTGAAATATGAACAATATGAAATTTTTACGGGAAGATCATTTGCTGTCTTAAGCGATTATTTTTTAACCCTGATAAACTTATACCCATTTTTGTTTTTCATTGTTATTTTTTCTCTAACTGTAAAAGAGGTTATAAACCCACTAAGTCCTGTTCGCAGGGCGTATAGCACCATGTTCATTTTTCTTGCTGATTATATTCATATCTATTTAACACGAATTACTTTATCCATTGCTGTGGCAGCATTAACTTACTTACTAGAGATTACACTAACTATCTTTTGAATATCATTTGGCCAGTTCTAGGTCATTAAACTGGCCAAATAATGACTGCTCGGATTGTGATTCCGGTTGTCGCGAGTTCAAGTCTCGTCAGTCGCCCCACTTCTTCTTAAAAATTCCTTTTTAAAAATTCAAAAACTTAACATCTAGCTAATTAAAATGCATGTATTTTGCAAGTCACTTTCCTTCGTTTCTAATTAAATCCGTTAATACACCATAAGTTTTTCTCGAGCGTTCACTTTTACAACCTAACGCCAACCTCATTAGCATTATAAAGATTCATACCTTAAGCATAGAACAAGAATATTTGCTCATTGTCTATTAGCTGCTTTTAACAAATTAAAGGTGTTTAGCATACTAGAGCGCACACACATGACGACACTAGAAAACATTATTTTAAGCAATAAAAAACGCGACTTAAGTCGCGTTTTTTAATTTGATTAATTTTGAAAAACTAAGCAGTTGCGGTTTCTAAACCTGGTGCAGCCATAGTAACTGACTCTTCAAATGTTGCCCATTCCCAAGCTGATTCAGTCGCCATCAACTTACGAAGTAGCTTATTATTCAGATCATGGCCTGATTTATACGCAGTTACCTTACCAAGTAAGTTATGACCTGTCATAAACAAATCACCAACACAATCTAAAATCTTGTGTTTTACAAACTCATCAGGGTAGCGTAATCCATCTGGGTTAAGTACTTTAAAGTCATCAAGTACAACTGCATTATCCATGCTGCCGCCAAGTGCTAAATTGTTAGCGTGCATGTATTCAATATCACGCATAAAGCCAAATGTACGCGCTCGGCTAATTTGCTCGATAAAGTTCTTAGCTGTGATGTCTAACCCAATACGTTGGCGACTTTCGTTAATTGCTGGGTGGTTAAACGCAATTTCAAAGTCGATATGAAAACCATCATATGGTTCAATCTCAGCCCACTTATCGCCGTCTTCAACACGCACCGTTTCGGTAATGCGAATAAAACGTTTAGCTGCATTTTGCTCTTCGATGCAAGCCTTTTGGATAAGGTAAATAAACGGTAATGAACTACCATCCATAATTGGCACTTCAGGGCTATCTAATTCAACAATCAGATTGTCCAAGCCTAATGCTGCAATTGCAGCAATTAAATGCTCAGTAGTCGATAAGCGAACGCCATCTTTATTGATTAAGCATGTACATAATTGAGTATCGCCCACGGCCTCAGGTGTTGTTTCAAAATCAACAACAGGATCAAGGTCTACCCGGCGAAATACAATACCCGTATTCGCACTAGCAGGTCGGAGAGTGATAGAAACCTTTTCACCCTTATGTAATCCAACACCTACGGCACTGACTTTTTCAGTTATGGTACGCTGCTTAATCATAGGCTATCCACTTATTCGTTAAAATCGGCCGGCTATCTTACCACAGATAAGACCAGCTTGCCAAATTATGGTTGTTTTTTAAACAATCTTATTAATCAGCTTGATTACGTAAGAAAGTTGGTACGTCAAAATAATCTGCTTTGTCTTGCTTTTTGTCTAATGGCGCGCTTTCTTTGACTTCGTTTTGAACACTTGGTTCAACCGTCTCAGGCGTTTCTACACTGCCCGACTGTGCAAAACTTGGTACAAACACACCTGGTGTTGCAGTTGCGTTGCTCGGAGCGCTTGTTGCTTGCGCTGTATCAGAACCAGACACTTTTTTGATATCCGCACCCACAATACCAAACTGTGGTTTGCGTTCACCGCCAAGGCCAGTCGCAACAACAGTCACACGTAACTCTTCAGACATATCAGGGTCGATAACCGCACCTACAACAACCGTTGCATTTTCTGATGCTAGTGCCTTAACGTGGTTACCAACTGTTTCAAATTCTTCAATCGCAATGTCCATACCCGCGGTAATATTAACAAGAATGCCTTTCGCACCTGTTAAATCAACGTCTTCAAGTAACGGGCTAGAAATTGCTGCTTCTGCAGCTTCTTGTGCACGATCAGGACCTTTCGCTGACGCTGTGCCCATCATTGCGGTTCCCATTGCAGACATAACTGTACGTACGTCGGCGAAATCCACATTGATCAGACCTGAGCGAGTAATTAACTCAGCGATACCTTGTACAGCACCAAATAACACATCATTCGCTTTAGCGAATGCATCTAATAATGTCGTACCTTTGCCTAAAACTTTAAGCAATTTATTGTTAGGAATTGTAATAAGCGAATCAACGTGTTGAGACAACTCATTAATGCCATCTTCTGCTGCCGATGCACGCTTTTTACCTTCAAATTCAAAAGGTCGTGTTACTACTGCAACAGTTAAAATGCCCATTTCTTTAGCGATACGCGCCACAACAGGTGCAGCACCCGTACCTGTACCACCGCCCATACCAGCAGCAATAAAGATCATATCTGCGCCTTCAAGGCTGTTACGAATCGTTTCTGCATCTTCTTCAGCAGAATCACGACCCACTTCAGGGTTTGCACCAGCACCTAAACCTTGCGTAATTTGCGTACCTAGCTGCACTGTTACATCAGCTGATGACTTACGCAGTGCTTGCGCATCGGTATTGGCCGCAATAAATTTTACGCCTTCAATTTGCTTTTTAACCATGTGCTCAACAGCGTTACCACCGCCACCGCCGACACCGATTACTTTAATTACGGCTTCTTCACCGTGCTGTTCCATTAAATCAAACATGTTTAACTCTCCGACTAACTACCTTATGAAAATTCACAAGGCAAAAGCTTAAAACTCCCCTTGAAACCATTTTGTTAAACGGTTCCACCAATTTCCATTACCAGATTCTGTGGTGCGGCTGCTCTGGCTATGCTGCATAGTTCGACCATACTGCAACAACCCAACTGACGTTGCGAACGACGGATCATTCACATAATCAGTAAGTCCAGCTATCCCTACTGGTTGACCAACGCGCACTGGCATTTGGAAAATTTCTTCTGCTACTTCAACAACACCTTGCATCTTGGCGGTACCGCCTGTCAGCACAATGCCTGCAGCTATTTGTTCTTCTAAACCTGAGCGACGAATCTCTTTCATCGCCAACTCAAAAATCTCTCTCATGCGCGGCTCAACAACTTCAGAAAGTGTATGGCGCGACATAATGCGTGCAGGTCTACCACCTACACTTGGTACTTCAATACTGTCTTCTTGACTTGCTAAGCGACTTAGTGCGCTGGCATATTGTACTTTAATTGCTTCAGCATGCGAGATAGGCGTGCGAAATATTTTCGCAATATCGCCAGTTACTTGATTTCCCGCAACTGGTAGCACCGCCGAGTGGCGCAAAGAGCCTTGCGTGTATATGGTAATATCCATAGTGCCACCACCAATATCAACCACTGCAACACCAAGCTCACGCTCATCTTCGGTCAAAACTGAATCGCCCGACGCCAGCGCCGAGAAAATAAATTGGTCAACACGTAGGCCACAGCGCTCAACACATTTTTCAATGTTTTTAGCCATATCGTTTGAACACGTAATAATATGTGCTCGCGCTTCCATACGTACGCCACTCATACCGAGTGGATTACGAATGCCTTCTTGCATATCAACGGTGTATTCTTGTGGTAACGCGTGCAACATCTTGCGTTCAGCTGAAATAGGAACTGATTTAGCGATATGAATAACATTATCGATGTCGTCATGGGTGATTTCAGCGTTGTTAATCGCCACTACACCATTTTCATTTTGACACTGAATATGTTTTCCAGATATGCCTAGGTAAACCGAGCTAATGCGACAATCCGCCATTAATTCAGCTTCATCTAACGCGCGCTGAATCGACTCAGACACTAAATTAAGATCGTTAACACCACCTTTATCCATGCCTTTCGCGTTTTGACTGCCAACGCCTACAATGCTCAGCTGATTATCAGGTGTTACCTCACCGACAACAGCAACAACTTTAGACGTTCCTACGTCTAAGCCGATAATGAGATTACGTTCAACTGCCTTGGTCATACCCTAGTTATACCTTATTATTTTTAGTTTGCTCTTGCACTGGCTGAAGCCAGCTCACAGCTAATCCCGTATCATACCTTAAATCTATCGACTCTACCTCTTTATCCGACGAGTTTTTTATCTCCGGATATAAATCGATAAACCGCTGCACTCTAAGCGCAATATCTTTGCGTCCTAGATTTAATTTAACACCGCTATTGAGCCATAATTTCCAGGAAAAACGCTCAGACAGTGCAAGGCTGCTTAACCCGATCTCATGTAGCGCTAATAACTCTTTAAATGTTTTAAAAGTTCTCCACGCTTCATTTTCACTGCCTTCAGGCCCATACAACATAGGTAACTTGTTAAAAAACTGCTCTGCCGGTGCCTGAAAGATGTCGCCATGGGTATTTAACAGTAAATCTTGATTCCAAATTGCCACAGCCTGATGCTCAGTAACATAAACACGTAGTGTGTCTGGCCACTGTTTGCGTACCGATACACTAGCTACCCAAGGCAATTCCAGCAATTTCTCTTGCACTTGGTTTACATCTACATCAAAAAACGTTTTAACTTTTAATGACTTAATCTTATCAACAATTGCCTGTTCACTTGTATATACAGGGTCGCCATGTACCAATACTTTGCTCAACTTACTATTTTGTTCCGTTGCTAAGTAATCAGTTAAGGCATTCACCCCTTGCCACGTAATAAACAAGGTCAAAACAAAAAAACTTACTCCCATTAGCAAAGACCAATTAGTTGCAGCAACTAATCGCTTTGTTAAATTTGCTAATGTAAGTAGTGTTTCTTTCATTTACAGTGTCGAATCTAAAATTTCTAAAACTAACTGAGCAAAATCTCTACCTGAGTCTTTTGCAGCCATAGGTACCAATGACTTTTCTGTCATGCCCGGTACAGTATTCACTTCCAACAAATAGAATTCACCGCTTTGGTCACGCATCGCGTCCACTCGCCCCCAATCTTTAGCACCAACAAGCGCAAATGCCTGCGTTGCGATCATTTGTAAATATGCAGTATCGGCGTTTGATAAATCAGCTGGGCAATGATAACTCGTAGTAGATGACTTATATTTCGCCTCGTAGTCATAAAAACCACGTGGTGTTTTCATTTCAATCACCGATAGCGGCTGGTTGTTAAGCATGCTAACGGTATATTCGGTGCCTGTGATCCACTGCTCAAGCAATACTTCATCATCAAATTTGAAGGCATTTTCAAGCGCACTTTTTAACTCTTCACTCGTGCTTGCTTTAGCCATACCGATACTCGAACCTTCATGGCTAGGCTTAACCATTACCGCGCCAAATTCGTTAATAATCGATTCAATACTAAAGCCTTCACCTTTTTTAACCGTGGTAAATTTAGCGGTTGGTAAGTTGCTGGCAACAAATAACTGTTTACAACGTACTTTATCCATAGCTAACGCACTGCCTAACACGCCGCTACCGGTATATGGCAAGCCCATAAATTCAAGTGCACCTTGAATCGTACCATCTTCACCGCCACGGCCATGCAACGCGATAAACACGCGATCGATTCCTAATGTTTTAAGCTCAGCAAGCTCTCGTTCTTTTGGATCAAATGCAATCGCATCAACACCATTGGTAATCAGGGCGTTTAATATGGCACTTCCCGAATTGAGTGACACCTCACGCTCAGCCGAATTACCACCTAATAAAACGGCGACTTTACCATACTGCTTTTGGCTCATTGTGCTACCTGCTTTAGCTTAGTTACTTTCATTTCTGTTTCAGCAATTTGTTTTACCAATTGACCTATATTGCCCGCACCTTGCGTTAACACTAAGTCATTGTCTTTTACCGCGTCAGCCAATGCTGTGAATAACTCATTCGGCGTGGCGATATATCTAGGCTCTTTACCACGTTGTCTTAAGCTGCGACATAAACTCTTGCTGTCTGCACCAACGATAGGTTCTTCACTAGCTGCGTATACTTCCAACAACAATAATTCGTCTACCTGACTTAACACATCTACAAATTCTTCATAAAGGTCACGCGTGCGCGTAAAGCGATGGGGTTGATACGCCATTACTAAACGCTTATCAGGCCAACCTTGCTTTGCCGCTTTAATTGTTGCGGCGACTTCAGATGGGTGATGACCATAATCATCTACCAACATCACGTTGCCCACTTCGTTATTGAACTCGCCATAATGTTGAAAACGACGACCAATACCTTCAAATTCTTTTAGTGCTGCTTTTATTGCGCTTTCACTTACGCCTTCCTCAAACGCTACCGCAATTGCCGCTGTTGCATTTAAGGCATTGTGCTTGCCCGGTAAATTCAGGGTGATCGCAAGTGTTTCACCATTTGGCAACACAACTTCAAAGGCACTGCAGCTAGCTGATTGTGAGAAGTTAATGAGACGGTAATCTGCATCTTGCGATTCACCATAAGACACGTATTTACGGCTAAAGCGCGGTAATAACTCGCGAACCACTGAGTCGTCTATACAAGCTACGGCTAACCCATAAAACGGGAGGTTATGGATAAATTCAATATAGGTGTCTTTCATATTTTCAAAGTCACCTTGATACGTATCCATATGATCCGCTTCAATATTTGTGATAATGCTGATCATTGGGCTCAAGTGTAAAAAGCTTGCATCACTTTCATCTGCTTCAGCAATAAGGTATTGACCGCTGCCTAACTTTGCATTGGTACCCGCACTATTTAATAAGCCACCAATCACAAAGGTGGGATCAAGTTCGGCTTTGGCAAAAATACTTGCTACTAAACTCGTCGTTGTGGTTTTACCATGCGTACCAGCAACTGCAATACCCTGCCTAAAGCGCATTAACTCCGCCAGCATTTCCGCACGGCGTACAATTGGAATGTGTTTTTCTTTCGCGCAAATGATTTCAGGGTTACTTTCATCAATGGCACTTGAAACAACTACCACGTCTGCTTGCTCAACATTTTCTTCTCGGTGCCCGATAAAAACGTTCGCGCCCGCTTTACTCAAACGTTCTGTCATTGCGCCTTTGTTTATATCTGAGCCGGTAATTTGATAGCCTAAATGTAATAGTACTTCTGCAATTCCGCCCATACCTGCACCACCAATACCAATAAAGTGGATAGTGTTGATTCGTCTCATTGCAGGTAAATTATCTTTTTTCAATGTTCTACTCTTACTTACTAAATTCGATACATAAATTTGCAACATCGCGTGTTGCATCTAATTTGGCTGCCGCTTTTGCTTTTTCAGCCATTTTTAATACCCGTGACTTATCTTGAACATAGGGTTTTAACAAGGCGACTAGGTCGTCTTGCGTCATATCTTTTTGCTGAATGAGTAACGCAGCTTGTTGCGCCACAAGGTAATTGGCGTTTGCAGTTTGATGGTCATCTACGGCGTACGGAAATGGTACAAACACGGCCATTTTTCCCGCGGCAGCAACTTCGCTTACCGTTAACGCGCCAGCGCGACACACAACAATATCGGCCCACGCATAAGCTTTATCCATATCATGAATAAATTCGTTCACCTGCGCGTTAAGCGCCATTTTTTCATAACGTTTGGTTACTTCCGCCAAGTGACCTTTACCGGTTTGATGGAAAATAGCCAATTTACTTTCTTGCGCCAGCGTTTTAAACACATTTGGTAATTGGTCGTTAAATACTTTTGCACCTAATGAGCCGCCAACCACCAAAATATTGCAGCATTCGCTGTCCTTCTCTACTTGAGCTGTTGCAACACTGCTGCGAACCGGATTACCGATAATTTTGCATTTTGCGCTATCAAATGCCGAAGGAAACGCCGCCATCACTTGATTTGCAATTTTGGCAAGCAACTTATTACTAAGCCCAGCAACCGCATTTTGCTCATGAATTAGCACCGGAATGCCTAGTAACTTTGCCGCTACACCAGCAGGTCCGGTTACATACCCCCCCATGCCAAGCAATACATTTGGCTTTTCTTGTTTCATCACTTTACGTGCTTGCAATATCGCTTTAACCACCATAAAAGGTGCTTTTAGCAAACGCATAATGCCATTTCCACGCACTCCTTTGACATCAATGTAGCGAATATCAATACCGTGACGCGGTACAACATCCGCTTCCATTCGGTCGGAGGTGCCTAACCACATTACTTGCCAACCTTGCTCTTGCAGATAATTTGCTACGGCGATCCCGGGGAAAATATGCCCCCCTGTGCCACCAGCGACAATCATTATTTTCTTACTCATGATTTTCGCCCTCTTACAGTGGCTTGTTTCGTCGCCATTTTCACCTCAAAATCAACACGCAATAAAATGCCGGCTGCAACCGTCATTACTAATAAACTTGAACCACCATACGATACAAAAGGCAAAGTCAAGCCTTTGGTAGGTAAAATACCCGCACTCGCCCCAACGTTAACCATACTTTGAAAGGCAAACCAAATTGCGATACCTAGCGCCAAATAACCTTCGTAGTCTTTACCTGCTTTAAGGGCATTAAAGCCAATATTTAGCGCTCTAAAAATCAGCACAAATAACACAGTTAAAACACTTAATACGCCGATAAATCCGGTCTCTTCGGCTAAAATCGCAAAAATAAAGTCGGTGTGCGCTTCAGGCAGATATTGTAGTTTTTGCACACTATTACCCAACCCTTGGCCAAACCAATCACCACGGCTATATGCCATTAACGACTGAACCAATTGATAACCCTTGCCAAACGGGTCATCCCAAGGATCCATAAAACCTGTAATACGTGCGCGACGATAAGGAGAACTGGCGATCAGCAACACTACGAGGCCAACACCTGCCATCATCAAAGCAAAGAATTGCCACAAACGTGCGCCCGCTAAGAACAGCAAGCCCACAGTTGTAACAAACATTACTACTACCGTACCTAAGTCGGGCTGCATCAAAATCAAAAACGCATAAACCGTAAAAACAGCCAACGGTTTAATAAAGCCTTTTAAGTTTTCTTGCACTTCAGATTTTTTGCGAACCAAGTAGCCAGCGAGATAACAAAAGAAAAATAACTTTGCAACTTCAGATACTTGAATATTAATCGGCCCTAAACCAATCCAGCGCGTTGAACCGTTTACTTCACGACCGATAACCAGTACCGCGATTAACATAGGCACACCCGCCAGCAAGAGCGGTAAATTGGCCTTTTTCCAAAAACTCATCGGTAAACTAGTTGAGATCATCAACAAACTCATACTCAACACTAAATACACCACATGGCGAATGGTGAAATGGAAGGGGTTATCAAACATACGAATTGCAGTTGGCATCGACGCGCTGGTTACCATAATAAAACCAACACCAACCAAAATAACCATGCAATAAATAAGTGGAATATCGTAAAGTGTATTTGAGCGCACATGAAATTGCGCTTTTAAAAACTCAAGCACCTTCATGATTTCACCGCCTTATTAACCAGCTCAACAAATACATCGCCGCGATGTTCAAAGCTGTTAAACATATCAAAACTCGCGCACGCCGGCGCAAGCAATACGATATCGTCCGAAACAGCGATGGCCTTCGCCTGTAATACGGCATCTTCAAGTGAATTTGTCTGAATTGCGCTTTCACATAACGCTGCAATCTGAGCTTTATCTTTACCAAACGTAATAAGCTGTTTAACGGTCGTTTCAATATCAACTTTTAACGGTGAAAAATCGGCACCTTTGCCAACACCACCCGCTAATAAAATTATATTTTTACCTTTAGCTAAGCTTGTTAATGCAGCTTGAGTTGCACCAACATTCGTCGCTTTGGAATCATTAACATAAAGTACGCCGTTATCTTCACATACTAACTGGCAGCGATGAGCAAGCCCTGAAAACTGATTAAACGCCGTTTTAAACACATCAACTGGCAGTTTAAGATTTTCTAACAGCGCCATAACTGCGAGTGCGTTTAACTGGTTGTGTAATCCAATCACTTTTAGCTCGTCAGTACTCAACATTTGTTTGCCGTATACATTAAAGTATTGCTGCGAAATCGTGTAATCACCTTGTTGCGCACCAAAACTAACACCTGGCGTTTGCTCACAATGAGTTAATGCATCATCAAAATTAACAACCACATGTTTACTGTGTAAATGAATGCGCTGTTTAGCGTGAGCATAATCACCAAGGCTGTCGTAACGATCCATATGGTCTTCACTAATGTTTAGCACGCAACTTGCTTCGCACACTAACGAATGCGTTGTCTCTAATTGGAAGCTCGATAGCTCCAATACATAGCAATCGTAATCTTGGTCAATAACATCCAGTACCGGTGTACCAATGTTGCCCGCAAGCGCCACTTTATAACCCGCTTGCTTTAATACATCGCGCGTTAGTGTAACCACAGACGACTTGCCATTAGAGCCTGTTACCGCATACACAGCTTTGGTATTGATCCGAGCAAATAGCTCTACATCGCCAATCACTTCTACACCACGGGTTATTGCATCTTGTATATACATGTTAAAAAGCGCAATACCTGGGCTAATAACGATTAAATCAACGTTTTTAAACAACGTATCATTAAGGGCACCAAAATGTGTATCTGTTGCAAGCTGTGTAGCGATATCAGCGTTAGGTGGCATATCACGACTATCCACAACGCTAAACGCAATATTTTTACGAGCGAAAAAACGCATTGTGCTCAGACCAGATACACCCAGCCCAAGCACAATAATTTTTTTGTTTTTAAGTTCGTCTAAATAATTCATTTATCTCAGCTTTAATGTTGCTAATCCGGCTAAAACCAAGACCACCGAAATAATCCAAAAACGCACAATAACGCGTGGCTCTGGCCAACCTTTTAATTCATAGTGATGGTGTATGGGTGCCATGCGAAATATACGTTGGCCGCGTAACTTGTATGAACCCACCTGTAAAATAACCGATAGTGCTTCCATTACAAAAACACCACCCATAATCACGAGTACCAATTCTTGTCGCACTAATACCGCGATAATGCCAAGTGCACCACCTAGCGCAAGTGAACCTACATCGCCCATAAATACTTGCGCAGGATATGTGTTAAACCATAAGAAACCTAAACCCGCCCCCACAATCGCAGTACACAGAACAACAAGTTCACTCGCCTCAGGGATATAAGGAATATGCAGGTAGTTGGCAAAATTAACGTTACTGGTTACGTACGCAATAAATGCAAATGCGCCCGCAACTAAAATCGTAGGTACAATAGCTAGTCCGTCTAATCCATCGGTTAAGTTAACGGCGTTTGATGTACCAACAATTACAAAGTAAGCCATTACAATGTAAAACAAGCCAAGCTGTGGCATTACTTCTTTAAAGAAAGGCACAACAAGCGCAGTTTCTTGTGGTAACGCAGCACTGTAAAACAAAAATGCCCCGGCAGTTAAGGCGATTACTGACTGCCAAAAGTATTTCCAACGCGCAATCAGGCCGTCAGTGTTTTTGCGTACCACTTTACGGTAGTCATCAATAAAACCCACAACACCAAGTGAGCCGATAACAAATAATGTGACTAATACATAACGGTTGCTTAAATCAGCCCATAACAATGTACTGGCAAAAATAGAACCTAAAATCAAAATGCCACCCATTGTTGGCGTGCCTGATTTAGATAAATGCGATTCTGGACCGTCATCACGTACAGTTTGGCCAATTTGCATTAGCTGTAAACGACGAATCAATTTTGGACCAAAATAAAGCGACAGCATAAGTGCGGTTAACACACCTAAAATAGAGCGAAACGTTAAGTACGAAAAAACGTTAAAGCCTGAGTAAAATTGTGTTAAATATTCAGCCAACCACATTAACATGACTGTTCACCTTTCTTATTATTGAGCTCGTCTACAAGTAGTTCCATTCGAGAACTACGCGAACCCTTTATCAAAATTGTTGTACGTTCATTGCCGCTAGCTGCATCGTTAAGTAACGCCTGCTTTAACGCATCGACAAGTTTTTCGCGGGTTGAGAAGTGGCGGCCAGGTTGTTCAAACACATCACTCGCCGATTGACTAAGCACACCTAATGTATATACATGATCTATGCCTTTGTCTCTGGCGTATTCGCCTACTTCTTGGTGATAGACACGTGCATCTTCACCAAGTTCAGCCATATCACCTAAAACCAGTATTTTTTTGCCGTTAATACCGCTTAATAGGTCAATTGCTGCACGAACCGAGCCTGGATTAGCATTGTAGCTATCATCGATAAGAGTCAGTTTTTGCGAGACCTCAATAATATTCACGCGCCCTTTTACCTGCGGCATATTACTTAAGCCAGATGCGACTTGTTTTAAACTAACGCCCAGCGGAAGTACCAGCGCTGAAGCAACTAAGCTGTTAGTGACATTGTGTGAACCAGGGATCGGCAAATCAACTCGCACCGCTTCACCTTTATAAACAAGGTCAAAGCTTGCACGACCAAAATCATCTAATATTATGTTTTCAGCCCAAATATCTTTGTGCTGTATTGCTGAGAACTGAGTTACCTGTTTGTCTTCAAGGCGTGCTAACCAATAGTCAATAAATTCGCTATCGGCATTAACCACTGCCACACCGTTTTCAGGTAAGCCTAAGAAAATTTCGCCTTTTGCACGCGCTACACCAAATAGGTCGCCAAAACCTTCTAAATGCGCTTCCGCCACATTGGTAATCGCCGCTACATGTGGTTTTACTAAATCAGTGGTATAGGCAATTTCACCTAAATGATTTGCACCCAGTTCAATCACCGCATACTGGTGCTTTTCTTCTAATCGCAACAGCGTAAGAGGTACACCAATATCGTTATTAAAATTACCATCGGTCGCCAGTACTTCACCGAGCTGCGATAAAATCGCCGCGGTCATTTCTTTTACTGTGGTTTTACCTACACTTCCCGTCATCGCGACAGTTTTAGGGCTTACTTTAGCCATCACAGCTGCGCCTAACTTACCTAATGCAAGACGAGAGTTTTCAACGATAAACTGAGGGATATCGACATCTTGCTCTACTTCAACAATCAGCGCTTTAGCACCTAATTCTTGTGCTGTTTGGGCGAATTTATGGCCATCAAAGTTTGGTCCTTTAAGTGCTAAAAACACTTCGCCTGCTTGTAACTTTCTTGAATCGGTTACAATTGTTGAAAATGCTTCATTTTCGCCGCGGTATGACACACCTAAGACGTCTGCAATCCAGTTTAGATCAGCCGTAATCATGCGCTTTCCCCTTTTAAAATCTGCTGTGCAGCTAAGCTGTCACTAAAGTGCAGCGTGTTAGTGCTTATTATTTGGTAGTCTTCGTGGCCTTTGCCAGCAATTAAAATAATGCCATCAGCAGAGGTGGTGGCAATCGCATGCGCGATAGCTTGGTAGCGATCATGCTCAACCACAGCTCGTTCAGCAGCTGCAAATCCAGCTAAAATGTCTGCGGTAATTGCTTCTTCATCCTCTGTACGCGGATTATCGTTAGTAACAATTACTTTATTTGCATACTTTTCAGCTATTTGCGCCATTAGTGGGCGTTTACCTTTGTCTCTGTCACCACCACAGCCAAACACACACGTGATATTGCTGCCAACATGTTCCGACAATGCAATCAATGCTTGTTCAAGGGCATCTGGTGTATGGGCGTAATCGACAATACAGGTAGGTTTATTATCTGCGCTGAAAGCTTGCATTCTTCCGACTACCGCATCTAATTGGGCAATTTTATCAATTAACCAATTAAAGTCATATGTTAAATTCAGTAATGTCGCGAGTGCAGCGGTTAAGTTATATAAATTAAACTTACCAAACAAAGGTACGGTAACTTTTTGACTTCCCCAGCTTGAGCGAATATCACAACATAAGCCTTGTTTTGAATACTTTGCATTATCAAATGATACAAATGGATAGCTAATATCGGTTGGCAGGTTTTCACCAAATAGAACTGGGTTAGGAATACGATCTTCTGCGAGCCATTGCTTTACTTGTGCATCGTCAAAATTAACGACATTACATTTCGTAGAGAAATTTGTTAGTAATGATAATTTTGCCTCGCCATAAGCGAGCATAGTGCCATGATAATCAAGATGGTCACGACTTAAATTAGTAAACACCGCAATATCAAATGCACTATGCGCCACGCGCTGTTGCACTAAACCATGAGACGATACTTCCATTGCCACTAATTCATAATCGCGCATTTGCCAAAATAAATCTTGTAGGTCAATGGCTGAAGGTGTGGTGTTTGCAAGTGGCGTAAGCTTTTCGGTTTGACCCCAGCCGAGAGTACCAATAACACCTGTTTTAGCATCGTCTGCGCTGGCGAGGTTTGCGATCATGCTCGTTACGGTAGATTTACCATTAGTACCTGTAACACCAACTAACTTAAATTGTGTACTCGGCTCGCCGTAAAAAGCACTCGCAAAAAGGCTCAGCTTATTCGCTAAGCCATCAATAACCTGTACATTCGCTAGATTTGGTTGATATTGACACTCGCTATCAACAAGCACTAGCGCAGCACCTGCCGCCAAAGCGTTATCGATAAAGCGTGAACCATCGAGTTGATGACCTTTAATCGCAATAAACGCAGTACCGGGCGCTATGGCCCGGCTGTCTAAAGTCAGTTTATGTGTTTCTATGCCGCAGCTAGGTTCACCTATTGCGAGCAATGCGCGATCAATAGGTAACATAGTCCTGCCGTTGAGTTAGTTGCGCAACTGCCTCAAGATCCGGTGCAACATTTAAAATTCGCAGCGATCCAGACATAATTTCAGAAAATGCTGGGCCGGCAACATCACCACCATAATAAACGTCACCGCCAGGTTCATTAATCATCACAACAACCGCTAAACGCGGGTCAGATACTGGGGCAATTCCAGCAAAGTAACCTACATATTCATCACCATAGCCGCCAAATGCTGCTTTTTTCGACGTACCAGTTTTAGCTCCAACGCGATAGCCATCAAGCTTTACACGCCTAGCAGTTCCGCCACGTTCAAACACGCTTTCCATCATTTCAAGCACCGCATACGCATTTCGCTGTTCAAACACGCGGTCGCCATGCACTTCGCCTTCTTGTTTTAAAATCGTCAGAGGACGGTTAATGCCACCGGAACCGATAGCTGCATAGGCACGCGCCATTTGCGCGGTACTTACTGAAATTCGGTAACCATATGCTAATGTTGCCACCTCAAAATCAGACCAACGACCATGCGGTGTAAATAAGCCATCGCTTTCACCAACCATACCCGTGCCAGTTTCCTCGCCAAAACCTAAACGTTGGAAGAAACCAATAAAGTCTTGTTTAGGCATAGTTTGTGCTATTTTCGATACACCCACATTTGACGATTTTTGTAAAATTGTACGCAGATCCATTGAGCCATTGTTCTTACCATCGGTAACAATACTGCCGCCAACACGCATCCACCCTTTTGTATTAATCACGGTATCAAAATCGATGGTGCCATACTCTAGTCCAGCTAAAACCGAAATAGGCTTTAACGTTGAGCCAGGCTCAAATAAGTCAGTAATTGCGCGGTTACGGCGTTTATGCGGCGCCGCATCTTTTAAATTATTTGGATTGAATGACGGGCTATTCACCATAGCTAGCACTTCGCCAGTCGTCACATCAACAACCATAGCGCTACCCGACGTTGCTTTATAACTCAGAACTGCTGATTTTAAAGAACGGTAAGCCAGTGATTGAATGCGCTGATCAATGCTCAATTGGATATTTTCAGGTTCAATACGCGCACGCTCGTCAAGAATTTCTATTTCTCGACCTTGCGCGTCTTTACGAATGGTACGTTTACCCGCTTCTCCGGTTAACGCTTCATTGTAAAGTTTTTCAATACCTTCGATGCCTTCGCCATCGATATTAGTAAAGCCAAGTACGTGCGCAGTGACTTCACCCGCTGGGTAAAAGCGTTTTGATTCGTCGAGTAGGTAAATTCCAGGCAGTTTTAATTCTGAAATATAGAGTGCTACCGGTGGAGTTACCTGACGCTTTAAATACACAAAGCGGCGGGTGTTATCGCTTGTTAGTTTTCCATCAATTAACGGCTTTTGCAGGCGTAATACTTCAGCGAGATCCTGCCAGCGCGAATCGCTGTTATAGATTTCAATTTTTTCTTTTGCAACACGTGCGGGATCATCATCTAATGCTTTGACCGCTTGTTTAATATCGAGCTGATTTTCTCTCGCATGCTTGCGCGCAAGACTATAAACCTTGGCTGTTAAGGCCTTATCAAGTTGTTTTGGGTCACCGTATACACTTACAACCGGTACGCTAATTGCCAGTTCGTTACCATGGCGATCTAAAATTAAACCACGCTGTACATTAACCTTTTCCACGCGTACCGTGCGTTTATCATTTTCAGACACGGCAAAATCAGGTTCGATAACCTGAATATAAGCGGCGCGTGCAACCAGTGTTGCAAATACGGCAAAAATCGTGGCACATACCAATAAGTATCGCCAGCGAATTAAGCTGCCTTGTTTTGGTTTAGTAGTATGTCGTTTCATGGTAATACCACCAGCTTTTCATCCTTGCGTTCTGGTCGTTTCATATTAAGTTTTTTCTTGGCGATATCTTCCACTCGAGCATGCTGTGCGTAGAATTCACTTTCTACAACTAAATAGCCCCATGCCAAATCTAATTCATCTTTTTGTTGTAACAACGTGTCTTGTTTGATCACTTCCGCGCGTGACGCATCGGTAACCATCACTACGGCAAATGCCGAAGCAAAAATAGAAAAAAGCAGCCCCAAAGTGACTTTCTCCCTAAAAAGTCCCTTAGTGATCTCGATAAACAGGTTTGGCTGACGTGTATTATTTTTACTAGCCACTACAACCTCTTAGCGATCCTAAGTACGGAGCTGCGCGCACGGCTATTGCGAGCTATTTCTTGCTCGCTCGGTTTAATAGCCTTACCTATCGCTTTTAACGTTAGGTTTTGTTTTAACTGTTCATCAGTAAGCGGAAGGCCTCGCGGTACTGCTTCGCCTTTGCTTTGCTTTTTAATAAATTGCTTAACAATGCGATCTTCGAGCGAATGGAACGAAATTACCGCTAAACGGCCATCTTGCTTAAGTACATCAAGCGAACCTTGTAATGCAGTGGTGATTTCTTCAAGCTCACTGTTGATATAAATTCGAATTGCTTGAAACGTACGGGTTGCTGGATGCTTGTGCTTATCTTTTACTGGTACTGCTTCATCAACTAACTTTGCTAATTGCTTAGTCGTTGTGATTGGATGCTCATCGCGCGTTTCAATAATTTTGGTCGCAATTCGGCGACCGAATTTTTCTTCACCATATTTCTTAATCACGAAAGTGATGTCTTCCAGCTCCGCTTCTGCCAACCACTGCGCTGCACTGCGGCCAGAACTAGGGTCCATACGCATATCCAGTGGACCATCGTGCATAAAGCTAAAACCACGGTCTGCTTCATCAAGCTGCGGGCTAGAAACACCAATATCTAGCAAAATACCATCAACCTGATTTAACAAATTAAGGTTTTCAGCAACCTGACGGATATTTGAAAAGCGATCATGCACAATCTGAAAGCGCGCATCATCGGCAAACTTTTTCGCCGCTTCAATTGCCGTTGGGTCGCGATCTATCGCAACTAGTCGTCCTTGCTCACCTAGGCGTTTTAAAATTTCACCCGAATGGCCGCCACGACCAAAGGTACCATCGATGTAAATACCGTTTGGCTTAATATCTAAAGCCTCGATCGTTTCGTCGAGTAACACGGAGATATGCTGTTGGCTTTGAGACATAGGGCGCCTATTATTAAAAATTGAAATCTTGTAGTCGTTCGCTAACGGTCAGATCTTTTTGCTGTTCTTGGGCGATATCTTGTTGTAACTTTTCATTCCAAGTATCTTCATCCCAAAGCTCAAACTTATTGAGTTGACCAACTAACATTAATTTTTTATTGAGCCCTGCATGCGCTCGAAGTGGAGATGACAATAAAATTCTGCCGTTTTTATCAAGCTGACATTCCATCGCACTACCAAGTAAAATACGTTTAACGCGACGTTCCGCTTCAACCATATTCGATAATTGACTCAGTTTTTGCTCAACTTCTTGCCATTCACTTAGCGGATACAACAAAAGACAGGGATCTTTTAAATCAATCGTGCACACTAACTGGCCTTCGCAATCTGCCTGCAATAAAGCACGAAACTTGGTTGGTATTGCCAAGCGTCCTTTATCGTCGAGGTTAATTGCATGTGCGCCACGAAACATATAAGCGTTCCCATTTTGTTATTAGTGCCGATCCACTGAGATCCATTTTTTACCACTTTTCTCCACAACGTTAGAGTCTAGGGCTTGACACAGGTATTTGTCAAGAATTGTAACAATAATATTTTTCTCGCAAGCCCTTTATTGATAAGGGCTAGAGCAAAGTTAATGAATTTAGTGGAAAAATGTGGAGAGAGATCTTAGATCAAGCCTTTACTAGCCTAGCATTGAAACTTTTTGCACAAAAAGCGATCGAATATTTATGGTTTAAGAAATAAAGCATACGCATAACAGATCGTGCTTTTACAAACTTTAACTGTAAACAGTTGTTGTTATTTTGACCCTCTGATATTTTGTGACGATAAATTGCGATCTTATTTAAGGAAATATTTATGAAGTTCAGCAAACTGCAAAAAGGAATTACCTTAGCGTTATCAATGTCGATGTTAGTAGCCTGTAATGGTGATTCAGACTCAGATAATGATATTGGTGGTGGCGATAATTCATGGGTTGCCGGTGAGTTTAAAGCAAAAGAGATATTTGCAAATAAATGTGCCGTTGTTCGTACGGGGTCTGATCCTTACACCAATGAAGTATATAAGGATCGTGCTGGTACACTCACAGATGAAAAAATGTGGTTGCGTTCATGGAATCATGAATCATACCTCTGGTTCGATGAAGTTGAAGATGTCGACCCTGTCAATTACAGTACACCACAAGCTTATTTCGAGGTACTTAAAACGTTTGCCAAAACCAGCTCAGGTGCAGATAAAGATAACTTCCACTTCGCGCAAGATACCGCGGAGTACCGTAAGCGCACGCAAGGCAGCGCATCTTCAGGATACGGCATTCGCTGGCAAGCGCGTAACCTCGATGCAGAAGGTCGTTTCACGCTTCCACGCACATTGTATGTGGCAACTATTGAACCAGGTTCACCTGCAGATACAGCAGGCTTTATGCGTGGTGATCAGATCATCAAAGTGGATGGTGCTGATTTCTTAAATGGCAATGATGTTGAAACACTTAATGCTGGTTTATTTCCAACAAATAATGGTCAAAGTCACGACATCACAGTAAAAGATGTATTTGGCGCAGAAAGAACCATTACAGTTACATCTGGCAGTTATGATCTTTCGCCAGTTAAAGCGACCAATACCTTTGTTCATGCAGGTAAAACAGTTGGCTATATTCAATTCGATACATTTAATATCAGCGACGCGCAAGATGACCTAATCAACAAGTTCACCCAGTTTAGGAACCAAAATGTTAGCGAGCTGGTAGTTGATTTAAGATACAACGGCGGTGGTTTGCTCGCGCTTTCGTCACAGCTAGCTTATATGATTGCCGGTGATGTGAATACGCAAAACCGAGATTATTATACGCTTAAGTACAATGGCAAATGGTCTAACGATGAAACTATCGGCTTCTACAATAAAAAAATTGATTGGCAAAACGGTAATTTAACTAACATCGATTTACCTACCGTAGGCCTAAATAAGGTTTACGTGCTATCGAGTGATTCAACTTGTTCAGCGAGTGAAGCACTAATTAACGGCTTAAAAGGTATTGATTTAGATGTTGTGTTAATTGGTGGCCAAACATGTGGTAAGCCTTATGGCTTTGTTCCAACCGATAATTGCAGCACAACCTATTTCACAATTCAGTTTAGCGGTGTAAATGATAAAGGTTTTGGTGAGTACTCTGATGGACTAATCCCTAAGCAAAACCCTAACTTCCAAAACGAAGTACGTGGTTGTACGGTAAGTGATGACTTAACTCGTCCACTCGGTGATATTTCAGAAGGCATGCTATCAGCTGCGCTTTACCACATCGAACGAGGCAGCTGCCCACCAATTGCTGCAAGCTATGCACCAAAGACATCAACAACGGCTAAACAAGTTGTTGGTGAGCCACTTAAAATGCCACAAGATCGTACGCAACAAATGATTGAAAATAATGCGATCTTTACACCTCTTAAAACTACCAATAAATAAACGGCGGTTTATTTATTAATCCTAAAAAAGGTGGCCTTGCCACCTTTTTTATTAACACATCGTATTTATTGCATTTGTTTTCACATCAATACTGTTAAGTATGTGATCAGCAATAGCGCTGGATAAATGAAATGGTATCAATTACCGGAAAATAAAAAACAACGAGATCCCGCCGACTGCAAGCACAGTGCCAAACAGCGTTTTTCCAGAAGGGATTTGCCCTTTTAAAATTGAAAACAACAAAATAAATAAAGGTGATGTGGCAATTAACGTTTGCGCTACAGCCGGATTCGCATATTTAAGTGCAATTTGCTGCAACCAAAGGGTTAAGAAAGTGCCCACCACAATGGCAAGTAAAAGTAATACAAACTCACGCTGCGCCATTTTTGAAAAGCCAGTAACAAGTTGGGCCAACTGTCGTCGTTTAAATAGTAAAAGTGTTACAAGCAGTGCACCCACACCTGCAAGTAGTCTAAGTACTGCACCTAGTAACGGCTCAATATCGCCAGCGACAAGCGCATAATGAGAAATCACCACGCCCGAAGCTTGGCAAACACTGGCTAATAGACCAAACCCTATGCCAGCTGCATTCACTTTTTGAGTATGGGTTTCAGGCTGCATTACGACTAAAGCTACCGCAAAAGTCGTGACTAACACTCCTAACCAACTCTGCCAAGTTAATAAGCTACCAAGTATTAATACCGCTAAAATACCGGAAAGTGGCGGAGCTATTGATTCAAGCAATAGAGTTTTATTTACGCCTATGCGCTTTAATGACGCAAAATAAGCACTATCACCAATAGCAATACCTATCACACCTGAAAATAACAAAATCCCTATATGCTCAGGCGATAAAGAAAATTCAACATTTGGCAGTAAAGGCAGCGTAAGCAACATTAGTGACGCAGCAATAACACCTTTAACCAAATTAAGCTGCAAGGCACTAAAGTGATGACTAAAGCGACCATACAAAAGGCTTGCTAAAGCCCAAAAAAAAGCCGCTGCTAACGCAGCCACTTCACCTAACATACTATTTCCTCAATAAAATTCTTTCCACCAGATTGAAATTCTCAGCGCAGCTGCCACAGTTAAAGTAGCCCCAAATAAACGTTGAGAGCAAATTATGGCAAATTGGATTGATGGACAAGTTACTCATATCAAGTGGTGGAACGACAAGCTATTTAGTTTAACCGTGTCTGCATCATTACCAAGTTATAAAGCAGGGCAATTTACTAAACTTGCAATGACAATTGAAGATAAAAAGATCGCCCGTGCATATTCTTTCGTCAATACACCCTCAAACAATAACCTTCACGAGTTTTTACTGGTGACTGTGGAAGACGGATTACTTTCACCGCCGCTTTCTGATTTAAAAAAAGGAGATACATTGCAAATTGTTGAGCAAGCCTCTGGTTTTTTTACGTTAGATGAAGTACCAGAATCTGATACATTATGGCTCTTAGCAACAGGCACGGCGATTGGGCCTTTTTTATCTATGCTAGGTGATGATGTGATTTGGCAAAAGTATAAACATGTTGTGCTTGTTCACGGAGTACGTAAACACACTGACTTAGTTTATGAGCAGCTAATTCGCGAGCTGTGTAGCAATCATCCTCTGACGTTTGTGCCCGTTGTCAGTCAAGAAGAATGGCCCGACGGGCTGCAAGGTCGCATTACTAATGCGATAACCTCAGGTGAGTTGTTTAGCCATGTTGAAATAACGCCAACGCCACAAAACAGTCAATTTATGCTTTGTGGTAATCCAGAAATGGTCAAAGAAACAACGCAATTACTATTAGATTTAGGCTTTACGCGAAATCGCCGCGCAAAGCCTGGAAATATTACCGTGGAGCAATATTGGTAAGGTGTCGTAGTTAAGGCCGACTACTCACCGGCAATAGACATACTCTCAATCAAAATTGAGCCTGTTTGAATGCTGCCACGCACATCAACATCACCGCCAATTGCCGCCACTTTTAAGAACATGTCTTTTAGGTTTCCGGCAATGGTAACTTCGCTTACCGGGTATTGAATTTCACCATTTTCTACCCAAAAACCAGCTGCACCGCGCGAATAGTCACCAGTAACAATATTAACACCTTGCCCCATCACTTCAGTTACTAACAAGCCTGTGCCCATTTCATTAAGCACATTTTTTAAATCTTGATGCGAGGCTTCAACTAACCAGTTATGAATGCCACCAGCATGACCTGTTGCCTGCATACCAAGTTTGCGTGATGCATAACTTGCTAATAAGTAAGTTTGTAACTCACCACCTTTAATGATTTCACGATCTATGGTTTTAACCCCTTCACTGTCTACAGCTGAAGATGCTAGGCCACCTAAAATGTGCGGACGCTCTTGAATATTCACTTTATCGCTAAATACTTGGCTACCTAAGCTATCGAGCAAGAAACTCGATTTGCGATAAAGTGCACCACCACCAATGGCTGACACTAAATGACCAAATAGCGAGCTGGCGATATCGGCGCGAAACACAACCGGATACTTACCCGTTGGAATACGGCGACAATTTAAACGTGCGATTGTTTCTTCTGCCGCTTCAATACCAACACTTTCAGCGCTACTTAACCCTTCTTGCTTACGAGCGATGGTATAGGCTGAATCGCGTTGCATCATGCCATTTTCTTCGCCAATCACCATACAGCTAATACTATGACGACTGCGCGGAAATCCCACTAATTGACCGTAGCTATTACCATAAACACGCAGGCCGTTGTGGCTAGAAAAGCTAGCGCCATCTGAATTACTAATACGACTATCAAACTGCATTGCCGCCGCTTCAGCTTGTTTACACAAGTCAATTCCTTGTTCAGCAGATACTTGCCATGGGTGATACAAATCAAGATCTTGCGGAGCAAAATCAAGCAACTCTTTATCAGCGATGCCATTACATAGATCTTCTGAAGTATATTTAGCAATTTCAACAGCTTTCGATACAACTGTTTTTAGTGCCTCGGGGCTTAAATCTGCGGTTGACGCTGAGCCTTTTTTATTTCCTACGTAAACACTAATGCCAAGTGCACCGTCTTGGTTATATTCAATCGTTTCAAGTTCGCCTAAACGGGTTGAAACAGATAAACCTGAGGTACTCGACATTGCCGCTTCAGCAGAGCTTGCGCCTAACTGTTTTGCGTAATCGAGCGCTTCGCTCACCGCTTGCTTAACTTCATTAAGGCGCTGAAAAATTGGATCGTTAGAGTCTGCTTGCATAGGAAAATGAGTTTAAATTTAAATATTTTTTTAAGCATATCAAAAATACCGTCATAAGGCAGAGCATCGAAACAGATTTTTCACGTATAATATAAAGAAATTACGCAATTAGACTTGGGTAGATTTACTCAAAACAGACTAACAATGCGTGACATTACTAATTTGTGGAGAAACCATGGCCAAAAAGAACAAAGTTGATTTCGATACGCCAGAGGAAGAAATTATTTACGTATCACGTGCAGAACTTAAGCGTGATGCCAAAGAGTTACATGGACTTGGTGCCGATATTGCTGGACTAAGCAAAAAGCAACGTAAAACAATTCCATTAAACGATGAATTGATTGAAGCGATGGAGCTTGCAGATCGCCTTAAAGAAAAAACGGAAGCTTACCGCAGACATTTAAACTACATTGCAAAATGTTTACGCTTGGCGGCAAATATTGAAGAGATCACTAAAGCGGTAGATATTTTGAAAAACAAGCATGCTCAAGGTAATGTGTTGTTTCATAAACTTGAACATATTCGCGATGAGTTAATTGAAGTTGGCGACAATAAGATCAATGAGTTAGTATCAGAATATCCCGAACTTGATAGACAGCGATTACGTCAATTAACACGCCAAGCAAAAAAAGAAAAAGAAGCAAATAAGCCAGCTAAAGCTTATCGTGAAATTTTTCAGTGTTTAAAACAAGTAATCACGCACTAATAAAACAAACAGCAACGGTTAAGGATAAGCATGAGAACAATAAGGCAACTTGGTATTTTACTCACTGCATCTGCGCTTGCAGCGTGTAATGGCTCATCAGGTAAAAACGATGAAGTGACACCGCCAGATCCAAATGCGCCAACGCTATTGACGCTTTCGGTACTTGATGAAAATTGCCAAGCACTTACCACACCTTCTCTCGTTGCTGGATCAACATTTTGTGTACAGGCTTTTCTAAGTAAAAATAGCGAAGCCGTAAGCAATACCAGTGTTAGTTTTGAAACAGCGCTAGGCACATTGTCGCCAAGTAGTAAATTAACCAATATTGATGGCATTGCACAGGTATTACTCAGCAGTACCCCTTCTGATATTGGCGCAGCGGACATCACAGCAACATCGCAAGATGCGAGCGCTAGCACAAGCTTTGAGTTTTTACGTGACACTAGTCAAACAACGCTACTGCCTGTTGTAACACTCACCAGCTTAGTTGGCGATTTAGCGGTAAACAATGCTAAGCAAGGCGAAGTTATCACCTTAAAAGCCAACTTGCTCGACAACCTCAACAACCCAATTAGCCAAGTACCGATTAGTTTTACTGCTGAGATTGGTGAACTTAATGCCGCATCTTGGTTAACCGACGCAAATGGTAATGCCAGTGTACAGCTAACGCTCACTTCCGACAGTCCTATCGGCGCAGCCACAGCCGTAGCAACGTACCAAATTGATGAAAGTAATAGCGTAAGTTCGCAAATAAACTATCAAGTATTAAGTGCCGATGATATTGATACACCAGTTGTACAAGCCGGTTACTTTGATAGCAATGGTAATTTTGTTGCTAACCAATTGAAACTAAGCGTTGCGCGCCAAGGCGATGACTCGGTAGATTTAGCGGCAGGCGGTACTCTCGGCCTATCACTAGTATTAGTAGACGAAAACCAGCAAGTAATCACTACGCCAACTGCTGTTAATTTTAGCTCCAGCTGTGTAATTAATGGCACAGCTAGCATTGACCAGCAAGTTCTCACAATAAACGGTGAAGCTAATTCAACGTACAGAGATATTAACTGCGCTGGGGCCAATGGTAATCAAGATCAAATAATCGCAAGCGTTACCGTAAACGGCGAGAACATTATTTTAACGCAAGATGTAAACCTCTCTGGCGAAGCTCTCGGTGCCATTGAATTTGTATCAGCAGATCCGACGTCAATCGTGATTAAAGGTACTGGCGGCGTAGGCAAGCAAGAAATTTCAACTATCACTTTTCGCGTTAAAGGCAAACAGGGTAATTTACTGGCTCAACAGTTAGTTAATTTTAGCGCAAGTACCGATGTTGGCGGTCTAGAAATATCTCCTACTTCCGCAATTACTAACTCACAAGGTGAAGTGAGTACCAAAGTAATCTCGGGTACTGTGCCAACACCTGTTCGCGTTACAGCAAGTGCCACAACGACTAACGATGCAGGCGAAAGCGTCGAGATTATCAGTCAATCTGATTTGCTCTCGGTTAATACCGGTCTTGCCGACCAAAACAGTATTTCTTTATCCGCAGAAATTCTTAACCCTGAAAGTCACAATACAAATGGCGTAACCAGTGAGATTACCGCATGGCTAGCAGACAGTTTTAATAACCCCGTGCCCGATGGCACTACGGTTAACTTTACCACTGAAGGCGGTCAAATAGAGCCAAGCTGTCAAACTACCAATGGTTCATGTTCAGTCACCTGGCAAAGTAGCAACCCTCGCGTGTTTAACCACAGATCAACCATTCTCGCTACCGCCATTGGCCATGAAACCTTTTTCGATACCAATGGTAATAATCTATTTGATAACCAAGATGGCAACGCCGTAACAGATGCAGCTGTATCAAGCGGGTTTGGTCGTGCTGAATATTTACCTTCAGGTTTTATCGATATGTCTGAAGCATGGCGCGATGACAACGAAAACGACCAATACGACCAAGGCGAAACTTTTATCGACTTTGATAACAATAAAACATTTGCCAGCGCCGATGGTATGTTTAACGGCCCACAATGTTCTGGCGATTTATGCGCAACAAAAAGCTTAATTAATGTGCGTAAGTCATTGGTGCTGATTATGGCAAGTGGCAGTAGCTATTGGTCATTATATGAAACAGTGGAAACCACACCGGGTGAATTTAGCGAAACTATAGTCGCGAGTAATCGTGATAACGTAAGTATCTTTAGAACACCCATTGTACGCGGTGCTAGTCAATCTTATTCACTAAGCTTTGCAGATACTTCATTACAAACCTTACCCCAAGGCAGCACAGTAAGTGTAAGTACTGATGTTGGTGAACTAGTTGGTCAAACAAGTTTTACGGTAGGTAATACCAATGGAACAGCAAATGCGATTAGTCAAACTGACTTAAATACTAATATTACTATCTCAAGTGCAAAGAGTAAGAATGTATTTGGCGGCGATACGATAGGTTTTACGCTAAAAAACACGCTCGCTGAAGGTGATGATGCTACTACCGCGAACTTAACGATTGAAATAACAAGTTCCGGTGGCGTGGTCACATCACAGTTTATTACTGTCGACTTACAATAAAGTACATATAAAAACGCTGCAATTGCAGCGTTTTTTGTCTTCTCAAATCAGTGTAACAATTTAAGCAGCTGTACCACCAACTGTAAGTTCGTCAATTTTAAGGCTTGGCTGACCCACGCCAACTGGCACACTTTGACCATCTTTGCCACACACGCCCACGCCATTATCAAGTGACAAGTCATTACCTACCATTGAAATTTTGTGCATTACGTCTGGGCCGTTACCAATTAGGGTAGCCCCTTTAATTGGTTGCGTTACTTTACCATCTTTAATCAAATACGCTTCTGATGCCGAGAACACAAACTTGCCTGATGTAATATCAACTTGACCACCTGCAAAGTTCGTCGCGAAAATACCGTTTTCAACACTTTCTAAAATTTCTTGTTGCGTACTTTCACCCGCTAGCATGTACGTGTTTGTCATACGCGGCATAGGTAAATGGGCATATGATTCGCGGCGACCGTTACCTGTAGGCGCTACGCCCATTAAACGCGCATTAAGCTTATCTTGCATATACCCTTTCAGCACACCGTTTTCAATGAGCACGTTATAACCCGCAGTAACACCTTCATCGTCAACGTTTAATGAGCCTCGACGGTTGTCCAGCGTACCATCATCAACCACAGTACATAAGCTAGAAGCAACTTGCTGTCCTACTTTACCACTGAATGCCGATGAACCTTTGCGGTTAAAATCACCCTCAAGGCCATGGCCTACAGCTTCGTGTA
Organism: Pseudoalteromonas sp. P1-9; assembly: GCF_001399975.1. Taxonomy (GTDB): domain Bacteria; phylum Pseudomonadota; class Gammaproteobacteria; order Enterobacterales; family Alteromonadaceae; genus Pseudoalteromonas. Next base: position 98,938 of record NZ_LKBD01000006.1, read on the forward strand.
GCAGCACACCAGGCCACCCTCCACCGAGTACCACAGGCATAGTGCCTGCAGGCGCTTCAATTGCGGCTAGGTTAACATTTGCTAATCGCACTGCTTCGTCGGCATAAGTCATCCAACGTGGTTTGCCATCAACCATTTCATAAAAATAACCATAGTCTAAACGCGCACCGCCACCAGCACTGCCACGCTCACGCTTGCCATCTTGCTCAAGCAGTACCGATGCGTTTAAACGAATAAGCGGGCGTACATCTGTCGCAAATGTGCCGTCACTCGCGGCAATAAGCACTTCTTCATAAACCGCTGCCATTGAACACACAACTTGCGATGCATTTGGCGCAATTTTGCGAATATACGCATCAATTTGTTTTAACAAATCAATCTTTTCGCCATCCGTTAAGCTACTAATTGGCATAATCGGCTGAATAATATGCTTATCAAGCTCCACTACCTGAATTTTGCTGGTGCTTAGCGTTGCACTATTTTTGTCAGCAACACTTCGTGCTGCCAAAGCCGCCTGAGTAATAGCATTTTTATTAATTGCGTCAGAATACGAGAAGCCGGTCTTTTCACCAGATACAGCTCTAACACCAACGCCACGCTCAATGTTGTAGCTGCCATCTTTTACAATGCCGTCTTCGAGCACCCAAGACTCATGATGACTTGATTGAAAATACAGATCAGCATAATCAATTTGGTGTTCTTGAATTAAAGACAAACTATCGAGCAAATCTTGGCGTGAAAGGCCACTTTGCGCTAGTAAATGCTGTTCTACGTTATTGCTCATGTTTAAACTCATAATTAAATTGGTTATGTGACAACAGCGGCATTTTTTGCCTTACGTCTGTCAATTTATCCATATTGGGTAAGTATACGATATTGTGAGCTTCATCACCTAACATCGCCTCTATCTCACCCCAAGGTGAAATAATCACACTATGACCATACGTTTGTCTGCCATTGTCATGTGTGCCTGTGGTAGCAGCAGCAACCAGGTATACTTGACTCTCAATCGCTCGCGCTTGTAGCAATGGCAACCAATGTGCCTTGCCAGTAGGTAAGGTAAATGCCGATGGCACTAAAATAATCTCCGCTCCTAAAGCTCTAAGTGCACCAAACAAGCCCGGAAAGCGCATATCATAACAAACCGTTAAGCCTATTTTACCAAACGGTGTGTCAACTACGACTAAGTCTTTGCCGGCGATAGTGGTATTGGATTCACGATAATTTTGTTTTGCATCGTCAACATCCACATCGAATAAATGAATTTTGTTATAGCGTGCAACCACTTCACCTAACTGATTAACCATTAAAGAGGCTGCGTAATATTTTGTCCCTTCTGCGATTGGGATAGTGCCGGCACTTATCCAGACGTTAAACTGTTTTGCCAACTGACATACTTCATCAATAAATGGCGCACTATTATTGGCAAATGCCATTAAGTCGTGGGCTTTGGCATCAAAACAAGCAAACCCTTCTGGCAAACAAACCAGCAAAGGATCATTTACATGCAGGTCGCGCAAGGCAATTAACTGTTGGCGTAAATAATCCAAGTTGCTACTTGGTTTAGCGCTTACCGTCCATTGCAAAACAACAATCATTGATTTTGACCTTCTGTTTTATCAACTTTAGATTGCTCATTTGGCATAGTTGCATCACTTAGCGGCACTATTTTCTTCTCAGCTGGCAACACATCTTGTTTTGGTGTACCAGGCAAGGTCGATTGTGGAATTTCAATTTCACGGCTCTTCTTACCTTTTTCTGTAACAACTGGTTGCTCAAAGGTACCGGTAATGGTGTATTCAATTTCAGAAATAACGCGCGCTGAATGCAGCACTTTATCTATCGCGAGTGCCGCTAAACCTGTTACAGGGTTTACCATCCAAGCAACAATTACTGGAATGCTTGAAGTCACCTCTGGCGCAACCCACATGGTATAATCAATTTTTTGCGTATTGAGGTCTGCATAACCTTTAATGGTTAAATCTGCAGGCACACCATTTAGCTCAGTATCCTTGGTATACGCCACGCCCTTATCAACCTGCATACTGCCCTGCATGCTGTTGTAAAAAAATCCTTTGGCAAATACATCTCGAAAATCCAGTTTAAGCTTGCGCACTAACGAATCTAAGCTTAACAATGAAAATACACGTGCACCGCCGTCGCTAATATCGGTAATATAGCCATCGCCTAAACGCCATTTTAAATCGCCAGAAAGCGACTGTGTATTAAACTGATAAGGCGTACCATACCAGTACAAATCAATATCGATTTCGGCGTTAGATTCTTTAATTGAGCTGGTGAGGTCAAATTCGTCGGTTAGCTCACCGATATCTTTACTTACTAGTTTGCCGCTTAAGTTAGTTTTTTGTTTTTGCCAGCTGCCTTCGCCGATAAATAAGTGCTTGCCTTTATCCACAGTCAGCTTACTGATCAGCAAACCGTTATCAGCCGGATCTAAATCAAGGGCGAGCTTATCTAGCTGATAGCTATCCACTTTACAATCGGCACAGTTAAATCGAATCGCCGGTAAATGGGTTAACCATTCATTGTCTTGTGGGCTACCAAAGTCATCAATTGGCTTTAAACCGACACTAGGCTGTGGCTCGGTTTCTTCAGGTTTAAAGTTAAGCCGTAAATAATCCGCTTCAATAAACACAGGTCGCTGCGCCAGAATACGTGGAATACTCACTTCTGCGCGCACTTCTTTACCATTTATTTTCAGCTGGGTAGATTGCGCTAATGCACTAAGATTTATCTCAAGATCATGAAACTCAATTTCCGATAGTGTCGCATAATCGATATTGACATTTACCTCTTTTAACTTAGGAAATACGTGATTATCTGAAGTCGACTCGGTTGGTGTAGCGACTAAGTGGTCTATAAACGGGATCCACTCCACGATATCGGCTTTTGCAAGGGCTACCGTCACATCAAAGCCACTAGCATTAATACCAAAATCGTTTTCACCGACGATTAAGTGTGCATTACTTACCTTACCTAAGCGATTATCAACAATACTATTAAAATAGAGTTGCTGATTAATATTTGCTGTGATCAAGTTCGAGATTTCATCGCCTCTTACATTTAAGGTAAAGGGCCATACTTGATCACGTTTTTTACTATATGGCGCTGGTAATGCAGTACTTAAGCCTATTAAATCTGACGATGCACTGGCAGTATAATTAAACCCTTGTGGCTTTAACTGCATATTAAACGCAATATCAAACGGCACAGCACCACTCATGTAACCACTCATAATGCCTTGCGTATGCTTAACAATGTCACTCACTTGCCAGCTGGCATCGCCAGTCACTGACAGGTCGTAGTTTTCGCCTTGTTGCTTGCCTTGTAAATTAAACTTAAACGGCATATTGAGCCAACTAGCCGTCGCATTGCTTAGCTGAATATCGCTATTGTTAAAGGTTAAAGTACCGGTAACCTTATCAAAAGGAATACCCGGCTTTGCAATAAAAATCGGGGTATTGTTAAGGTCAACAGAACCACGAACACTTACTTCGCCCTTACTACTGCTTTTACTTAACGGTACTTGAATACGTGTTTTACCAAGTACCTTACCCTGCCCTTGCACGGTTTCAAGTACCGCACCAATAGAGTTTTTTAGTGGTGTGGCTGCAAAGAAAGGCTGTAATTCTTGTGCTTTTTGCTGTGTTTCAATATCAACATTTAGCGTACTTGCATGTGATAAGTCGTCAATACTAACAACAACGCCATTACCTAACTGTAATCCAGCAAGTACTCCCTGCTGCGACACAATGTCCATGCGTTCATTTGAAAAAATTAAGTCAGCTTCAAGGTTAGTAATATCTGGCCACGATTGATTAAAATTAAATGTTGCGTCGGTCACTTTTGCGTCAACTAAAAAACGGCCATTGTGCTCTTGATATGGGAAGCCGCTTAACTTGCCTTGCCACAACACTTTTGCCACATCTATTTTACCGCCTTGCAGTGAACGATTGAGGTAATCAATTGTGCCCTGCGGCATATAACCTCGTGGAAAGTAATGACGCGCTTTAAGTACTTCTGGACCCTGCATCTCTGCATATAAACTAAGTTCACTTTGCTCAAATAAATTAAGAGCAAACTCTGCGGCGAAGGTCAGCTCATCATTATCTAACCAAATAGTGTCACTTTCGAGTGTCCAGCCTTGCGCTTGTTTTAGAAAATCAAGGTTAATGGTTAATTGCTTGTACGGAATAGCACGCGTAAACAGTTCGCCTGTCATGATGTAGTCTTCATTACCTTGAACTGACAACTTAGCTGCTGACTGATCGCCTACCAGCGTGAGCGATAAGTTTTGCACCCCAGGAATGCCGTTATAGTGCTGCCATGACAAATCGCGCACTGATGTAGTAAAGAAATAATCTTCTGGGTTGTGATACTGCACATAAAAGTCAGAGACCGAGCCTTTTAGCAATAGCTGCTCAACAATCTTAGTTTGTTCAAAGGGCAGTAAAGGCGCTACATCACTTAATAATGCCAGTGGAAAGTCACGCCATTGCGTCGTAATACGGCCATTGTTGTAGTCAATTTTACCACCAAAGCTTGGCCATTGATTTTGATTAGCACCAATATCAAGTTCAGACGTTTCAAGTCGCCAACCATCGTTGTGCGGTCGTACTCTTAGCGTACCTGCGTTGATTTGTAACGACTCCCTTTCGCTTTGTTGTTGCCAGCTAATCTCGCTTGGCTGCCAATCTAATTGAATGTTTTCAACTTTAAACTCTTTAAATCGCGCCCACGCTTTAAAGTTAATATCGCTTTTAACTTGGGTAACGTCATCCGAAAGTACATCGCGCAACCAACTGCTGGCATTTAGCTGCTTACTTTCAACAAATAAAGTACCAAAAGATTCAGAGAAATGTTCACCGTATAAATCGAGAATAATCTCTAATCGATTATCAGAAATACCCGGCAACGTGATGTAGCCAACGCCCTGATGCTGATTGTTACGGTTTTGCCAAGTGACACGCTCAATAGCAATAACGCGCTTTTCATTGCGCTTGGTGTTAACTAAAAATTGGCTATTTTCTACAGCAAAGTGACCACTTTGCGCTAAAAATAGGGTTTCGAGTACATCAATTAAATTAGCACCGTCGGTGCTTTCACCACTGCTTGGAAAAGGCTGGGTTAAATCAACTTTGGCGTTAAGCCCTGACAACACAAAATAATTTGATACTAACCTGCGCTGCAGCACAGATTGCCACACATTAACATGCAAACGCGATTGTTCAACATAGAGTCCAAGAGCTAGTGGCTGGTTTTTGCCGAACGATACCTGATTAAGTACCAATGCGGGGCCTGTGTGCTCCCAACCAGCAGAAATCGAACCAATAGCGATGTTAGTGCCAACTTGTTCGGTAATTAGTGCTTCAATTTCGGCTTTATAATCATTGGCATAGGGCAAGCTATATTTTAGCAACGACACAAGCACAGCGACCAGCACAAGGCTGATCGCGAATATTTGCCAAACTTTACGTAAACACCAAAAACAGGTGTGCCTTACTTTTTGCACTACATCATCACCACATCAAACTGCTCTTGATTATACAAGCTTTCCGTTTGAATACTGACTTGTTTCTTAATAAAAAGTTCAAGTTCAGCTAAGTTGTGATACTCATCATTAATCAGTGCTTCGCTAACTGCTGGCGAAGCGTAAACAACAAATTTAGTCGCATCGTAAGCACGATTAACACGCACAATTTCACGTAAAATTTCGTAGCAAACAGTTTCAACTGTTTTAAGTGCGCCTCGCCCTTTACACACTGGACACTCGCCACACAAAATATGCTCTAGACTTTCGCGCGTACGCTTACGCGTCATTTCGACTAAGCCTAGCGCTGAAAAACCGTTGATATTGGTTTTGGCACGATCTGGCGCCATAGCAACTTCTAAGCAATGAAGTACACGACGCTTATGCTCAGCACTGGCCATATCAATAAAGTCGATAATGATAATGCCGCCTAAATTACGCAAACGCAACTGACGAGCAATCGCTTGAGTTGCCTCAATATTAGTATTAAAGATGGTTTCTTCAAGGTTACGATGGCCAACAAACGCACCGGTGTTTACATCTACCGTTGTCATTGCTTCGGTCTGGTCAAATATTAAATAACCACCCGATTTAAGCTCCACCTTACGTTCAAGTGCTCGTTGGATTTCATGTTCAACACTGAATAAATCAAAAATTGGACGTTCACCCGGATAATATTCCAGTGCTTTGGCAAGCTCTGGTACAAACTCTTCGGTAAACGCTGTGAGCTGCTGATAAGTGAGCTTTGAATCAACACGAATACGCTCCATGTCTTCACCGACATAATCACGCAGTGTGCGAAAAGCAAGGGTCAAGTCTTCGTGCAGAATCGATTCTTTACGCGTTTTTTTGCGTTTTTTTGCTATTTTATGCCACAGCTTTTTTAAGAATTTTGCATCGTGCTCTAATTCAGCTTCAGTTGCGCCTTCAGCTGCAGTGCGCACAATAAAGCCACCTTCCTGATCATGAAATGGCGCAACAACCTTTTTTAAACGCTCGCGCTCTTCTTCACTCTCAATACGCTGCGATACACCCACATGAGTAGCATCCGGCATAAACACTAAATAACGCGATGGAATAGTGATATCTGTTGTTAAGCGCGCACCTTTAGTGCCAAGTGGATCTTTAACCACTTGCACCATAATAAACTGACCCTGCCTCACTAGTTCACGAATATCCTGAACTTTTTTGATTGGCTGATCATCCACGCCTTCGGCAATTGAGGTGCTATTTACAATATCAGATGCGTGTAAAAATGCGGCTTTTTCAAGGCCTATATCAACAAACGCTGCTTGCATACCTGGTAACACGCGGCTCACTTTACCAAGGTAAATATTGCCAACAATACCAAGATTACCTTCACGCTCTAACTGTACTTCTTGCAGCACGCCGTTTTCAATTAATGCGACGCGACTTTCACTAGGGGTGACGTTAATTAATAACTCTGAGCTCATGCAAATTCCTTTAAAAATTGCGCCAATAATTGCTCGGTTTCATACAATGGCAACCCCATAACGGCAAAGTAACTGCCATTAAGCTTAGTAACAAATCTACCTGCTCCACCTTGAATACCGTAGCTTCCTGCTTTATCAAATGGCTCGTTTGTTGCGCAATAATCGTTAACTTCTTGTTGTGACAACTTTTTAAATGTAACGTCAGTCACAACTAACTGCGACATTACCCCTTGCTGATTGGCAAATGCAATGGCGGTCATCACTTGATGGGTTTGACCTGACAATGACGAAAGGGTAGCAATTGCATCAGCCAAATCGGCTGGTTTACCTAACACCGTATCGTTTAATACCACCACAGTGTCAGAACCCAGTACAGGACAATTGTGAGCAGCTAATTTTACACCTGCTAACGCTTTTTCTTCTGCAAGGCGACAAACAAACTGCTCAGCTGATTCGCCTGTTTGTTGTGTTTCATCAATATCTGTTGCGAACTGCTCAAACTCAACATGCAGTTGAGCAAGCAATTGTTTGCGTCTGGGAGAAGCAGACGCTAAATAAATTTTAGTCAAAATTAGCGTATCCTAAAGTGACGTCGATATTTTCTTAGCAGTAAAAACAACCACGGCCACGCCAATGCCCCCGTTAAAACCGGCCATAAATATTGTGGTAAAAAATAAATATCGAGTAAAAAGTGATTCAGCCAAAACACCAAAAGATAATAAAGCGCCAAAAATAACGCCACTAACATCGCTTGCTGCCAAACACTAAAATTACGAATTTTCTGGTAATTACTTGCCGTAATATAAATCACAATTGAGTAAGTAAGTGATCGCACACCGAGTGGAGAACCTAGCGCTAAGTCAATAATCAGGCCGGCCATCCAAGCAAAGCCTATGTTTACCCTATGAGGTAAGGCGATAGACCAATACATAATTACCAACAACACTAAGTCAGGGCGATACATTTCAAATGCAATTGGCAATGGCATTAATGCAACTACTAAAGAAACAAATACCGAAAGTAAAATAAATCCTAAATGCCTAGTCATTGGCCACCTCGTTACGCCAAAGCAAAATCAGCAAACGAATGCGGTCGAGCTCGGCAATTGGACTGGCATAGACTTCAGAAAAAGGCCTACCCTCGTTACGATTAATACTGGTTACAGTGGCGACCGGATAGCCTTCAGGAAACACGCCACCCAAACCTGAACTCACCAGCACATCACCAATACGAATATCCATGCTATGTGGCACATGAGATAATTTAAGCTGGTCAATTTTACCAATACCTTCCACCACAGTACGCACATTATTGCGTAATACACGCACAGGCGTAGCGTGTTGCGTATCGGTGATTAATAACACTCGACTCGTCGTGCTGCCAACCTGAGTCACTTGACCAACAATACCTTTGTCATCAATCACAGCGAGGCTTTCTTTAACATCATCAAGTAAACCGCGATTAATCAACACCTGATGACTGTATGGGTTGGAATGAACTGATAAAACCTGAGCAACCAGCTTACGCTCTTCAAGTTTATTTGAAGAGCCGAGCAAGGCTCTTAGCTTTTGGTTTTCGAGCTGTAAGAACTCATATTGCTGCAATTTTTGATTTTGCACCAATTGCGCTTCGCGTAGGGCATCGTTCTCAACCATTAAACGCTGGTGAGAAGAAAGGTTTTTACTGCCTTCGCGGAACATTTCATAAGGGAGGTTTGCAAGGTAAAACAAAGGGCTAACTATGGTGTTTAAGCTAGCCCTTACTTTGGAACCGCCATCGGTGTAGCGATCGCCGATAATCAGCACCACACTCAATACGATGGCAATTACCAAACGTAATTGCAACGAGGTATTTCTACCAAAAATTAAATTCATTGCGCCCTCAAAGAGCAGTAAAACAAGTGTATTTAGCTACTTAATCGTAGCTAAATACATCACCACCATGCATATCAATCATTTCAAGTGCTTTACCACCGCCACGCGCTACGCAGGTTAATGGATCTTCCGCAACAACAACTGGAATACCCGTCTCTTCCATTAATAAACGGTCAAGATCTTTTAGCAATGCACCACCACCAGTTAATACCATACCGTGTGCCGAAATATCAGAAGCAAGTTCAGGTGGAGATTGCTCTAGCGCAACCATTACCGCACTGACAATACCTTGTAACGGTTCTTGTAGCGCTTCTAGAATTTCACTTGAATTTAGCGTGAATGAGCGCGGCACACCTTCAGCAAGATTGCGACCACGCACTTCAATTTCTTTTACTTCTTCGCCATTAAATGCAGAGCCAATTTCATGTTTAATGCGCTCAGCGGTTGCTTCACCAATTAAACTACCGAAATTACGACGTACATAGTTAATAATTGCTTCATCGAACTTATCACCACCAATGCGAACTGATGATGAGTAAACAATACCGTTTAAAGAGATAATAGCGACTTCAGTTGTACCACCACCGATATCAACAACCATCGAACCTGTTGCTTCAGATACCGGTAAACCAGCACCAATAGCAGCGGCCATTGGTTCTTCAATTAGGTAAACTTCGCGCGCACCTGCACCCATTGCTGACTCACGAATCGCACGTTTTTCAACTTGTGTTGCACCACACGGTACACACACTAAAACACGTGGACTTGGACGTAAGAAGTTATTGTTGTGCACTTGTTTAATAAAGTGCTGTAACATTTTTTCGGTTACGTAAAAGTCGGCAATAACGCCGTCTTTCATTGGGCGAATTGCTTTGATATTACCAGGTGTACGGCCAAGCATTTGTTTTGCTTCTTGACCTACTGATGCAACACTTTTAGGGCCACCTGGTTTGTCGTGACGAATTGCCACAACCGATGGTTCATTTAAAACAATGCCCTGATCTTTCACATAGATAAGTGTATTGGCAGTTCCGAGATCGATTGATAAATCGTTAGAAAAAAGACCACGTAATTTTTTAAACATGGAACTGGGGTATCCTTGTAACGTATGAGGCTCAGTTTTATTTTTAATCGAATAACTAAACGCTCAAATAATAAATATAAAGTGTCTAGCGCTCGCGCACTAGACGAAAACCGATGTAATTAGCACGAAAATCCGTTGCTAAAATTAGGCGTGTCGACGCACGCGCTAAGGTAGGTGCAAAATTCCATGCACCGCCACGAATCGCAACATCAGAACGACCTGCCGTTTTTTGGGTCCACTCCCACACATTACCAACGGTGTCATAAACGCCAAAACGGTTAGCGCTAAACGACCCTACAGGTGCTGGGCTCTGATTTGACCACTCACTACCACACCAACCACAATTAGCTAAGTTATTGCCAATATCATTACCCCAAGGGTAATCGGTTTTAGTGCCGGCACGTGCCGCATATTCCCACTCCACCTCAGTTGGCAGGCGATATTCGTTGCCTGTTCTTTCACTTAACCAATCAGCATACGCTTTGGCATCTGAGTAAGTTAAGCACACAACTGGAAAATTATCTTTTTGCTCGTAGCCTGGGTTTTGCCAATTAAGCGACGCTTCCCACACTGGCTCACCATTTAAATAGTAAGCACAGCCTTGGCCACTTTCTGCTTCTGTTTTATAAGCAGTATCGGCAACAAATTCGTTGTATTCGCCTACTGTTACTTCTTTCTCGTTCATCGCGTACGAATCACTCAGAATCTTTTTAACAATAGGTTGCTCGTTTGTTAAACCGTTACCGGTTAAATCACCCATTTCAAACTCGCCTGCTGGGATCACAATCATGCCAGCTGAATTTGCAATCGTGCTGCGAGTTGAAAGGCTTGGTGTAGTCGTTGTTTGGCGAGTGCGCGTTTGATTATAGTTAGACTGGGTAATCGTCTCTTTTCTTAAATTTGCGCGTAATGTTTGCGAGCGTTTTAAATTAATATTTCGCGTATAGGTTTGATAACCTTGTTTGCGAATTTCAATGTCATAGCTACCTGATGGCAATGACACATCTAAACGAGTTGAGCCGTAGCTTACACCATTAATAAACACTTCATCATCGCGCACGTTAGAACGCAATGTGAGCTGGAACAATCGCTCCTTTTTTGGCGTATTTACCTCTACCGTATCACGGTTAGTTACCATGCTTGCTGATGAGGGCGCGCTTTTATTATCTTTAAAACGCACTACTGGTTCATCGTAGCTTGCACTTATAACTGGCTGATAAACATTAGGAATTGCTGAACCATAATCAGAACAGAAGCTGTTATCTAGATTAAGCAAGTTACATAAACGGCTGGCGTTTACTTCGCCGCGCATGGTTACGCTTAGGTTGGTATTATAATTACCTTGCCCGCTAAATGAGCTGTTAACCACATGACTGCTTAATACTTGAACCTGTGCACCTGACATATTGCGTTTTGGTTCAACCACTCTCTGCTCGGTAATATTGGCAAAAATTTGGTCCATAAAGCGTTTTGTGGCTTTTTGTAAACCTTGTGATTGACCACGTTGCTCACACGCCGCCAGCGTTTCAGTGCGCTTACAGTTTACTGTGTGATTCACTTCAACAGTGCCTTCACGGGTAAACTCATTACGTAAACGCTCAACACGTGCTGTATTTTTTTGCTGCTTTAAGCTTTCGAGGGTGTTAACTAAGGTATGTTTTGAAACGCGGATTGCTTCAATATCTTTGCGATGAGATGAAATCGCTACAAGCTGTAGGTCTATATCATCTTTATTTTGCTTTAGATCCGCAATCGCTTTTTGGTAGCGCGTTTGCGCCGCACTAATATCCAATGTTGGGTCTTCAATTAAACGGCGATACAAATCATTCATCGCGTCTAATGATTGGTTGCGTTCTTTCTCTAAAGAAATAGAACGTGAACGAAGTAATTCCAATTGCTCTTGCAATTGTTTTTCTTGTTTTAGATGTTTATCTAAAACACCAGATAACTCTTTGAATTCAGACTGCTTAATATCTATTTCAGCTTGAATGCTTGATACTGTATTAGTGTCTTGTCCATGCGCTTGCCAAGTAAATAGGCTAAGCGAGATCACCAATGACAAAGGTGCTAGTCGCATATAATTATTCCCAAAACGGCCGATTTTTGGTTTTCTTGTTTTCGTTTTTATCGTAAGGGCACTTGCCCTAATGCTTTATGCTATTTTTTTGTCATGCAAAACACAAGCTTTGTCTTATCTTAAATGGCAAATTTTCAATTAAATAGTAAAACTAAAGGTTGTTGTTGTTTGTTAAATAATTCAGCTGAGCAATTGAACCACTTTAAATAAGGCGAAAATAATGAAATTTAGTTATCCAAAGAAAGTTGTTTTGTACGCAAGAAAGAAGCGGCTTTAATCAGAGTCCAAAGGACCTAAAAATTTATTTCACTCCAACATTTCATGCACTTGAAACAAAAATAGCGTTGCAACGCTCAAAAGATGTTAGTTTTCTCGCCAGTAAATTACGCGGTCATTTCCTCTAAAACGACCAAACTGCAGCACTGCATTAGGGTTATCGTTGACATCGTTATAGTTACCATCGTTGTTCCAATCAAACTGTAACCACTTTTCTGGGCTTACGTAATCAACATTATAAGTACGCTGTATCGGCGGTTCGTCAGGACTTGGACGAGGTGGCGCAGTCAAAAATAACTCTCGACCCGATTTATAGATACCTGCGGCAAAACTATCACTCAAATTGCCTTCGAGTGGTTGGTTATCTTCAATCACTAAATTAGCAAAACTATATGCGCTACAAGAATCTGACGTATTAACTACAAAGTTAGTGCCATCCCAATACTCAACTTTCATTGGAATTTGTAGCGGTTCATATTCACTGCCATAGTTATTGCTGACTGTGAGCCGGCCATAACGCATTTCCATCGGCGCAATAGTTTCAACACCACCAATCACATTAGTGTTAATAGCGCGACTATCGGCTGTACCAGCAAGTTGGTTAGCATTTTGATTTAAATTGTTAAGTACTTTGCCATCCGAGTCGGTTAAACGCACTAATGGAATCACTTGCGTCATTGGAATTGAAGGAGAATTATCACGCTCTAACGTTGCATTGTTTACATTTACTACATACAAACCTTGCTGCCAGTCGACACCATCATCGGCACTCAAACTATAGCGCGGCGCGAGTTGTGTTGCCGATTTATAATTTGCCGCATCATCATTTTCAATTAAGTTTTCAATGCTCGCTTTGACAAAGTTAAGCGTACTATTTGCATTGTAAGTGTAATTGTACAAGCGGTTACCTAATACATCTTGCGCTGCAATGGTGTAACTCAATTCATCAAACGGCTGGCTGTAATAGGTAAAACTATTGCAAGCACTTGTCAGTGTTTGCTCTGTCATTTCAAATTGCGCAGGGATAAAGCGCCCTACGTTGGCTTTACTGCCAGAGATAGCTCCGCCATCACTATGATTCAAGTAATTACTGCTCGAAAGGTTAGCAAGCAGCTCAATAATCCCCACTTCATTAAATTTTGCATCAGTGATCGTCGCAACACCCGATACAAAACCATTAGCCGGCACAGCATTAGGCGATAACACACCGTCAATACCCGCTTGCGGCGCCTGTAAGTTATGCGTTAACGCGACTGTACCTGTGATATCAGCGCTTCGAAAATTACGAGTTATCGCCCCATTGGCATTGTGAGCCTCGACTTGAATATTGAAATCTTCCGACGCCATTTTAAATACAGGATATTCCGCATCAAACGCGTTCGGATCGCTGGCTACAGTGATGTTAAACCTTTCGGGACGCACCACATAATTATTACTGGTGTCAGTTAAACTCGCTCCATTAGGTGCTGATGCAAATGCCGAAAAACTAATTCTACCGGCATCAAGATAATTTAACGCCAAATTCGCTTTGTAGTTATTAGTTGGATCAAAATTAACGGTTACAGATGTGTTGTTTGTTACTGGCGTATTATTTACAGTAAACGCCATCGATGATGGGTTACTTGGTTGTACAAAATTATTGGTAAAGTTGACTGTTTGTGGGCCACTAAAAATGTTTTCACACGCGCCTGTATTATCGTTTTTTCTTACCGCCATTAATTCCGCGCTATATGGCACACCAGATATTTGATCGCTAATGGCACTGATTTTAAATCCCGTATCCACAAATTGGGTATAACAATTAGCAAGCGACACTTCGTTTGCAACGACAAAACATCTAAACCCTGAACTTGGATTCGTTACATTAGTGTTTAACGCGTAATTAATGGTACTTGCTTGGGTGTTATTTAAGCTAATATTTGCTCGACCATTTACCGTAAATGGGTTACTTGGCGACCAACTTAACGCGCCACCACCTGAGGTGGAAAGCGATACAGTAGCTGGGTTTGGATAATAACTACTGCAAGTATCGTCAGCACATGCCTCAATTGTCATGGTTTCAGCTTCGCACGTTAACCCCGTATTATCACTTAGCGTAAGGCGATAATGGTCAACACTTGGCGCATTGTCACACGTGCGTACCGTATTCATATCACTCAAAATTTCAGACTGTTGTAACGCACGTGAGTAAATTCTTACTTCATCAAGCTTACCTTTAAAATAACGATCGCTACGAATGCCGCCACACTGTGTTGAAGTATTCGTGCCTACATCAACGCCAATAAAAAACTTACATGGTGAATCAGCTAACCCATCGCTGTAACTACGCGAAGCATCGGCAATTCCATTAATGTACATAGTTTGCGAACCAGATCTGTACACAACAGCAACATGAGTCCATTGATTCAGCGGTATAGTGCGCGAGCTAGTAAATGAACGCGTTTGTCGAGCGGCATTTTGCCACCACCAGAATAGTCGATTATTTGAATCTAAATGGAATTCAAAGTGCTCATCTTTAGACACTAAACTACGCAGGCCACCGCGATTTTCGGTGGGGTAAACCCAGGTACTTACTGTTAGTTCTTGATAATTAAAATCACCACTGTCATCAACTGATGCGTAGTTGGTTCCATCAAATTCTGCATATTCACATGTGCTTTGGCTGCCTATGGTGTTTGCTGGGCCAGGTGAGCTTATTGAAAACGAAGGACTTCCCGAAGGGGTTAAATCATGAGGGTCATTTAAATTAGCATCTACAAAATCACGATCAAGTTGCCACCACCCATTGGCATCGCAATATTGTTCGCGCGCAGCCCCATCCCAGCCTAAACCTTGGTTTTGATTTTGATAGATGGTTTGAATTTGTGTATCACCAATCGCTTTATCAAAAATCAGAAGTTCATCAACTAAGCCACGAAAGCGCTGGCTAGCATCAAAGCCGCCACCTAAATTATCTTGTTCTTGCCCTAACATTAGGTAGTTAATGTTCAATGAGCCATTACTGTGATTTGATACACAGCCTTGTTGTTGCCCATTAACAAAGAAGCACGACGTTGAACCATCACGACGCCAAACAAAATGTCGCCAAGCATTATCTGAAAAGTTTGGAATACTAATGCGAGAGGCGCGATCTTGTTTAATCCAAGGCTCAAATAATGTACTGCTTGGATGCCACCAAATTAATTCATTTGCGTTATTATTATTACGCGCACCAGAAACTAATACTTGGCTACCTGAAAAACTACTTTTAACCCAAGCCGAAATAGTAAACTCTCTGCCACTGAGTAAATCCTCATCAATATCAATTCGCCCATTGCTAATACGGTCATCAAAAAATGCGGCATTACAAATTTTGCCTTCTGCGGGTTGAATATTGAAAGGCGTACCATGTTCACTGTTAATTGATTCTATAACTTGGCTGTTTACACCGCTTAACCATGAAAATTCATCAAAACGAAATTCCGCGATAGGCGACGCATTTGGGTCAACGATTGTCGCGCCACAAATACCGGTAAAGTTATTTAATATACTTGGTGCAACGTAGTCTACTTCAGCACTGTTGCCTACACTAACCGACGCGCCTGATGTAAGCGCGCCTTCAAATTCGGCTCCAAATGCAAGATCTATCTGGCTGTTTGAATAGATAAATCCGCCAAACTCAATATAACTCGCTGTCGAAACACTGCCAGCCACGTAAATGATTAAATCATCGGGACGTGTAATTTGAATATCACTAAAAATTGATAACGAGCCTCTTACAACTATTCGTGTCGGCCCAGTAACACGTAGATTTGGACGGTTAAGTGATAAAGAACCAGTAAATAAATAATCACCAGAAAGTTTACCGTTTCTTGGAATGCTTGTTTGAGGGTTAAATAAACTTGGTTCTTGAATGGTTTCAGCATTCGTGCCCGAAGCGACACACTTTGAACCGCACGCATCGGGGTTACTATCTATCAGATTGGTCGTAACAATTACACTATTTGCTTGGCCACTAATCTCTGCACCATTCCTAATAATTGCACTGCCGTTATTAAACGTTGCAATTCCTGAAGGAAATACATCTTCACAGGCAGGCAAATTTGCCCAAACTAAATTAGGAATCAATAGCAACAGGTAGAAAAAGCTAATTAAGTGTTTTTGCTTCAACATTGATACTTCTCTGCGTTGTCCACTGGCCAGAATCACAACTTACAGTACTGGTGATCCGATACATAGTCACCGTAGAGGTTGGAGAATTTGAATCCGCCACATTATTTACCGAACTACATGACAACTCTACAAATTGGCAATTTTCCATATACTTAGTGGCATTGAAATGGTTTGGCGGCACATCAGCATTACATACGCCGTTTGGCGCATTGAGTGGAAACAACTGTGTGAGTTTCCATTCGACACCACTTTGCGCTGACAAAAATGCTTTAGAGCCATAGTACTCTACCGCATTTGATTGCGCGCCCCCTTCAATAACACGAGTAAGCGCTAATCCGAGTGCCAACAATACAATAGCAACAAATAACGATGTAATTAATAAACTGCCTTGCTGTTTAAACCTTAACGTCATACATTTCTCTAGGGCACGTTTGGAATATGCACTTCATGGTTAAATATCAAGGATTCAGAGCTGTTAAATCCCATCGCCAGCCTTATATTAACAATAGCATTTCGCGTTAAGCTTGCGTCATTAAACTCAAAAACTAAGTGATCTGAAATGTATTTTGCTAATAACTGACCCTTCACTCCATCAAGCACATGTAAAAGCGAGGGTGTTGGCTGATTCACTTCAAAATCATAACCTTGATAATAATACAAACTATCACCTTCAACACAAAAGCTAATTGGGCTGTTATTCAATACAAACAATCGCTGCGTTGGAGAGGCAACTGCAAAGCCATTATCAAATGACCAACGCTGTGTTTTATTTGTCTCTTCTTCAACCGGGTCTGCCGATAACAAGCGAACGCGATTATTACTCAAATCATAAATATCGGCAGGGCTTTGTGGATACAATGTGACACGGTCATTTTCAAACGCTTTATCTTCATTATTAAACGCCACAACAATTAAATCACCTGCACTTGAGGTATCAAGCGGTGGGTTATTGACATAAATACTGCTGGCTTTAAACGGGGTAAACTCTAAGCACTGAAACGCTTGACCTGAAACATTGCCAGCTTGAACTCGAATCGAATTAGGTGTTGCTTGGCGTAACTCTTTACTTAACCGCAGTAAGGCAAAACGCGCTTGTGCTACCACTTCATCACGCTCTGTACCCGTTGCATAAATTTGTGCACCAAACTTTATAAACTGCATCGTGCTAATGCTTACAATACCGATAATAACAATCACAATTATCAGCTCGACCAAACTAAAACCTGTTCGTTTAGCGCGGTTCATTAGTAATTACCTTTGTAGGCAGAAAAACCATATACATCGCCTGTTGGCGCTGTCACAGTTACCGTGATTAGTTTTAAGGTATCAAAATCACCAGATGTATCTGCTATACCATTGGCATCATCATCATAAACAACATTAACTGACAGGCTAAAGCCAGGATAAAGATCTTCAACTGGTTGGCCTAAGCTATTTTGTAAATCTGCGGCTTGGTAATTGCCAATAAAGTCATCTACATCGTTAAGTTTGTTACGAATACATTTTCCGTTAATATCTTTTTCTTCGGGGTCATCACAACCCAAATCACTTGGCAAAGTACATGAACTTGATGCTATACCACATTGCGTATAAGGAGGACTGCGTCGTGATTGCTCGTCAAATGAACGCCCCAAAATCTCGTTCATCATCGCCTGACCTAGTTCATTGGCTTTAACTTGAATCACAGGGTCGGCACTTTGCTTTGCCTGTGGCGCTAGCAGGCCAGTTACTATGGTAAGCACAATCGCCATTAACACTATGCCAAAAATCACTTCAACTAAGGTAAAACCCTTAAGCCTATTCACATGCATAAATGCCGCCTTGTGCAGAAATGCAAATATCCGCCTCACCAAAATCAATTTTGCAATTTGCGGCGCAATTTAAATTTGGTCTACCAAAATCATCAAACTCTAGCTCACTAAAACTGGCACTATTTGAATCAAGCGTTTGAATACGCGTTGCTGTGCTATTAGCTGGAATATTAACAACAAGATAGGCAAAGTCGAGCGCTAAGTTAGCGCAATTATTTGTTATTGCAGGTGCTATTTGAGTGCTACTAAAACACACTTTGTGGGATAAGGTATTATTGGTATTTTGCATTGCGCGAAGTTGCATAGTGCGCAATATGGTAAGGCTTCTGTCGCGGAACTCAAAGCTATCAAAACTTTCGTTTGTAAAAAATTTAGGCACCACGGTTACCGCCAAGGTGCCTAAAATTACCAAGGTTATTATTAGCTCGACAAGACTAAAACCTTGTTGTTTCATTTAAAATCACAAAGTCGATTAACAATCGTTTGTTTGAACCGTTGTAGTTGCGGCATTATAAACAAAGTTAGGTGTAGTACCAGTACGCGTAGCTGGTGCATACCAAACAAAACAACCAGCATCAGTCACAGCTGTTGGCTCTGTTGAACCATTAGCATAAAAAACACCTGCACCACTAACCACATTAAAATTAAAATCAGCAGAGTTTGCAGTTCCACCATTGTTTAAATCAGCAACATTCACGTCCATTGCTACTA
The DNA here is from genome assembly GCF_001399975.1 of Pseudoalteromonas sp. P1-9. Taxonomy (GTDB): domain Bacteria; phylum Pseudomonadota; class Gammaproteobacteria; order Enterobacterales; family Alteromonadaceae; genus Pseudoalteromonas. Next base: position 117,928 of record NZ_LKBD01000006.1, read on the forward strand.
CAATGCCCGACGCCGCACTACCTGTTAGGTCAACGTCTGGATAACCATATACCAAGCCAATCGATTCACCTGTGTCAGCCGTGATAGTACCTGTAGCTTGCTTCTGTAAGCCTGCAATCACAGATTTACCGTAAACGATTGAGCTTGCACTGTCTGCTGCACCTGCAACACCTTGAATAGTCGAAGCATTAGCATCGCCTTGTAAATCTAAAAATTTAGGTGCAGCTGTTACTGCTAAAATACCTAAAATTACAATAACGATAATTAACTCTACTAGTGTAAAACCTGTTTGCTTTTTCATATTACTTACCTCTTTAAAGCCTATAATTAGTTACCAAAAACTCGCACTACGCCAGTTGCTGGAGAGTATTCAATACCACGTAAATTAGTGTCTAACGCGTTACCAGGTAAGGCTGTTAAGTCTAACGCACTAACCAAGTAATATAAGCAAGTATCACTTGCACCATCAACCGAGCCATTATTAACAAAACGCACTAAATACGTATTTTCTTCAACTGTCGCAGCGGCCGCAGATGTTGTACTTGACGGCGCACTTTGCAGTACAGAATTAAATACGGCTTGGCATTTTGCTGTATTTAACGCAGTTACTTCAGTTGAACCTGCAACTTCATTATTTGCAGCGTCCACACCTGATGTTGGGTAGCCAATATCTGGGTCAATACCAACACGCGTTGTATCATAATCAATAAAGTTGGTAGCAGTATTATTGTCAGGGCGACCTAACACTTCCCACTGACCACGTACTAGGCCAACTGCAGCGGCTAAACCACCAGCAACGCCTTCAACCGTTGAGCGCTCCGCTTCTTCTTGAATATCAATAAAGCGCGGCAATGCCGTCACGGCCAATAAGCCTAAAATTATCACTACAATAATCATTTCGATTAATGTAAAACCTGTGTTCTTTGCTAGATTTTTCTTCATTTGACGCCTCGACGACTTAATTGTAACCAAAGTTTACATTTATGCTCTAACTATTGCTCACTATGCCATTTAAGAACATGTACTTAAATAGTAAAACTGAATTTTTATAGTATTTACAGCCAATTATTTGACCGTGATCTAATATTTCTACACTGTTAACATCCGATAGCGCAATTGACTGTAAGTTTTCGAACAAGCCATCACATTGCGCTTTGGATGAGGTAACTACGTGGGTTACAAATCCATTACGGTTTACACGTGCTTTTAACACCCCTTCGCTACTTAGCGATGACTGTGCGACCAACGACATTTCAACTTCACTTTGCTTATCTCGCATCCATTGATGCCTAATGTGATTGATGCTAGTTACAAACTCATCTTTGGATTTTTTTGCAACTACTTGTTCAACTTCATCATATAAGCCTAGCATTTTTCCTGCCAAGACCCAGTACAGCAGACAAAAAACAATCAGTATGATAATAAAGCGATATAATCCTGTGCTAGATTCTTGCCTATCTACCACATTTATCGTCCTTTAATTGCCGACATCATATCCCACATTGGCGTAAAGATACCCAAGGCTAATACAAGCACCATACCAGCCACAATCGAAATTAAAATTGGCTCAATTTTGGCGGTTAAACTCTTTAAATCAAAATCTACTTCACGCTCGTAAAACTCTGCCGCTTCTTGCAATAGTTCTTCGACTCGTCCGGTTTCTTCGCCTACGGCGACCATTTGTAATACCAATTGAGTAAACAGCTCGCTGTTTTTTGATGCGCGCAATAAGCTTTCACCTTTTTCAATACTGCGCCGCATATCAATTACTTTCTCTTCCATAAAGGCATTGTCAATCGCTTCTGCAACTAATGATAGCCCGGTCGTCATGGGTACGCCTGCGCGCAGAATCATAGCGAACGAACGACTATAGCGAGCCAATAATGAGCGTTCAATAATACCGCCCACAATGGGAATTCTAAGCTTTACCCTGTCCCATTTCAGCCTGCCAACAGGTGTTTTTAGATAACTTCTAACGCCGATAAAAACACCTAAAATACCAAGTAAAAGCACATGCCAATACGTTACAAAAAAGTTGGATGTGCCAATCAAAATTCGCGTCATTAATGGCAGCTCGGCATTAAATTTTGCAAACATCTCAGCAAAGGTTGGAATAACGAAAATATTGAGAATAAACATCGCAATTGCCAACGCAATAACCACAAACGTTGGATAACGCATAGCTGCTTTAATACGTTTACGAGTTTCGTGCTCTTGTTCAAAATACGTCGCAAGTTGCAAAAACGCATCTTCTAACTTACCCGTGCTTTCACCCACTACCACAATCGATACCATTAAACGGTTAAATATCTTTTTGTGACTGGCAAATGCCGCGGATAAATTTCGACCTTGCTCTAGTTGCTTTGCGACATCAAGCAAAGCATCGCGAAAAACGGGGTGTGTAGTGGTTTCAGCAAGCCCAACAATTGCCCGAATAATCGGAATACCCGCTTTCATTAACGAGTACATTTGGCGTGAAAAAACAATCAACTCATCAAGGGTCACTTTTGGCTGAAAAAACGCCATTATCGGCGAGTTTTCGCCTTCTTTTTCACCAGTGCTAGGTTTAATAGACAGCGGTATTAACCCACGCCTCAATAGTACATCTGCAGCCGCATTGTCATCATGCGCCTCAAGCTCACCGTTAACCGGGTTGCCCTGTTTATCTTTTGCTTGATAGGCAAAAAACGGCATCGTCTTAACCTACTAACTCAGGCAAACTTTCAGCCACTCTAAACACCTCTTCAAGTGAGGTAATGCCTTGGCTTGCGTAATCCAATGCCATCACTGATAAAGGTTCAAACTCTGGGTTTGCACGTGCCGCTTCTGAGAATGCTTGTGTATCAGCTAAACGCAGTGCATCCATCATAGGTTCGTTCATTTCGAGTAATTCGAACACACCAATCCGGCCACGATAGCCGGTTTGATTACAACTGTTACAGCCTTTGCCCAACTTAAACTGAGCACCGCTAAAGCGAGGATTGATATGATTTATCCAAGCAAGTTCTTGTGCATCAGGCGTATAATCGCTCGCACATTTATCACATACACGACGCACTAAGCGCTGCGCTAAAATTGCGCGTAAAGAGCTTGCTACCAAATAGCTTGGTGCTCCCATATCAATTAAACGCATGGCGCTGGTAATCGCATCATTGGTATGCAATGTTGATAACACTAAGTGACCGGTTAACGCACCGCGCAAACCAATTTCAACCGTTTCTTGATCTCGCATCTCACCTACCATCAAAATATCAGGGTCTTGACGAAGTGTGGTACGTAATACAGATGCAAAACTTAACCCAATTTTACTGTTTACCTGAACTTGGTTAATGCGCGGTAATCGATATTCCACAGGATCTTCAACGGTAATGATTTTTTTGCTTGATTGGTTTAACTCACTTAATGCACCGTAAAGTGTTGTGGTTTTACCCGAACCCGTTGGTCCTGTAACCAAAATCATGCCGTGCGGTCGCTTTAGCGCATTACGCATTTTATTAAGCACTTTTAAAGGCATACCGGTTTCATCTAACGTTAATAGACCCGCCGACTGATCGAGCAAACGCATTACTACGGACTCACCATGCTGTACCGGCATGGTTGAAACACGCACATCAATATTGTGACCCTTGATGGTGATATTGAAGCGACCATCTTGCGGTAAACGCTTCTCTGAAATATCAAGGCCCGACATTAACTTAAGGCGCAGTACCAATGCCGCTGAAATAGCCACTTGATCAAGGGTATTTTCATGCAAAATGCCATCTATGCGCTGACGAATGCGTAAAATGCCTTCATCAGGTTCAATATGAATATCCGACGCACGCATTTGCACTGCATCTTCAAAAATCGACTGCAGTAATTTTACAACGGTGGCATCTGAGGTGTTTTCGTCTAGCGCATTAAGCTCAAACTCTTCGGTCTCTTGATACTCTTCTTGCAGCTGTGATGCAAAGCTTTCGATGTCTTGGGTACGGCGATATAAATTATCGAATGCATTTAGAATTTGCTGCTCTTGTGCAACAACAATTTCAATTTGCTTTGGCGCAACAATAGGCGCTAGCTGATCTAAACTCGATAAATCAGCCGGATCACTCATCGCAATTTGAATTGACTCACCAAGGTCTGCTAAAGCCAGCGCTCTAAAACGACGAGCGTAAACTTCAGGGATCAGTTTAACCACCTTTGGGTCGAGCTTTTCATTGTCTAAGTTTACAAACGCAACATTAAGTTGCTGCGCTAAAAAGCGTAGTAACTGAGTTTCTTCAATCACTTGCTGCTCAATTAATGTAGCACCGAGCTTTCGCCCCGTTATTTTTTGTGCTTGAAGCGCATCGTTGAGTTGTTGTTCCGAGATGATATGTTCATGAACCAACAAATCACCTAATCGCATTTTTAACCTAGGACGCATCGAGTCGACCTCTTATAAACTGTAAACGCTCAACAGCATAACGCTGTGATGCAGGCGACAAATTGCCAATTTGCGTCGCTGTTGTGTAATATTGCATCGCATTTTGCCATTGTTTTAAAAATTCAGCGGAACGCGCCATTGCTAACCACCACTTGCCTTGCTCAGGCTGCGATAGCGTTAATTTTTTAAAACTGCGTAAAGCCACTTCGTGTTGCTTTAACTGCTGTGCAGCTAAGCCTTTTAATATCCAAAAATCGTTATCACCTTGGCTTTCGTAGCGCTGCGGCAATACACTCAGTACTTCGTTATATTGCTTATTATCAGCGTAAATGCGCGCCAATAGAGTGCGCCACTCCATACTATCGGGTTTTAAACTTAACCCTTGCTCAAGTACATTACTGGCTTTCACGGTGTCTTGGCGACCATAAAACGCCGCAGCCAATAGGCTACGACATTCAATATGTTCATTAAGTACTGCAATACACTGCTCTAACGCGGCAATAGCCTCGCTCACCAAACCAAACGTGAAGGCTTTTTTTCCGGCTTGAAAATATTCATTTGCCTGTTGCGTTGCTGTTATCTTAGTAACTTGCTTCATCGTTGCTTGACGTTCAGTCGGTTGCGCTTTTTTGCGCTCTACAAGCTGAACGGGTGATGCTTCTTCTACAGCAGGTACCACTTTTTGCGACGCTACGCGGGGAGCTTGTGTGGCAGTTGTATCATTACTCACTTCAACACTTTGCGATACTTGTTCTGCTTGCGGTGATGATTGAGATGTTAACGATTTAGATTGCTCAGTTACTTGCTCGTTTTGTTGTTGATTTGCTTGTTCATTTGCATGTTCAGGCATACGATTTGGCATTTCGCTTGTTGGCGCACTTACAGCCAGCTTTTCGTTACTAGCAGTAACAGGAATACTTTCAGCAGCGTTTGGCGATTTTACAAAAAAATGCTGAACTAGATCTTTTTTATAAACTACATAAGCAACAAGCGATAACGCCACCACAGCTAACACTGGAATCGCTAACTTATGCAGTTTTTCGCCGATATCTGAAATTGGTGTTACGCTTACCGTTTGTTCTCGCTCTACGCTTGATGCAGCTTCTGTTTGTCTTTGCTCTAACCCCTTGAGCGTTTTATTCAGTACACTCATAGTTGTTCCTTAACAATTAGCCATGTCGCCGTACCGATTACTAACAACAAAGCTAAGTACATTGGCCAAATACGTGAGCGGGATAAACGGCAATCTTCTGTATCTTGCGCGGCGCTATACACATAGCCTACTTTGGCTTTTTGTGTACCCTCACCATAGCCTTGAATAAGTACTTTATGACTTAACAAATTAACTAAACGTGGAATACCGCGACTCGCTTTTGCAATAAGCAAACACACTTTGTTAGAAAAAAGCTCTTTCGCTTGCTCGGCTCCCGCAACTTCTAACCGATGACGAATATAATAAGCCACTTCAGCATTGGTCATAGCGCGTAAGGTATATGAAAAACTAATACGCTGTCGTAACTGACGCACTTTTTGATTTGCTAAACGGCTATCGAGCTCAGGCTGGCCAAATAACACAACCTGAATCAGCTTACGTGTTTCGGTTTCTAAATTAGTAAATAGTCGCACCGCTTCTAACGCGTCCCAACTTAAACACTGCGCTTCATCAATAATTAAAACAACGCGTTTGCCTTGATGATTTAATGCTAGTAGTTGGTCTTGAATTTTTTGGCTAAGTGATTGCTGATCTAAATCGCTGCTAATATCAATTTGTAATTCGTTAGCAATTGCATAGCGCAGCTCATCAGGACTTAAATACGAATTGGCGATATACGCTACTATGGTTGAGTCATCAAAGCTGTTGAGCAGCTTTCGACATAACAATGTTTTTCCGGTACCTACTTCACCCGTTACTTTTATAAAGCCCTCACCCATATTGAGCGCGGTAATCAGTACATCCATGGCTTCATTATGAGGTGCTAACGCGCAATAAAACTGCGTATTAGGCGTTAGCGAAAACGGTAACTCGGTCAAACCGAAATGCGATAAATACATTACTTACCGTACCAAGAATTCAACAATTTAAGGCTACGTTGCTGCTGTTGTTGCCAAGTATCTGCCATCACCACGGTTGGGCGAATAAGAATGACAAGCTCTTTTTTGTTTTGCACACGACGCACGCTTTTGAATAGATTTCCTAAAATCGGCATATCGCCTAAAACTGGCGTTTTCGATTCTTGATCTGTGGTTAAAGTTTGCATTAAGCCACCAATAATCACTATTTCGCCACTGCCTGCACGGATCACAGTATCGGATTCACGAATGTTACTTTGCGCTAGCGGCAAAACGTAGTCTTGGTCGTTTAGTGTCACGACTTTGTTTTGTTCTTCGGTTTCGGTAACCGATGGGTGAACATGTAAAATAACTGAGCCAAACTCATCAATTTGTGGTGTTACATCAAGCGCAATACCTGAGAAAAACGGCGTTAGTTCAATTTCTGGTGACGTGGTTGTCGCATTGCCCGTTACCGTAGTGCTCGATACTTCCGTAACAAAATACTCGTCTTCACCTACTTTAATCACCGCTTTTTGATTATTCGTTGCAGTTACACGTGGGTTAGAGAGCATTTGCACATCACCCTGTGTCTCAAGCAAGTTAATCACACCGCTGAAATCAGCATTTTTAAAGACTAAGTTAGTCACACCACCTAATTGAGATGAAATAGTATTGCCAACTTGCGCTGCAGCAGTGGTTGAGAAAGTTAGATCAGTCGCGCCAATATGGCCTAACACTTCGGACCAATTAACCCCTTGCTGATATTCATCGTTTAAGGTTACTTCAATAATTTTAGCTTCAAGCACAACTTGGCGCTGCAAACTGTCTTCACTGGCTTTTAAAAACTCTTTTAGCGCGGCAATTTCACTTGGTAACGCATTAACTGTTACTAAGCTTGCTTGCGGACTAACAATAACAAAACGGCCACTGCCCTTACCAATTAAGGACTCCATCGCCAATTGCAAATCTTTCCAAAAATCAGTTTCACTGCTGGTTTGAATGCTAGCACCATTAATTTGCATATTAGAGCCACCACCAAAGGTATTGTTACCACCCATATTTTGGTTATTGCTCGAATTATTGTTGCCAGAATTCCCATTACCGCCTGAGCCACCTTGATCAAACTGGCTCACGCCACCAGCAACAACGCTTACCGTAGATAAGCCGCTACGCTTCATCATTAAATAGTTTACCGGGATCGACTCAGTACGCATTTTCGCTGGTAATACTTGCACCACTTTGCCTTCGCGAAATACATCAATACCGTATAAACGCGATACAATTTTTGTCACTTCATCCATAGTGACGTCTTTTAAAGTGAGTGAAATTTCACCTTCCACCTCTGGGTGAAAAGCAACACTATACGGCGTATCGGCAACCAATCCCGCGAAGAATTCATTAATAGACACTTTATTGGCATTTACATCAAAGCGTGTCATTTCAAACTCTTTCGGTAACGAAACGCTGGTTCCTACAGAGGCTAGTAGCTCTTCTTCAAAACCTTCAGGTGCTTGTTCGGTAGGTAACTGCTCGTTTGCAGTATTTTGTGGTTTCGCATTGAGTTCTTGTTGAATATGCGGCTTTAATGTTGGCTCTGACGTAAGCTCACAACCAGACACCATTAACGCTGAAACTGCCAGCCAACTTTTTAGAATATTATTTTTTAATTTCATGCTGATAAAGTCTCAATACCTTGTTAGTTTGACCTTGCTCTAGTGTCACCGAGTCCGGTGTTATTTTTATCACTTTATAGCCTTGAACTTGGTCGCCAATTCTTACCATTTGCCCAGCAACAACCGCTAGGTTGCCTGAATCTTTTACAAACACCGATTGCAGCACCAGTGCATTATCTGCTTGTGTACTGTTAGCAACCACACTGCTCGCTTCGTGTGTTTTTGGTCGTGTTGGATCTTGCAGGCTTTTTGCCGACAGCGAAAAGCCACAACACATGCAGATTAAAATAAGGTTATAACGCAATAAATTTATCATTAGCACTTACAGTAGCAATGGTTAATGTCAATTTACCTGTTGGGTACTCGTCCACTTGGTAATCAAATTCTTGAATAAATAGCTTTTCTTCAATCTTCTTAATTTGTTTTAAATAACTTAATAGCGCGAAATATTCACCCTCTAGCTCTATCAACATAGTGTGTTGATAGAACGCGACTTCTCGCGGTGCTAGAGGTTCTTCCCCCTGAGGGTCTTGTGCCGTAGCAGGAGTGCTTGAAGTGACATAAATTGCTTCTACTGGGTTTATTTTAAAACGCGAAAGTTGAATATTTTTATGCTTACGTAGAATTTTTTGCAATACCAATGCCATATCTTCAGGCGATATATAAGTAAGACTAAAATCAGCCAATTGTTGGTTAATTTGTTGCAATTCACTTTCAAGAGATTGCTCTTGCTGCAATAACTCTTGTACATAATTTTTACTCAGCGCATCTTTCAGCACTGCTAATTGGCGCTCGCTGTTTTGCTGTTGATTGGTCAAATTAGTAATTCGCTGCTGATTATTTGAATAAGCAGTTTGCAGCGGCGAAATGACAAACCAAATGGTTAAGTAACCAATCAAAAACAAGCCAACTAAAAGTACTAGTAACTTTTCACGTTGCTCTAGCGTGCTGAGTTTTTCTGACCACTGCTGCCAAGTATCATTCATTATTGTACTCCTTGGCCGTTATATTGGGTGGCAATTTGAAACTCAACACCGGTTTCTTGCTTATCAAATTCAAGTAACGAGAAGGTTTTTGCCTCAAAATATTCTGAGCGCTTCAGGCCATTTAGCCATTCAGGAATAGCCGAGCCATGCGTAGCCTCGCCAACTAATTGAATATCGTTACCAACAAAATGGAACGATTTAAGCCATATTTCGTTGTGCGTATTACTGGCTAAATCAACCATCACTTGTGCGTAGTCAAATTCAGCTTGCTTTGATTTCGCTTGCATAAATTGTAGTAACTTTTGCATTTCAAGCATGTCGTGTTTTTTCTTATCAATGCGGCGTAATACTGGCGATTTATCTTGTTTTCGTTCTAATTCACGTTGCACTTGAGTAAGCTCAGCTTTAGTGCGGTCTAATTTGCTTTGTAGCGATAATAGCTGTTGTTTCGATGTATGTTCAAAGCGCGCGAATAATATACTAACAAGCACCAGCACAATAATTAGAGCCCCCCAGCACATCACAATATTATTAAGCGTAAAAAACTCACGCTTCGGTTTTAGCTCATCTAAGTATAAGTTAATGCGAGTCTTCATTGTCACCTCGCAAGTCCTGTGATAACGCCGCCGCAATCGCTAGCTGCACTTCAGTATTTTGCTGTAAACAGAGCGCTAGGCGTGGCTCAAACGCAAGTACTTTTGCTGGAAAAAACTGACTCAACTCTTGCGCTATGCCGTTAATTTCAAAATTTGGAATTGCCAACTGCAAACTTTTAATTGGAGGTTGTTTTAGCTGACTCTCAAAGTAATCGAGTGAGCGCTGTAACTCCAACCCTAACGCATCAAGTAACCCGAGTTTCAATTGATTTAATGGTTGCTCAGCCAATGGAATTAAGCCGCGCAGCTTACGCGATAACAATAGCTCGCCATCACGAATAATATGAATACTTGGCTCGTTGCCAAATTGCTGCGAAACCAACATATGCGCTGCATTATCTTGCGTTACTAAGTCGCAAAACATCATTTCTGGGGTGGTAATAGTGTGTAGGTCAACATCGCTATCATTAATTAACTTGAGCATGGGCATTAACAAGGTGCGGCTTGTTACCACCACATTAATTTTGTTTTGCCCACCTTGTTTTAACGATGCATCGTAATAATCGGCGATAATATCGGAAGGCTCTAAACTAACTAGCTCTTTAATCGTCCAAGGTAACGATGTCACGATATCTTGTTCTGGTAAGTTGGGCTTTTCAATTTGCACCCACTGGTATGCACTTTCAGGCATAACTAAACACACTTGCGCACCAGTGGGGAGTTTTTCCAATACTCGGTTAAATGCCGGAAGTTTTTCTGTTTCACTTTGAAACGCCTCAACCACTGTATGCTTAATTTCGAAACTATCTGAAACGCGATGCAGAATAACAGATACAACTTTATCGCTCGCAATATAGATGCCAGCTAACAGTGAGCCATTATTATTCTTGTTAAACCATGGAATTCGAGCCAATAAATTCTTCATATTTGTTATTATTTAATATGTTATCTATCAAACGCGCTATTGCTCTTAGTTTAGCAAGCAAACAAACCTAAGCAAGGAGTTTCGTGCATTGAGCATTGATTTCCAACTAAATATTGATCAAACACCGGTGCAAAAAATCACGCATCCCTTATTGGCAGAAAATAACATCTCTTTATTTGTTAAGCGCGACGATCTCACTCACCCACTCATTAGCGGCAATAAATGGCGTAAATTGAAATACAACCTTCACTATGCGCACCAAAACAAAATTAAAAATTTACTGAGTTTCTCAGGGGCTTTTTCAAACCACCTATATGCGTTAGCGGGCGCGTCGCGCTTATTTGGGTTTAACACAGAAGTAATTGTACGCGGGCCAGAACTTGATGCTAGCAACCCCTGTTTAAAATTTGCTAACGCTTGTGGCGTAAAACTAACACCTGTTAATCGAATTACTTACCGCAAACGCTATGAACAAGACTATTTATCTGAATTACAAACACAACGTCCACACAGCCTAATCATTCCAGAAGGCGGCAGCAACCAACTCGCAATGAAAGGCGTTATAGAACTCGCACAAAGCTTGCCAACCACAGATCAAGTTTGGTGTGCTGTGGGTAGTGGCGGCACCTTAGCAGGATTAATTGAAGGTCTACCCAACAGCACTCAAATTTATGGTGTTGCTGTATTAAAACAAGCAAATCATTTAAACGATGAAATCCAAAAGCTTAGTCTTAAAGCTAAACAACAAGATAATTGGCATTTATTCACCGAATATCACTATGGCGGCTACGGTAAATTTACAGATGAATTGTGGCAGTTTTGCCAAAGCATGCGTGCGCAGTTGCCACTTGAGCCCATTTACACCGGAAAATTACTCTTCACAATTTTCAGCCAAATAACGCAAGGTATTATAAAACCAAACACTCGCATCATGGCAATTCACACCGGTGGCTTACAAGGATTAACAGGACTGAAATACCGAAAGCTAATTTAACAACCTCAATTAGGAAGTTTAGTTTAATCCCAGCTTAATCCCAGCGCAATATTGCTTTCGCCTTGCTGAAAGTAGCGCCCACTAGCGCCGGAAAAGTGATGTTCTGCAAGCAAGTTAAGTTGGTATTTATTTGCCACGCCATTTGCGTATAACTGCAGTTGATGTTGATTAGCAAAATGCGCAACAGCAGTCAGTAACTTCTCTTGTTGCTCATGAGGCAGCTGAAAGCAATCGCTATCTAAACTTATTCCTGTTAAATAGTTAACGCCTTTTTGCACCGCTAATAATGCGCCATGACAACGCTCAAGCAAAATAGCAATATTATGCTTTTTAACAAATTTAAGTTGTGCTGAGATTTTCTCAAATTCGTTCACAAACACGCTTTCTGGTAAAGAAAAACGGATCACTTGCGTAAACCCCGCTTGCTCAACAAGTTCCGCTAGCTCATTTACTGCTGTATTACTTTGCCAGGTAGAGAGATCTAAACACAAAGAGACAGGTTCGCTCCCAGGGTCTTGTGCAAGTGTTTTAATAAGCTGCTGCATTAAATGCAAATCGAGCGAAATTAACTTATCTGGCTCAATACAGCCTAATAAACACTGTTTTGCATCACACAATCCGATTTTTTGATGGCGAATGGTGATACCAACTTGATGAAATAACAAAGCTTCACCATGCACGCTAAACACCGGCTCAAAAACCAATAAAAACTGATTATTTAACAAATCACTCAGCATATCTGGCAGAGAATATTGCAACAGCGCAAGATTAGTTTGATTGAGCTTTAAGGTGTGGCAAGGGTCGTGCTGTTTTGTTTTCGCGATAGCTAATGCAAGCTCGGCAAGTTGATATACATTCAACTGCTGACACGGCTCGCGATATAAACACGCGCCAAATGCAATGTCGGTATACTGCGCCATAACCTCACTAAAAAGTGTATTAAATCGCCTTTCATCGCAAACATTTGGGCATTTAATAGTAATACTTATACGCTCGCCTTTAAGTTGCTTGCAAGATACAAAGTCACTAGCGAATGCTTTTTTTAAGCGAACAACTAGCCCTTGCAAGTTATCAATAGGCGCACCACTTACCAACACAAACACATCAAACGCATTGCTGTTTAATGCATAAACAGATGAAGCGTGACGTTTAATTGAGATTTGCGGGGGCAATTTTAATAGTGCGCCGGATGACGCGCGGTGGATAAATAACAGAAGCAAAATGGCGGCAATTGCACCGCACACAACAACAGCCGTGAGACTTTCTAACAACCAATAAGCAACAAAACACGCCCAAAGCGCACAAACAACGTAGAGTATATTGAGAATACGACTAAAGTTGTTCCACATTGCACATCCGCCATACCTGCTCACCATACATAAGTGTTAACGAGGTTAGCGAGATGCGCAAGTGAGTAGCGGCGGTTACTTCAGCCGTTCGCTGAGTAATTTATTAAGCTCTAGAATTTGCGCTTTTAACTCAAGTACTTCACCTTTGGTGGCTGGCTCATCTAATTCGTCAGTATTTTCTTTTACAAAGTTATCGTGCTCTTGGGTCATTACTTCAAGCACCACACCCACCATCATATTTAAGAAAATAAACGCCGTTAAAAAGATAAACGACAAATAGTAAATCCAACTTAGCGGGTGCACCGCCATGGTTTCGTACATTACATCTGTCCAGTCTTCAAAAGTTGCCACACGGAACAGCGTCAGCATTGAAATCGATACATCGCGCCAAAGGGTTGCGTTAATTTCACTGAACATCATGCTACCAACAGCGGCATAAATGTAAAAAATTACAAACATTAACAGTGCGATGTAGCCCATGCGCGGAATCGCTTTAATCAGCGCATTCACCAGCATACGTAGCTCAGGCACCATAGAAACCAAACGCAACACACGAAAAATACGCAGTAAACGCGCAATAAACACCGTTGAACCCGCTACCGGTAACAAGCTACCAATCACAATTATGGTGTCAAAAATATTCCAACCCTTAGAGAAAAACGCTTTAGGCCCTTTTGAAGCAATAAAACGAATTGCAATTTCTACCGCGAAAAATACTGTAATACCTTTATCTAACAGCAGTAAGAGATTTTCCATCCACACAGGCAAGGCGTAAGTATGCGCACCAACACTCAAGGCTGATACCACAATGACAAAAATAACAAAGGCTTGAAACGCTTTACTGTCGTCGATTCGTTGAAATTGGCTTTGCATGGCCGTGAACATACTAAATTTCTCTTACTGGTTAGCAAAATAAAAAACGCATTATAACCATCCATTAAGCGAAGATCTAACGGATAAATTAGCGCACTGTAACAACATGTTATGGGTTGAAAGAAGCTGTTAAAAAATTATGCTTTATACAGCTTGTTGCCCTTTATGGGTTTAATTAAAAAGTGATAAAGTGAGGTTTTTGCTATCAAGAACTCTTATGCGCATTATTCACACATCTGACTGGCATCTTGGCCAGAGCTTTTTTAATCAATCTCGGCAAAAAGAGCACCATTTATTAATAAAATGGCTAGCTGAGCAAGTTAAAACGCAGCAAGTAGATGCGGTGATTATCGCAGGGGATATTTTTGATACTGGCACACCACCAAGTTATGCGCGCAGCCTCTACAGCGAGCTTATTTTGGCAATGCAAGCAGCAAATTGTCAGTTGATTGTTACCGCAGGCAATCACGATTCAGTTGCCACCCTTAACGAGATTAAAAGCTTAGTAAAAGCGCTTAACTGCCATGTGGTATCGCAAGCAAGTGAAAATGTAGCAGAGCAACTCGTCGCAATCACTAAAGCCGAAAAAACATTAGGTTATGTTTGTGCCATTCCATTTTTACGCAGTAAAGACATTATCACCAGCCGCGCCGACGAAAGCATAAAAGAAAAACAAGACAACCTTGCCAAAGGCATTTACGAGCACTTTGAAAACACCTTTAAGGCCTCGCAAACATTAAAAGCAGCGCAAGATATACCAATTATTATGACGGGACATTTAACTGCAGTAGGTGCATCTAGCTCAGAGTCAGTGCGCGATATTTATATCGGCCACCTGTCAGGTATAAACGCACATCAACTGCCAAACGCAGATTACATCGCCCTTGGTCATATTCATGGCGCTCAAAAGGTTGGTAAAGAAGGTAATGTGTTTTACAGCGGCTCGCCAATCGCCCTTAGTTTTGATGAATTAAAACACGAAAAATCGGTCAACTTAGTTGAATTTGAAGGGCAAAATGTGTCGCAAATAAGCCAACTTGAAATCCCGCGCTTTCAAGCAATGCAAACCATAAAAGGTAGCCTTGCTGAAATTAAAAACGCATTAACCGTATTTGCAGAGCAAACTGAAACAACCTGGCTGAGCATTGAAGTTACCACCGACGACTATATTAGCGACCTGCAAAATACCGTGTTAGATCTCACTAAAGACCTGCCAGTGGAAGTATTGCAACTAAAACGTGCACGTAAACATATAGCTAAACTTAGCCAACAAAAGCAAGAAAACCTGTCTGAAATAACCCCTTTAGAGGTTTTTGAGAAACGATTAGCGCTTGAAGAGTTTACGACGGACGACGATCTTGCCCGTAAAGAGCGCCTAACCCAGCACTTTACATCTTTGCTTAATATGGCAAAAGGAGCACAGTCATGAAAATAATATCGCTGCGTTTTGCCAATTTAAACTCGCTTAAAGGCGAATGGAAAATCGACTTTAACAAAGCGCCGTTTGCCGAAAGTGGTATTTTTGCAATCACAGGGCCAACTGGCGCCGGTAAAAGCACTATTTTAGATGCCATTTGCTTAGCGCTTTATAACAGCACACCAAGGCTTGGTGCAATCACGGCAAGTAGCAATGAAATAATGACCCGTGGCACCAGTTACTGTTTAGCGGAAGTTGAATTTGCCGTAAACCAAGGTGCGTATCGTGCCTTTTGGTCAATGCGCCGCGCCCGCAATAAGCCCGACGGTAACTTACAACCAGCGGAAGTAGAGCTGGTAGAAGTTGCGAGCAACAAACCT
The DNA here is from genome assembly GCF_001399975.1 of Pseudoalteromonas sp. P1-9. Taxonomy (GTDB): domain Bacteria; phylum Pseudomonadota; class Gammaproteobacteria; order Enterobacterales; family Alteromonadaceae; genus Pseudoalteromonas. The sequence continues at coordinate 133,581 of NZ_LKBD01000006.1, forward strand.
ATTGCCACACAAATTAAAAAGAAAGATCAGCTACTAGAGTCGCTAACAGGCCTTAACTTTGCCCGCTTTACAAAATCCATGATGTTATCGCAAGGGCAGTTTGCCGCATTTCTACAAGCTAAAGAAGCCGACCGCGCCGAATTATTAGAAGAACTTACAGGTACCGAAATTTACGGCCAAATTTCACAATTAGTACACCAACGCTTTGGTGAGGCGCGCGATGCGCTAAATGTACTAAACGCTAAAACAGAATCACTTGAACTCTTACCAGAAGAGCGCATAACTGAAATAAACCAGCAAATTAGCGAGCTAAAAACACAACAAACTAATTTAAAAAGCGAGCTTACAAGCCTGCAAGAAAAACGCGATTGGCATAACCAGCTTATACAAAACCAACAGCGTATAGAGAAACTGCAACAGCAAAAAGCGCAGCTTGAAAATGAACTTGCTGAAAAACAGCCAGAGCTAACGCGCCTTGAAACTGCCCTGCCCGCACAAAAGCTCGCGATTGATCTAGATAAACTCGCATCGTTAAACACCGTCAAACAAAACCAAATTGCCAGTATTGAAAGTTATCAACAACAAGCAAACGCGCGCGCAAACGAACAAGCAAAGGTAGTTGAGTTAACTCACTCACTAGCCACTAAACTCGATACAGCCAAGCAGGCGCAAAAAGAGTTATTTGACCTTATCGATAATCAAGTAACGCCACTCGATAACCAACTTTCGCATAGTAAAAGCAAATTGAGCGAGTTAAATCAGCAACTAGAAAGCTTGTATATACAAGAAAATGAACTAATTAAAGCATTACAAAAAAACGAAATTAGCATAAACAAGCTTGATAGTGAAAAGCAGCAACTTGCCGCAAGCTTTGATCAAACCATCGATATAGAGCAATTTGAATATCAGCTTTCAGAGTGGCTTGATGAACACGCAAAATTACAACTAAACGCGCAATCTTTGCAACAGCAACAAAACCAGTTAACCGAGTTAGCCGAAAGCAAAACCGTCTTAAACCAAGCAATTGGCGAGCAACAAACAGGTATCGCAAAGGAGCAAGCAAAGCGTAAACAGCACCAGCTACAGATTACTCAGTTTCAAACACAATTAAGTGAACTTTGTGATAACAGTGATATTGATGTGTGTGAAAACACAATAAACTCGCTAAAACAGGTGCTAGATAAAGCCAACGCTGCAAAACAGCAGCAAATTCAGTGGCAGCAAGTCACAAACGAAATATTTGTGGATAAAGCTCAGATTCAAGTGTTACAAAAAACCCAGCCTGAATTAGAAGCCGAGCTTGCTTCACAAAATGCACTATTGAAAGCGCAGCAGCAAAGCTTAGATACCTCACTTCGCTTACAAGATGCCGAAGCCCAATTAGCACTGCTACGACAAGATTTAGAAGAAGATACCCCTTGCCCGCTGTGTGGCAGCGCTCAGCACAACTTAAGTCATTTTGAGGTTGGCCACACGTCAGGTACTGAGAACACACACATCGCGACGCTTAAACAAGAGATAAGTGACTTACAACAAAACATAATTAAACTTTCCGCAACACTTAGCAGCAACGCCCAGCAAATTGACCAATTCAATACTGCAATCGCGAATAAAACTAAGCAACTGGATTCAATCGCCACAACTTGGGCGATAGAGCATGTTGCGATTAGTGATGAAACCGCTTTGCTAACGCTTATTGCAGAAACAGAGCAACACCTTGCAACCGCGTTACAAAACCATGAGCAAGTTAAAGCAATAAATACTCAGTTAACCGAGGCGCAACACGCTGAGCGCGAGTTAAACCATCAAATACAATTGCTGAGCGAAAAACTTAATAGCACGACAGAGCAATTACAAAACGTAACTGACAAAGAGCAAAAGCTATTAACAACCTTTAATGAGCAGCAAAAGCTATATAAATCAAAACTTACAGAGCTTGTATATACAATCAGTAACAATGGTTATTTATGCCAAGAAGCCGATTTAGCCAACTGGTTTAACGAACAGAAACAGCAATTAAATACACTTAAAATACAGCATAAGAAATACCAACAAGTACAACAGCAACTCGCTCTAGCACAGCAGGCTCGCAACCATTTAACACAGCAGCAAATGGATATTGCAAAACAGCTGAGTGAATTAAAAAATCAATATGAAACCACACAGCAGAAAGTTGCAGAGCAAGCACACACACGCCAACAGCTGTTTGGAGATAAATCAACCGCGACTGAAAAGCAAATATCACAAGCGCACTTAGAAGCGCTTCATACTGAAGTAAAAACAGCCGAAGCAAATGCTCAGCAGTTACACGCTGCACTGACAAAGCTCAATGGTCAACTGAGTGAAAAGCAAGATCAACTTAATGATACCAATGTGCAATTGAATGAAGTGCAAACCAAGCTGAGCCAATTACTGGAGCAAACGCCTTATGCGACCATTGAGGAGGCGCAACAAGCACGTTTACCAGTTGATGAGTTTGATAAATTAGCTGAACTTAAACGCCAATTAGATGCTGCGCTTACACTTAATAACGAGCAAATAAACACTGTTTCAAATGAATTGAAAGCCCAACAAGCACACGAATTTAATACGCTAAACCTAAATAGCCAACAACTACAAAACGCCTTTGACGAACTAAACGAAACCCTTGGCCAAACCAACCAGCAACTGGGCTTCTTGAGCAACCAAATTAATGAAAATACAGCGCGACAAGACAAGTTAAAAGATTTAAAACACGAGCTCGATTTACTTAACCGCGAATATCAAGATTGGCATTATTTACACGGTTTAATTGGCTCGCAAAAAGGCGATAAATTTAGAAAGTTTGCCCAAGGCTTAACGCTTGATAATTTGATTTATCTTGCCAATCGACAACTTGAAAAGCTCACAGGCCGCTACCTATTAAAACGCAAAGAAGATCAGTCGTTAGAAATGCAAATTATCGACCTTTGGCAAGGAGAGCAAGTGCGCGATACCAACACCCTATCTGGCGGTGAAAGCTTTTTAGTCAGCCTTGCTTTGGCGCTTGCCCTTTCTGATTTGGTAAGTCACAAAGTGAGTATTGACTCACTGTTTCTAGATGAAGGTTTTGGCACACTTGATAAAGAAACCCTAGATATCGCCCTTGATGCGCTCGATAACCTACATGCCAGCGGTAAAACTATTGGCGTAATAAGTCATATCGATGCGATGAAAGAGCGTATACCAGTGCAAATCAAAGTGCGTAAAAAGTCAGGTTTAGGCATCAGCGAACTCGACCGCATCTATAAGTTTGATACAATAGCCAGCGAAACCAGTTAAGAGATTTATCCATGTCACAAGCTTTTGTTGTAGAACTTGAAGAGCAACCGATTGAATTATGTAACTTATTAAAGCTACTCGACCTTGTTGAGTCTGGCGGCCAAGCAAAAATGCTAATTGCCGACGGCTATGTTGCTCTTAATGGTGAAATTTGCCTACAAAAACGCAAAAAAGTATACGCTGGTGACACGGTAGAGTTCGACGGGCAACTGTTCCAAATTGCCGAATTTTCAGGTGAAAGAAGCGAAGACCATGCGCAAGAAGCGGGTTATTTTGAAGACCAAGAAGGTTATGAAGGTAACACAGTTGAGCATCAGCAAGTACCTGAGGTGATTGAAGAACCAAAAGCAACAACACCTACAAATAACAAAGCTTCATCAAAAGAGAAAAAAGCGGATAAAAAACCAGCCGCCAAAAGCGCAAAAACTAAAGATAAAAAGACTGGCAGAAAGCCTATATCTTTTGGGTAAAGGGTTGGGGTTCGCTAATTTTTAATTCTAGCTTGAACTGCAGCGTTCAAAGCAACTTCAACATTTCCATTTGAATAACTGACGCCATCCATGGCGTCCTCTTGTTCATTTTTGTTACACGACAAAAACGAACCAAAAAACGTGCCCCTAAATCAAACTAATCTTCAAAAGAATTTTAAATGTGAACATAAACGCCATGAAACAACATCCCTGTTGTACATGGCTTGCTCGACCGCTTCGCTCCCTGTCTCACATTATTCATTTAAATCCCTTTTTCAGGTTTGATTAAAGGGGGGAAAGTGTGACTCTAAACATGAGTTTTTATGACTAACTATCTGAAACGGGCGATTGTCATCAACATCATGCACAATCTAAGATACGGCCCCAAAGGTTTATCGAAGCGGTATTTCATATTCATCAATAATGGATTTTACTAACTCACGTTGATTTTCTATATATGCGCTGGAAGACAGGTCAAAATCACAAAACTCCAGCAATCCTTTTCCCTGTTGTTGTAAAGAATAGTGCCATTCAATAAAAATATGGGCAGCAAGCATCGATTGATACGACGACTTGTCATTCGCATAGTTAAAAAGTGATTCTTCTAAGTTTAAAAGATACTCTTTTTGCTCTTGTTTATTTGAAATGCCCTCCGACGTGATTTTATGTTGAAACTTTGGTGGATAATGGGTGAAGCACTTTTCAGATTTAACCGCTATAAACTCATCTGTCAATCTATCAAGCGGGGTATCTTTCAATATCGCTTTATGCTTTAGAGCCACTTCTATATGCGTGGCTTCATGCACAACACCTTGAACTTTCTTTAAAACCGAACTAAGTAAGCTTTTTCCACATTCTAGGTATTGCAATGACTGAATAGGTTTGCTGCTTAAACCATCTAAACTATCCCCGATTGTATCGATATATAGAAAAACTTCGTCATCAGTCAGGAATGTGTGATGCGTCTGATGCACATTAAAGCCCGAGCTTCGCTCTTCGGACTCCATAATATTAAAAACGTTTGTTAAAAGTACTTTTGCGTCATCAGCACACTTTAATGTATCTTTCGCAAAAACGGTCAAAGTAATGTTATCTGCTTCAAGTGTACCAAGCCTATTAAACTGAGATGCATCAAGTTGCTCCGTTCTTTTTATTGGACGATTGAGATCTTTATCAGTTGAAAAGCTAACAAAAAACATATTTGTCTGCTTACCATCCTCAAGCTGAGCTATAATTGCTAAATTCGGGATTCGTATTTCTTTGTATTGAATTTCAATATATTCATACATATTGGCAGGTGCGTAGCACCCGCCAATATTTAGAACAAATACTAATACAATTAACTTTGTAAGAGTTGAGTTCATTTCTAAAATTAATTTGGTACTAAGCTACAATCTGACTGTGGCTCGCCAGCTTCTCCACAATCTACATTGATATAAATGCCGGAGCTAGAAAGTAACTCATAACCTCTATAAATTTTAACACTGGATGAGCCAGAGCTTCCTCCTGTTACATCAGCAAATAAAACAAACTCAAACTTTGTCCAATCTGGTGATTGCACCATAAAATTTGCAACATTTTGTGGTGAGGCGATTTTATATCCAGATGCTGTAGGTTCTAATTCAACAGAAACAGAGCCACTCAAAGAGCCTTGATTATACAAAGACATTGTCGCACTTCTATTGTACTTTAATATGGGCCCCGAGGATTCATTTATCAGCCTTAGTTTTTCTAACTCTGGTTTAAGCTCATTATTTGAACAGAACTCGCGAGTGCCATTGCATACCTCTAATTCAGCTCCGATTTTTGATTCATGCTTTTGGAAAACACCACCGTTCGCAAGGTCTGCAGGGTGAATAATTGTCGTTTGCTTTATTGCACCCGCACTAAACTTTGATTGACATGCAGTTATTAAAACGCTCGCACTAAGAATAGCTAATGTACTGATTACTTTTTTCATTTTAATTCCTTTTAGTTAAGTTCGAAAAATACAATACCATTGTTTTGTTTTGTTTTGTTTTGTTTTGTTTTCAGTAAATCAAAGTAAATATTGACAAATTTACAATAAGTTATTGTATATGAAAGATAAGATAAAAGTTGTAGTGAACACCCTGAAAATTTAACTCTACAAATTAGATTATATTGAAAATCTGGGAATCAACGGGATCAGAGACGTTGAAATAACAAGAAGATTTCCTTTCTTTGAAATACATCGTTAGCTTCACGCCCTCAACCCTTAAATCAAACCTGAAAACGATTTTTTAAATGAATAATGCGAGACAGGGAGCGAAGCGGTCGAGCAAGCCATGTAGCGACATGGATGTTGCTTGATGGCGTTTATGTTCACATTTAAAAATACGTTTAAAGAATAGTTTGATTTCGGGGCGGCTTTTCTTGGTTCGTTCTTTTTGGCCGTTTTAAAAAGAATGAACGAGTGCGCCATGGATGGCGCAAGATAAATGCAGGGAAGCAAAGCTAATTCCTATAAAGGCTGCCGTCACCAGCGCGACAAACCAACTACCAAGTAACTTAAATGCGAAGATTGTAAACAACCAAGAAGGCCAACAAACTTAAAACTTCCACAAACTATTTCCTTAATTAATAATTCATCCTTGAAGCGTGGTTCCATCGGTCATCCATGACCTCACTTCCTCAAGCTGCTAAGCTTTGGTGATTTCAAGCTTCCTGCCTTTCATCCTTCGGACCAGCGACGCTGTTCAAAAATATTCCATATATTTTTGTCAGTCTTTCATCACCCCTTAAATCAAACCTGAAAACGATTTTTTAAATGAATAATGCGAGACAGGGAGCGAAGCGGTCGAGCAAGCCATGCAGCGACATGGATGTTGCTTGATGGCGTTTATGTTCACATTTAAAAACACGTTTGAAGATTAGTTTGATTTTGGGGCGGCTTTTTCTTGGTTCGTTCTTTTTGGCCGTTTTAAAAAGAATGAACGAGTGCGCCATGGATGGCGCAAGATAATTGCAGGGAGGCAAAGCTAATTCCTACAAAGGCTGCCGTCGCCAGCGCGACAAACCAAGTATCGAATAATCCAGCAGCCAAGATTAAAAGCTACATAAAAAGTACATCACTTACTCAACGCCATCCCCAATGGCTTAAAATACGCTAATAACGCCTCATAAATTCTTTGTCGATGGGTTAAGTCAGGAAACACCGGCATTACATCGGGGTTTGTTGTGCCCGTGACCAAATAACTGTTTTCAATATCAGGGCAAGTCTCTACTGCGGCTTCAAAAGCCCGTGCCATCATTTCGGTGGGTAATGAAAAGTAGTTTCTCGATAAGGCTAAATCAGCTTTTACGCTGCGTGCAACAAAGTCGTTTTTATCTTGGCCGTCGTCGCTTAATAGCATGGCGCTAAAAATATTTATTAGGCGCTCATTTAACGGGTGGGCAATGTGTGTTTTGTTTTTAAGCCAGCAGTCACTGGCGAATAAAATGCGGTTTGGAAAAATTTCCGCATCATTAATTTCAAAGGCTTTATCGGCAATGTAATGATCAAAGGCATGCCAAAACTCATGAGCAAGTGCACCCGCTCCCGCGTTTTTAGCCAGCGCCAGTTCGCGATAATGGGGCGCATAATGCGCTTGCACACCCTTTTGCCCGCCACTACCAAAGGCAAGGTTTAAGTTGCCACGCAGCCCCATGGCTTGTGGCGGTAATGCCAATATGTAAGCTAAATCAGCCAGCGCATCAAATACTAAATTAGCGGCAAGATCTCTTTCTTCACGCGTTACCCAGCTGCCCACACGAATGTTACCCATGCCAAAGGTGTGTTTAATATCTAAAAACGACACTTGTTCACCATGACGATAGTCTGGCCCTTTGCGAGTTTTGTATTTAAAGCTGGTTAACTTCAAGTTGGCTCTAATCTATTTAATCCGAATTCGGGTTATTTACTTTGATGCTGCGATTATCCAATAAAAAAGGGTAACTCAGTTACCCTTTTCACGTTTATGTATTGTTGCGAGCTTATGCAAGTAGCGGCTCTAATACATCAAAAAATCGCTCTAATTCTTCGGGTGTGTTGTAGTGCATACAACCAATACGAATAACACCGCCGTTGTCTAACACGTTAAGCTGCTGGCATAAGCCTTTGGCGTAGAAGTTACCGTCCCACACACAGATATGCTCTTTACCTAAGTGCTCAGACACTTGGCGTGGCGTTACGCCCTCAATAGTAATTGCGAATGTAGGTGTACGCTCGGCTAAGCGAGACAGATCAGAAATACCGTATAAGGTTACTGATTTATATTTTGCGATACGCTCAAGGAAGTATTTTGAAAGCTCATCTTCATGCTGTTTAGCATTGGCAAAAGCCACTTCTAAACGCGTGCGCAGTGGTTCGCTTTCATCGAGCTCGCTTAAACTTGCGATGTACTCAACGGCTTGAATAAAACCTGCCATTGCTTCAAAGCTTTGCGTACCCGTTTCCCAACGACCTGGAATTAAATCAGTCGCTGGTTCTACTTTATATGGTGTAAAACCTTCTAGGTGTTCACGCTTACCGTAAACCATGCCTAAGTGTGGGCCAAAGAATTTATACGCAGAGCACGCTAAAAAGTCACAATCAAGTGCTTGTACATCCACCAGCATGTGCGGTGCATAATGCACAGCATCTACATACACTAGCGCACCTACTTGGTGTGCCATATCAACAATCGCTTTAATATCGTTGATAGTACCTGTGGTGTTTGATGCGTAAGTGACTGCAACAAGCTTAGTGTTTTCATTGAGTAATGATTTTAACTGCACTAAATCAAGGCTACAGTCTGCGGTATCTACTTCTAATGCGTGAACTTTTACGCCTTTATCGTCAGCCGCTTGCTGCCAGCTAGATACATTTGAGAAGTGATCTGCATTGGTTACGATAATTTCGTCACCCACTTGCCAATCACGGCTAATCGCACGGCTAAAGCTAAAGGTAAGGCTGGTCATATTCGGACCAAATACAATTTGCTCTTTGCTTGGTGCATTTAACAATGTAGCCGCACTTTCACGTGCTTTATTTACTAGGTCAACGGTTTGATGACTTGAGAAAAATGCGCCACCTAAGTTTGAATTATAACGACCTAAATAAGCTGACATGGCAGTTAAAACACTTTGCGGTACTTGTGAGCCACCAGGGCCATCTAAAAATACCGGTGATTTACCTGCTACTTCCTGCATTAACGCTGGAAACTGCTTACGGATTTTAGTTAATTGCATTATCAGTTCCTACGCTGTTAATACAAAGCAGTCTAGGTAGCCTACTTTATCGTTGTCGATTTTGTTCATTGGTGTCGCGTTGTGCCATACCTGACGGTCATTCACCATGGCAAACATGCCGTCTTTAATTTCCATTTTGAAACATGGCTCTGCATCGCGTGATTCGTAAACTAGTAGCTCACCACCTTCAATATTGCTGTGCGACACACCTGCAACACAAACATGGTCAAAACCATCTTGGTGCACACCTTCTGGTGCTGGTGGTGTATCTGCATCAATCGCTAACATACGGAATTGGTGAATTTCGATATCAGTATCGCTAGCAATGCCTGACATTTCGATAAATTGGTTAACTAAATGCTGCATACCGTCAGTCGCTAACAGCGACTCTTCAAGATTTTCGTAAGTACGTTCAATGTTGCCTTGGAATTGGTTAATTGAATCATCTTGTACAAATGCTTTAGTTGGTTGCAGGCTTAATTTGCCATCAACAAGTTTAATTACAGAGTAACGGCGTAAACGAAATGCACCGTCGGCATATGGGTTTGCCGGTAAGTTATCAAAAGAAGGCTTAAGCTGCTCGATAAATGCTTGCTCAATAAAACGTAATTGCAGCAGATTCTGGTTGTTTACTTTCGTCATAACACGCTCGCAGATGATGAATTATAAATCGCGGAGATCTTAGACGGTTTTAACAGGTTTTTTGTGGTTTATATTTCATTAATGCAGGACTAATTAGATTAAAAAATCCAATTTAAACGCAAAAATTAAATATTACATTCAATTTAAAATTCAACTACTGAAAACACTTATTAAGCGAAGCGTTAAATATAGGGTAACAGCGGCCATTAACACAAAAATTAGAGTAAGAATTCTAATAAAGAACTTAGCTAATTTATGTTTAACACGTGAGAACCATGATGCATCGGCGGGAATATGCCCATCATACAAGCTAAAGCTGGCGATAAAAAAATAACCGAGCAAACTCCAGCCAAGTAGCAAAAGAAAGCCCACTTGGTAGATATTCATTTGTGGGTTATCGAGTAGTAGCGAAGCACCTAACAAGGCGCCACTAATAAAAGCTAATAACACCATAATGCCTCGCCAAGCATTTAAGCGCTTAGCGAGGTTTACAAAATAATGTTGTAGCTTAGTTACACTCATCACTGAGCGACTTTTTGTCAACTTCAGGTGTTTTAGTATCAACACCGTGCTCATCGTTTTTAATCAGGTTTTCATGATTATCAACGCGTTGCTGCCACTTTTCCTTAGCCATGGTCTGCATATTAAAGGTTTGGTCGCGTTCATCCACAATTTCCATACCCATTAGGCTTTCAATCATGTCTTCTAACGTAACAATACCTTGTACATCACCGTATTCATCTACGATTAGGCTGATATGAATGCGTTTTTCTAACAGTGTTTGCAATAAGGTGTGAACGTGCAGGGTTTCAGGCACGGTATAAATTGGCTTAACTAGCTTGGCAATTTTGTAGTCTTCACCTAAACGATGATACGCCAGCATGATGTCATTTTTGTGTACAAAACCAATGATGTCGTCAGAATCTTGGTCAAACACGAGTACGCGTGAAAACGCCACGCTACCGTGTTGTTTAAGATAATCATCTACCGTTAAGTCTTTGTGTACTTTAAACAATACTGTGCGCGGAGTTAATAAAGTATCCAACTTTAAATGGCGGAATTTTAACAGGCTGCGAATAAGCTCGCTTTCTTCTTGATGAAGTGCCCCAGCTTCGCTACCCATTTCTGCCATCGCTTCAATTTCAGCACGGATATAGTGGCTTTCACTTTGCTTGCTGCCGAGCATTTTGGTAATTATGTCTGAAAGCCAAATAAACGGCTTTAATAAGCGAACCATTACTACAAGTGACGACGATACAATTGGCGTAAGCTGACGCCAATAGTTTGCACCTAATGTTTTAGGAATAATTTCAGACAACACTAACACCAGTAGTGTCATTACCGCAGAAGCAATACCAATTGCCGCATCACCAAATACCGCAGCAGCTTGTGCACCAACACCTGCAGCACCGGCTGTGTGTGCAACCGTATTTAAAGTAAGAATCGCCGCTAACGGCTGATCTACTTTTTCTTTTAATGAGTTAATGCGCGCAGCCAATTTTGGTTTTTGCTTTTTTAAACTGGCGACATAGCTTGGGGTAATACTTAGTAATACCGCTTCCATTATTGAACATACAAACGAAATGCCTATAGCTAACAGCATATAGGTAATTAACAAAGCCACAGTAACCTCTCGAATCATGGCGAATAATAATTTCAGTCACTAGTTTACCCAATTAAACCAGTGCTGCGTATAACAACCGTATTTTAATTGTATTAATTTATAAACAGCGATAAACCATCACAATTAAAGCCCGTTACAAAATCGATTAACAATCGTTTTCGTTGTTCACCATAATTGGGCTGCAACTCAACGAGTTCAAGCATACATTCATACTTTTTTTCGCTATGATTTTGTCACGCATTTTCATAAGGACTCACAATGAAAAAATCATTTTTAGCAGCAATGCTCGGCGCTTATTTTATTTCTCCTGTCGCGCATGCTGAAGTAATTGATGCAAGCAAGATTAATTACTTAGGCCCAATTGCGCCGCAAAACGCACTCAAGCCATTTGAAACAAACCGTAAAAACGCCATTTTAACCAACCTAAAGCAAAGCTTAACAGCCGACCAAAAGTCAGTTTCGTTTTTTGGTAATACACTAAAATGGCAAAACTTAAGCAAAGTAAATGCATTAACTGAACCTGGCTTACAAGCACTTAAGTTCACATTAACAACAACACGCTTTACACCTGCAACACTTAAGTTAGATGGTGTTAAAGAAGCAAGTTTTTACCTTAATGGCGAGTTGCTCTCTAAAAAAGGCGACGCTTATAAACTACCGCTAACAACCGGACAACACCAAGTAATCATTATTACTGAAAGTGTTGAAGATTGGGGCAAGGTAGCTGTAAATTTAACCAGCGAAATTGAAGAGAGCAAAATCAGTGTTTCCAGTGATGCGCCAAACACGCTAAGCGCAAAACAACTATTTGATAGCAAAACCGTTAGTAACGTAAGCATTTCACCGAACGGTAAGCACTTAATTTGGCAAACGCGCAGCTATAACGATAAAAATGCAAATAAGGCTATTAAAGAAACTGTTGTCAAGTCGGTAAAAGACAACGAGATTGTTTACTCATTACCAGCTAACGCCAGCAATTTTGCTTGGTCAGACGATAACATCCATCTTGTATATACAAGCAATAAAGTGCTATATAAACTAAACCTTAAAACGCTAACCACCAGCGCATTAAGTGAAGATCTATTTGGCATCAGCAATGTTGATTTTTATGATAACGACACGCTTATTTTTACTTGGGTAAAGCGCCCTGAAAAGTCCACATCGCTTACTAAGTACTATAATGGTTTAGAAGATCGCTGGTCGTATGCGCGCAATAAAACCAGTGTTTACTTATACGATGTAAATTCAGGCTTAATGCGCCAAGTTAGCCCAGCTGAATTTAGTGTTAGCTTACAAGATTTTGATAGCAAACGCGGAACGCTGTTATTAAGCCGTTCTATTTCTGATTATGCTGCACCGCCACATATGCTAACAGAACTGCTGGAATACAACTTAAAAGACAATAGCCAAACTACAATTGGCAAGTACCGTACTTTTAATAGTGCGCAGTATTCTAGTGATGGTTTATACATTACCGCTGGCCCTGAATTCGGTGAAAAAGCAGGTAAAACGGTTGCTGACTCTCAGCTTAGTAACAATTACGACACGCAACTGTATTCTGTAAGCTTTGATGGTAAAAACATCACTGCGTTATCAAAAACATTTGATCCTAGTATTGGTCAATTTGCCGTATTGAAAAATGATGATGTGATTTTAAATGTTGGTGAAGAAGACAAACGCCAGCTATATGTATTTGATGAAAGTAAAAAACGCTTTAATAAAGTAAAAACGAATCTTGACGTAATTGAGCGCTTTAGTGTTTCTAACGAAAAGTCACCTACCCTTGTTTTCGCTGGAACTGGCGCACAATTGCCACAACAAGTGCAATTAAAAACTAAACTCTCTAATACTAAGTCAAAGACCTTATTTAATAGCAAAAAAGCATTCTACGCTAATACCCAATTGCCAAGTTTGGAAGAATTTAATTTCACTAACGATCAAGGCACTGAAATTAAAGGGCGCGTTTATCTACCTAGTAACCTTGATAAACAAAAGCAATACCCTGCGTTAGTTTACTACTATGGCGGTACTTCACCTGTAAATCGCGCATTTACCGGCCGCTACCCATTTAATTTATGGGCAGAAAATGGCTATGTGGTTTACGTATTACAACCTACAGGTGCAACTGGCTTTGGCCAAGATTTCTCAGCTAAACACGTAAATGCATGGGGTGAATACACAGCAAATGACATTATTAAAGGCACAAATGCATTCTTAAATAAATACAGCTTTGTTGATAAAACTAAAGTAGGTAATTTAGGTGCATCGTACGGTGGCTTTATGACTATGTTGCTGGCAACCAAAACAGATATGTTTAGCGCGTCTATTTCCCATGCAGGTATTTCAAATATTACCTCTTACTGGGGCCAAGGTTGGTGGGGTTATTTATATTCGGGTGAAGCCTCTAAAAACAGCTTTCCTTGGAATAACGCTAAGCTTTATTCAGAGCACAGCCCTGTATTTAACGCTGATAAAGTAAAAACACCGTTATTACTTATTCATGGTGATGCTGATACCAATGTACCTGTGGGCGAAAGCCACACTATGTACACAGCCTTAAAGCTACTAGGTCAAGATGTTGAATTAGTTGAATATAAAGGCGCAGACCACCAAATTTTTGCGCGTGATAAACGCTTCCATTGGTGGAATACCATGCTTGCGTATTTCGACAAACATCTAAAAGAACAACCACAATGGTGGAACGACTTATATACACAAAAATAAGATTTAAGTATTAGTAAATAATAACGGCCCACAATGGGCCGTTATTATTTCTGTACACAAGCATTTTGTGACATAACATTTCTATTTTTCATTCAGTGAAAAATTGGTGATAATATTGCTTCGGGCAGAAAAACACATTAACGAGCATTATGACAATACAAGTACTTCTAGTTGAAGATGACTCCTTGCTAGTAAGGCGCATTCAATCACATTTTAGCAATAGTGATTTTAGTTTTGTGGTAGACGAAACCGGTGCAAATGCAGCTGAAATCATTCGTTCAAACCACGAAATCAAACTAGCGATTGTTGATATTGTACTGCCGCAGGTAGACGGCCTAGTGCTCGCTAAAGAGATAAATCTAGTTTCCGATATCGGTGTGGTCGTACTTTCAAGCCGCGATTCGCAAGAAGATCGCATTTTAGGGTTAGCACAAGGTGTAGATGACTACATTTGTAAGCCAGTTGATTTACTTGAGCTAGAGCTAAGATTAAAAGCGCTTGCTAAGCGTCTTAACTTGTTTCAAACCAATGACGAATACATTGAATATTCAGATATCAAAGTGCACCCAGAACATCGCACGCTTATCATTGCCAGTGGCGACGAAATACGCTTAACTGAAGCAGAACATAAAGTACTGATTTCATTAATCGGTAATGCTGGTAAACCAACTAGCCGTGAAAAGCTATCGGAAGAAATCGGTCAATCTGACTGGAGCCCATCAGACAGAACCGTAGATGTATTAGTTGGTCGCTTACGTAAGAAATTAGGCGATGAAAAAGAACAAAAGCGTATTGTTACAGTACGTGGTAAAGGCTATATGATTGCCCTAGGTTAACTAACTCGCAGTATTTAGAAAGGCCGCATTTGCGGCCTTTTTTATTTGATAAATATTACGTTTTACCACGTACCTAGCTTTGAATTTTCGTAAGCTGCTAAGCGCGCTTTTGCTGCATCAACAAAGTAATCTTTGTCCCATGCTTCTTCAACTGCTTTTTCTTGCATATCAATGGCTTCTTCAAATTGACCTAATTTAGCATACGCCGCAGCCATATATTCATATGCCCATGGATCATCTTTCTCATCAACCACTTTTTTAGTTAATTCAATCGCGTAATTTAGTTCACCTTGATTATGTGAGTCGCGCGCATAAACGCCGGCAAGTTCACGCATTGCAATATAATCGCCCTGTTCCGAAGCCGCTGTTAGCCACTCTTTCGCTTGATTAAGCTGGTCTTTATTTGCGTTCGTTTTTTGTAAAACGCATTTTGCAGCCAAGGTTTGCGCTGGCGTATGGCCAAGATCAGCGGCAGTACCTAAAATACGTAAGTTGCAGCCCGAACCTAACAACATAAGTGATGCAAAATCACCACCTTGTGCTGCTTTTAAACGCCAGTAACTCGGCATCTCTTCACGCGGTTTGGCAATAATCTTTTTCAATTTTACGTTTTGACGATTAAGGTAGTTTGAGTAAGTACTATTTCGCGCTTCATTGTTATAGAAAAACTCAGCTAAAAATGGACCATATTCGGCTTGTTCATCGCCGCTGACCAATACTTGCCAGTTATTCATAGTTTTAACTGCTAGTTCATCGAGCTCTTTCGGTGCTTTATAATCACCGGTTGCCTCAAAGCGAAGCGTGTTACCTTGCTTATCTAACCATACTAAGTATGCAAAGTTATAAAAATCTTCTTCGAGCTGAATATTATTTGAAAAGTTATCAGCATTGCTTGCGAGTAAGTTCGCCTCACCTTGTGAACTTGAAACCGTGTCGTCTGGTAAATAAGCTACCTTTAGCATATTGTCGTCACTCATTAGCTCTAACATATCAGCTAATTCTGCTTGGGCTTTGCTGTTGCCACGCTTTGCTTTAGCAAGTAATTGTTTGTGTTTGCTCGCTAGTTTTTTACGCGTTTCTTCTGGAATATCTGTGCGTTTAAACATGCCGCTAAACTGCGCTTGGCTAAACTTTCGTAACGTACCGCCTACTTTTAAGATTTGGTAACGTGAATTTTCAAGTTTTTCACGAACGCTCTGCGCAAATTCATCGGTAGGATAGCTTTGTAACAACTGCATATCTCGTACAATACCATTGCGGTCGATATCAAATAGATATCGTGCCATACCTGGAATACCCTCTTTAAACAAACTACCTGGGTACTTGGCTTCTGGGTTTTCAGTGCGTTTAGGTGGCGGGTTATACGCACGGCCAAATGGCAATGCATAGCGAATATTCTTGCTACCAGCTTTACCATAAAAACCGATTAATTCATCTGCTTTCGCTTTTGCTGCTTTGGTTTGTGCTGGGGTTAAACGGCGTTCAACTGTTTTTAAAGCTTGTCTTGCGGTTAGAAAGCCATTTTCAATCGCCACTGCTAAGTAAGCGTATGCTAAAACTGGGTCTTGCGGTACACCTTGCCCGCGTAAGTATTGAACACCCAAATTAAATTGGCTTTTACCATGACCGAGATGAGCTGTTTTTTGAAAAAGTTTAAAGGCTTGCGCGTAGTCTTGATTGAGATAGAGATCCATCGCACGATCAGCATTTGCGCTTGCTGAAAAGCTTTGACCCACCAATAAAATGCCGGCTATTACACTCGCTAACTTTTTCATTTCAACTCCTGTCAATTGCACCAAACTTCATGTTAACAGCTGGTTAATAGTGGTGCAACTGAGGAAACGCCCAAGCTGCAGTATTTATACACGTGTAAGCGTATTTAATAGCCGTTCAAACGCGCGGTAACTAATCGCCTCTTTAATATGATTTAGCGCAACTGTTTTTTCAGCGGCTAAATCAGCAATGGTGCGCGCCACTTTTAGCACACGATGATACGAGCGCGGTGATAAATCGAGCTTATCAGTAACCAGTGCCATAAACGCCAAACTTTCATTATCGAGGGTAACGACTTGGTCAAGTTCGTTATTACTCAGCAATGCATTTAACTTGCCCTGCCTTTGGTATTGCCGCTGCTGCGCTGCAACCACTCGATTACGAATAACCTCAGAGCTTTCGCCTTGCTGTGTTGACTGTAATTCGTGGGTTTTTAGTTTAGGTAATTCTACTTGCAAATCGATTCGATCCAGAAATGGTCCTGATACACGACTTAAATATTTTAAAATTTGTTCTGGCGAGGCGCGATTATCACGATGACACCCTGTCGGGCTGGGGTTTAGCGCACAAATAAGCTGAAAGTTAGCCGGAAACTCTGACTGCCTTGCAGCGCGCGATATCGTGACCTTTCGTGTTTCTAATGGTTCGCGCAAACTGTCTAATACTTTTCGTTCAAACTCAGTAAGTTCATCCAAAAATAACACGCCATTATGCGCGAGACTAATTTCACCTGGTTTAGGGTTTGAAGAGCCGCCAACTAAAGCAACCGCAGAGCAAGTATGATGGGGCGCGCGAAACGGTCTTACTTGCCACTCGCTGTTGTTGATGGTTTTACCTATAATTGAATAGACAGTTGCGGTTTCAAGCGCTTCAGATTCAGTAAGTGGCGGCATAATGGTCGCCATTCGTGCTGCCAACATGGATTTTCCTGTGCCAGGCGGGCCAAGAAACATTACATTGTGTTTTCCTGCTGCGGCTATTTCCAGTGCGCGTTTAGCTTGAGCTTGACCTTTTACTTCTGCCATATCAATTGTGTAGCGTGAAGTTAACGCTTCAGCTTGTGGGCTGTTTAAAGTAAATTCAATCGCTTGCTGGCCCGTTAAGTCTTGGCAAACCTGATTTAAACTACTGGCATGCTTGGTATTACAGTTTGTTACCAACGCAGCTTCACAGGCATTGAACGCTGAAATATAAACCGTTTTCTCGCTGTTAACGTTAGCAATTAACGACGATAGCAGTCCCAGCACAGGACGAATTTCCCCACTTAAAGAAAGTTCGCCAAAAAATTCAAGTTGTCGCAAATCGAGCTGACCCAATTGATTAGAAGCCAACAAAATACCAACTGCAATGGCTAAATCGAAACGGCCACCTTCCTTCGGTAAGTCGGCAGGCGCTAAATTTACAGTAATGCGTTCTTGCGGAAACTTAAATTGGCTGTTGATAATTGCGCTGCGCACACGATCTTTAGCTTCTTTAACTGATGCCTCAGGCAAACCGACTATGGTAAATTTAGGTAGGCCACTGGTGATATGTATTTCTATGGTAACAAGCGGGGCATCCATCGCGACTTGTGCACGAGAATAAACACAGGCAAAAGACATTCCATTGTCCTTAATTTATTTCTTTCTTTTAGTGTAGCGTATATTTAGCGCTCAGCTGCTTACTTTTCTTTATTGTATTTGAACACGTGTAGGCTCCAGCCCCACTTTATTGCGCCCATACGTAAGCTTAATGTACCTAGCATTCCCACCAACATGGCAAGATTGGTTGGTACGCCTAAATTCAAACTTTGAGTATACAAAATACCACCGAAAATACAGGTAGTTGCGTACAACTCACTTTTTAAAACCATAGGTGTGGTACGCGCCAGTACATCACGGATCATGCCGCCAAAACAGCCGGTAATTGTGCCCATTACAATTGCGGTTAAGTCTGGCATACCTAAACTTAAGGCTTTTTGCACCCCCATCACCACAAAAAATGCCAACCCTAATGCATCTGCTATTTCAAGCAATACCTGTGGAAATCCGCGTTGACGATTAAGCCATACAATGGTGATGGCGCTAGCGATAAAAATCGAAATCAAATACGTAGGATCTTTTAACCAAAAAACCGGCACATCTAAAATCACATCGCGCGTTGTACCACCGCCTATTGCAGTCGCAGATGCTAAAACCACTACGCCAAAGCCATCTAGTTTCTTTTTATAAGCGACAAGTGCACCAGAGATCGCAAACACGGCAACACCAAATAAATCAATCCAGTGGAATAACGAATCCATAATTAACCTGCTTGCTGCGCTAATGTTTCAAGCACATCGATAGCTTTGTTTGCATCTTGCTTGGCAACTAAAATATGGTCGTGATAAAAGCCTGCAATCACATTTGTGCTAATCCCATGCTTTGCTAACGCACTTGAAAATGCTGCCGTTAATCCTACCGCATCAAGGCTTGAGTGAATTTGCAGGGTTATTAACGAAAACTCTGAAACATATTCTAACTGCCATTCAACGGCTTGTTGTTTGGTGAGAATCAACGTCGCCCCTTCTGGCTCGTTGATGCGCGCAAATACCTTACCCATATCAAACGCGTCAACATTTGATACAGATACAAATACATAGCTTTGCGGCTGTAACAGCGGTCGCATATTTTTTATCAGTAGTTGTAAGTTCGTTTCGCCAAACATAATTATTTTCCTGTATAAAAAAAGGCTGTAAACACAGCCTTTTTCATTCTAATTTCATCTGGCAGTTATTGCCAAGCCCTTTGGCTTGTAAGTTGTTGTTCAAAGGCATCAATCTTATCGTTTAGTGTTTCTGTTACACCAATAAAATCTAGCCCTGATAACAGGCGCTGTTTAATGTCGGGACGAATATCAAACTTAATATCAGCAAAGTGATTGCTTTTAATAACTTGATTTTGCAAATCAATTTCAACATTTACTTGAGCAACCTGCTCTGTTACCTGAAATAGATGATCAAGTGTTTCGCTCGGTAATGCGATAGCAAGCATTTGATTATTCGCACAGTTATTAAAGAAGATATCGGCAAAGCTCTGAGCTAAGATTACCGTAAAACCATACTGCTTTAATGCCCATGGCGCGTGCTCACGCGATGAACCACAACCAAAATTATCGCGTGTTAACAACACGCTAGCGCCTTGATATCGCGCTTCATTTAAAATGAATTCAGGGTTCGCATCGCCATTATCTAAATAACGCCAATCGTAAAAAAGCGCCTTATCAAAGCCATCACGACTTGTTGATGTTAAAAACTGCTTTGGGATAATTTGGTCTGTGTCGACATTATTTTTATCGAGTGGTGCCATTAAACCAGTGCGATAATTACTCATTAGATATCTCCTCGAATATCAACAAATCGACCATGAATAGCCGCCGCTGCTGCCATTGCTGGGCTCACTAAGTGAGTACGACCACCGCGGCCTTGGCGACCTTCAAAATTACGGTTAGATGTCGACGCACAGCGCTTGCCCGCGCCTAAGCGATCATCATTCATAGCTAAGCACATTGAACATCCCGGCTCTCGCCATTCAAAGCCTGCTTGTTTGAAAATATCGGCAAGACCTTCGTCTTCCGCTTGTTTTTTAACTAAGCCTGAGCCTGGCACCACTAACGCTTCAACGCCCACCGCTACTTGCTTACCTTTAACGAGCGAGACTGCAGCGCGCAAATCTTCAATACGACTATTTGTGCAACTGCCAATAAATACCGTGTCGACCGAGAGATCTGAAATCTTTTGGCCCGGCTTTAAGTCCATATAAGCCAGCGCACGACGAATCGCATCAGCTTTAATCAAGTCACTTTGTGCATCTGGGTCTGGGATTAATTGGTCAATGCCAATCACTTGCTCTGGACTTGTACCCCAAGTAACTTGTGGCTGAATATCCGCAGCATTCAATACAACTGTGTGATCAAACACTGCATCATCATCGCTCTTTAGGGTTTGCCAATACGCAACTGCTTGCTGCCAATCATCACCTTTTGGTGCAAATGGACGCCCTTCTAAGTAGTCGTAAGTTGCTTGATCCGGTGCTATTAAGCCTGCTTTAGCACCCATTTCAATGCTCATATTACAAAGTGTCATGCGTGCTTCCATTGAAAGCGCACTGATTGCTTCACCGCAAAACTCTGCAACATAACCTGTACCACCCGCGGTACCTAATTTACCGATAACCGCTAAAATAATGTCTTTTGCGGTAACACCAAGGTTAATTTTGCCATCAATTTGAATTTTTAAACTCTTTGCTTTTTTCTGCTGTAATGTTTGTGTTGCTAACACATGCTCTACTTCAGAAGTACCAATACCATGCGCTAACGCACCAAACGCACCATGGGTCGAAGTATGGCTATCGCCACATACAATGGTTGTACCCGGCAAGGTAATACCTTGTTCAGGCCCCATTACATGGACAATACCTTGGTTAATTGAATTAAGATCGTAAAGCACAATGCCAAACTCTTCACAGTTTTGCTTTAGTGCAATTAATTGGTTTTTTGAAACTTCACTTGCAGCATCTAATGAGCGACTTTTTGTCGATACGTTATGGTCCATTGTTGCAAACGTTTTTTCAGGGCAGCGTACTTTACGGTTTGCTTCACGCAGGCCTGCAAATGCCTGTGGTGATGTAACTTCATGTACTAAGTGTCGATCAATGTAAAGTAAATCACTTTCTTCATTAATGGCAGTAACTTTGTGAGCCTGCCAGATTTTATCGTATAAGGTCTGAGCCACGTCATTCCCCTTGCTATTATCGGTGACGGAGGCCTGTTAAATTCAGGCCTAAAATTTAAAATTAAATACGCGCAATAATTTCTTTTGCAACGTCTAACGTGGTGTAACCCGCAGTAGGGAAAATATCTGGTGTTCCCACACCGGCAGCTACAGCTTCTGCCACTGCCTTTTCAATCGTGCGTGCGGCTTCATCTTGCTTAAGTGAGTAACGCAGCATTAAGGCCGCACTTAGAATTTGTGCGATTGGGTTAGCAATGCCTTTTCCAGCAATATCCGGTGCAGAGCCACCAGCAGGTTCATACAAGCCAAAACCAGTTTGATTTAAGCTTGCCGATGGTAATAACCCCATCGATCCTGTGATCATTGCGCATTCGTCAGATAAAATATCGCCAAATAAGTTATCGCATAGCAATACATCAAATTGGCTTGGTTCTTTTACAAGCTGCATCGTTGCGTTATCGATATAAATATAATCAAGTGCCACGTCTGGATAATCTTTACTTACTTCAGTTACCACTTCACGCCACAACACGCTCGATGCCAACACATTTGCTTTATCAACCGAAGTAACTTTGTTTGCACGTAACTTAGCGGCTTCAAACGCAAAGCGCGCAATGCGTTCAATTTCTTTACGTGAATACCTTTGCGTATCGAATGCGTATTCATCAGCACCTTCTCCACTACGGCCTTTATCGCCAAAATAAATGCCACCGGTAAGTTCACGTACACATAAAATATCAAAGCCTTTTGAACTAATATCTGCACGCAGTGGCGATGCAGCACTCAATGCAGGTAATAGTTGCGCCGGGCGCAAGTTGCAGAACAAGCCAAAATGTTTACGAAGTGGCAATAACGACGCACGCTCAGGCTGCTCTGATGGTGGTAAGCCTTCCCATTTCGGACCGCCAACTGAACCGAACAAAATAGCATCGGCTTGTTCGCACGCGGCTAGCGTAGTATCTGGCAGTGCCTTACCAAATTGATCAATCGCTGCGCCACCAATTACGTGATGATTTAAGCTCAATGAAAAATTAAACTTTTCACTAACCGCATTTAATACGTCGATTGCGGCGCTCATCACCTCAGGTCCAATACCGTCGCCGGCTAATACTGCGATGTCGTAATTTGACTGGCTGCTCATACTGCTTTCCTTTGTAGTTTTAGATCAGACACTTGCTGCGCCCGATAAATTAAATTGTGAACTCGAACCAAAGCGCGTACCGACGCTTCTACTATATCTGCTGCTAAACCTGCGCCGTGATACTGACGACCGTCAAACTTAGCAATAATATCAACCTGACCAAGCGACCCTTCGCCTTGCCCTGTTGCGTCTAAATTATATTCAATTATTTCAACATCCATATTAGTCATACGTTTAATAGCTTTGAATGATGCTTCAACCGGACCATTACCCGTAGCAGCTTCAGTTACTTCTTTACCGCCAATGGTCATGCCAATACTACTGCTAGCAATTGACTGAGAATTTGATGTTGAATGAACAAATGACAATTGATAGAAATCGCTTTCATCCGATTGATTATTAAAATAAATCATCGCTTCAAGGTCATAGTCATAAACCGTGCCTTTCTGATCGGCTAACGCTAAGAAGCTTTTGTACAACGCATCCATATCGTAATCTTCAGCTTGATACCCTAATTCGCTTAAACGATGCTGAATAACATGACGACCTGAACGCGAAGTCATATTTAACTGGTTGTTTGGCACACCGACTGTTTCTGGCGCCATAATTTCGTAAGTGTTTTGCGCCTTTAGTACGCCGTCTTGGTGAATGCCCGAACTGTGAGCAAACGCATTTTCACCAACAATGGCTTTATTTGGTTGCACAGGCATATTGCAAATTTGACTGACTTGTCGTGATGCGCGATAAATTTCTTCGCTGACAATATCGGTATGTAATTTAAGGTGATCTTCACGCATTTTTAAGATCATCGACACTTCTTCAAGTGAGCAGTTACCCGCGCGTTCACCTATACCATTAACCGTACACTCGATTTGACGTGCGCCTGCTTGCACTGCCGCAATTGAGTTAGCAACGGCTAAACCTAAGTCATTGTGACAATGCACACTTAAACGTGCTTTATCGATATTTGGCACGTTATTCATTAAATGTGTGATCATTGCGGCATATTCATCAGGCGTTACATAGCCAACAGTATCAGGCAGGTTAATAGTTGACGCCCCTGCATTAATCGCAGCTTCAACAATACGGCATAAATCGCTATGCGGCGTACGCCCCGCATCTTCACAAGAAAACTCTACATCATCAGTGTAGTTTCGCGCTTGCTTAATCGAACGCACTGCCATTGCTGTTGCGTCATCAAGACTCATGCGTAGCTTATGTTCAAGATGTAATGGACTGGTTGCGATAAAGGTATGAATACGACTTTTTTCAGCTGGTCTTAATGCTAAACCGCATGCTTCAATGTCTTTTTCAACGGCACGCGCCAAACCACAAATTGATGGTC
The DNA here is from genome assembly GCF_001399975.1 of Pseudoalteromonas sp. P1-9. GTDB lineage: Bacteria > Pseudomonadota > Gammaproteobacteria > Enterobacterales > Alteromonadaceae > Pseudoalteromonas. Next base: position 157,415 of record NZ_LKBD01000006.1, read on the forward strand.
CTTTAACTTCACTGGCGATGCGCTCTACTGCTCTAAAATCAGCTGGACTAGAAACCGGAAAACCGACTTCCATAACATCAACGTTTAGTCGGCTAATTGCATGAGCCAGCTGAAGCTTATCATCCTCTGTAAGGCTTGCTTTTAATGCTTGCTCACCATCGCGTAACGTTGTATCAAATATCCAAATTTTATCGCTCATACCTGCACCTTTGCCCTAATATAAAAAAACCCCGCATTTAGCGGGGTTTTTGCAAACTTTTCAGTCAAATACACTAAGCCCCGCTTCTGCAATTACGCAGTAAGAGGTTGTTTAGAAGTAGGCTAATCGTGTTGTTTGACATTTTTATTTAGTTTCCATCATTAACTAAGGCAATTTAACCATTAGCAAAAGAACAAAACAAGCATAAAAAATTCAAAAAGCAGGTATTAAAAGCGCCCTAACAGGAATTTAAATACCAGAAACCAACAATTGTTGAAATATATTTTCACATTTGACGGTTTTAGAAAAATATTAGTTAATCGTGTTAAGTGTTATGCATAAAAAATAAAATTAAAAATGAGCAAATTAAATACGATTATTTTTTAACATCTCAAAAACTTGGTTCACAGGGATCGGCGGTGCTAAATAATATCCTTGCATAAAACTACATGAGAAATTGTTTTGCACTAGCTTCTGCTGCTGGTAATTTTCAATGCGCGCAAATATGTAATTAATTGAATGGTAGTGATAGGCTTGCGATACCTTATCCATTTGCTGCTTATCTAAATGCTGAAGTTGCGCAACCGGTACTTTTACTTCATCAATCACTAATGGCAACTTTTCAATATTACTAAGCACATCATCATCACCATCAATCGCTAAACTAAAACCCAGTTCTTTAAGCCCAGTTAATAATTCAATGACCTTAGCATTTGAGCTATAGAATGCGTCCAACGGAAACTCAAAAACGATTTGTTCAGGATTAATTCCCGCGATATCTAGGTGCTGGGTCATCACTTTGAGTAAGTCATACTGTTCAAGATCGATAAGCGATAGATTAATCGAAAGACGTACGCTGCTAAATGCGGGTAATACTTCGGCAATGCGCTTAAAGAATACTTCGCTAAAGGTCGCGATCATCTGATGATTCTCGATAGCGTTCATCACTTCGCGAGTACTGAGTTTAATCCCGTTTTCTTGAAAACGCACAAGGCATTCAAACCCAGATAGTTTTTCGTTTTGGCTGCGAAATTCCGGTTGAAAATCGAGATTAATACAATCTCGTCGTGAGAGAAGTGAAGCCAGTTTGTCTTTATCGATGATTTTCTCAGTCACCGAACGCTGACTAAACACTTGGTTAAAATCGCTTAATTTTACCGGTTTATTAATTTGTGCGACGAGTTCACAAGGTAAAAATAATGGCACCGCATCTTCATCATTTAGTAGTAAGACTAAACGGCCTTTAAAACCTGTGCCAAGCAACCAGCTCGACATATCAACATCAGTAAACGCGCTGACCGCGATAACTAAAGTGTCGTCACTGGTGCCCTGTACTACTTCACTTTGTAAACTAGCGAGATTACCAGTCGTGAAAATTCTGCCAGCCCATAAGTATTCTATACACTTTTGTGTAGTAGCTCGCTGCTCTTCACTACTGTCAAATATGTATACGGTTTGTTCTTTTAATTCCATGATAAAAACCATTTAAATGCGTAATTTAAGTCAAGCATAAATAAATTAATTTACCAGTTGCGCGACGTCAGCAAATTGAGCGAATTAATCTCAACCGCAACTTAAAACAATGCTTACTCGTAATCTTATTTAAGCTTAAATTACTGAGTGAAAATTATGGTTTATGCAACCATCCCTGAGATAAAGCAAAATTTAAACACAAAAAAAGCGCCTAAACAGCGCTTTTTTACTAATTGCTTAAATTATTTTTGAGCAAGGTAATTAATTAGATTCGCCATATCTTCAGCACTTGAAATGCCTGACTTACGGCCAAAGTTAACTTTGTACTTACCATTAACGATAAAGGTTGGTACTGAGCCTAATGCGCCTTTGCTCTTAAAGAACTCTTGTTCTTTGCTCATTTTCTTCGCTTTAGTGCGTACGCCGAAGCTCTTGTAATATTTATCGAATGTTGCAGCCTCAACACCTTTAGCTACAAATACATCTTTTACGTCTGCAACTTCATTAAAGCTTTTACGCTCACCGTGAATATGGTTAAAAATACCTGCAATCACTTGGTCTTTTTGCGGCAGCGCTTCGGCTGTTGCTAACGCTTGTGACAACATTTCTTGATTTTCTTTTGAACGACCGCCCATAAAGTTAACGTGCGCTTTTTTAAATGCCACGCCGTCTTTTAGTAAAGGTTTAATGTCGTAAATCACGTTTTCCATGTTGTTACATGCTGGGCAGTAGAATGAGAAAAACTCAGTTACTTCCGGCTTTTTAGTTGCGCGATCTGAGATCACTTCATAGTGCACGCCTTCTTCAAACTGGTTGGCAATTGCCACAACAGGCAGTGCTAAAGCTAAAAGAGCAGCTTTAAAAAATGCTTTCATTATTACTCCGTTATTTTTCTAATAGATAATCAACGAGCGCTTTTAGCTCATCGTATGATTTAATACTGGTTAATTCGATACGGTAAATATCGTTAACAATAAATGTTGGTACGCCAGTCAACGCACGCAGTTCTGAAAAACGCTTTTGCTGTTCAACCATGTACTGTTCTTGCGCAGCAATTGCCATGCTTCCAGCTAGCTGGTCAAATTTTTCTTCTGTTACAATATCGTTTAGTACAAATAAGCGACGCACATCACCGATAGTTGCGAAGCTGCCGCGATTGCGATGAATAAATGAAAAGATAGCGTCGCTCGCTTCGCTCGCTTTACCTGCTTGTTTTGCAACTAAGTAACCAACAGAAAGCAACGATTGAGTTTTTGGGTCAATGCCGTTTAAAAAGTTTACATGACTTTTAACAAAAGTACCTGCTGGTAGCTCTTTATTTAATCGCTGGGCGATCATTTCAAAATTGTAGCAATGCGGGCAGTAGTATGAGAAAAACTCGGTTACTTGTGGTTTTTCAGATTTTTCAGTTTTAATACGAGAAAAGTGTTTCCCCTCTTCAAACGTAAACTCCTTAGCAAATAGTGCTAATGGAAAAATTAATGCAACAATTAAAAATAACTTCTTAGTCATAGGGTTCTCTTATGGCAAAAGCTTTAACGGTGCTTCGTGCAACGCAGCCAATTGCTCCTTTAAACTTAATATTTGTTGTTCCCAGTATTTGTCTGATGCAAACCACGAAAAGTTCCGTTGAAATGCTAAATCACTCCAACGTTTTGCAAGCCAGCCCATATAATTAATCATACGTAAGGCGCGCAAAGGTTCGATCAGCCTCAGTTCTTGTAAATCCAGTGATGAGAATTCGTCATATGCACACAACAATGTATCCATTTGCATGCGTTGTTCACTTTCATCACCGCTTAACATCATCCATAAGTCTTGAACTGCTGGCCCCTGACGAGCGTCATCTAAATCAACGAAAGTCAGTTCATTACCTGTCCACAGAATATTGCCAATATGGCAATCACCATGCAAGCGGATCTCGTTAATTGGCGAATATTTCTCTTCAGTTAACGTGATAACCTGTTGCAAAACAGTCATAAATGGCGTTTCTAAACTTGGCGATATTAAATTACTATCTATTAGAGAACGTTTGGCGTCGTGCAAAAACTCTTGGCAACTAATTGTTGGCCTAACGGCAAACTGTTTAGTTTTAGCCACATTATGTAAACGACCGATAAAACGACCTAAAACTTCCAGGTGATCGTAATTATCTGCTTCAAACGTTCTACCACCTACGCTCGGAAACAGCGCAAAACGGTAACCTTGGTATTCAAATAAACTAGTATTGTCGCGCTTTATTGGCGCGACAACAGGCACTTCATCGTCAACCAGTTCATAACTAAAATCATGCTCTTCTTGGATTTGCAATGAGCTCCAACGCTCTGGACGATAAAACTTCACTACATAACGTTTGTTATTTTCCGCAATAAACTGATAAACGCGGTTTTCATAGCTGTTGAGCGCTAAAAGCCCCGATATAGGGTAAACGCCAATGCTTTCTACCGCGTCTAAAATACGTTCAGGCGTTAAGTCTCTAAAATCAAAAGTCGACATTTAACGTCCTTTAAAGAACTTGCTTGGCTGCGCAAGTTGCGTCTCTGATTGATCTGCACGCTGCAAGACAAAATTGAATTCGGTGATTGGCGATTTCAAATCATACGGGTCAATTGCGATTGACAACGGCAGGCTATACGACTCACCAGAACGAATATGCACCTGTGTTTTGCCAATAATATTAAAATTATTTAGTCCCTCAACCGCAATGGTGTATTCGTGGTCTTGCTGTGACTTATTAAGAATTTTTAAAGTATATGTGTTTTCAACTAAACCTTCATTAGTTACGCGGTAAAGCTGATTTCGGTCGCGAATAATATCAAGGTCCATAGGAATACGAGTCATCACATCCGCAACAAAAATACCGCAAATAACAAGCATTACGACCAAGTAGCCAATAATTTTCGGACGAAACGCGTGGGTCTTTTTATCAGATGTTAAGTTACGCTCTGTTGTATATGAAATAAGCCCTTTGTCATAATTCATTTTATCCATCACTTCGTCACACGCATCGATACATGCACCACAGTTAATGCATTCGTACTGTAATCCATTACGGATATCAATGCCTGTCGGGCAGACATGCACACACATTTTACAATCAATACAATCGCCTAAACCAAGCTCTTTTGGATCTTGTCTTCTGCCACGTGGTCCACGGTTTTCACCGCGCTTTTCGTCATAGCTAACAGTGAAGGTATCTTGGTCGAACATCGCTGATTGAAAACGCGAATAAGGACACATATGTAAACACATGATTTCACGCATCCAGCCTGCATTGCCATAGGTACAAAAAGTAAAAAACAATACGCCACCAACAGCATAGGCCGTTGCTTCAAAGGTAAAAAAATCCACCATTAATTCACGAATAGGCGTGAAATAACCAACAAAGGTTAACGAGGTAAACAGTGAGAAACCAACCCAACTAAAATGTTTCGCTGATTTTCGCCAAAACTTATCAAAGTCCATTTTACGCTGATCGAGTTTTTTGCGCTGATTCGCGCTGCCTTCGATTTTTTCTTCAAACCAAATAAAGATAAACGTCCACACAGTTTGCGGGCACATATAGCCACACCAAACCCGACCATAAAAGGTCGTTACTAAAAACAGAGCAAACGCGCCAATCATAAAAATCCAGGCAAGAATGGTTAAATCTTGCGGCCATAATGTCATGCCAAAGATATTGAATTTTTGATTGAAAATATCGAAAAGAACCGCTTGATGGCCGTTGAAACTCACCCATGGCAGTAACATAAAACTAAGCATGGCAATAAAACCAAGGTACTTACGTAACTTTTGGTGTAAGCCTTTTACAGCACGAACATAAATGCGGTTGCGCGGGTTAAAACGGTCAAATTTTTCCGCGTCAGGCTTATGTACCTTTACTTCGGTTGGAATATTTTTTACTTTAATTTGCTTGTCCATGGCGCCCCTAGGTGTGCAAACTTGTAGATAAGTTGCTTAATTATAACAATTGTCTTTGCTAGTGCGATGCATTTTATTAAACTAAATGCACAGCAAATTAGTGCTAAATCAAAAAAAAGAAAAGTTTATGAAAAATTACTTCTTATTTGTATTGGTCATTCTTATCTTAGCCAGTGTTGATCACCCAAGCATTGCTAAGCCGCGACAAGAGCTTTATGACAAAGTTATGGGCGTACTGAGCGATTCGAGCAAAGTAAAAACAGATCAAGAAGCTGCTCGTTCATTAGAGCGCGCCAAAGAAAAGCTTCGTTTGTCGCAAACTGCTGAGGACTATTTAACTAAGCAGCTTGCCACTAACCAAAAAATGTCATCGTTTAACACCCGTTACTGTGTAAAAAAAGAGCTTAACTCTTACTTTTACGGGGATGACTTAAGACAAATTTGTAAAATTATTGCGGAAGAATCTAAACGTTAATTATGGATTTTTCACAGCTTAACAAAAAGTTTGCAAAAAACTTTAATGATCAAAAAGCCGTTTTAAAAAAACTCTTAAAAGGCAGTACAGTTAATTGTGATACGTGTAACAAACCCCTTAGCGTATCACTTAACGACAAAGACGGTGAGTTTATTGTAAGTTGTGGATCTGGCTGCACTCGGCTCACTCTTGAGATAGATTAGTTAACTCAAGCTAACAAAAGCAAACTTTAGTTGTGAGTATTTAGGTGATCTCATTCGAGAGCATCTTCTTCAATGAGCCCTGCATCTAGCACACATGATTCGATAAGCTCTGCATACCCCTCAGCAAATGGTTCAATCAAGCTGATAACATCATCACACAATGAAGCGTCGTTATTTAGATCTGCAAAAAAGCATAAATAACCTAACGTCATTGCCAGTACTTCGCTTAGTTCCCCATTGAGATTATTCGCCGATACAATTGGCTCTATATAATGCTTAATGCCTTGAGTAAAACCTAGCGCCCATAAATGAAGCTCGCCGTTTTTTGATAAATTAGCAGCACTCGGTTGCATAATGCTAATGCGAGAAGATAGCGCATAGCCTTTTTCAAAAACATGATCGCTAACATCATTGTGAAAGGCCATTAACGCAAACAGTTTATCGTCGGCTAATTCCTCGCTTTTATTACCAAGCACTTCACTAACCCAAATATCTTCAATAATCGGAGCTGGTGCGGCTATAAGCGCAAATAAATACCCTTCAAGCTGGGGGAATGGCATCGCATAAGGTGCCATTTCACTGCTTGCTAACCAGCTCGTCAACGCGTGCTTATCTGTTTGTGTAAATTCAATCATGTTTTGTACTTAGAACTTAAACGGGTAGCGCCCGCTATTATCTGGCTTACCCAAAAACTTAACGGCATCATGAACTTGTTTTGGCAAACTTGCATCTGGTTTAACAAAGCCACTAACACTCATCAAGCGCAAACCATATTGCGCTTCTAGCTGCAGCCCAAGTTGGTTCTCTTCACTAATATTTAGACTTAGCGACCCATTTTCACATCCAAGCTTACCCTTGATGGTGTCAAACTCAATCCAACCTTGTAGACCTTGCACCGATAAATTGTGTGTTTCAGCATTACCTGCTAAAACATGACACAACTTATCTTTTGCTACCAATGGCAATTCAGCGTTGCTCACTTTTACTTTTAAATTACCTTTAGTTGGCAACGCCATTGGCAATTTAACATTATCCATAATACTTGATGTCGCAACGCGGATATTAGCACGGCTTAACTGCACTGTTTCAGCTGAAAATGGCAAAGTAAGTGACGCTTTGCCATACGGCGTATCAAACCCACGTAAGCTACCAAATTTAATATCAACACTCACCTTGCCAGTTAACAGACTAGCTGGTTTTAACTGCCACTCTAGCTTATCGATAAGCTGTTGATTAATTTGAGCCTGAGCGATGCGACCTTGCCAAATCGTGCCAGACACACCTACAACTTTAATATTTTTTGGTAAGTGACTTTGTGCAAAGCCAAGCACAACCGAGGCTGGTGCAAGGTACATAACAAACGCAATAAATGCGACAATAAATAACAAGATAAGAGATATCGTTTTTTTCATATTACTTCTCAACCACCAAACGACTTATGCTTACCATGCCAGGCTCGGCACCTCGATTAATATCAATCGCAGAGATCGTTAAACCACTTTCTTCGACCAGTGATTCAAGCCAAATAAGTAGTTTATTAAATTCAACTGATTCGATGGTAAGACGCAGTGTCTCGTCTTTTGGCTGCATTTTGCTGATGCTGATTTGCGCGCGACGGCTCGACACATTAATAATCTGACTTAAGCTGCCACTCACTGCGCGTTTGCCTTGTCCGCTGCCATTAATTTTTGCTGCACTTTGTTTTACAAATTGCGCTAATTCTTGCTGTTGCTGCAAAGTTTTTTCCGCTTTTTCAATTTTATTGTTTAATGGACGAATAATTAACATCACAATAATAAACAAAGTAAAAATTACCGCAGCGCATTTCAGCAGTAGCTGTTCATTTGGTTTAAGATTCTGCCAATAGGCTTCTAACTGATTCATGAACCCGCCTTAATTTTTATTTCGCCTACTACAAGGTTACCTGAGTTACTAAGTGATCCCTGCTCTACTTGCAACGCTGAACGTTCCAGCCGTTGTTTTACAACATTAAAGCTCTGGAAATCTTTTGCACTGGCACGTAAGCGTAGCTCACCTCGCTTACTGTCAAAACGTAATGTTTCAGGTGTAAAACCTTCAACATCTTTAAATACAGGCGTTAGGTGGTGCAGTAAAAACAAAAAGCCCGTTTCGCCACCAGACGATACTTGTGACAATTTAGACTGAATTTGACGGCGAATTAGATTTGGTCGCACTTTTGAACCAGGAAATGCTTGTTGATACGCTTCAATTGTCTCAGCTTTTGCAACAGCAACTTTCTGCTCCAATTGGTACGCGGTTACCGCTTTCAAAACAAGGCCAAACATTAAAGCTATACCTGCGGCAATAGCAGGCACTTGCCATACAGGCCACACACCTTTGCTTTGTTTTTTAACCTGAAATGCACCTTGCAACATATTAAATGGTTGCGTCGCAAGCTGTTTGGTAAAAATCGCTAGCGGTAGGTCATAGTGTTCTAATTTTTTTACCGCGTTGTCATATTCAAACTCTAAATCGCTAAGATGTGCGAGCGATTGTGTATCTAGGGTTGCAATAAATTCGTTTATCCAACTTGTTTCCACCTCGGCAATGCGCCAAGCATTAAGTCTAAACAACCAGTTGTTTTCAAGCGCCGTAACGGTTACATCGGCGTCATCAAATTGCGGTAGTAACAGCGCATCAGGCAGCGCACGCGTTGGCGATAACTCTGCTGTTTTTAAAATATCCAACCAGTTTTCAAACCACGCTCGCTGACAAACAGCCACTTGTAATGCGTGCTTTTCGCCCAACATACAAGGTTCACCGATACTGATCAGTACATCGTCCAATTCACACGCAAGTTCTTCTTCTAGCATAAATGGCAATGCTGACTCTAACTTACGGTTGTATTTAGTCGGCAAAACCACCGTTTTAAGCTGTACTTTGCTAGCAGGAAATAGCGCGATAACTTCCCGTGATTGCGCTTTTTCAGCTAATTCTTCAAGTACCAAGCTATTATCAATTCGACCACTTGCTATGGTTTCATTCGCATTACTTATAAGCCAATGAATTGGATCATTAACCGATTGCCCTAAGCGAATAATTAAGGTTTCTTTCACTGTACGCCTCCAAATCTACGCGCCAGTACACTAACTTTTTGATTATCTGTTATATGTATTATGGATTTCATCGCAAAATTCGTTTCAAAGAAGCTTGCCTTTATTTGCGCTTCAAAATAATTACTATTTATCACAAAGCGTTTATCTTTATCATCCAACGATTTAGCGCCATTTTGTTTGGCATCATTAATGAATTTATTAAGGTCATCCCAGCCCTCATTCGGACGCTGACTTATTATTGTCTCTGCTTGGCTCTCTGAAATATCCAGCATTGCAGCCAATAACAAACTCTGTTCAGGTTGCAGTGTATTCACATTCACTTTAAATTCGTCATATTGGGGAATAACGCAAACGTATGGCTTTAATTTTTCCACGATGATCGGGTTAAAGCCACGAATTAATCGCAGTTCCGATACGCTAGCAAATAAGTTATTGGCTGTCATATAAGGAATACTGTAAGACATGTACTCCCCTTCCTCGACCCCCTGTCTTTTTGGCATGCTATCTTCATCCAGCCAATCAAATACGCTATCTGCAAGTGCTTCTTTCGATTCTTCCATCGGTAAATCAGGAATAATATCGAGTAACGCTTCTAATGTTTTATGTGCTTCATTAAAATTTCGAGTACTGGCATTATTGGGATCAACAAACCGCAGTGCATTAAGGTTTAAACACGCCTGTAAATCAATAATTTTACCTTCAACCGTACCATCTTCAACAGGGTAAGGCGGTGTTTCAACAGCCCACTTTTGCGATAAATCGATACGGTCTTTATCTTGTTTTTTTACATCAATCAGCAATCGTTTTGCCAGAGCTTCACCCGCCATGGCATACCAACGTGCTTGCTGCTGTAATACGAGATTACTTGAACGCTGTACTTCTACCATCAAGCGCGCATTCATTTTAACTGCCAAAGATGCAGCCAGTGCCACGACAAACAGCACGATAATTAACGCTGCGCCCGTTTGCTTTTGCATCATCAGGTCGCCTCACTCTCTGGCAGCAGTAAAATGCGACTTACGATCATTTCATCGGCTAACGCAATTTCTACTTTGATGGCTTTAGGCAAACTAGGATTAGTCCAATTTTCTTCCCATTTATCATTTTCGCCACGAAAACTAATGGTGAAGTCTTTAATGTCTTCCAGTAAAACTTGGCTTTTAGGTTCAGTGCCATCAAGCGAATCGACATAAATGCGATATTTACGCACTAAGTTATCTTCTTCGACAACATAACTGAATAACTGTAATTCACTGCGCGGCAATAAGTTAACTGGGTTACTCCAACCATCTCGCACGCCTGCAACACCATGATATTGACTATCAAACAAAAAACGGTCAGCAATTAAAAACTGCTCTAAACTATCACCCGATTCATTGCGAGTGTTACGTAGCGCTAATTGGGTAAAATCTTGCTGCATCATACGGAAAACCGTATTCATAGCGCCTATTTCAGCTACTTTTTCTTTTGAATTTTGATTGGCATTAATCGCGGTCGACAAAATTTGATGACTTGCCAGCGTTACCATTGCTAATACCGCGAGTGCCACCAGCACCTCAATTAAAGTAAACCCTAAATAACTATTACGCTGAGTGACCACTTACTTACCCTCATTTTTTGCAATGTAAGTAATTAGCTCATACACATCGTGTTTACGTGCTTCGTCTGAATAAACTAACACTCTTGCTTCAAGCAAGTCGGGGCTTTCGGTTTTGGTAATTTTGTGACGCCAGTAAAACTTAATTCCCGCCTGCTCTTCATCACCAGTTTTATTATCCGCTGGCGGCCAATTGGTAGTAAGCGTTAATTCAGCTAATTGATTCTCAGCAACCCAGCTTGCAAGCTGTTGCTCTTCGATATTAGATAGGTGATTAATGTGATCACCAACCGCTTTCATTGCGGCAATGCCTGCAAGTGCACAAATGGCCATTGCAATCATCACTTCTAATAACGTAAAACCGCGTACTCTAGGCATCGTCATCCAATTCCTGAGACAATTCAACGGGCGCCATTAACTCACCCTTAATGTAATAAGGACGCGCTTTTTCGTTATCAGTTAGTGTTAGTACAAGTTGAAAAGGACTCACTTCACCGGAAGACAGCAATAAAACCTGTGGAATTTTCATTTTCTCAAGTTCCAATAAGCTTTCTTCATCTTCACTGTTAAGAAGCTGGCGCCAATCGACTTGTTGCAACAAGTTTTCTTCACCCCACGGCAAATCTTCAAGTGCCATTTCAACACTAATAAACTCACTGAACTGATGCGGTTTAAATACTTCAGGCTCTGTAATTGCAACCCACTTTTCGCTATCAAACGCCAGCAGCTCAAAGGTATTAGTATTTTTATCTATATGAAAGCCCAGCTCAAGCTGGTTCATAACGGCAAATTCAGAGGCAAGATTAATCATGGTGTGAAGCTTAAGTGCTTCGGTTTCAAGTTGTTCTTCTTGCTGATCATTAAGCGTAAGAACAACAAGGTTCATGGCAAAGCCGATAATTACCAATACCGCTAAAATTTCGAGTAAGCTAAATCCGCTTTGCCACTTTTTCATAATTTAAACTAACGTTAACGATTAACGCGCGTCTTCGTCATCCCAGTTACCAATATCATCTTCTGTACCAGCAACACCGTCTGGACCCATTGAGAAAATATCAATTTTGCTAAACTCACCAGGGCTTACTAGCTGATATGGGCTTTCCCATGGATCGACTGGTAGCTTTTCAATAAAACCACCTTCAGGAAAACGTTTTGGTAACGGCTCAATCGTTGTTTCTTCAACTAACGCCTCAAGGCCTTGTTCTGTTGTTGGGTAACGATTGTTACGCAGCTTGTACATATTCATAGCATCTTCTAATGCGCTGATATCAATACGTGCTTTGTCAATTTTTGCTTCTTCTTGTTGACCCATGATGTTCGGCGCAACTATGGCCATGATCATGCCAATAATTACCAGAACTACCATGATTTCAAGTAATGAAAATCCACTTTGCTTTTTCATTTAACACCTCTATAAAACTTAACGCTTATCCGATCGCGTTATTCATCGCCATAATTGGCTGTAAAATTGCCATTACAATAAACATGACAATGATTGCCATAAGCGCAATCATTAATGGCTCTAGTAGCTTTAGTGAAATATTCACTAACGCTTCAAACTCTTTATCTTGGTTATCAGCCGAGCGCTCTAACATTTGTTCAAGCTCACCTGACTTTTCACCACTGGCTATCATATGCAGCATCATAGGTGGGAACAGTTTAGTTTGATCAAGTGACGCTTTCAGGCTGGCACCTTCACTGACTTTTACTGCTGCCTCAGCGACTGCTGCTTTCATTTTTTCATTTGCTAAAACTTCGCCCGAAATTCGCATGCCTTCTAGCAGCGGCACAGAACTCGATGACAAAATACTTAGCGTTCTTGCAAATCGTGCTGTATTAAGACCACGGGCTACTTTACCGATAAATGGAAACTGCAATACGCGAGAATCGAACCAAAAACGTATTTTCGGTTTTCTCAAAGCATTCTTAACGGCAAAGATACTGCCAAAAATGGCGATTAATGAAAACAACCAATAATTTTGAATAAAGTTACTTGCCGCAATTACTGTTTCTGTGGTCCAAGGCAACGCCAGCTTTGAACTTTGAAACGACTTAACGATGGTCGGTACTACCGTGCCCAGCAAAATAGACACAATTGCAACAGCAAATACCACAAGAATAATGGGATAGACCATAGCTTGCGTTATTTGACTACGCATATGCTGTCTTTGTTCAGTGTAATCAGCCAAACGCACCAGTACTTGATCAAGGTGCCCCGACTTTTCGCCTGCGGCAACCATAGCGCGATATAGATGGTCAAAAATATGCGGAAACTCAGCAAGACCTTCAGCCAAACTGTAACCTTCTACCACTTTTGAACGCACTGACATCAACATGCTTTTTAAACGTGGCTTTTCGCACTGCTCTGCCACAGCAAGAACTGCCGCTTCAACAGGCAACGCCGATTGCACAAGTGTTGCTAATTGACGCGTGATAAGTGATAACTCATGAGCCGATATTTTGGCTTTAAACAATCCGCCGCTATTTTTAACTTGCTGCTTTTCTTTATCCGCAGCTTGCACCACCTCTAGCGGTGTAAGCCCTTTTTCCCGCAGCATTTGGCGAATTTGCTTTGCGGTATCAGCCTCTAAAATACCTTTTTTATTTTTACCGCGACCATCGAGCGCTTTATATTCAAACGCAGCCACGATTAACTTTCCTCACGCGTCACGCGAAGCACTTCTTCAAGTGACGTTTGCCCCGCAAGTACTCGGTTACAACCGTCTTGGCGAATACTTGGTGTGGTTTTACGTACGTATTTTTCAACCGCTTGCTCGCCTTTGCCATCGTGAATAAGTTCGCGTACCGCTTCATCAACCACCAGCAATTCATGAATACCAGTACGGCCTTTATAACCGTTGTGATTACATTCGCTACAGCCGACAGGGCGACAAATTTCAACACCTTTACCGTGTTCTATACCTAGCAACTCACACTCTCTTTCATCCGCTACATGCGACTCTTTGCAGTCACACAAAGTTCTAACTAAGCGTTGCGATAGCACACCTAGTAATGACGAAGAAAGTAAGAATGGTTCAACCCCCATATCTTCCATACGAGTAATCGCACCCGCTGCCGTGTTAGTGTGCAGCGTTGATAATACTAAGTGACCGGTTAATGACGCTTGTACACCAATTTGCGCTGTTTCTAAATCTCGAATTTCACCAACCATCACCACATCAGGGTCTTGACGTAAGATGGCACGTAAGCCGCGGGCAAAGGTCATATCTACTTTAGGGTTAACCTGCGTTTGACCTATGCCAGGGATTTCATATTCAATTGGATCTTCAACCGTTAGGATATTACGATCTCGGGTATTAATCTCGGTCATACCTGCATACAAGGTGGTACTTTTACCTGAACCTGTTGGGCCGGTAACCAAAATAATGCCATGCGGTTTACGAATTAATTCGGCGAATGTTCTACGGTTGCCCTCTGACATACCGAGATCTTCCAGATCCAAACGTGCATTATTTTTATCAAGTAAACGCAATACAACACGTTCACCAAAGCTTGACGGCATAGTTGAAACACGCACATCAACCGCGCGCCCTGCAATACGTAAACTAATACGACCATCTTGTGGAACACGTTTTTCCGCGATGTCGAGCTTTGCCATTACTTTAATACGTGAAACAAGTAATGATGCGAGTTTACGATTTGGCTCTAATACTTCTTTTAAAACGCCATCAACACGGAAACGAATCACCAAGTTTTGCTCGAACGTTTCAATGTGGATATCCGATGCACCTTCTTTAATCGCTTCACCTAACATGGCGTTGATTAGTTTAATAATTGGTGCATCATCTTCCGAGGCAAGTAAGTCTTCTGTCTGCGGTAACTCTTCTGCCAGCGAGAACAAATCGACCTCATTGCCGATATCTTCCATAATCTGCTGAGTTTCTGAGCTATCGCGTTGGTAAGCCACCTCTAACAGTAACTCAAACTCATCTTTAGTCACTTGCTTAAGCGAAAAGGTGCTTGCAGCAACACGCCTTACTTCAAGTAATGCCTGTTGGTTTAAATCGCCCGCATAACTTACTACTAACTCGTTGTTTTGTGTTTGCATCAAGATGCTGTAGCGCTTAGCAAAACTGAATGGTAAACGCTTAATAGGCAATACGGGTGCAACACTAACCTCAGAAACTATTTCAGTCATCTTGCTGATTCTTTTTGTTTTCGCCGTGTAAGAACTCTTGATACGTTGGCGGTAACACAAGCGCATCGTTCCACTCTGGTAGTACTGGTGGTACTTCATTTGGCATTAAGTTAATGCCATCGTCTTTGCGTTTTACCTGCTCGCCACGAATAAAGTTATATTTACCATGACTCAGCTTATTCATGCTTACACTGTCACGCAGAATAGTCGGGCGAATAAATACCAATAAGTTACGTTTTTGCTTGGTTGACGACGTTGATTTAAATAAGTGACCAAGCACTGGAATATCACCTAGCAATGGCACTTTTTGCACGCTTTCTTGTACATTTTCGTCAATTAAACCACCGAGAATCACCATGCTACCGTCATCGGCCAGTACAGTGTTGCTAATCGAACGCTTGTTAATTGAGATATCAACCGCTGTTGCACCTGATACACTTGATACTTCTTGTTCGATTTTTAATTGAACCGCTGTACCTTCGTTGATTTGTGGCGTTACTTTTAGTTTTACACCCACTTCTTTACGTTCTACCGTTTGGAATGGGTTGGTATTGCTACTGCTTGACGTTGAGCCAGTAAGAATTGGCACTTCTTGACCAACTAGCATCGACGCTTCTTCATTATCCATCGTGGTGACAGAAGGTGTAGCAAGAATATTTGAATTAGTATCAGATGCAACTGCTTGTACTATTGCAGCCCAATCATTTTTCGCAATACCTACTGCTAAACCACTAATACTGCTCAGTAAACCAGCTAAAGGTTCCAAGTTACCCTCAACGGTTTTCTCGATTGGGGTAACATTACCTGTTTCGCCACCGATTACATTGTCAGTGATGGTTTTATCACGCGCCACTTCTGCAGCTGCAGCAATTGAACCGATTGGTGCGCTGCTGCCGTTATTAAACTGCACCATACCGCCTTGCTCTGAAATCCATTGCAAGCCAAAGTTAATGCCGTCACCTTCAAGTACTTCAACGATAATGGCCTCAACTAAAACTTGTGCTCGACGCACATCCAGATCTTTTATTACTTTTTCAAGTGAGCGCATTACATCAGGGTTAGCTGTGATAACAACGGAGTTTGTGTCTTCGTGCGCTTCAATACTAATTTGATCTTTGTTAGCTGAACGACCAGATGTTTTGCCTTGGTTCTTTTCGTCATTAATCGACTTACTCACGCCTTGTAGCACTTTCACTAAGTCTTCTGCTTTAGCGTAACTTAGGTAAAACACTTTGGTGTTACCTTGTGTTTCAAGCTCGTTATCAAGACGCTTAATTAGGGTAATCGCTCTGTCACGCGCTTCCCCTTCGCCGCTCACAATGACACTATTCGTGCGCTCATCGGCAACTACTTTAGGAATAAGGAAAGCTGGAATGTTGTTTTTTCCACCTGACGCAGGCTTGTAGATAGTTTCAACTACAGAAACAACATCTGACGCTGTTGCATAGCTCAGTTTAACAATATCAACTGATTGATCACCTGCGCGGTCAACTTGTTTAATTACCTGTACAAGGCGATTAACCGTTGCCGCGTGACCCGTTAACATCATTACATTTGATGCCGTATATTGTGCCACGTGGCTACCGCCTTTTTGGTCACTAAACTGACGAACAACTGGACCAAGCTCCTGTACGCTGACGTTCTTTACACGCACAACGCGGGTGATCATTACATCGCCGGTAACTTCTTCATCGTCATCCAGCACAGGAACATTCTTTTTACGACCGTCGGCACTTTTATCAATTTTGATAAAACCGGTTTCCATTTCAATTGCTGTATAGCCGTATACTTCTAATACATTTAAAAAGAACTCGTAATACAGCTCTTCGTCCATCGCCTCGTAACTGCGCACATTAATTTTGCCACGCACATTAGGGTTAATGATGATGGTTTTTTTCAAGTCTTTACCAACAACATTAATGAATTCAGTGATTTCTGTATTTTTAAAACTAGGTGAATACTCCACCGCAAGTGCAGAATAGGAAACACCTACAGCAACTAATAATGCTGCATATTTACGTAATCCTTTGTAAACCTTGCTTAGGTTTAACACGCTTTTCATTTAGTTACTCCGAGTCGTATTCTTATTCTAGGCTAAATAGCACGTCGAGAATTTGCCCTTGGCGCTCGATAACTATTGTCGCTGATGATGCATTTCTAAGCTCACCAATCGCTGCCATAGCCTGTTTCATATCGGTTAGCTGATAGCCATTAATTGAAGTCGCGAGATCCCCACTTTTAAGCCCCATTTGTGAAAACAGTTTAGGGTCTTTGCCTGGACTAAGGTTATATCCAACAATTTGCCCATCAACCCGTTTAGGTGAGATGCGAATATAATCAAAAAGTTTCCCAGGTTCTTCAAGTAATTCTCTGCGCTTAGCTTTTAGCTCTTGTTTAAGGTCTGCATTTTTCGTTGCATTTATTGCAGGAGCCGGAGACTCATTTGCGGAACGAAGTTGGTTAAATGACTTGCCTTGTTTTTTGGTAGGTTGCTTAACGGTTTTTGAATAATCAATACCATCGAGCATTAAGGTTTCAAAACGACCGCTTACTTTAATAATAACGCGATCCGCAAAAATGGTTTCGATTTGTGCACGAGTGCCTTTAACCAATTCGCCTACTGAATAGGTTTCTTGCCTATTTTGGCTTTCAATAATGGCATGACCGGCTTTCTCATCGCCTGCAATCGCCACTACACCCGTTAATTTGATATTTAACGTTGTTTCAGGTGCATCACTGATAATTTCTTGTGTTTTCTGCTCTGCTTGTTGCGCTGCATTACCAAAAATATTTTGCGATACCAGCTCTTTACTGCTGTAGTTGAATGCGCTACCCGAATCACTGTTATTCACAGTAATAAATGCAGCTTGCTGAGTTGGCTTTGGCCATAACATCCAAGTTAATTGCGCAGCTAAAAATGCGACATAAATAACCACAACAACAAGCACAATATTGCTTGCTTTTTTATGAGGAAATTTTGCTAAAGCCTGTTCGATTTGCGCTTGGTTTATCTGCATTATTATAATTTGTTTGCTTATTTTTGAACGACCATCTTAACCTGTCAGCTTTTATACAACAAGCAGGTAATCTGGAAAGTGGCTGGAATTTACACTGTAAATATGACAATTCTGTGTCTGGGCTTGATTCCCTTTGTCTCTATTTTTGGTAAATAAATGTATCAACTTTGTCTATATTGGCATTTATGGTATATTTCACGTACTTTTCAGTGCAATTATTCACTCACTCCATGAGTAAAAAGCAGAATTCAACACACACTTCAGATCACGACGACAGTCTGAGCGTAAGATTAGACAAATGGCTTTGGGCTGCACGCTTTTACAAAACACGTGCGATTGCTCGCGAAATGATTCTCGGGGGCAAAGTTCACTACAATGGCCAACGATGCAAACCTAGCAAAACCGTTGAGTTAGGTGCGACAATTAAATTCTCGCAAGGATTTGATGAAAAAATTGTCACCATTGAAAAAATTAGCGATCAAAGACGCGGTGCGCCAATTGCGCAAACGTTGTATCAGGAAACACAAGAGAGCGAGAAAAAGCGTGAAGAAAACGCTTGGGCACGTAAAAACAATGCCTTTTTCTCTCCTAGCCCTGAACAACGCCCTGATAAAAAGCAGCGTCGTGAGCTTATAAAATTTAAACATAGTTAACATTTATCAAGCAGTACGCTTGAAACAAGGTATCTGACCAATGCAGCAAGATTTATTACACAGATATATTTTTGAAAACCATGATGTACGTGGTGAGTTAGTACAACTTGATCAAACGTTTTCAGAGATAATCGAAAACCACAATTACCCAACTGAAGTCAAACAGTTGATCGGTGAGCTATTAGTAGCAACCTGTTTACTTACAGCAACGTTGAAGTTTGAAGGCGAAATTGCCGTTCAGCTACAAGGTGACGGGCCTGTAAAATATGCCGTGATTAATGGTAACCACCAGCAAACTATGCGAGGTATTGCCCGAATTCAAGGTGAGATTACAGATACTGGCGTGTTAAACCTAATTGGTAAAGGTCATATGGTTATTACCATTACCCCGCTTAAAGGCGAGCGCTACCAAGGTATTGTGCCTTTAGTGTCAAACAGCCTAGCAGAATGTTTAGAGCAGTACTTTCAACAGTCTGAACAACTGCGTACACGTATGTGGATTAGCACTGATGCTGACGCAGAAAAGTGTTCAGGCATGCTGCTACAAGTATTACCTGTGAACAAAGAAAAAGCGGAAGAAGATTTTACGCATTTAGAAGCATTAACAAATACCATTAAAGATGAAGAGTTATTAAATCTTGATGGTCATACAGTGTTAACGCGCCTTTATCATGAAGATAACCCGCGTTTATTTGATCCTCAACCAGTAAGTTTCCGCTGTGGCTGTAGCCGCGATAAAATTGCAGATGCAATTGTTAATGTTGGTAAAGATGCATTGCTTGAAGATGCGAAAGAACAAGGCGCTATTAAAATTAACTGCCAATATTGTTTAAAAGAATACCAATTTAACAAACGTGATATTGAAAACATTTTTAACTAATAAACAATGTTTTTTATTGAAAAAGCAGGCTAAATGCCTGCTTTTTTGTTATCTGAATTCGTTTAGCGTTTCACCAATACTAAGAACATCATAATTGCAATTAACTTGCCGCTAATTCCCTGCACAAAAAGTCTATAAAAAGTACAAAAACAAAATGACAACGGTGTCATAAGATCGATGCATATTGGGTATTTTAAAATGACACCGGTATCATGAAAAAAAATACATAAATCCCAGAAAAATCGCGGGTTTCAGCTTTGGTTTTACTCTAGTATTAAGATAGAATTGACGCTCGAATTTTATTCGATTTTATTTTACTACCCGTTCAAAACCCCTAGGAGTGTTTAAACTATGTCAGCTTTAGAAAACTCGATTGATTTGTCGCAATATGGCATTCACGATGTTTCAGAAATTGTTCACAATCCATCTTACGAGTTACTTTTTGCGGAAGAAACTAAAGCGGGCCTTGAAGGTTATGACAAAGGTGTCGAAACTGAATTAGGCGCAGTTAACGTAAAAACTGGTATCTTTACCGGTCGTTCACCAAAAGATAAGTACATCGTACGTGATGAAACCTCAGCTGACACTGTGTGGTGGTCTGATCAAGGTAAAAACGACAACAAACCAATGACTCCTGAAACTTGGTCACACCTAAAAGGTTTAGTGACTAAGCAACTATCAGGCAAGCGTCTTTTCGTAGTTGACACATTCTGTGGTGCGAACGAAGACACACGCCTTAAGGTGCGTTTTGTTACTGAAGTAGCATGGCAAGCACACTTCGTTAAAAACATGTTCATTCGCCCTTCTGAAGAAGAGCTAAAAGATTACGAGCCTGACTTCATCGTAATGAATGGCGCGAAAACCACGAATGACAAGTGGCAAGAACAGGGTCTTAACTCTGAAAACTTCGTTGCTTTCAACCTAACTGAGAAAATCCAATTAATTGGTGGTACTTGGTACGGTGGTGAAATGAAAAAAGGTATGTTCTCAATGATGAACTACTACCTTCCACTTAAAGGCATCGCATCAATGCACTGTAGTGCAAACGTTGGTAAAGGTGGCGACGTTGCTATTTTCTTCGGCCTTTCAGGAACTGGTAAAACAACACTTTCAACCGATCCTAAGCGTGAGCTAATTGGTGATGACGAACACGGTTGGGATGACAACGGCGTATTTAACTTTGAAGGTGGTTGTTACGCAAAAACAATTAACCTAAGCAAAGAAAATGAACCAGACATCTACAATGCAATCCGTCGTGATGCATTATTAGAAAACGTATCTGTTGATGAAAACGGCAAAATTGATTTTGACGATAATTCAACAACTGAAAACACGCGTGTTTCTTACCCAATCCACCACATTGATAACATTGTTAAGCCAGTATCAAAAGCAGGTCACGCGAAGAAAGTTATCTTCCTAACTGCTGATGCGTTTGGTGTATTACCACCAGTTGCTAAATTAACGCCTGAGCAAACGCAATACTACTTCTTATCAGGTTTCACTGCGAAGCTAGCGGGTACTGAGCGTGGTATTACTGAACCAACTCCTACGTTCTCAAGCTGTTTTGGTGCTGCGTTCTTATCACTTCATCCAACACAATACGCCGAAGTACTACAAAAGCGTATGGAAGCTGCTGGCGCTGAAGCTTACCTAGTAAACACAGGTTGGAACGGCACAGGCAAACGTATTTCAATTAAAGCGACGCGCGCAATCATTGACGCTATCTTAGATGGCTCTATCGATAACGCAGAAACTGAAATCGTGCCACTATTTAACCTTGAAGTACCTAAGTCACTCGAAGGTGTTGAAGGTGATATTCTTGATCCTCGTAACACTTACGAAGATGCAAGCGTATGGACTGATAAAGCAACAGACCTTGCTAAGCGTTTTGTTGATAACTTTGATAAGTTCACTGACACAGAAAACGGCAAGGCGCTTGTAGCGGCAGGCCCAAAACTTTAATTAAGTCATTCTCCTTAATTAAAAAAGCCAGCATTTAGCTGGCTTTTTGTTTTATATACGAACCATACGCATCGATTATGACAGTAAGAACTGAAGAATAAATAGCAGCGTTTGCAGCAATATTAAAACAACTGTCTTTAGCTTCCCCATCATTTACTCCGACTTACTTGTTGAAACTTTTAATTCGCTAATCGCGACTTCAAGGCGCTTTATTTCACGCATTAAACTACTTCGATTCATTTCGTTATAAAGCCAACTTTTAGCGGCAATATGAAATTGAAAACTAAAAATTGCGAGTACTCCCCAAAATAGTTGCGTATCTGCTGCTTGCGTAAAAAATTGATAGACAAGATAAGTAAGCCCGATAAAATTTATTAATACAAATACATTTACTAATATAAACCAAGGTCGCATCGCGCCTTTTAAACCCGCATTTAGCAATGCGCCTAGCCCATTATTTTGTTCCGCTAAAATGCGGTCGATTTCAGCTGAATCCGCATCGAGTTGTTTAACAATTCTTTCGTCAATATTCATCTTGCTCATCCTCTACACTCTGTTGTAACGCTTTTCTGGCACGATATAGTCTCGATTTAACAGTACCTAATGGTACTTCTAATACCTCGGCTATTTGTGTCAATTGCATTTCTTCCAAATAGAACAAATGTATAACCTGCTTATCTATATCTGGAAGCCGCTCTATCAACGATCCGATATCTCTGCTTTCAGGTTTAGTTGAAGTGACAATATCAAGCACATCTATATCGTTTGCGATAATCTCTTTATCTCGCTTTGCGGCGCGCATTAAGTCATATACGCTCCAGCGGACGGTTTTAAACAACCAACTTTTGAATGCCCTTGGGTCATTTAATTTGTGAAGGTTATTTGCGAGTTTTAACCATGCATTTTGCACTGCATCATGAACTATTTGCGGGTCGCTCGATAGTTTATACGCAAAGCGAGTTACGGCTTTTTGGTAGTGACGACACAGATAGGTGAACGCTTCTGTGTTCCCTGATTGAGCCGCTAAGACCAATAACTCCTCCTGCGCTTGATGCATTTACACTTCCAAAGTAGATTGTTTGATTATCAAGACGTGAGCGTTCGAGCAAAGGTTCACGCAGATAGAATTAAATTTCCCTTGAGGTACTTAAATGACGATACACCAGTTTTATTATGCATGTGGTCTAATATAACGCTAAATAAATACTTTGCTCGCCATTTACATTCATCCTACATGGATAAATTTAGCGCAATGAATGATATATTTAGTAAGCAAAATGGTGAGTGAATAATTGAATTGGTATTAGGTTTTACTAGGAATAATAAATCTTAAAAGTTAAATGAAGTTGTCGCTAAAGCTAATCAGGCTCTTTTACATCAAAGATATCTAGCATTACCTCAAATACATTTTCAATTAGCGTCATTTGCCGCTCTGCCGCCTGCATTTCTCTTTTCTCGCTTATACAATCATTATATTGCACTTCTATCACAGCCATAGGCAGTGTTTGGTTTTGAAACGCATTTTCTCGACACTCTCTGATGTCACGCTGCTTCAAACCAGTTGAACAACTAGCACTTATTAGCAGTAAGAAAATACATACACAATTTTTCACGCATATCCCTTATTTTTTCTTTAAATACTTATTCAATGAATTTTTCAGCAATATTTCATTATCTGATTTTTCACCTGGACATGGAAAGCCAGATGATGACGGCATGTCCATACTACCCATTTCAGAACTGCTATCGACAAGATAACACTTACCTTTATATTTTATTGTCTTACGTGATGAGGTTGCACTACCAACCACAACTTCAGCTTTCGCGTTAACTAGATCTTGATATTTTTGCGACGGCTTAATTTTGACTTTAGGTTGGCTTATCTGGTTATTGAATTGTTGCGATTTAAAATAAGCCTGCTGTTCTTTTTCTATTACATTCTCGAGGCTCTTGTAACGATTAAACTTTATGACTTTAGTCTTGTTAGTTGACTTTCCCTGAGTTTTAGGTACGCTTTTCAACGGATTTTCAGTGCTTTTTTGTACTGGTGGTTCTGCAACTTTTGAGGTTTTATTTTCCTGCCCAACAACTGCTTTTTTTAAAATTTTTTCAGGTATTTCTTGTTGTTTAGGTTCAGGCTTTTGCTCATCTTTAGGTTTCACCATTTCAGCAAGAATTTTGCGCTGCTGCGCGACGGGAATAATGTACGTTTTAAGAGACGCTTCCTGTTTTGAACTTGGCTGTTTGAATGTTTGAGTTACCAATAAGTAGCCTAGAACAAAGTGTACGCTAATAGAGGTCAGCAATGCCATTTGCTTAGAACGCACAGCAACACCTTTTAAAAATTTATAATTATTATGAATATGTTAGGAGTCTTGCAAGGGGTTAAAGTTCAGCGAATAAAACCTAAACAATGTAAGAAATCGTAAGTAAGCAGTAAGCAGTAAGCAGTAAGCAGTAAGCAGTAAGCAGTAAGCAGTAAGCAGTAAGCAGTAATTATTGTCACAACCTTACCCAAAGAGCCAGTTAATACTAAACATTCACAAATAGTAACTGTGCTGCCATCTTTGGAAATGGTCTTCTTATCATGTGCGTGTAGCTTAGTAGTACGCTAAATGAATTTACCGTAGATTGACTGCTTAACCTACAACTTAATTTGCTTTATTCCAAACGTAAAAAACCCCGACCAAGGCCGGGGTTTTTAGCGTTTACTTAATTAATAAAAATTAAGCAATAACGTCTACTAAAGTCCAAGATTTGTTCTTAGAAATAGGAGCACATTCACGAATAGTAACTGTGTTGCCTACTTTAGCAGTGTTGTTCTCATCGTGTGCGTGTAGCTTAGTAGTACGCTTGATGAATTTACCATAGATTGGGTGCTTCACCTGACGTTCAACAGCAACAACGATAGACTTGTCCATCTTGTCACTAACTACGCGACCTTGTAGAGTACGGATTTTATCGCTCATTATGCACCTGCCTTCTGGTTGATAACCGTTTTAACACGCGCGATATCGCGACGTACTTTACGTAGTAAATGAGACTGAGCTAGCTGACCAGTGCTCGCTTGCATGCGCAGGTTAAACTGCTCACGAAGAAGCTCTAGAAGTTCAGTGTTTAGCTCTTCTACGCTCTTGTCTTTTAATTCGCTAGCTTTCATTACATTACCGTCCGAGTTACGAATGTTGTCTTGAATGGTAGTTTACGAGCAGCAAGGTCAAACGCTTCACGAGCAAGCTCTTCAGAAACACCTTCCATTTCGTAAAGTACTTTACCAGGCTGAATTTCAGCAACCCAGTATTCTACGCTACCTTTACCTTTACCCATACGAACTTCAAGCGGTTTGTTTGTAATTGGCTTATCTGGGAACACACGGATCCAGATTTTACCTTGACGCTTGATGTGACGAGTCATAGCACGACGAGCTGCTTCGATTTGACGAGCAGTCATACGGCCACGGCCAGTCGCTTTAAGGCCGAATGAGCCGAAGCTAACTTTGTTACCGTTTTGCGCTAAACCGCGGTTGCGGCCTTTGTGCATTTTACGGAATTTTGTACGTTTTGGCTGTAACATTGATCGCTACCCCTTACTTAGCTTTACGAGCTTTTTTCGGTGCACGCTTAGCTGGCTTCTCAGCTTCTTGTTTCAGTGGAAGACCACCGATAACTTCGCCTTTGAAGATCCAAACTTTAACACCGATGATGCCGTAAGTAGTTAAAGCTTCTGAAGTTGCGTAATCGATATCAGCACGTAGAGTGTGTAGAGGTACACGACCTTCACGGTACCACTCAGAACGTGCGATTTCAGCGCCGCCTAAACGACCGCTAACTTCAACCTTAATACCTTTAGCGCCTAGACGCATTGCGTTTTGTACCGCGCGCTTCATAGCACGACGGAACATTACACGGCGCTCAAGCTGTGAAGAGATGCTGTCAGCTACAAGCTGTGCGTCTAACTCTGGCTTACGAACTTCAGAAATATTGATCTGAGCCGGAACACCTGCAAGTTTAGTCACTGCTTGACGTAGCTTCTCAACGTCTTCGCCTTTTTTACCGATAACAACACCAGGACGAGCTGTGTGAATTGTTACACGGATTGATTTCGCTGGACGTTCGATAACGATTTTAGACACAGAAGCCGCTTTTAATTCCTTTGTAAGGAAAGTACGAACTTTGTGATCGCCAAATAGCGTCTCAGAGTAGTCTTTTGTATTCGCGTACCAAGTAGATACCCAAGGTTTTGAGATACCTAGGCGAATACCAGTAGGGTGTACTTTTTGTCCCATTAGTTAATCTCCTAGTTATCTGAAACCACAACAGTGATGTGGCTAGTACGCTTAAGGATGCGATCCGCACGACCTTTAGCACGTGGACGAATACGTTTCATTGTAGGACCTTCGTCTACAAAAACTTTCGACACTTTAAGCTCATCAATGTCAGCACCTTCGTTATGCTCTGCATTCGCAATAGCAGACTCTAGTACTTTCTTAACTAAAACAGCCGCTGATTTAGGGCTGTACGCCAGTATTTCTAGCGCGCGATCAACAGGTAGTCCACGGACTTGATCTGCAACTAAACGTGCTTTTTGCGCTGAACCAGAGGCGAATTTGTGTTTAGCTAATGCTTCCATCATATTCCCCTATTAACGCTTTTTAGCTTTCTTATCAGCAGCATGGCCGCGATAAGTACGTGTAGGTGCAAATTCACCTAGTTTGTGACCGATCATTTCGTCCGAAACAAATACAGGGACGTGCTGACGACCATTATGGACAGCGATGGTCAATCCGATCATATTAGGGATGATCATTGAACGACGGCTCCAAGTCTTTATAGGCTTCTTGTCACCGCTTTCCAACGCCTTCTCTACCTTCTTCAGCAAGTGTAGGTCAATGAATGGACCCTTCTTGAGAGAACGTGGCATGGCAATTCCTCAACTATTACTTAGTACGACGACGTACGATAAATTTATCAGTACGCTTGTTCTTACGTGTCTTAGCACCTTTGGTAGGCTTACCCCATGGAGACACAGGATGACGACCACCAGAAGTACGACCTTCACCACCACCGTGTGGGTGGTCTACTGGGTTCATGGCAACACCACGAACTGTAGGACGAACACCACGCCAACGGTTAGCACCAGCTTTACCTAGTGAACGAAGCATGTGTTCTGCGTTACCTACTTCACCTAAAGTTGCGCGACAATCCGCTTCAACTTTACGCATCTCGCCTGAACGTAGACGAAGTGTTACGTACTGACCTTCACGAGCAAGGATCTGAACGTATGCACCCGCTGAACGAGCGATTTGAGCACCTTTACCAGGCTTAAGCTCAACGTTGTGAACAGTAGAACCTACAGGCATGTTACGCATTGGCAATGTATTACCAACCTTAATCGGTGCATCAACACCAGATTGGATTGCATCACCAGCTTTAAGGCCTTTAGGTGCGATGATGTAACGACGCTCACCGTCTGCATATAATACAAGAGCGATGTTTGCGCTACGGTTTGGATCGTATTCTAAACGCTCAACTTTAGCCGGAATACCGTCTTTAGTGCGTTTAAAATCGATTACACGGTAATGATGCTTATGACCACCACCAATGTGACGAACCGTGATACGACCGTTGTTGTTACGACCACCTGATTTAGAGTTTTTCTCTAGTAGCGGAGCGTATGGCTTACCCTTGTGTAGATCAGGGTTAACCACTTTAACGACGTGACGACGACCCGCAGAAGTTGGTTTACACTTTTGAAGTGCCATAATTCTAACTCCTTAAATTACTCGGCGCCGCCGACAAAGTCTAATTCGCTGCCTTCTTTAAGAGTAACGTAAGCTTTTTTCCAATCAGAACGCTGACCGAAACGCATACCAGTGCGCTTTTTCTTACCCTTAACAACAAGCGAACGAACACCCGTTACTTCAACTTCGAAAAGTTTTTCTACAGCTGCTTTAATTTCAGCTTTAGTTGCATCTTTAGCTACTTTGAACACGATAGTGTTACTAGTTTCAGCATTGATAGTACTTTTCTCAGAGATGTGCGGAGCACGTAGAACTTTTAATAAACGTTCTTCAGAGATCATGCTAATGCCTCCTCAAGTTGCTTAACAGCTGCTGCTGTAATAAGAACCTTATCGAAAGCAATTAAGCTTACTGGGTCAATGCCCGCAACGTCACGTACGTCTACTTTGTATAGGTTACGTGAAGATAAGAATAGGTTCTCATCAACTTCTTCAGTTACGATTAGAACATCTTTAAGCTCTAGCTCTTTAAGCTTGCTTACTAGTTCTTTAGTCTTTGGTGCTTCTAGACCAAAGTTTTCAACAACTACTAAACGCTCTTGACGAACTAGTTCAGATAGGATGCTTTGAATCGCACCGCGATACATCTTACGGTTAACTTTTTGGCTGTGATCTTGCGGCTTAGCTGCAAAGCTCACACCACCGCTGCGCCAGATTGGGCTGCGGATTGTACCAGCACGCGCACGGCCAGTACCTTTTTGACGAAATGGTTTCTTACCGCCACCACTTACTTCAGAACGTGTCTTCTGAGCTTTAGTACCTTGACGAGCACCTGCTGCGTATGCAACAACTACTTGGTGTACTAATGCTTCGTTAAACTCACGACCAAAAGTAGCTTCGGAAACCTCAAGAGCGCCTGATGCGTCTTTTAACGTTAATTCCATCACTAAATCTCCAGGACTTAAGCTTTAACAGCTGGTTTAACGATTACGTCGCCATTTACTGCGCCAGGTACTGCACCTTTAACAAGTAATAGACCACGTTCTGCGTCAACACGAACAACTTCTAGGTTTTGAGTCGTTACACGCTCAGCACCCATGTGACCGGCCATTTTCTTACCTTTAAATACTTTACCAGGTGATTGGTTTTGACCAATTGAACCCGGAGCACGGTGAGATAATGAGTTACCGTGAGTAGCGTCTTGCATGCTGAAGTTCCAGCGCTTAACACCACCTTGGAAGCCTTTACCTTTAGAAGTACCAGTTACGTCAACTTTTGCAACGTCATTGAATACTTCAACAGTAATTTCGTTACCAACTTCGAAGTCACCTTCGTCGCCAGATAGACGGAATTCCCACAGACCACGACCAGCCTCAACACCAGCTTTAGCGAAGTGACCCGCTTCTGGTTTGTTTACACGGCTAGCTTTCTTCTCGCCTGCAGTCACTTGAAGCGCGTTATAACCGTCAGTAGCTTCAGATTTAACCTGAGTTACACGGTTTGGCGTCGCTTCGATAACGGTTACTGGGATTGAAACGCCATCTTCAGTGAAGATACGAGTCATGCCCACTTTACGACCGATTAGACCTAATGCCATTTTCCTAAAACCTCTCTAATCTTCCGATTAACCCAGGCTGATTTGAACATCAACACCAGCAGCAAGGTCTAAACGCATTAGTGCGTCTACAGTCTTGTCAGTTGGTTCTACGATGTCGATCAGACGTTTGTGGGTGCGGATTTCGTACTGATCACGCGCGTCTTTGTTAACGTGCGGAGAAACAAGTACAGTGAAACGCTCTTTGCGCGTAGGTAGTGGGATTGGACCACGAACCTGAGCACCAGTGCGCTTAGCAGTTTCCACGATTTCCAACGTTGATTGGTCAATCAAACGATGGTCAAAAGCTTTTAGGCGAATACGAATGCGTTGATTTGACATTCAATTAAACCTCAATAAAAAGAGCATTTTAAAAAGAGCATAAAAAAACCGTCAACTCATCCAAAAAATTGGAAAGCGACAATCTTCTTATATCTTACCTTTGAACTCCAAATCGGAGTTCCTGTTCATGGGCTTGAAATCCAAGCCTCTATCTTTAACTTTCAAAGCTTGTAAGCGAACTCACAATTTTGAAAGTTTGCGTATTATAGTGATATTGATGATAAATGCAACAGTTTTTTTGAGACAGGGTTTAGGGTTTAGGGTTTAGGGTTTAGGGTTTAGGGTTTAGGGTTTAGGGTTTAGGGTTTAGGGTTTAGGGTTTAGGGTTTAGCAGATAATCTGAAGTCATAAACCTTAAGACTCAAGAATCTTAATGAGGGAAATAAAATGGGGGGTGGATAAATCCCCCATTTGGTCCAAAGAAAATCGCAATGTTAAATATCAATGCGATGAGCCTAGACTACTGACTGAGCGCCCTATTCTCTAGGCTAAAGTGATAATACGAACAAATTTGGTGACAAACGGCGAAACTATTTCAATTGTCAACTTTACTGTAACAATTAGATTTAATTTAAAAAGTACTTAGCCACCATACTGCACTTCGACTGCAGTAGCAGTCTCATTCATAAACTCTTCCGCAGCTCGACGCTCTCTGTCTTTAGCTTCTTTACTTACATCTCGGCAATTAGTGCGTCTAATATTTGAGCCAAGCCTTGCTTGTTGTGTGCATTTTAACTTTACTTTCTTTCGCTCTGCGACTTTTGCTACTTCTTCGGGAGTTGCCTCAGTGAGTTTATTATCTGTTACTTCCTGAGTAGTAGAGTTACAGGCTGTTAATATTGCACAAGCGGCCATTAAAATTACATTAAAGGATTTCATTTTTTCCATTCTCCAAAATAAAAATACCGGCTTAAAGCCGGTATTGTGTTTTTAAATATGTATTAAAATTGTGCTTCTAACCCAACAAACCACTCACGTCCATTTGGAAAATGGTATGAGCGTGAATAATGAGGCCAGCCATAATCGGTGTAGTCAGGCTTAGGACCTTCATCTGTAATGTTATTTACACCTACTTTAAGTACAGAATTGTAATAAGGTAGGTTATAACTTGCCGTCCAGTTCAAAGTCGTTAAGCTGTCTATTTTAGTTGAGTATCCAAAATCAGGGTCATCACGGAATGTTTCAACATTATCACCATTCATTTCTCCAACATAACGTACTGATAATGTTGTAGCAAAATCTGAAATGTTGTAACTGATTGAGCCTGTTGAACGCCACTCAGGAACACTTGAGTCAGCAATGTTATCGATCACAGGATCTGTTGATGTAGTTTGCTCTTCATATTTGCTTAAATATGATAAATCACCCTTAAACTTAAGTTCACCAGCAGAAGATAAGTCAAGATTATATGTAAATGACGTATCAACACCTGCAGTTGTTTGATTAGATAAGTTTTGAGCTGTTTGGTTAATAAATGTGATTACACCTGTGTTATCACGTGTAATTAAGTTACCGTAAATATCAGGGTTGTTAGCAATCTCTTGTGATGTCAAAGTTGAAACAATGTCATCGATCTGAACTTCCCAAATATCCATTGTT
This sequence comes from Pseudoalteromonas sp. P1-9, assembly GCF_001399975.1. Lineage (GTDB taxonomy): Bacteria > Pseudomonadota > Gammaproteobacteria > Enterobacterales > Alteromonadaceae > Pseudoalteromonas. The sequence continues at coordinate 188,305 of NZ_LKBD01000006.1, forward strand.
ACACTCCAGCTCTCACCAGAGTAAACAAAACCAACATTCCAGTTTGAACCAGTCTCAGGATCTAAGTCTGCATTTGGACCTGAAAGTGATGTGATATAAAGCTCACCATTACATGCAGGGATTGAACTATTTGGATCTACGCTACCACCTTGTGCGGTACAACCTTGTGGGTCTGTAATTTGGCTAAAACCAGTTGAAGTGTCACCGTATACACGTTGCATGTCTGGTGCACGGAATGTTGACGCCCAAAGAGCACGAATTAGTAGCTCTTCCATAGGACGGTATTCCGCACTGATTTGAGGTGAGAAACGACTACCAAAATCACTAAAGTCATCATGTCGGCCAGCAAGTGTAACATTTAAGCTATCAATAACTGGAATTAGAACCTCACCATAAGCAGCCCAGTAATCGCGGCCGCCCTGACCTGACGCTCCGCCTGTTGAAAGCACTCCACGACGCTGACGTTCTTCATCAGCAACATCATAAAACCATTCTCGCGTACTTTCTAAACCAAACGCCCAGCTAACGTCGCCCGCAGGTAATTCAAACGTTGTACCATTTAAGCCAAGTTGGAACGAAGATATATTCGATTCAGCTTCCGACCAACCAGTATACTTTGATTCAGCAACTTGTGCACTTGAAAGAGGGTTTAATAATGAATGACCATTTCCAGCTGTTAGGACATTGTAGAAATCACCCACTGATGCATAACCACGATTGAATACCATAACTTCAGAACGACCAAAGTTATAAGAGAAATCATAACCAATATCATCTGTAAGGTCTCCACGGAAACCTGTTACAAAATTATAAACCTTTGTTGAAACATCGGTAATTCGATTACCATATTCTTTCAAACGACGGCGGTACTCATAGTTACCATCGCCTAAGCCTGCAAAGTCGCCATTAAAAGCAGTGCGTTTATCAAAAGTTGTAGATAAATCGTTGAATGCAGTAAGTGAAGGGTCAACTGTAACTATTAGGTCATTTCCATCGACCTCAAACTTATAGTCATTAATTGCCATTGGCTCGATATTCGTTATTGAACCAGAGCTAGTAAAATCTGTCCGGCCATAAAATTCATGACTATCATTCAATTCATAATGGAAATTTACCATTGATGATAAACGATCCTGTTCCGGAAGCAGATCACGCCACGCGGAGCGATCGAAGCCACAGAAGCTACCCCAATACTTGTAACCTTGTGCATTACATTCCTCTTCAGGTAAAGAATAACCACCTGGGCCAGCGATACGAGCACCGTAACTTGAATACGAATTAAATGGATGATCTCCAAACGCTAAATCTGTATGAATATCGAAATTCTCACGATCTGTTGCTTTTAATTGTTCTTTTTGATCATACTCAAGTAAAAATGTGATATTGCCTTTATCTGAAGATGAGCCAACTGTTAGAGCAACATTATCTTGGGCGCGTCCCCCTTCGAACGTATCACCTGTACGAAGTTTTAGACCTACTCCATCATAATCTTTTTTAAGGATGATATTGATAACACCACCCATTGCATCAGAACCATAGATTGCAGATGCACCAGTTGTTAGAACGTCAATACGCTCTACAGCAGCGAGTGGTAAATTAGCTGTATCGATAAAGTTGCTTGTACCACCTGCAGCTTTTGGATATTTCATTAAACGCTTACCATCAATAAGCGTTAAGCTACGGCCCATACCTGCACCACGCAAGTTTACGCCTGAAGCTGCTGGTGTAAAGCCATGTACGGATTGGCCCGTCATCGAACCACCTGTATTCTGAGCTAAGCTATCAAGCACATCTTGGACTGATGAAAAACCACGACTTTCCATTTCGACAGAAGTTAACGTTACTACTGGTGAAGCAGCTTCCATATCAGTTCGTTTGATACGAGAACCGGTTACTTGAATGCGTTCGACCTCATTAGCTGAAGCTTCCTCAGCAGCAGATAAATTAAAATTTGTACCTGCAAGCAGCGCTGATGTCATTGCTATTTTTAGCGCTGATTTTTTAAACTTATTCATTAATAATCTCCCTGGATTTAAGTTGCATCTTTATTAGTTAGCGATGCAATCTGTTACAAACTAAATACAAGGTAGAGCTGTTGCTAGCGAAAATACGCAAGAGGCGACTTTTTAAATTTAAGCGGCCACCCTCACCACTCCAGTTACAACTTCATTAACATTTTTTACATAAGCTTTATATTTCAAGCCATGCCAACCTAACAACCACTAACATTTTGTTACTCCTTGTTACCCAAAAAGACTAACACCAAGATCAAATCAATGACAAAATACACATACCTTATAGTTAGAAGGAACTTGCGTAATGAGAAAGTTTAGTCTCGTTATTGCAGACGAAAAAGAAAGCAATAAATCTGTGCTAAAAGCACTTTTAAAGGAGCATGCAAACTTTGAGGCAATCGCTTTGGCGTTTGACTGGTCCGAAGTAATCAGCATCGTAAACACGATGCAAGCTGACGTTCTTTTTATTAATCACAACTTGCTGCCTGATTTAGACGCATTAGAAACATTGACTCAAGAATGCCCCGAATATACACAGATCGTTTACCTTGGAGAGTCAGAAGCAGAAGCAATTTACGCATTCGAACATGATTTCGCTGACTATCTTTTATTCCCATGCGATAGAAATAGATTTAACAAGTGCATTAAAAAGCTTTCATCACGACTCAATAACAACAAGCAACTTCCTTTTGAGAATATTCAAACCTTAATTAGTCAATTAAATACGAGTGATCAAACACTGATAGTAAAAGATTCTGGAAGAATTAAGCTAATTGATTGTAACGATATCATTTGGGTTGGCGGAGCTGGTAACTATGTCGAACTGTATTTAGTGAATGAAGACCGCCCTACACTTCACAGAGAAACACTATCTGCTATGGAAACCAAACTAGCTGATTTAGGGTTTATACGCATTCATCGTAGTGTAATTGTCAGGAAAAAGTGTATCGCCGAGCTCAAACCAACTGACAGCGGCGATTATCAGGTTACTTTACGCAATGGCCATCAACTTAGCCTTTCAAGACGATATAAATCATCAATGACAGGTATCATCTAATAACTACGATATAATTCATGTGATAAGTGTTTGTATGATATAAATAGTTTGTTTGTGCTAATATGAACAAATAAAAGATAACTCGTATAAACACTTGTCTATGAAGCTTATTAAAATCTCACCAATCGTAGCCTTAAGTACCTTGCTATTTGGATGTCAATCAAATGACTTCAAGCGAGAAGGTGAAATTAGCACCATTACTGATGCAGAAACTAAACTTCAGAAAACCATTGAAGATAAATCGTGTGATGCTAGCTATCAATGCCGTGTAATCTCCTATGGTGAACGCGCATGCGGCGGCCCGAGTCGCTTTGATATTTACTCAATTAAGACAAGCAAACAAGAAGACATTGAATTCTTGGCAACTGAAATAACATCCTTTGAACAAGCTTACAATCAAAAAAACGAAGCATTTTCTACCTGTGAGCATAATCCAGCACCTCAAACGCTTTGCTTGAACAAAAAGTGTGAAGTAATAAAAAGGGAATGATTCAAATCGCTGACATTACTAAATTTTAATTTTGTAGATAAACCAATTACTCTTGGTTAGGCACAGTCTATCAAACAGAAAACCCCTTATTTCTAGTAAGCTAGTACCTGAAAACAGGTCTACTACGCTTCACTAACTAAGCTCAACTCATAATCACTTGTATACCTTCCACAAATCGCTCAATGAACAGAAGCCGAAATAGCTTAGTCTAAAGGATTCAGGATTCAGGATTCAGGATTCAGGATTCAGGATTCAGGATTCAGGATTCAGGATTCAGGATTCAGGATTCAGGATTCAGGAT
>NZ_LKBD01000007.1 GCF_001399975.1 Pseudoalteromonas sp. P1-9
ATATAGTGACGAGCTCGGAGTATGGCACTCGATTTTAGGGCTAGTTAAATAAGAAGCCGACTATTTTTCATAAAATAGTCGGCTTTTTTGTTTCGTGTCCAAGCAAATATCATTTGTTTTTATCTAAAGTTTTAATTCGCTCGCTGAACCTGTATTATATGGACAAAATGGAAGTTTAAATTAAAAAAATGAGTAGAGTTTATCCAGTAATATTATCAGGTGGTTCAGGCACGCGTCTTTGGCCAATTTCACGCAAGCATTACCCTAAACAGTTTTTAAAGCTAACGAGCAATTACACAATGTTGCAAGAGACAGCTTTAAGATTAAAAGGGTTTAATAACCCTATTGCTGTGTGTAACGAGTCTCACCGTTTCATTCTTGCAGAGCAGTTGTCAGGAATAGGGAAAAAGCCAAGTGCTTTGATTTTAGAGCCTGTAGCTAGAAATACAGCTCCTGCGATTGCACTTGCAGCTTTTCAAGCGCAAAAAATGAATGATGATGCGATTTTGGTTGTGCTTGCTGCAGATCATGTTATTTCCGATGAAGATGCTTTTCAAAAAGCCGTCGAGCTTGCGGTGTCTGAAGCAGAAAAAGGGTCCTTAGTTACTTTTGGTGTGGTACCAAATAAAGCAGAAACAGGATTTGGATACATACAAGCAACCGAAAAAGAAGGCGTTAGTGCTATAAAACGGTTTGTAGAAAAGCCTGACTTTGAAACTGCGGCCTCTTATGTGGACAGTGGGGATTATTTCTGGAATAGCGGTATGTTTGTATTCAAAGCATCTTCTTTTCTCAATGAATTAAAAGAGCATAACTCAGATATGTTCGATGCTGTTAATGCTTCATTAGATAATGCAGATAGTGATTTGGATTTTATCAGAGTGAAAACTGATGATTTTGCAAAAAGCCCAAGCGATTCTATTGACTATGCAATTATGGAAAAAACTTCTAACGGTGTGGTACTACCAATCAATGTTGGTTGGAGCGATGTAGGTTCTTTTTCTGCACTATGGGAAGTTTTAGACAAGGATGAAAATGGTAACGTTGGACTTGGTGATATAAAGTACATAGATTCGAAAAACTGTTTGGTTCAATCTGAAAATCAATTCGTTGCAACAATTGGTGTTGAAGATATTGTTGTTGTAGGTACTAAAGATTCTGTTTTAGTGACGAAAAGAGATCGAGTGCAAGATGTTAAAGCTGTTGTCTCTCATTTGGAAGCAACAGGAAGAACAGAGCACCTATTGCATAGAGAAGTTCATAGACCTTGGGGTAAGTATGATTCGATTGATAATGGTAATCGCTACCAAGTCAAACGCATCACGGTTAAACCAGGCGCATCTCTTTCGAAACAAATGCACCATCATAGAGCAGAGCATTGGATTGTAGTAAGTGGTACAGCAATCGTTGAAATTAATGATAAAGAGACGCTTTTATGTGAGAATCAATCAATTTACATTCCTCTAGGTGCAACACATAGATTAACTAATCCAGGAAAGGTTCAACTAGAACTAATTGAAGTGCAAAGTGGTAGTTATTTAGGGGAAGATGACATTGTCCGCTTTAAAGATGAGTATGGAAGAAGTTAGTAGCATCGGGTTATTGGTTAAATAGAATTATTGACTATAAAACAACAGATTGACTAACGTTTTTTTGATCCAGAGCCATTAAATCACGGGATATAACTTGCACTTCTTACAGGCAATATCGTTAATTCATACCCAATCGGTAATGAAATTAAAAGCGCAATCCAATGTTATGGTATTGAGCTATTTATGGTGGGTGATAGAGCCACTAATCTATGGAATTTTATTTTATTTTATTTTTAATTTGATGATGTTTCAAAAAAGTGAAAACTTCTTCATTTTTATCTTAATAGGTAAAGTCCACTTTTTATGGTTCTCTAAAAGTGTAATTGCTGGTGCGAATAGCATTATTGAGAATAAGGGGTTAATTAGCCAAAGAGTTATTCCAAAGTATGTATTCCCATTAGTTAATTGCCAAGAGTTACTTTTAAAACAAGTAATCTCACTTCTGACACTAATCGCAATTGTACTTTGTTTTGGTTACTCAGTTTCAATTACTTGGCTGCAACTAGTGCCATTGACACTAACAATGTACGGCTTTATTTGCGGCATTTCATTGATTGCATCAGTTTTTGTTACATATGCTCAAGACTTCAGAGTTATCATTCAAATGGCAATGATGGGGTTAATGTTCACGTCGGGTATCTTTTGGGATATCAACATGATTGATGATCAACAAGTTCAACAGGTGTTGTTTACCTATAACCCTCTAGCGGCATTAATCGATAGCTATCGTCAAATATTGTTATCAAATGAGGTCGTATCAATTAATAGATTAGTACCCCCATTAATTTGGGCTGGCGCTAGTCTACTCATCGGTTTATTCTTGCTTAAAGCGTGCCAGAACTCTTTAACAAGGAAGCTATTTTTGTGAGTCAACCAGTTGTCGAATTAACAAATGCTTCCATAGAATATACGAGCCGCGTAGGCTTGTTTAAAGAGTTTAAACATACTGCGCTCAATAATATTTCACTGGAAATTTATGAGGGAGATGTTTTTGGTGTTTTAGGCAAAAATGGTTCCGGTAAGTCAACTTTATTAAAAGTGCTTGCGGGTATTTTTGCGCTAGACATTGGACAAATAAGTTGTAAACCGGGCTTAAGTAAAGCGCTTCTTTCATTGGGACTCGGGTTTAATAATCAATTAACAGGGCGCGATAATGCGTTAATTAGTTGCATGCTTAACGGGTTGTCAAAAAAGGTAGCAAAACAGAAAGTGGAGCATATTAAAGAATTTTCCGAGTTAGGGGTGTTTTTTGAGCAACCCGTAAAATCCTATTCTGCGGGAATGCGCTCTCGCTTGGGGTTTTCTGCTGGTTTGGTACTTAATGTTGATCTATTGCTAATCGACGAAGTTTTAAGTGTCGGAGATCAAAGCTTTAAGCAAAAAGCTGAAAAAGCGATGCTTGATAAGCTTGCTGGGAAGCAAACAGTAGTATTTGTCTCACATAATGAAAATCAAATACAGAGGCTATGCAATAGATGTGTATGGCTTGAAGGTGGTAATTTAATGGCATACGGTGAAACGTCACAGGTGTTAACTAAATATAGGAGTGATTGTAACAATGCAGCGTAAAGGAATTATTCTCGCCGGGGGATCTGGTACTCGACTATACCCGTTAACTAAAGTGGTAAGTAAGCAATTAATGCCAGTTTATGATAAACCAATGATTTATTACCCGCTAGCGACACTGATGCAAGCTGGTATTCAAGAAGCCTTGATTATATCTACGCCAGAAGAGATACACCGATTCGAAAATTTATTGGGTGATGGAAGCAACTTTGGTATTACATTAGAGTATGCAGTGCAGCCAAGTCCAGATGGCTTAGCACAAGCATTTATAATTGCTGAAGATTTTTTGGCTGGACAAGCAGCGGCTTTAGTACTCGGCGATAATTTATTTTATGGCCATGATTTAAGCAAATCTTTAAATAGTGCAGCCCAGCAAGAGTCAGGAGGAACTGTTTTTGGTTATCATGTCGCAAACCCTCGTGCATATGGTGTCGTAGAGTTTGATGACAATGGTTTAGCTAAATCTATTGAAGAAAAACCTAGAGAGCCAAAATCAAATTATGCTGTTCCTGGTTTATACTTCTTCGATAGTCGTGTTGTCGAATACGCTAAAAGCGTTAAACCCTCAGCACGAGGTGAGCTCGAAATTACCGATGTTATTGAACAATATCTTAAAAATAATGAGCTGAAAGTTGAAATTATGGGGCGCGGAACTGCGTGGCTTGATACAGGTACTCATGATGATTTGTTGGCCGCAGCACAATTTATAGCTACTGTGGAGAAACGTCAGGGACTAAAAATAAATTGCCCTGAAGAAATTGCGTTCAGAAACGGCTGGATATCTCACGATAGGTTAAGAGAAATAGCTGAACCATTAAAGAAAAGTGGTTATGGTGAATATTTACTTTCGCTACTAAATGACCATGTGATTTAAACACAATAGCCAACTATTAATCAGACAGAAAATATGAAAATTATTGATACAAAAATTCCAGATGTGAAAGTTTTAGAACCTCAAGTTTTTGGTGATGATAGAGGTTTTTTCTTAGAAACATTCAGAGGTGACTGGTTTCGCGAAAACATAGCCGATGTGCAATTTGTACAGGATAATCATTCAAAGTCGCGTAAAGGTATATTACGCGGTCTTCATTTTCAACGTGAGCAAACTCAAGGCAAGCTAGTGCGCGTTGTGTCTGGTGAAGTGTTTGATGTAGCAGTTGATATTCGCGAAGGCTCACCTACTTTCGGTCAATGGGTTGGAGAATTTTTATCTGCTGAAAATAAAAGGCAACTATGGGTACCTGCTGGGTTTGCACATGGCTTTCTAGTAACTAGTGACGACGCGGAGTTTGTTTATAAATGCACTGATTATTATCACCCTCAATCAGAGGAATCGATTATTTGGAATGATAATGACATTGCTATAAGCTGGCCAACCGATGTTGAGCCATTGCTATCAGAAAAAGATAAGCAAGGCATAACATTAACAGAGTGTTCACCGCTTTAAGGCTATAAATATGATTGTTGTTATAGGCAAAAGCGGGCAGCTTGCTCAAGAGTTACATTTACTGGATAGTGATTTAATTTGTTTAGGGCGAAATGACATTAACTTGTTAAGTAGAGAAGATGTATTTCATACTTTAAATAAACTTTCTCCGGATGCTGTTATCAATGCTTCTGCGTATACAGCAGTTGATAAAGCAGAGACAGAAGAAGAGCAAGCATTTTTAATTAATGCTGAGGCCGTGAAATTTCTAGCTGAATATTGTGAAGTTAAGCGATGCCACTTTGTACATGTATCTACAGATTATGTATTTAAAGGTGATAAAGGTAGCCCTTATATATCTTCAGATATTAGGGAACCAAGAGGTGTCTATGGCGCTTCCAAAGCTCAAGGTGAGCTTTATTTGTCTTCTATAATTAACACTAGCGCTTGTATTATTCGTACATCTTGGGTTTATTCTAGCCATGGTAATAATTTTGTTAAAACTATGTTGAATTTGATGACGCAAAAGGATGAACTCGGAATAATATCGGATCAAATTGGAACACCTACTTCAGCAAAGGTATTAGCACAAGCGTGTTTGGCCGCTGCCAAAAATAGGGTATGTGGTATTCAACATTGGACGGACTTAGGTATCGCTTCATGGTACGACTTTGCCTTGGCTATTCAGGAAATAGCTTTTGAAAAAGGAGCTTTAAATAAAAATATCCCTGTTAGGCCTATTAATACAGAGCAATACCCTACGCCTGCAGTTCGCCCAAAGTATAGTGTATTAGATAAAACAAAGAATAGTGATGAATTAAATGTAGAGAATGCACATTGGCGAGTGCACCTATCAACAGTTATTGACGAATTAATTGAGAAAAAATAATGGAAAGTTTGCAAAAAAGTTTACTTGTTACCGGTGGCGCAGGATTTATAGGGGCTAATTTCGTTCACTATTGGTTGAATACTTATCCCAATGATAAAGTAACAGTGCTTGATGCACTTACTTATGCTGGAAACAAAGAAAATTTAGCGAGCTTGGAAGGGAGTAGTAATTTTAAATTTGTGCATGGCAATATTTGTGATCAAGATTTAGTTGAACAGTTATTACAGAGTGGTGAAATCAACACGATTGTTCACTTTGCGGCGGAATCACATGTTGACCGTTCTATCACTGGACCTGATGAGTTTATTGAGACCAATATTATCGGGACATACTCATTGTTGAAAGCTGCAAAAAAAGTCTGGTTAGATATCCCTAAAGAACAGGGAAGACAAGCCTTAGAACATAGGTTTCATCATGTTTCTACAGATGAAGTGTATGGCACGTTAGAGCTCAGAGATCCGGCTTTCACTGAAGATACGGCTTATGCACCAAACTCTCCGTATTCAGCGAGTAAAGCTGCAAGTGACCACTTGGTTCGTGCATACCACCATACTTATGGTTTGGAAGTAACAACGTCAAATTGTTCAAACAATTATGGCCCTTACCATTTTCCTGAAAAGTTAATTCCACTTATTGTAACCAATATATTGCATGATAAACCTCTACCAATATATGGCGATGGTAAGCAGGTTCGTGATTGGCTGTATGTTGAAGATCATGCTCGTGGTATTGACTTGGTTCTTAATAAGGGAAGAGTAGGAGAGAATTATAATATTGGTGGTCACAACGAATGGCATAATATCGACATTGTTAAACTCATATGTCAGTTAATGGATCAGGCATTTGAAAATGATAAAACGCTCATCGAGAAATACCCACTCGCAATTTTAGCGAGACAAGCAAAATCTGAAGAGTTAATTACGTATGTAACAGATCGTGCTGGGCATGATAGAAGATATGCAATCGATGCAGAGAAAAGCTTTACTGAGTTAGGTTATCGCCCACAAGAGTCTTTTGAAACAGGCATCAGAAAAACTATTGAATGGTATTTAGATAATGACTCTTGGTGGCGTTCACTAATAAAATAGTTTTAACTCTGAACTAATAACACAATTTAATTTGCGAGCTGCGAACTCGCTGATAATAATGCATAAAATCATCAAAAAGGTTGCTTCATGGAATGGCTAAAACAAGCTTTAGCTCATAAAGTATTAAAGAAACAAGACATCGATCTTGAATTTATTAATTTTCAATTGGGCACTGAAAAGTACCCTATAAATGAAAAAAAAGCAAAAAAGTTAGTAGCAGAAAATTGGCTTATTGATCCTATTCCGACATTTTCTTGTGAAGATTATTTATATAATAACCCAGATGTTATGGCATCGGGTGTCCATCCATACGTACATTATATAAAGTATGGTAAAAGTGAAGCTAGAGGCATAAAAAACAGTAAGCAATATGATGCTTTTTTGGGTTTAAATCGGACTTCAAAAGGGATAATCGAACAGCAAAATATTACGTTAGAAGAAACTCCAGTATCAATTTTCTTTAATTCCATTTTTTATAATAATAAGTATCCTGGAGCGTGGGGATGGGAGCATTATTTGCACCATGGACAATACGAAAATAAAGTACCAAGTAAAGATGTTATTCCAGAAGCGCTTGATGCATTTTTCAGAGACGAAAGTGATGTGCCACCTCTCGTAAATATGTATAATTTTGCGCAGACAATAGAACAGCATAAGTGCTCTGATAAGCCTGTTTATTCAATTGTTATTTTAAACTGGAATAAGTCATTAATGACTTTGCAGTGCGTCTATACGATTCTTAAAAACTCGTTTTACACAGATATAGAAATTATTGTCGTAGATAACGGCAGTATGGAACATGATTATGTCAACTTGTTAGAGTTAATTAAAGTTCCATGCGTTAATGTGATACGCAATAACTCTAATCGTTTTTATGGTGAAGCAAATAATATAGGTGTTGAGGCTGCAAATGGTAAATACATTTGCTTATTAAACAATGATGCTTTTGTACATAAAAATTGGGATAAGTATTTAATAGAAAAACTGGAATCCGATGATTCGATAGGGGGAGTAGGACCGAAATTTTTATTCCCTGATGGCAGGCTTCAAGAGGCGGGTGGTGAACTAAACCCTTGTGGGCAAAATGTTCAAATTGGTAAAGGGTTAGATGCGAGTCTAGATGCCTTCAATGTGGAATACGAAGTGAGTCATGTTTCTGCTGCATGTTTTATGCTCAGAAAGGACTTGTTTTATCGAGTAAATGGTTTTGATTATCGCTATGAACCTGCATATTTTGAGGATGCAGACCTAACAGCTAAAATAAAATCTATTGGTTTAAGTATTTGGTATGTTCCGCAATCGCAAGTTATTCATGTTGAGAATGCGACGTCAAAAGATGAAAATATAGGGTTTCAGTTTGGCTCTTTAATTAGTACTAATAGACTTAAATTTGTTGCGCGTTGGTCGGAATATTTACGTGGTGGTGAGCCTCCTTTTGTTCCAGATTTTAGCCGTGAATATGCAGCAAGAGAAGAGTTAGAGAGAAAAGAAGCAAAAATAGCCGTTGTATACTCTCCATATAATTTAACCCCAGGTGGCGGTGAACGATATGTATTAAACCTAGCTCTGTCAGCAGTAAGGTCTGGATATAAAACATATTTTTGTTCTCCAGATACCTATTCAAGTATGCGTTTGTTTACGATTGGTCATGAACTAGGGGTTGATACTAGTGAGATCTTATTAATTAATGAAAACCAGCTCAATACAATAAACGGAGTTGAGTTATTTATTGCAATGAGTAATGAACTTAGCCCGAAGATTCAAGCAATAGGAACTAAGCGAAATATTTATCATTGTCAATTCCCATTCCCAATGTCTGATTGGCATAAAGCTAATTGTTTAGAGAATGTGCTCGGTTATGATGAGGTGATTGTAAATTCGGAGTTTACAAGAAATGCTTTCCTACAAGAAGGCGAAAAATTCGGTATGAAGTTGCCTACAGTATCGGTTGTAAGCCCTCCTGTTGAAATTTTAAGTGTGGCAGAAAAACCAAAAAATTTAGTTCGTATTTTAAATGTCGGAAGATTTATTGCTGGTGGTCATTGCAAAAAACAAAAAGAATTATTGCAAGCATTTGAAGTATTTTCGCAAAAGTTAGAAGCGCTAGGCATGGAATGTGAGTTATTGTTGGTTGGTGCACTGAGCTCATCGCAAGAAGACCGGGACTATTTATCTGCTCTTAAAATGAATGCTAAAGACAATGTGAAAATTGTTCTAAATGCTTCTCGACAAGAAGTTATTGATTATTACAAGAGTGCTCATTTCTATTGGCATGGAACGGGCATGAACGAAGACGTTAAAACTCGCCCTGAAGTGTTTGAACATTTTGGTATTACCCCTATTGAAGCTATTTCTTCTGGATGTATTCCTGTAGTTTGGCATGAAGGCGGTCCAGCCCATACGATGGAAAAGTTATATAAAAACCCTGAAAGGTTTTTAGCACGCTCGATTGATGAGTATGCAGATAAAACTATTGCATTATTGGATGATTCAGACCTGGTTCATGCTTCGTTAGATATTTTTTCTGAACAGCAATTTTACAGTGTACTAAACGAAAAAATTAATTAATGAAAGAATTATTATTACATATAGGTGCCCCTAAAACGGGCACGAGCCATATTCAGCGCTCGATTATTTTAAATGAGAACTCGGTTAGTCGAGGTGGTTATCATTATCTCGATAATCTGCGGTGGCATGATGGAGCACATCACTTAATATCTTTTGCGATACGTGAGGCTAAATATGGTGGCGCTGCTTTTTCATTCAAGAAAGAGTTCGCCAAACTTAAAAAAGAAGTTGAAAAAACGAAGAACAATAAGTTTATTATTAGTACTGAGTTGTTATTTTTTACTCCTAATGAAAAAGAGCAGGACAGGTTAAAACAGCTCTTTTCTTTATTTGATAAAGTTAAAGTAGTGGTTTTCTTTCGTGAGCCAGTGGCATTTTTGAACTCGCTATTTAAGCAAATGATCAGAGACCCGAGTGACAAAAGTGCTGAACAGCCGTTAAATTTTATCACCCGCGTTGCACATAACCTAGATTATAAAGGGGTTATTGAAGCATATTCGCACCTTGGGGGTGAAGTTAGCTCATTCTTGTATGAGGACTATGATGACGTTTCTGAGGCTTTTTTCACGCAAGTTCTTGATGTTCCATTGCTTAAAGTCAATAAACAGAAAGCTAATATTTCTTTAGATGGCGCGGGGCTTAAAATAAAGTATGCGCTCAATAGCCAAGTTGAAGAGTTTGAGCTCAATGTTCAGCTAGCAGAAGCAATTAAGTATTTTCAAGTTTCGTTAAATAATAAGACAAATATTGATATGTTTAACGATAAAGAAAAGAAGGCTATCGCACATGTCTACAATCAGTTTAATGGATTTAGTGATGCGTTTCCAAAGGTCAATATGTCGCAGCGCGGTATCCCATTCTTACCGGTTTCAAGCGAAATGATGGATCGCTTTAAAAACTGGTTAGCCGATTATAATAACAACTTACACCAAAATATTTTTGGTTGATAAAGAGCATGCGATGAAAAAGATATTTGTTATTCTCGGAATGCATCGAAGTGGCACGAGCTTAACTTCTGCAGGTTTACATTATGCAGGGCTAGAGTTTGGTAATGAGCTGATGGGAGCTAATGCTGGCAACCCTAAAGGCCACTGGGAAGACAATGATGTCGTTGCACTCAATAATCGTATTTTATCCCAATTAGGTTTAACTTGGGAACATATAGGCAAGATAGAGCGAGATAAATTGCAACTCGCAGAGTTGGAGCCCCTGCGACAGGAAGCATGCGCTCTAATTAAGAGCAAAGTAGATAAGTGCGACAACTATGCTTTCAAAGATCCCAGAACGGTAAGACTTTTACCTTTTTGGATTAACATATTTGATAGGTTGCAAGTACAAATAGAGGTTAATTATATTTTTGTTTGCCGTAACCCAATAGATGTGTGTTATTCACTGGCGAAACGAGATAATAAATCGGTCGCCCATAGTCAACTCTTATGGTTACACCATAACTTAGATAATTTAGATTTACTATTAGAAAAAAAAACTCTTTGTGTAGATTTCTATCAATTTTGCAAAACACCTCAAGCGAGTTTAAAAGCCGTTAGTAATCAACTTAATTTTGACTCGCAGGACAGTGAAATAGATCAATTCGCTGCTGAATTTTTAGATTTAAAGCTGTTGACAAGTAACCTAGATTCCTTTGTAACATCACAACAAAAGAAGCTTTTAAGTGTCTGTTTTGATGCTTATCGCTTATTCAAATTATTGCATTTAAAACGATTTGTTGGTGAGGAAGCTGAACAACTTACCCACATTAGCAAGCATTGGCAGATTATGGCGCAGCCGTTGGCTGAACAGTTAAATATAATGAATGACGAGATTATTTTACTGAACAAGCAAGTGGGCGATAGAGCATTAGGAGAGATTAAGCATCAACGTCAGTTACTTGAAAGGCTGCTTAAAAAAAGCGCTCAATAAAATAAATTAGAGTTTAAGAATAGTGATAAGTTTTTTTAGTCGCAGCCCTTCTCAGGATGAATGCGAACGTTTTTTGTTTGTTCATATTCCCAAAACCGCGGGTACGAGTTTTCGGGATGCTCTTGATAGTCATATGAGAATGGTCTACGACTATAGTCAAGGAAACCCCGTAACATCAAAGGATGTCAGTAAGTATATTTATCAACAAGATAATTTTTATGATTTCAATAAACGCATATCGAGCTTTAAAAATGTATGTATTGCAGGGCATTTTCCGGTATATAAATACTTAAATTTTGTAACTCCCAGTCGGATAATTACGTTTCTTAGGCACCCAGTTGATCAGGTTATTTCACATTATAACCACCAAGTAAAATACCATAATTTAAGCTGCACTTTTGAAAAGTTTATTGCTACTCCTAAAAATGTAAACCTACAATCAAGGATGCTGTACCGTATTCCGCTTGGTCTTATTGGGTTTATTGGTTTAACCGAACAGTATGACTGCTCACTTAAACTGTTCAATGATATTTACAATATGGAACTTAAATCACTGAGATCTAATGTAAATGATAAAAAAAACATGCAAAAAGAGGATCTTGGGAGTGAGTTATTAAATGAAATCCTTAACAATAACGCTGATGATCTGAAACTTTATCAATCGGCACTTGCGTTACTAAAAACAAGAAGTGAATTTAACAAAAATACAGACCCTAAAAGGTGGGTATTCAGTCATGCTCAACTTAATAATAAAGGCAATATTACAGGTTGTGCATTCACTTGCGGAGAAGAGGATAAAGCTGTTAAGTTAGAGTTATTGGTTAATGGTGGTATTTCGCATCAATTTGAAGCAAAGGAGTTCTTTAGTGAAATTCCGAAAGCTAGACTGCCGAGAGAGCGCTACGTTGGGTTTAAAGTAGCGAATAAGTGCTTACCTGCAGATAGTGAAATAACAATACGAGTTGTGGAAACACAGCAAATAATCTTTAGTGATAAGCTTTTTACGAAGCGCTAACGAATTAATAACTAATTGTTATAAGCACCTTTAGAATAACTGAGCTCACTAATTTAGTGGGATGTTGATTTTTACCTTCAATTAAACATGCCGCTAAACTCTTCAAGACGAAGCCGGATAGTCGTGTAAGGTTTGTGGGATAATGTTGTATTATGAAAATATATTTATGTTTTTGATTGAAGTAAAAAATGAAGCTTGAATTCCTGATCTGTGGCACCCCGAATGACGCTTTTTGCTCTCAAATTGCGTTTTTTAGAATTTGTTTGGATTTTCTTGGTGGCGATTACCAGCAAGCTAGGGTTGTTGCCTTTTTTGGTGATCATACTGAAGAGACTATCTCAAACAGGTGGAAACCATTTTTTGAAAGAATTGATGTTGTTTGGGCTCATGAAGTTGGCGCGACTAATATTGATTACAGTGCACAACATTATGCTCGTTTTGAGCACCTAAACCCTGATGCCGACCTCTGTGTGATTTGTGATGCTGATACGATTTTTTTAAATCCTTTGGAAGATTTAAGGAAATATACTAGTGAAGCTGACTCCCTGTTTGGAGTGATAGCTCATTATCATTTTCCAGCAGATTTGACAGAAATAAATAAAGTTGATGAATGGCAATACTTGTTTGAAAACGTTGTCCAAAAGACTCCCGACTGCAAATATCAGTATTCACTCACTAACCATCCTAATGGAAATCAATGTCCTTTTTATATTAATTATGGTTTTTTGGCGGGGACGCCAAGTTCTCTGAAAGCGCTTTATATAGCGGAGAGTAAAATCATAGAAAAAGTACAAAGTTATGTAGGCTCTTACTGGTCGGCTCAAATTGCCATGCCACTTGCTGCCGAGCTTGGTAATATAACTACAACTGCACTTCCTATGCGCTATAACTATCCAAATGATCCGGTTGCAGATGAAATTTATCCAGAAGAGATGAAAAAAATAATATGCTTACATTATCTAAGGCATAGCGAATTCGATAGGCAAGAAATATTTTCTACAGAGCAGAGCTTTTATAAATTTTTAGACTTAGATTTAGCTGGTTCGAATAAGGTTTTTCAAGAGCACGTCGAGCGTGTAACCAACGGAACTTATCCTTTTCGGAGTGGAGGCTAATGAGTTCTTTAAAGAGAAAAACTCTATATTTACACATTGGCGTGGGTAAAACGGGCACGACTTCACAACAAGCGTTTCTATCAAAAAATAGGGAGGCGCTTCTTCAGTTGGGTCTTGATTATCTATATGCAGATGATTTAGGTCGAGGTTCAGGTCATCAAAATTTTGCTAAAAGTTTTATTAAAGATAAACCTTATTATGAAATGACCTTCGGCAATCTAGAGCAGGTTAAGCATGATGTGAAGCAAGAGTTAATTGAATCAACCTCAGAAAAGGTGTTAATTAGCTCAGAAAATTTTGAGCTCGCATGTCCTTTTGAAGTTGCACACTTTTTAAATGATATTGAAGACTTGGATGTAAAAATTATCCTCTTTGTTCGTAGTCAAGATGAACTATCAGAATCTGTCTATAACCAATTAGTAAAGTTAAAGAATGAGCAGCGTTCTTTTAAAGAGTTTTTTGAGTATACGCATAATTTAGGGTGGTATGATTTTCTTTCTTTGGCTAATAAATGGGAAGAGGCTTTTGGTGAGGGCAGCATTGTTGCATGTAAATATGATGCAAAGGAAAATGACTCTATATTAAAACTTTTGATTGCCGCTGGGGTAGATGAAGAAGCATTTACTTCATTAGATTTTCAACTGACGCCCGAAAATGTATCAATAGGATATGAAACTTTATTTTTATTAAAATCTCTTAATAAGTTAGATATTCCAGGGCGCCCAAACCTTTATCGTAAAATTATGGAGCAACAAGCATCAGATAAGGAGCTTCCAGCACTAGTTTTTGATTCAGATACCGCAAGTTATATTCGACTATTATATGATGGTGTGAATAAGAAGTTTTCTAAAAAATATTTGTCCAAAGAAACAACAGATTTTGGCGGTAGAAAGTATACTTTGCAAGAACGCCAGTTGATTTGTAAGCAAATTAAATCACTAATATGAAAAAGCACAATGCTTGTTTAATTTGCTTAATAAATGATGCATATCAGATTCACTATACCTTTGGTCAATAGGCAAGAATAAGGTTTTACTGGCGTAGAGCTTTTCCCAGCTATTGGCATTTGTATCGTCAATTACGTTTGACCAATAAGTAGGCAAATATATCTGATTTTTAATTAATAGGTTTTTAACTTCTTTTGTTGCTTGCTTCGGCAGGTAAGGATAGCAGAATGGTATTGTTCTAGATTCACGCTGCTTAAGTAGAAATTGGAGCTGATTACTTTCGCCCAGAACAGACTCAAGAATATTATAATTACGCGCTCTTTTGGTAATAACTTCCTTATGGTCAATATGTTCCATTATTTGCTTTGTAAATTTTGACATACCTGCCGGAACACTCTTTTCCAGCAGAGCTTCTGATTTTAAATAGTCTGAGTAGCCTGCGTTCGCATTTTTATAGTGTCGTAAAGTAAGATGCCTGGTATGTATATTCCTATATGAAATCAATTTCTGAGATAGGGGGGTTGGGCAAGTTAAGAGGGCGCCATCCGGCACGCCAAAGAATTTTCTACAACTATATATGTTTGCATTTTTATTATTTGGTTTTGTGTAGAAAGCTTGTGCATTGTCAATTATGCTATGTTCAGGCAGGTTTTTAGCAAATGAATCTTTGATGGCACAATAATTCACATAATATAGTGGCGAGATATTAGAGCCTGTAATGACAAGCTCAGGTTCAAGTAACTCGTTGACTGAATACTCTTTAAACTGCAGGCTAGAGAAGCGTTGCTGAATGGTTTTTTTTACATTGCCGCACATTAACCTGGGGTAATATATACTCTTATATTTATTTTTTTTGATTAATGCTGATAATGCATTTCTAGCTGTATTGAAATCTATTGCAGGTGGTAATTCGGATACACACGTATCCGAGACTGTTTCGAGCGAAAAGTATCCACCGTATTCTTTCATATTATTTTCTCAGTAATATGTCGAATCGATAGTGACTAAAGTCAAAATGTTCTGGCTGTTTTAAAATTGTAATTGAACTGAAGCCTAAATGACGACTAAGTTCTGTTAGCCAGGATTGAGAGAACCATGTGCCCATAATCGGCTGCTTTTGTTTGAGAGCATTAAAATAGGCATTTTTTTGTTCGTCAGTTTGATAAAACTGCCATCGTTTCTCAACATCTAATATGTCTGTTACAAGTAAGACTCCATCAGTGTTTAGTGCTAAATATTGATTTTCAAAGATGGATATGACCTCGGCTTCAGTAAAGTGTTGTAATGCTGCCGTCATTATTATGTTGTCAAACTTTCCAACTGAAGCGCTATTAAAGGTTTTGATATCGGCACACATAAATTCAATATCTGTACTATTTTTTGTCGCAGAGTCAATCAAGTTTTTACAAAAATCAACACCGACCACTCGATTAAAGCTATCTGTTAATTTTGATGTTACTAGGCCATTACCACAGCATAAATCTAGAGCTGATTTATCAGAACCTTGAACTAAAAATGTTTTTAAATGTTCTACTTGAATGCTCAGCGAATCATCTGACTGTGGAACTTTATTTTTTGTTCTCATTACTTGCTTATAAGGATTACCTGACGTTTCTTTCGTCGTATGTTCGTCCCAAATTCTTTTCCAGTAGTCAGACACTATTGCCTCCATTTTTTGTGTTGTGGTTGTTTACCCATTGTATTGTTTGCTCTTTTCCGAATTTTAAAATGAGATGCAGAATAGATAGATATCCAGGTCTATTTGAATAGCTCGCAAAATCAATAAACTTAAGATTTATATCATGTTTTAAAAACTCATTATGACCATATAAACAAACACCACCAGGTAAATTAATATAGTTATTAGTATTAAACTGTTTACAGATAGCTATTACTCTATCTTTGCCTTTGGTTTCGGATAACGCAATAGGTGATTGTGAGTTAAGAGAATAGTCTAAATCTATTTCCAGATACTTGGCTGTGGCAGTAATACTGTTTAGGGCTATCGTGCTTACATATTCCGAAGGAGCAGTTGCTTCTTCAAATAAACCTATTCCATCATTTAAATAAGGGGATGAGCTGTATTCTTGGGTAATGGTTTTTATCATCTTTGAGCGCCATTTTAGAAATTCAGCGCTAATTACAACTTCGTTGATAGGGTTTAAATAACTTTGCTGCTTTTTTAATGGTATCGTTATATAAAATGGTTTGTTATTTACAACTAAGCGATTTCTGTTAACCCAACTGTTTTTGGGGTATTGCACATTATCTAATACCACTAGGTGGTCAGTAGCTTTAAGTAACTGAAAATAGCCTAGATACGGAAAAAAGTAAGGTTGCATAATCGAAAGTGAATCAACCATTAGCTACTTCCCTTTGCTTTAAGAATTCACTTATTAAGTCGCAGATGTAATTAACTTCTTGTTTAGTAATATTTGAGCCACCAGGCAAAATAATCGTTTGATCAGCAAACAAGTCAGTAATGGGTAATTTAATATTATTTTTCGAGTAAGGTTTTAGTTTATGTGTGCCAGGAGAAAAGTATTTTCTAGCAATAATATCTTTACTATGAAGCATTTCAATTAAGCTGTCTCTGTTGTTAACCGAAACTGAGCAGGCTATATAGTGATAGTTCATGCAGTCGCCATCATAATTGACTAAATCAATACCACAGATTTCTGCAAGCCGTTTTTTATAAAGCAAATATATAGTTTTTGAACGACGAGTTATTTCTCCAAAACACTTTAGGTTGGCAAGCCCCATAGCACAATGCGCTTCTGACAATTTCGCATTGATTCCTATTAGTGCAATGTCGTCATAATCTTTGAAGCCAAAATTAATGAACAGCCTGAGCTTTTCAGCTAATGTTTCGTCATCGGTAGTTATTGCTCCACCCTCAAAGGTGTGGAAGGATTTAGTTGCATGAAAGCTAAATACTTCAGCGTCTCCAAAACTAGCAATGGGAACGCCTTTGTAATTATTACCGAAAGCATGTGCAGCATCAAAAATGAGTTTAATATTATGATCTTTAGCGAGCTTTTCAAAAGCTTCTATATTTGTCGCACGGCCCCAGAGATGTGTCGGAATGATTGCTGAAACATCAGATGTAATTAGTTGTTCACATTCATTTAAATCTAAGTTTTGTGTTAATGGATTTATATCGCAAAAAACGGGCTCTAGCCCTAATAAGGATAAAACATTGGCTGTAGAAGTAAATGTAAAAGCAGGTAATATTACTTTTCCTGAGAGAGTTAAACTAGATATAACAGCAAGCATTGCTAGTGTACCATTCGCTGTAAGAATACAGTGTTTTACATTCAGATGTTGCTCAAGTTGCTTTTCTAGGTTGCTGCAATGTTGTCCTGCATTACTAAACCAAGCATGAGAAAATGACTCTTCCATCAACTCTAAAAAATGCTCTTTCCCTAGCGTACTAGGTTTATTTGCATGGATAGGAAATGAAGCAGTTGGAATACTTTTAGAGTTACTGTGAGTTAAATCTTTGTGTTTCATAAAGGAGCTTTTGCTGCATGTAAATGATGTCGAGTGTATTTGTTAGGATTATACAGGGTTTATATATATCCTGTAATAAAAAGACCCTCTATTTTGAGGGCCTTAAAAGAAAATGAAATGGACTTATCTTGTTTCTAAAGCTTCAATTCTTTTGTGTAACTGCTCTATGTAAATGTGCGCTTTTTCAAGCTCATTTAACATACCGCCTAGCTTTTGAGTGATATTGAAAGGAGAATTTTCAATGGTTTGACCTACGGCTGGTAGAAAACTATTTTTCCACATTTCCGTAGCATGTTCTTCAATAGACGGTAATGGATATGAATCACTGAAAACAAGGTCACAACCGCCTGAGCAAGCCGTACCAGCGGTAGTTAAGGTTCCAGAAATAGTCATATCCCCCGATTCTGATAAGCGCATAGCAGCTGCAGAGTTATTTTTACTAATTAGAAAGTCATTTGGAGCGTTATTCTCATGGGTGAAGTACCAACTACCAGCATTGTTGTTATTTTTGAACGTGATATATGAACCACCGTTATTTTCTAGTAATAGCATTTGCTTTACACCAGTAGAAGTCTGAAGAAGATGCAGATTTGCCGATGGACTTTCAGTGCCCATACCAATATCACCATCTGTATCGATATAAAAGCTATTTTGTGGTGCGGAAGGTCTAATTCTAAACGGCAATGGGCTACCATTAGTCGCATCACGTATAAAGAAGTTAGTTTCGTTACCGGCTACATCCCACTTTTGTGGCGTAAAGCCTGAAGAACCATCTTGTTCAAGCCTTAGTGTTGGGCTATCGCCGTTTACGATATGCATTTCAACGACAGGGGCTGATGTGCCAACACCAATTCGACCTCCATCATTCACATATAATGAATGGCTCGGCGCGCTTGCTTCGATCGTAAATGGTGTTCTACCACCATCAATATCATCGATTGAAAACTTATTTTGGCCACCATTGCCCGAGTCATTGAATGTAATTTGCCAATCATTGGTTGGAAATGATGCGGACGCACTTGTATCTTGAGCTTTTATACGAAGGTTATTTTCCTTCAAGCGCAAAGTGTCAAAATTGAAGCTTTCACCATTAACGCAGTCAAGCCCTACACAAGCACTACCTTGAATGATTAAATCAGTTGTGAAAACCTGTGCCGCATAGGTGTTCATACTTGCTGTTAGTGCAACAGAAAGAGCGCTTAATTTTAATAGATTTGGTTTTTTCATTATTTCGCTCCTACTTATTAATACCTAAGGTTAACTTTGGCTTTTTCTCGCTTGTTTGCTCGAAAGTTTGTACTGCAAAGTTTTCCGTTGTAAATTTACCGCCTGTCACATCTACTTTACTGATGTATCCACGTGAGTCTTCTGAGCGGCCATTATTCATAGTGTCTTTAACTTCTTGTAGGTAAGTAACAGCTTGAATTTGGTAGTTAAATGTGCCGTCAACAGGTAGGTTTAAACTATCGATACTCAATGACGGTGTATCTGTTTCAAATGATTTTGAGAAGCCATTAGGACCCGACACAGAGATGATGTATTTATCATAGTGTTTTACCGGCGTGAAGTCGATATGGTTGGCCGATTTGGTCACGCCAATGTGTTCTGACTTGGCTTGTTGTAACTTTATAATATCTGCATTAGCTAATGCACTGCCGCTGGCAATTGCACAAACCAACGCTAGGGGTAGCTTGCTGGACATTACTATTTCCTCTTTGTTTGGGGTCCCTAAAGGCGGTTATTTTCCGCTTTGCTTTATTGAGCTCGACGCTATTGTTGTTTTTTAATAGATTCTTATTAGTTTAACAAATATTTACAAATGTGAAATAATAGATTGTATTGATATTGGTCTGAACAGTTATTGTCCAATTGATAATTGTTATATTTCCCTAGTACTTTTCTCTGGTTTCGGTGCTTAATATGCCCTATAGGTATTCATGATTATGACTTATAAAAAGCTATAATTTCTCGTTGCGTCTACTTCATTGTTGTTTTCATCGCATTCAATATTAGCTAATGAAAGTGGCTCATTGAAAACCATTCTTCAAGCTATTAATGAGTTGGAAAAAAGTCAGAGCCTAAATGTTATGCAACAGCTTCTCGGTTAAAAGACTTTATGTTTGGCACGCCACTTAATGATGAGGCGCGATTTGCCAAAAATTTACTACAAAAACAATATATTCAATACTTATGGCTGCAAGCACATAAAATAGCATGAGGAGAATCGGAGGATGTGGTGTTGCAAAGTTATATCAAACAGGCTGAGCAATCCATTTTTAACACCGATAAAACAGAGTCTGGGCATTAGCGTTTATCGTTTGCAGAAGATAGGAAGGTTACCTTACACAAAGATGATAAACGTCAGTATGGCAGCATTGCCTATTCATTGAGAGCAGTATTGGCTGTGCAGCAAGAGGCGTTACTTGATTTTGAAAATGAGCTACTGCCTCTTACCTCAAAAGTTGTTGAAGCGCTAAAAGACAGTCTTGATTTTTATACGTTAGCTGCTTTAAAAGTTGCAGATAACAGTGTGCGAATAAATAATCAACGATTTATCGAGGTTAAGAATATTAACTCCGTTTGGCATGGGCTGGGGGGGAGCGCTCAGTCTGAAAATAGCTAAGTGGCAGCCTTGATTATCAACGGCAAACACCAGCTTTATTAAATCAGATGGTTGATAAAAAGTTAAGTTCATGTGCAGCTTACAACCAAGTTTCTAACCAAGTATTTTTGCGAAACTTACAAGTGTATTTTGCTCGTGCAACTTGGTCAAAAAATTCTGCTGAAAGTGAAGCGATTACTGAACTATATACACAAATAGTCAGTCAATTCTCCGCTCAGCTTTACTTAGGTGCGCAGCAACATGCAATGGCGAATAATCAACCGCTAGTGTAAGAGCGCAATGTATATGCTTTTATTAAGCAATTTATCCCACATCAAATTAATGAATATGAAGACGCTATTTTCTTTCCAAAACTTGAGAAAAATGATGCTGTGTATATTGAGTCTTATAATATGGATGCGGTGCACATTGGCAATATTTGAAAAATGCTATTAACCAACCAAGCTTCGAGTTATATATTGAGCCCGACCCATTTGCCGCTGAGTTACTAACCGAAAATATTGCTCAGTATGGCGTGCTGTTATTGCGTGAAGCTGGTACTTTAGCAAAGCAGACCAATGCAACTAGCTTATCTACAGAGCACTTAATCGCAGCAAGAAAATTAATTGCGGATAAAACCAAGCGACATGCTAAAGTAACAGAGAGTAACAATAAGCAACAACAATTTGCTTCAGCACAGCAAAGTGATAAAACAGCTAAGTTTGTTAAGATTTCTCAACAAGCAAAGTTCAATTATCAGCACCGCTCCGCAGATTGGTTAAATCGTCAACTGAGAACGTTTTTACGTAAAGATGAATCAACCGGTATTATTACGATTCCACCTGCATTTGGTGGTTCAGGTGTTGCAACAGAAGACGTCAATAATGATGGGTTAATCGATATATTTATTTTAGGTGGTCGAGGTAATAAGTTGTTCATAAATAAAGGTAATGGACAGTTTAAAGATCTTACAACAAGCTACAAGTTGGATTGGCAGCGTGCACAAGATAATCATCCAGGTGAAGCACGTCAGCCGATCATTGCAGACATTAATAATGACGGTTACCAAGATATTATCGTCACCTATGTTAATGATGCACATCGTGTCTATAAAAATATCGATGGTATATATTTTGAGGATGTTACTCAACAAGCGGACCTTGGTGGTAGAGGGTTTGTTGGTGGTCCTGCGACAGTTTTTGATTTTGATAAAGATGGTGACCTTGATTTATATATTACTTATTTTGGTAACTATATAACAGGCGATTTACCCACTTTGAAACGCCGAAATACCAACGGCAAACCAAATCAGTTGTTTGAAAATCTTGGTAACTTTAAATTTAAAAATGTGACGAAAGGTTCTGGGCTTGATAATACTGGTTGGGCACAAGCTGTAGCGCACACTGACTTAAATAATGATGGGTGGCAAGATGTCATTGTCGGAAATGATTTTGGTGTGATGGTTATTATATTAATCAGAAAAATGGCTCTTTTGTTGATGTATCAAATCAAATTGGCACAGATAAACCGTCTTTTACTATGGGAATCGGTAGCACAGACCCAATCAGGATAAGTTACCTGATATCTATATTTCAAATATTGTTACCATGAATAAAGACGAAACCTACGTATTACCCAATGAAGATACGCAAATGAAATTCAATGCCGGCAAGCTAGTGCATATGCGTGTGGTGGAAGCAAATGATTTGTTCATATCACAACAGGGAGAGTCAATTCACTATGCTGCAAGTGAGCAAGTAGGCCGAGGATATTCCTCAACGGGATGGTCGTGGGATGCAGACTTTTTCGACTATGACTTAGATGGTGACGATGATTTATACGTGCTTAATGGTATGAATAAATTTAATTTAAACAGTAGTAAAAACCCTTACTTTGAAGATCAACACGGTAATAAGCAACAAGCCTATTTGCCTGTCAGTGAGCAAAAAAATATCTTTTTCGATAATAAAAATGGTCGGTTAGAGACACAAGACAATTCACTTGGCTTGAATTTATTAAGTAATTCTCGCAGTGCGAGCTATTTTGATTTAGACAACGATGGTGATCTTGACATTGTTTTAAATAATTACCATGAACCGGCGCGTTGTTTGAAAATAGACTTGAAACTGAAAATAATTGGTTAAAAATTAAGTTAGTGGGTGATAGTAAAAAACAGGTTTCGCGTGATGCAATTGGTGCGCGTATTTACCTTACCTGGTGGCAAGCAGATTTGGCGTGAAGTTAGAAGTACTGATGGCTACATGTCAGTACACCCTAAAATGCAACATTTTGGTCTAGGTGATGTGGAATTTGCAAATATTCAAGTTGTTTGGCCAAATGGGGAAGTGACTCAATTGGACAAAGTAAACGCGAATCAGATTAAGTTGATCACCTTGTAATGATGAAACTATTATTTCGCTATCTGATTATTTTTACGCTAATAACCTTCGCTGGTTTCGCTAAATCAACAGCGGCAATAAAGGTACCGCCGCACGTCTCTGTGTCAGAGCAGCAATTTAAAGGTTTGCGTAAGGCGTACTTAAAAAAGTCAGCAGTAATTGACGAGCTGTTAACTTCAGCTGGTTTAGCGCCAAACTCGCCAAAATATTTAAATGGGCTAGTGACTGAAGCTTCGCCTTATTTGCTTCGTCACGCCGTAAACCCAATCAATTGGCAAGCTTGGAATGAAGCGGTATTTGAGACAGCTAAGCGAGAAAAAAGCTAGTATTTCTCTCTATTGGTTACTCAACTTGCCATTGGTGCCACGTCATGGAAAAAGAAAGTTTTATTGATCTAACCGTTGCACAAAACTTGAATAAAGATTTTATAAACATAAAGGTTGACAGGGAATTATAACCTGAAATTGATGCTTATTTTACGGATGTGATCACTACAGTCAAAGGCAGTGCTGGCTGGCCTATTACAGCTGTATTAACGCCGGGCGGCAAGCCTATTTGGATAGATGCTTATGTTCCTAAAACGCAATTGCTGACAATAGCAGAGCGCTTTGCAGTCATTTGGCAACAAAAACCACAGCGGTTATTGCAAGTAGCTGAGAATATCTCGAAACAAGTAGCGACTTTATCTTTGCAACCTGAGTCTAAGTGGTCCTCTGCTATTGTACGAGATAATGTTGAGGAAATACTGACGGAGTTAGATCAACAAGAAAGAGGCTTGGTCGGGGCACCGAAATTTCCGAGTGAAGCCTTGCTGTTGTTGATGTTGGAGAGTTACTTAGAGACACCAACACCTGCATTACGACAACAATTAACACTGTGGCTCGGAAGGTTGAGTTCTAGAGGTATTCGTGATCATGTACATGGTAATTTTCATCGCTATGCTACGGATGCCATTTGGCAAGTTCCTCATTACGAGAAAATGCTCTATAACCAAGCCTTGCTAATTAAAGTATTTGCTAAAGCGGGTTATTTACTTAACCAGCCAGAATACTTTGCCGTAGCACAAGATACTGCGGCTTTCGTCGATAATGTTTTGAAATCACAAAGTGGTGGCTATTATAGCGCCATAGACGCTGATTACTTTTCGCAAGAAGGTGGTTACTACCTATTTGAAAAACCTCAGTTTGATAAAATCGACACCGACATTATTCGGCAGTTTGCTTGGTACCAATACAAAGCTGAAGCTCTACATGCACCGTATATTGCTAAACAAGAACCTTCTCAGCATGCGCGTGACATACTAAAAACAATAAAGAATCAATTGCCAATGCCTCATATTGATAAAAAAGTATTGTTGTCATGGAATGCCTTATTGGCCGATGCATTTGTTGAATTGTATAGTGCGACAGGAAAAACTAACTATTTAGTAAACGCTCAATCTCTAGTCTCTATGATTGAAACTAAATTGATTGAAAATGGCCGATTAAAGCGTGCTTATTACTTAGGTGAAGCTGGTAGCGATGCATTACTTGAAGATTATGTTTGTTTAGCTCAAGCCTATCATAATTTATATACAGTGACCTTTGATGATATTAGGCAAGTCAAAGCACGCAAGCTATTGCGTGATATTGTGTATAATAAAATGAATTCGGACGTTATTCGAAATACAAGTGATGGCGAGCTGATTTCGCCAGAAGCGCTTTTTTATCACTTAGCGAAAACCTATTCTTTTGCTGATAGCACGCTATCGCGAGCCTCAAGAGCCAGTAAAAAGTCGTTACAGAATGCTTATCTGAGAGCACCAATGACTTCTTATAGCAGCGCGGGAGTGCTGTTAAATCGATGGCAAACTGGCAAGCAGCATGTTTTTGCACAAGGAAACGGCCACATTAAACTGGTGAGAGAGTCTGCTAACCAAGCCAAAATAGTCATTTCACTCAAAGCTGGTTGGCATATAAACTCACATAGCCCGAATCAAAAATCTCTGATCGCAACAGCGCTTTTGATTGATGGCCAACAAATCAATACAGATAACTACCCACAACCCATTGAGCGAAAATTAGGATTTAGCGATAAGCCTTTAAGCCTGTTTGAAGAAAATGTAGAAATTAGCTTTAAGCCTAATGGTCAGTGGCTAGAAGTAAAGCTACAAGCTTGCAGCGATAATGTGTGTTTACTACCAGAGGCATTTAAATTCAAACTTTAAAATTGCTGAAATGGTGGTATTAATCACCATTATCTTCAAATAGAGCGAAATTTGAATTGACTTATTAATGATTCAAGCTCTTTGGAAAAGGGTTTTCGATCGACTTTATTACTGAGCGCTTGTATTAATAAAAACTTCCCTTTTTGACTCGAGGTTACTTGGTAGACCCAAGCAGGTAAATCGCCTTTTGTGACATAAGCCTGCGTTGCGATTGCTGGAATACCGTCAATTTTTATTGGTTCGTCTTTAGTAATTTCTACATCAGAAAGGCTTTTGGAATTATTTAGAAAGTGGTGTGATAAACTTTCAATGTTTTCCATTTCTGATGATAATTTTCCATGGCTCACTACAACCGAGGCATTTGGAAAATTTTCAGATACTAATACGACCGAGTTGAGATTTCTTTGTACTATTTTAAAGTTATCTATTCCGGTAAATAAAAATGGTAATCCCGTATAAAGGCGCGCATCATCATCGGTTTGCACTGCGGCACTAAATAGACTTTGTTTAATCACATCTTTATGTTGTTTGTTTGAACTTTCAGGATAACTTGCTTCAATTTTCAAACTGGAAAGAGAGTCGCCTGCGACGAGCCACAATTTTTCATAATAAGTGCCCGCAATAATTTGCCTCAGTGTTAGCAGTGTACAATTGGCGCCGTTAACCACTACATTTTCTGTTTTTAGTAATTGCAATTGACTCTTGAGTAAATTTTCCGTTGTCAGATTGGTTAAATATTGTTCGTATGGAACTTCAACCTCGTTCACTTTAATACGCGAAAACGTTTCAGGTTGTACAAAGCCATAGTGTTCTCGTGTTAATTTAAACCCTTGTGGTTTTTCTAGCTGGACTTCCATGCCTTGACTTACTCTAAATGTTTGCGTCAAAGTTTCATTATTTTGCTGGTCAGAGGTGCTGGAACAGGCTCCCATAAAAGTTAAGGATAGCGCTAGAGCCAGTGTCGATAAAGGCTTTTTCATATTGGGTTTTTGTTACTGTTATCTTTAACCTAGAGTAACAAAAAATAATCTGTGTGAATAGATTGTTATGAATGTGACGATAGACTAAAATTGTTACAAATTGCCCAATAATAATAACTTAACGCCTGAGCCGATACTTATGAAAACTCCAGTCATTATAAACATTTTGATTTTATGGGTCACTTTGTTGTTTGCAATACCTACAAACGCGTTTGCGGCAGCAAGCATTGGTGTGGCAAAAAATGCAGAACAAATAGGCCGACAAATAGAATATATCTTAACGGTTGAAAACCTCGGTGATGAAACATTAACAGATCTATCGCTGGTGGAAGATTTAGATACGGTTTTTGGGGCAGGCAATTATACATTGATCCAAATGCCTGCGCTGGTTTCAGGCAGTGGGGTATCATTTAACTCTGGGTTTAATGGTTCTGGGGATACCGAGATTTTTGCGTCAGGTACTTTGCCTGTCGGTAGCAGTGTTCAACTAAATTTTGTCGTGTCAGTCGATACGCCTACTGATCAAGGAAATGGTTTAGGGTTATATCATAACCAAGTATTAGCAACGGCAAACCCTGGGGCCATAACTGACTTATCAGATTGGGGGCTTGACCCAGACCCTAATAGTAACGGCGATGCGTCAGATGCTGGAGAAGATGATGTTACCCAAGTATACCTATTAGACAATCCTATCATTGGTGTTTCATTGACCGCGGCAGTTAGTGGGAACTCAGTTACTTTCGACTATTATCTTGAAAACTTAGGCAACGGCACTTTATCTGAGTTGTCACTAACTAACGACTTTGATGCGGTTTTTGGTAGCGGTAATTACTCGATTAGTGCTGCTCCAACTTTTATCCAAAATGGTGGTGGCATAGTGTTAAACAGCGCGTTTAACGGTAGTGCACAACAAGATTTAATCGCCTCATCCACGACTGTTAATACTGGTGCTTTGTCACAAGTAAGGGTTGTAGTTGACGTTTCTAATACAATAGATCTTGGGCAAGGTGATGGGGTTTATTCCATTCAAGCGCAAGCTGATGCCGAATCTAGTTTTGGAAAAAGTACGTCTGATTTGTCAAGTAATAGCAACCAGCCATCACAGGCTATTAATAATAGTACTGTGTTTACTATTGGCGAAACCGCAACTATTGGGCTTGCGTTAGATGCTGCTGTATCAGGTAATACTGTGACATATAGCTATTATATTGAAAACTTAGGCAATGTTGCATTAGAAAATATAGTTTTACCGAATGATTTAAACGCTGTTTTTGGTAACGGTAATTTCTTTATTTCTCAAGCCCCTAGCTTAGTCGATGATCCTGGTTCGATTACATTGAATGCTGATTTTGATGGTAATTTCGACACAAATATTGTTAGTTCAGGTAGCCTGGCAGTAGGTGATACTGCACAAATTAACGTTGTGGTTGAGCTTTTTGCTATATCTGATCAGGGCAATGGCCAGGGTATATATCAAAACCAGGCAACAGTCTCTGCTCAAACATCTGGCGGAGCAACAACTAGCGATTTATCTGATGCTGGCACAGACCCAGACCCTAATGGTAACGGTTTACCTTCTGAGGCTGGTGAAAATGACCTGACCCAAATTTCAATTTCTGAATCAGCTCGCCTAGGTATATCACTTGACTACGAAATATCGTTTAATGGCGTGGCAACGATTGATTTGATTTACACGGTTGAAAACTTAGGTAATGTGACAGTGTCTAATATTTCAGTTAGCTCTGATTTAGACTCTGTTTATGGTTCTGGAAATTATGTACATTCCGTAGACCCGACTTTTGTTTCAGGGGACGGTCAGTTTAATTACAACACAGCTTACAATGGCAGTTCCAATGCCTCATTATTGAACGCTGGCTCCTCGTTAGGCCCATCAGAAAAAGTAGTTTTTAAAACAACCGCTTTGCTTGTTTCTGTGACGGATCAAGGATTTGGTAATGGGGTTTATCAGCACCAAGTGACTGTGATAGGTACTGATCCAAGTACCAGTCTTATCAGTGACCTCTCTACAACAGGCAGTGTGCCTGATGCTAATAATGATGGCGATGCGTCAAATGATGCATCACCAACAGTTATAGATACTACCATCACGCGAAACGTGGGACTTGCTCTTGATGCCAATGTGGTCGGCAACCAAGTTACTTTAGACTATTATCTGGAAAATTTAGGGGATGCTGAGGTAAGTGATTTTTCACTCAGTCATCCACTGGACCAAGTGTTTGGGGCTGGAAACTACATTGTTAACTCAATTACTTTTGTAGATGACCCAGGCACACTGACAATTAATTCGAGCTTTGACGGCTCAACAATAGCAGAGTTACTCAATGCTACTGGCTCCCTGAGCGTGAGCGATACAGCTCAAATTCGGCTTGTATTGGAAATTTTAAAGGTTGAAAATACGGGGCTTGGTATTGGTAATTATAGCACCCAAGCAACATTGCAAGCGTTTAATAGCGACAATAATGGTGGGCCGGTTTCTGATGTATCAGACTTTGGCACTGATCCAGATCCTAACGGCAATGCAAATGCTGATGAAGCTGGAGAAAATGATGCAACAACATTCACCCTTGCTACTGATGGTGTCGTCGGAATTGCACTTGATGTTAGCAGTTCGGCCGATCAGGTTACTTTTGATATTTACCTTGAAAATTTAAGTGGTAGTACCGCTGGGAATTTAGCATTACCAGTCGATTTAGATGCAGTTTTTGGGCAAGATAATTATACAGTTAACACACTGTCATTTATCGATGACCCAGGCACAATAATACTCAATAGCGGTGCTTTTGATGGTTCTGCCGATACAGCTTTACTGGCGTCGTCTTCACTAACAAGCAATGATACCGCGCAGATTCGTCTTGTTATTGATGTGACAAACAAAGTTGATAACTTTGATTCAGGCGTAGGATATTACCAAGCACAGTTAGAGATACTTAACACGAGCGTTGCGGGTGTGACCGTGTCTGACTTAAGTGATGATGGTATTATGCCAGATCCGAACGCGGATAATGATCCAGGCACTGCCGGAGAAGATGATATAAGTACTTTTGTGCTTGGTGCCGGTGTTATTGGGGTATCAATGCAGGGCAGTGTAGATGGAAATCTAGCAACTTACCGGGTTTATGTTGAAAACTTCGGTGATGGTGAAGTTACTAATATTCAAATTCAAAACCCGCTTAACGCCGTTTTTGGTTCAGGTAATTACAGTGTTACAGCCCAGCCAACACATGTTAGTGGCGCGTCAACACTTACACTTAGCCCGCAATTTTTTGGTTTTAGTGTTTTCACATATATTGTTGCGGGTGGCAGCTTAGCGCCCGGTGAAATCAGTGTTTTTGAATATTCAATAAATATTACAAACGTTACGGACCAAGGTTTTGGGGTTGGCATTTATGATAACCAAATCACTGTTAATGCAACAGATTTAAATAGTAACCCACTTTCTGACGACTCTGATAACGGGATAAACCCTGATGAAAATGGTAATGGTGACCCAGATGATACGAACGAAGGAGATAAAACCCGTATCGCGATTGGCAGTGAGCCAGTCGTAGGTGGCGCACTTGACGTTAGTGTCACAACCAATCAAGTAACATTTGATTATTACCTTGAAAACTTTGGTACTGATGCGTTAGAAAACTTATCGCTAGTTAACGATTTAGATGCTGTGTTTGGTGCTGGAAATTATACGGTTACTCCGAGCGTATTTATTGATGACTCAGGTACAGTTACGCTTAATTCAAGCTTTGATGGCAGTGCTGATTCGCAATTACTTGTCATAGGCTCAAGCACTTTAGCCATTGGCGATACAGCGCAAATCAGGTTAGTTGTCACAGTTAATACAATTGAAGATCAAGGCACAGGTCTGGGCAATTATGTTAATCAGTTTGAAATAATCGCAGAGTCAACGGTGACTTCTGCAGTGGTATCTGATTTGTCTGATGCAGGCACTGACCCCGATCCAGATGGTGACGATAACCCGAGTGGTGTATTGGAAAGCGATACTAATACTTTTACTCTTTCTGATTCTGCTGTCGGCGTTGCGCTAGATATCAATGTTGTTAATAACATAGCTACGTTTGATTACTATATTGAAAATTTTGGTAATGTTGATGTTGATAACTTATCTCTTGTACAAGATCTCAATGCTATTTTTGGTAGTGGTAACTTTACATTAAATGCAGCTCCAGTACTTATTTCACAAATAAGGCAGGTGTCACTGAATACTTCATTTAATGGCACAAGTGATACTCAGTTGCTTTCTGCTAACAGTATTATAAAACCAAATGAGATCCATCAAGTGCGCTACTCGGTTACACTGGATACAGTTTCAGACATGGGTTCGGGTGTTGGTATTTATTCAGCAAGTACGACCTTTACTGGCGAGGATCCTAACGATTTAGTTGTAAGCGATAATTCTTACCCAGGAACTGATGCCGATCCTAATGGTAATAGTGATGCAACTGAGGCAAGTGAAAACCTCGCAACTGACTTTTCTGTATTGAAAGTCACCTCAGGCAATTTAGCTATTTCTGGCGCTACAGGTAATGGTGGCACCTTTATTGTGGGGGATACGTTAACTGTTTCATGGAATAACAGTAGTTCAGGTGATAACAATGCCAATACAATCAATAACGTTTCATTTGATCTGTCGCAGTTTGGTGGTGGCACAAGTGTAGCTGCAATCAACTCATCAGATGTATGGTCAGCATCTATGGTCATAATGGAATCCGGTGGTGCATCAATCGAAAGGATCGGTCTAAACTTTAGTGCGACGGCAAGCTCTGCGAGTGGGCTTTCAATGACCTCTGCAAGTATGGTTAACGCAGCACTCGACAATGTCTCGCCTAACATCTTAAGTGTTACTATTCCGAACTCTCCTGCTTTTGTCGGTACAGACATTCCTGTTTCTATTTTAACTTCTGATAATGGCCTGTCGCTCCAAACTGGTTTAGTAAACGGTATCGCTGTGAGTGACTTTTCTACAAATGGAACTAACAGCTACACCGCCGTCTATTCAGTTGTAGAGGGAAACACTGATCGCCTATCAAGTGACTCTATACCTGTTTCGCTTCAGGTTTCTGATACTTCAGGAAATCTAAGTACTCTTTACAGTACGCCGATAACACAGAATAATGATTCGATTGATGCAAATACCCCATCTGGTTATACAGTCGTTTTTGCTCAAACAGAGGTTTCGACTGTCAATGAAACAGCAAGTAGCGTGACTTTATCTGGTGTTGAAGTTGGTACTAGCTATTCGATTAGCATTACAAGTTCAAATGGTGGTGTGCCAGTAACAAGTTCTGGTTCGATTTTATCAAATCCGACAACACTCTCTAATTTAAATCTTTCAGCCTTGAATGATGGAGAGTTAACCGTCTCTTTAAGCTTGGGTGATGCAGGAAACTCCGGCTCACCTGTTACTGCAACAATTCATAAAAATACAGTAAAACCTAACGTAACGATCGGTAGTATAGCGGCCAATCAGAATTCACCATTTTCAGTTGACTTTACATTTAGTAAAAGTGTCACCGGGTTCGATTTAAGCGATATTACTTTGGTTAATGCAACCGCTTCTAATTTGACAGGAAGTGGCACACATTACAGCGCTTTGATAACACCGACTAATCAAGGAAACGTTTCGATAGATGTTGCGGCTGGTGCAGTGGTTGATAGTTTTGCCAATGGTAATACTGTTGCGACGACAGTAACCACTAATTATGACTCAATTTCTCCGGTAACTAATATTGCCCTGCCTTCAGCAAAGCAAACCGCGACGTTTAATGCAACTATCACATTTGGTGAAAATGTAACGGGCTTCGAATTGGCTGACATTGTTGCAACCAATGCGACGCTTTCAAATTTAACAGGTACTGGTGGCACATACACGTTAACCGTAACACCTACAAGTGATGGTCTAGTAACACTTAATATCGCTGCTGGCGTGGCTAAAGATATTGCCGACAATGACAATACAGCGGATCAAGCAAGTGTCGAATATGATGGTACAGCACCGACAACAACTATTTCACTGCCAAGTGGAGCGCAAAATACAGCATTTACAGCCACAGTGACTTTTGGAGAACCAGTTACGGGCTTCACGCAGTCAGACATTGTAGCGACGAACGCGACACTTTCAGGTTTTACGGGTTCTGGAACTAGTTATGCAATAACTGTTACGCCAGTAAATGATGGACAGGTTACCATTGATATCCCTGCGGGGGTTGCACAAGACGATGCAGGAAATGACAATACTGCAGCTCAAACTGCAAATATTATTTTTGATAATACAGCTCCTGTACCATCAATTCTAACATCATCTGGTAATCCCAACTCGGCCTTTGTTGCGACCATCTTATTTGATGAGTTAGTGATAGGATTTACACTAGATGATGTGACGGTAACAAATGGCACTTTATCTAACTTTTCGGGTTCGGGTGGTACCTATACTGTAACTGTTACTCCTAGTAGTGATGGCCAAGTGAATTTGAATGTTTTTGCAGGTGTTGTAACGGATAATGCTGGAAACAATAACATTGCAGCTCAAACTGTTAGTGTTGAGTTTGACGGCACGGCGCCAACAGTGGTTGTTTCAGGACCAAGTGTTACGCAGAACACTGATTTCACCGTAACGGTTACCTTTAGTGAAAGTGTTTCAGATTTCACGATTGCAGATATTCAAGTTGGCAATGGTAATGCATCAAATTTACAGGGCTCAGGCAGTTTTTATAGCGTCACTATTTCACCTAGCAGTGATGGACTAGTAACAGTTAATATTGGTGCATCAGCAGTAATTGATAGCGCCGGTAATGTTAATTCTGCAGCTCAAGAGTTCAGCGTTAACTATGACGGTACAGCACCTACAGTTGTGATTAATGGCCCAGAAACAATGCAAAACAATGATTTTGTTATTTCGGTCAATTTTAGTGAAAATGTTTCAGGGATTGCATTAAGTGATTTTACTGTATCAAATGCTGTGTTATCTAATTTGACGGGGTCAGGTGCAAATTACAGCATAACAGTTAACCCTAGCGCTGATGGTACAGTATCAATCCAGCTTGCAGCTGCTACAGTGAACGATGCCGCTGGAAATGATAATTCAGCGTCAAATAAATTTAGTGTTGATATCGATACCACAAATCCAACAGTTACGCTTTCAGCAACAGCGTCGGTAGTGAATACGCCATTTGAAATTGTTGCGCAATTTAGTGAGGTTATCTCTGGATTGAGTGGTAGAGCTTTTGCTGTAACTGGTGCGACGATTGATGGTTTTTCAGTATTATCTAACACTTCATTTAAGGTTAAAATTGTTCCGACTACTGTTGGTAAAATAACAGTTTCATTACCTCAAAACTCGGTGACAGATTTAGCTGGCAATCCTAACTTTGCATCAAATAAATTGGAGTTTGAATATAGTAATGAGGCTGTTTCTGTAAGTATTTCAGCTCCAGACAAAGCCAATGCGAGTTTTGAGTCGGTAATCGATTTCTCTACTGCTGTTTCCGGTTTTGAACTATCCGATATTCAATCGACTAATGCTAACATTTCAGGCTTCAAATCGTTAAGCGATTCTTCATATAGTGTTACCGTTAGCGGTGAAACTGTGGGCGATATTACGCTTAGAATTTTAGCGAATGCTGCCATTGATAAGTTTGGTAACGGTAGTACTGAATCACAACCTGTAACCGTAGCTTTTGATAACAAAGCTCCTAATATCATATCGAGAATACCGTTAAATAATAGTGACAATGTTTCTATATATTCTGATTTTGCAATTACTTTTGATGAATCAATCGTTTTAAATTCAGGTGAAGTTAAGCTTGTGAATTCGGCGGATAATTCAGTAATGATTGCCTCAAACGTTAATGTTGTTGGCAATTCACTTGAATTTGCGTTTAACGGCGATTTAAATGTTAATACTCGTTATCAACTTATGCTTGACCCAGCTATCGTGAGCGATGAGTTTGGCAATGCTGTTGGTGGTATTACTGAATGGTTCTTTACGACATCAAATACAGCGCCAATTGCAGAAAATGATAATGCTTTAACTCAAGAAGATTCAGCTATAGTTATTGACGTTGCCGCGAATGATACTGATAGTGATGGGCAGTTAGATTTAGGCTCACTTCAATTGTCACAACCCAGTAACGGTGTTGTCTCTGTTAAAGGAGTTGGATTGGTTGAATATAAGCCTAACCAAAACTTTAACGGTGCAGATAGCTTCACCTATACAATTGCAGATAATTCCGGAGTTCGTTCAAACGAAGCGACCGTTTCCGTCGAAATTACAAGCGTTAATGATGCGCCAAATTTTGTATCAAAACCGGTTACTTCAGTAGGGATTCTAAGTGAGTATCAATATCAGATTGAAGTGTCTGATATTGATTCAGAAACACTAACTACTACTATTGTTAGTGGTCCAGATTGGTTGTCATTAAATGACCAATTACTGCAAGGTACTGTACCTGCAAGTGTAAACGGTCAATCTTTTGAGATTACTCTTGAGGTATCTGATGGTGAGTTAGCAGAGCTGCAGCAGTTTACTTTAAAAGTTGTTGAATTTGATGAATCGCTTGTATCGATTGTGCAAGGCGTCAATGTTTCGCCGGTTTTAGTTCAAGAGGCGTTTGAACTGAGTGTTACGATTAGTAACGCCTCAACTCAAAGTATTGCACTTGAGCAGCTTTCGGTTGCACTTGAAGGTGTTGAAGTAGTATCTGCAGCAAGTGGTTGCACGCTTAATGAATCTTTATACTTATGCCAAGACGTGACGAATATTGACGCTGAAGAGTCTCTCGAGCTGGTATTCACATTACGTGGCGAGAGTGCAGGAGAATTAACTTCAGCTATTGCGCTAACTTATAATCAAGAGTTAACGAAACGAGACACATTTGTGCAAGTCATCGCAGAAGATGTATCAGATGAAAAAGGCAATATGCTACCGTTATCTGATGTAAATAGTTTTGCACTTGCAGATTTTAATAGTGACGGACTAATTGACATTGCTTTTGCTGCAAACAGTAACAGCGCAATTTTTATCAATCAGGGCGCTGGAAAATATGAATTAGGTGCTTCTTTCTTGGTAAATGAAAATGTTAAACATGTTGCCGTAGCCGACTTTAACACTGATGGTACTCTCGATATTGCCTTCGCAACTGAATCCGAATTGGGTTCTGGGGTGTTGTATAATGACGGTAACCTTGTATTTACAGATATTCAAATAGTATCGTCAATTCCAAGTCAGTGGGTGTTTACATTCGATATCAATGCTGACGCCCTGAATGATATTATCTTGCTTGATGATTCAGATAACGGTATTAGCATTATTACGCAACCTTTTGCTGTCGCATCGTTACTTGATAATACAGTACCTCAATCAAATGCTGTAATTGACAGTGAAGCAGCGTTTAATGACCTTGCTACTGGCGATTTTGATAACAATGGTTTAATCGATTTAGTGCTGGCGGTTGATGACGGTCCAGTTGAAATTTGGTATCAAGGTGGTAACGGCCAATTTGATATTCAACAAACTAAATTATTGAGCGCAAATAAGGTGAAAGTGTTAGATCTTAACGCCGATGGCATATTAGAGGTTGTTGCGATAACGGAGCAAGGGCTTGAAATTCTTGACGTCAATGATCAGGAATTACAGCGGGTATCCTCAGTAAGTTATTTATCATTTGATATTTCTTACCTAAATGGTAACCAGTCACCTGAAATTGTTATTTTGTCTGAATCAGGTAATATTTCGATTTTTGAATTCACACCGGAAGGTTATGCTTTACTACCAGTCGTGTTTGAGGCGCAACAAGGTCAAGATATTGCGTTAACAGATGTTGATTTAGATGGAGATTTGGATCTGATTATTTCCTCTTCAGGTGGCGATAACGAAGTGCGCTTTAATCAAGGGAATGGCATGTTTGGTGAGCAGACAACAGACCTAGTCTTAGTTTCTACGCCAGAATCAAACTCTCTTGTAGAAGGTGGCTCGTTCGAGTGGAACCTCATTGTGAGAAACCAAGGCTTAGCAAATGCAATAAGTCCAGAGGTGATGATTGCGTCTGATAATGTGGTCATTTCAGCAGTTGAATCTGAATTGCTTACATGCTCAGTTTCAGATACAGGTGTGATTTGTCAATATGATGGCGAGTTAGCGGTTGAACAGGAAACAAATGTTATTGTCTCATTGTTGGCCAGTAATCTTGGTACCGCCTCAGTCAAAGCTTATGTTAGCAATATTACAGTAGACGATAATCAGGACAATAACAGTACTCAGTTGGCGTTAGATGTGTCTGTTAAGCCTCCAGTTGTTAAACCTGAACCACCTAAGAAAAAGTCATCCGGTGGGGGTAGTTATCTACTCGTGATAGTTATATTCTTCTTACTAAGAAGAGTTAGATAGAAGCAAAAGGGGCGATAAGCCCCTTTTTCAACAAGATAGATGGATAATAATCAGTCAGTCGCCGTGCTATTGGCAACTTATAATGGGGAAAAATATCTAGCTGAGCAGCTAGATTCAATACTAAAGCAAAAAAATATTAATGTTCATATTATAGCAAGAGATGATGGCTCTACTGATAAAACAGTTACAATGCTTCACGAATACAGTAAAAAATATGCCCATAAAATAACTGTTATTAGTAAAAAATCGAATGAAAATGGTCATTTAGCCAACTTTTCAGCGTTATGCGAATATGCTTTGACGACATCTTTTGAATATTTTTGTTTTGCTGACCAAGATGATGTTTGGCATGACAATAAATTAAATCTTTTGTTATCTCGATTAATCAAGGCGCAAGGTGGCTCGTCTGTGCCGCTACTTGTCCATTCAGATATGCGGGTAGTAGACGAAGCATTAAGCTTAATAGACCCGTCTTTTGTTAATTATCAAGGCTTACCCGAACCAGATAAACACGACTTTCCTTTGTTTTGTCACCAAAATGTTGTAACTGGGTGCGCGACAATGTTTAATCGTGCTCTACTAGAGGTTGCCGCCCCTTTACCTCAGGGGTTACTTGTGCATGACTACTGGTTTGCATTGAACGCGAAAGTTTTTGGTCAACTGGTGTATGTGAATGATTCATTAATTGACTATAGACAGCACGGGATAAATTCAATTGGGGCTACAGAGATAAAGATTCAAAGGAGCTATGCTCGAAGTTATATTTATAAGATGGCGCTTCGTTATTTGAAGCTTTTTCCGTCTTATATTTATCAGTGCAAATTAATTACACAACAGCAAAATTATGACCTACATGCGAATGATTACCTTAACGGTTTTGCTGAATTAAATAAATACAATTTATTTAAAAGGATTCGATTAATAGCGGTGTACTTTCCAAATGCTAAAAGTTTAATGATGAAAATTTACTTTGTAATCTTGATGATAATACTACCTATCTTGGTGAAATGCAGATGATTACCATCGCAATCCCTTGTTATAAACCTGACTTTAACTATTTAGAACAGGCTATAAACTCGGTTTTAACTCAAAGCCTTGATTGCTACGAACTATTAATAGTAGATGGCGAAGAGGTTCCTAATTTAGAGTTGCAGAAACTAGCAAAAAAATATCAGCATGTGCCAGCAAGGTATATATATAATACAGCAGACAAAACCATGGCTGGAAATTGGAATTTTGCAATTCAATCCTCGCAAACTGAGCTCGTTACGCTGCTTCATAGTGATGATTTCTTAGAAACAAATTATATATTGAGAATGACTCAAATAGTTGGCTTACATCCTGGTGTGGCGGCGTACTTTTGTGGCGCAAGTATTGTTGATGAATCCTCAAGGACGATTATTTCCTTTCCTGATTTGGTTAAATATTTTATTCGACCAAGAACTAAATTTATCACTTTGCAAGGTGAGAAAGGCATCATTTCATTATTAAAAGGGTGTTATATATTCTGCCCGACTATATGCTATCGCAAATCGAAATTAGGTAACTGTGTATTCAATAAAAAATGGAAAATGGTAACCGACTTACAATTTTATATTGACCTACTGATAGCGAATAAACAAGTTTTAGGAGTACATGACAAGTTATATACTTATCGACGTCATAAGGAAAATCAAACTAGCAAATTAACAGTGAACTGTGAACGCTTTAACGAAGAGGTAATTATTTATGACCAAATTGCAAATTTGTTTAGTAATAGCTCAAAAGTAAAGCTAGTTGCGTCAAAAAAGCGAATAATTAAACTACATTTATTTTTTTTGATTGTAAAAAACATACTCTTTTTTAGATTTCAACTAGCTTATCGGTATTTTAAGTTTTTAAAAACGTCCGTTTAAGTGTAAAATCTTCGATTACGCATATTGAATATTGCACAATTACGATTTAGGCCTAGTTTAGATTACCATGGAAGACATTCTCGTTATCATTCCTGCACATAATGAAGAATCAACAATAGCATTAGTGATTGAAGATTTACGCAGTTTTGGATACCACAATATTTTAGTTGTAGATGATTGCAGTACAGACAATACAGCCATTTGTGCTAAAAATTCTGGTGTTAGTGTGATGTCGTTGCCTTATAATTTAGGCGCATGGAAAGCAACACAAGCGGGTTTACGTTACGCAAATAAAATTAATGCAAGGTTCGCTGTAACGTTTGATGCAGACCAGCAGCATTTAGCACAAGAAATTCATAAACTCCGCGAATTTCAAAAGAATGAAAAATTAAATATAGCTATCGGTTCATGTTTGACTCGAGGTTCTGTCGCAAGGCATATGGCATGGAAGTTTTTTAGAAAGCTATCAGGCGTTAAAGTTCAAGACTTGACTTCTGGTTTACGACTATATGATCAAAAAGCGATTAAAGTTCTTAGTCGTAAAGAAGCAAGCTTACTTGAATATCAGGATGTAGGTGTACTCTTATTATTGAGAACTTTCGAAATAACGAAAGGGGAAGTTGATGTTCAGATGCATGATAGAACTGTGGGTATATCTCGTATCTTCTATTCGTGGTGGGCTGTTTTCTATTATATGACGTACACAACGGTGCTTTGTTTAAGTAAATTAGCTAAAACAAATAAATTAATCTCGGCAGAGATTAAGGATTAACTTTGCAAGCGTATCAAGTTTTTACATCAATTATTGCTGTCATCTTTTTCTTATTTGTATTTGTGTTAATCCGGCGAGATTCAATTTTGATGGGTGCCGCTTTTCGTTGGTTAGTATTGGCATTAGCAATTTTAGTGCTTGGGATATATCCTCAGTTAGCTGATATTGTTGCTCAATGGGTTGGAATCGCTTACTCTCCAATTTTGCCAGTTATAATGGCCTGTTTATTATTAATGTTGAAAGCGCTAATAGCTGATATTGAAAGAGCTAAAACTCAAGTTAAATTAGACAGGATTGCACAAAAGCTTGCCATAGTTGAAATGGAACTTGAGCTGGTTAAGAAGAAACAAAATTAATTAAATTTAGTAACTAGCTCGACTAGATA
Organism: Pseudoalteromonas sp. P1-9; assembly: GCF_001399975.1. GTDB lineage: Bacteria > Pseudomonadota > Gammaproteobacteria > Enterobacterales > Alteromonadaceae > Pseudoalteromonas. Next base: position 39,299 of record NZ_LKBD01000007.1, read on the forward strand.
AAAGTGAATCGTGCCATAAATTCGTAGAAGGATTTATTTGACTTATACAACTTAAACACTTTCTATAGCGATTTCCTCATATTTAATTGGTTGTATATTACTAACCGAAGTTAATAGGCGTAGTTTGGCAAACTAGTTCACTCCTCCCTGCGTTGATAGTCATAGTTTGACAAGGTTTTCCCAAGGGCTATCTTCGAGGATATACTCATGCAACATAGATAGAGAGCTCTCAAGCATTGTGAATTTTAATCGCGCGTTGTTTGTGTTTTTCCCATTTTGATTTTTCAGAAATGATTAGCTACTGAATAAAAGTTTATTTGCATCACTCAGTATTATTAGAGAAGATTTACCTAAATATTTTTACATATTCCAGTTGGAACGGATTAATGAACTACGACGTATTTAACGGTGATGCAGATGGCATTATCGCCCTTCTTCAATTGCAGCTTGCAAACCCTACTGAAAGTAAAAAAATTACTGGTGTTAAACGCGATATTCAATTGCTTAAACAGGTAGATGTTAAGCCAAGTGATAAAATTCGTGTACTCGATATTTCTATGGAAAAAAACATGGAAGCGCTTCATAAGTGCTTAGATAGCGGTGCAGAAGTATTTTATGTCGATCATCATCGTGCAGGTGAAATTCCAACAAGCGATAAATTAGCAGCACATATTGATTTAGACGCCAACACTTGTACAAGCTTGATTGTCAGTGATTTACTCGATAAGCAATATCATCTGTGGGCAATTACTGCCGCGTATGGCGACAATATGATTACTACTGCTGATGCAGAGGCAAGTAAACTCGGATTAACGCAAGAGCAAAAAGACAAGCTAAAAGCGTTGGGGGTTTATATTAACTATAACGGTTATGGTAGTTCGATTGAGGATTTACATTTTCACCCAGAAGCGCTGTTTGAATTATTGCTTGATTACCCATCACCTTTGCAAGTTATAGAGCAGAAAGATTCGATTTTTTACCAATTGGAATCGTTATATGAAGCCGACATGGCAAAGGCGCAAGCTGCGCAAGTGATGTATGAAAATAATGCGGTTAAAGTTATTTTATTGGAAGATGCACCATGGGCAAGGCGTGTAAGTGGCGTTTTAGGTAATGAACTCGCAAACCAATCACCAAATAAAGCGCATGCGGTACTCACTCATCATCAAGAGTCGGGCTATACTGTGAGTATTAGGGCGCCATTAAATAATAAACAAGGTGCAGACAAAGTAGTCACTCAATTTGCGACCGGTGGTGGGCGAGCAGCAGCAGCTGGAATAAACCAACTAGGTGAAAATGAACTCACGCGATTTTATCAAGTATTTGGCGATTACTACTCATAACGTTTAAGGATTTAACACATGACGGTACTGGTTACTGGTGGGGCGGGATATATTGGCTCGCATACTGCAGTTGAGCTTTTGCAAACGAATCTTGATGTTGTTGTCATTGATAACTTATCAAATTCATCCGAAGAAGCGTTAAAGCGTGTTCAGCATATCACAGATAAGTCAGTAACATTTTATCAAGGTGATATTTTAGATTCTGAGTTGTTAGATTCAATTTTTGCTAAGCATAGTATTGATAGTGTTGTTCATTTTGCAGGGCTAAAGTCCGTGAATGAGTCTATTACCATGCCGTATAAGTATTATGAAAATAACGTTCAAGGCACGCTTAATCTGCTTGCAGCAATGGATAGAGCAGGTGTTAACAAATTAGTCTTTAGCTCGTCTGCAAATGTTTATGGCACGCCAGAATCACTACCTGTCGTTGAGACCGCTCCGGTAGGGGGAACAAGCAACCCTTACGGAACATCCAAATACATGGTTGAACGTATTTTACAAGATTTAGCTGCATCAAATGAAAAGTGGCGTTTTGCAATTTTACGTTATTTTAATCCAGTAGGTGCGCATAAATCGGGTCAGATTGGTGAAGATCCTAACGATATTCCAAACAATTTGTTGCCTTACATTTCACAAGTTGCTATCGGCAAATTAGCTTGTTTAGGCGTGTTCGGTGATGACTACGACACGCCGGATGGTACAGGTGTACGTGATTATATTCATGTGGTTGACCTTGCACTTGGTCATTTAAAGGCGCTCAGCAAGTTAGAATCAGCTAGTGGGGCGTTAGTCTATAACTTAGGCACGGGTAATGGTTTCTCTGTACTTGAGATGGTCAAAGCTTTTGAAGCGGCCTCCAAAAGAACCGTTAAGTTTGAAATACAACCTCGTCGCCCTGGCGATATTGCAGTATGTTATGCAAATCCTGAAAAAGCTAAAAAAGAATTAGGCTGGGTAGCAGCGCTCGGACTAGACGATATGATGGTCGATGCATGGCGCTGGCAAGAGCAAAACCCTAATGGCTACACTGAAAACTAATTAATAAAAAGGATGCTTACGCATCCTTTTTAATGATTATTACTTGCTACCACTCAAAGGGAACAAGTCATTGATCTCATTTGGTAAAAATGGCCTTCCCTTTTCATTTACTGATGTGCCAATAACAAGTGCCTCTACAGCTACTTTGTTATCTTTTTTTCTCACAACGCGTTGGCGAAAACCAAATTTTAGTTTTGAAATGCGTTCTGGGCTCACTTCAACATAAAACTCGTCGCCCGGTTGCAATGAAGTTTTAAAATCAATTTCGCTGCGTATTACCACTAAGTTGATCTTATCGGCTGCTAGTTTGGCAAAATCGACATTGTTGGCATATAAAAACTCGTGGCGTGCATGTTCTAGGTAATTAAAATACACACCGTTGTTTACAATGCCTTGTAAGTCACATTCGTAATCTCTTACTTTTAGTTCTATTCGAAAGGTCATAAATTAGTACTCAAAATTTTTTTAGCAGTTTACCTAAATCTTTGATTAAAGAGGTATGACTTATGCTCTCAAATACGAACTTTTCTCGCTTACACAATTAACTTCTTATAAACTATGCGGCAATTACTATATATCAAAGATGGGATGCCAAAGTGAAAACCAGCTTAAAACTCGTTTCTGCAGCTATTCTCGCGTCAATTTCAGCAACCAGTGTTGCTAATCAAGAACCAGACAATATTGAAGTTATTACCGTTACTGGTGACTTTAAAAAAGAAAGTATTCAAACGTTAAGCGCAAGTGTGCATGTACTTGGTGAGCAAGATATTGCAATGCGTAATGCCGTGCATTTGGATGAAATGTTAAATACGGCTGCTAACGTTAATTATACGTCTGGCGCATCGCGTGGACGTTTTATTCAAATTCGTGGTATCGGTTTACGTTCGCAATTTGTTGACCCAATTAATCCATCAGTAGGGTTATTAATTGATGGTATTAATTACTCTGGTTTAGGCGGAGCAGCGTTGTTGTTTGATACACAGCAAGCTGAGATTTACCGTGGCCCTCAAGGAACACGCTTTGGTGCAGACGCTCTGGCAGGCATGATCCACATTGATACAAACGAAGCTACAACAGATGCGCGCGCCAAATTGCAGCTCGGTGCCGGAAATTACAATTCTTATAACCTCGGTGTTGCTGCTGGTGGCGGTATTGATGATGTTGTTGGTATGCGTGCTAGCGTGTACCAAAATAGCTCAGATGGTTATGTTGATAACATTTACTTAAATGAGTCTACCCAAGATCAAGATGAACTGGTTGCACGTTTTAAAGCAAAAACAGATTTCAGCGATGTGTTTGTTAGTGAATTGAATCTACATTATATCGATATTGAAAATGGTTATGATGCCTTTACCCTCGATAACTCACGTAAATCAGTAGCTGATCAGCCAGGACAAGATAACCAAGAAAGTTACGGCGTTAGCTGGCGCAATAGTTTTTCAGGTTTTGATAGTTTTGATATCAATTTCAATGTTAGCGCGCTTAATGCTGATTTATTGTATAGCTATGATGAAGATTGGGTATGTAATGACCCAGAAGAAGCAGAACTATGCAGTGCGGGTCTTCACTCTTGGGGATATAGTTCGACCGATGCGTATGATCGAGAGCGTAAAGACCGCTCCGTTGAATTAAATGTGCAAAGCAAAGAAGGGACTTGGATTGGCGGCGTATATTATCAAAGCAAAGAAGTTGATTTAACACGCGCTTATACATGGCAAGCACAAGACTTTGAGTCAAATTATCAAGTAGATAATATTGCTGTATTTGGTCAATTAGAAACACGCATTGATGATCGTACGGTTTTGATTACGGGTTTGCGTGCAGAAAATTACCAAGGTGATTACTTTGATAACAACGGCTTTTTAGAATCAGTTGATGATTCAATGGTAGGCGGAAAACTTGCACTTGAGCATCAAGTTAACCAGCAAGCGATGATCTATACCAGCCTCACGAGTGGTTACAAAGCGGGTGGTATCAATGGTGAAGCACTAGCAAAAGCGCGAGATGAAGGCGTAGATCAAAGTTTCTTTGAAACCATTAAATATTTTGATCCAGAGTATTTATGGAGCGGCGAGTTTGGCGTTAAAGGCATGTCTAAAGATAAGCGACTGGTACTTCGTTTAGCTGCGTTTTATATGTACCGCGATAATATGCAAGTTAAGGCGTACAAAGAATACAAAGCCGATGAAACGTCAGAGCCTGTATTCGTTGGTTACCTTGATAACGCAGCTAGTGGCCGTAACTACGGTATCGAAATCGATGGACGTTATCAGTTAACTGAACGCATAAGTTTAAATGGTGCGGTAGGTTATTTACGTACCCGAATGGATGACTTTGTTAATGCTGATGGCGAGAGCAAAGATGGCCGCGAACAAGCCCAGGCACCGCGCTACAACTATGCCTTCTCGGCACGTTTCGATGCAACGGAAAATCTATACGTTAATTTAGGTATTGAAGGCAAAGATGACTACTATTTCTCAGATAGTCACGACTCAAGGGCTGAAAGTGTAAATCTGGTTAATGCTAAGATTGGTTATAGCCGCAATGCATGGGAAGTAAGTGCTTGGGTGCGCAATATGTTTAATCAAGATTACGCAACTCGAGGTTTTGAGTTTGGTAATGACCCGCGAGATTTTTACGAGACGCACACTTATGTGCAATTTGCTGAGCCGCGTATGGCTGGTGTAAGTTTTACCTATCAGTATTAATTCAATTATAAGTAATGTGTTTGGGTTTCAGATGTGGCTGTTAGGCTCTTCTGAAACCTGAAACCTGAAACCTGAAACCTGAAACCTGAAACCTGAAACCTGAAACCTGAAACCTTAAAGCAAAAGCTATGAAATTATCTGTAGAAATTAGTAAATACCCGCTGCATCAAGATTATATTCCATTTATCAAAGGGTTTATTGACCGTTTAAACGAGAACGCAAACCTAGAAGTGATTACTAACACCATGTCTACGCAGGTGTTTGGTGACTACGATGAGGTAATGAACGCAGTAACGAGTGAAATTAAACGTTCTCACCAAGAATTTGGTAAGGCAATTTTTGTGTGTAAATTTATTGGTGGTGATTTATCACCTAACAAAGAGGTGTAAATGGAATTTTTATCACAAGCCTTAAGCGGTTTTACAGCAATGAGCTATTGGGAATATATCGCGGTAGCGCTTGGCCTTGCTTACTTAGTGTTTGTGATGAAAGAAAGTTTGTGGGCGTGGCCTTGTGCCTTTGCAAGTACCTTTATTTACACTCTGCTATTTTGGAACGGTGCTTTATTAATGGAATCATTGCTGAATTTTTATTATTTGGCAATGGCGGTTTATGGTTTCTATTGTTGGAAAAATGGTAAAGAAAAAAAAGAATTACCCATCTCAAGTTGGCAGTTTAATACCCACCTTATCATTATCACAGTAACCAGTTTAATTGCACTACCCTTGGGTTATGTGATGGATAATTACACGCATGCAGATTTTGCTTACCTAGACTCCTTTACTACCTGTTTCGCGGTAATGACTACATACTTAGTTGCCAAAAAGGTACTTGAAAACTGGCTTTACTGGCTAGTGATTGATGCGGCATCTATTTATCTGTATCTACAAAAAGGGTATTATCCAACAGTTGTACTATTTGCGATTTATACCGGTATGGTGATTTGGGGCTATTTGCAATGGCGCCAGCATTTTCAGCTGCAAAGAGAGTTGGCTTTTGCTTAATCAATGCCAAGACTATCTAGTTAAACTTGGTTTAGAGTTTGTTGCTAAAAAAGCGCTTTATCTTACTCAAGGCGTTAATAATACCTGTTTTCGGGTTGAAACCCTGTGTGGAAAAACTCTGCTATTAAAGCATTTTGATCGTGAAAATAACTTCAAAGTGACTATAGTTGAGCAGCTCTTAGCAAAAGAAGATGTTGTGCCAAGCGTTATAGCGACTAGTGAAAAACATAAGCTGATTGCTTATCAATTTATTGAAAGCGTAGAGTTTAATAAATCGCTTCACCTTAAATCGTTAGTCGCAAAACTAGTTGTTTTACACAATTTGAATAGTGACTATGACTATGAAGAGATAAATCTAAGTACACTCTTTAGTAGTTACACTGAGCTAGCAGAATATAAAAATTATCAAACAACAATTAATCAATTACTTGCGAAATTAAAAAATTACCCATGTGAACTTGGCGTGTGTCATAACGACTTAGTGCGAGAAAACCTAATTTTTTCAAATAAAACGAGTTGGTTAATCGACTTTGAATATGTGGGAATTAACGATGTTTACTTTGATTTAGCAGCGCTTTGTAGCTCACTGATAATTAATAACAATGACAAAAAACACTTGCTTGCATGCTATTTTAAGTTGCCGAGCGTGTCTTCACAGCAACTAGAAAAGCTAGACTTATATCAGCAGCTTTATAACTTCATTTGTTACTTTTGGTATTTAAAGCATGGCTTTAAAAACCATGCTTTAGCACTAAAACCGTTTATAAACGATTAAATACCACCAATACGCTCAGCTAATTCTTTATAGCGTTTTACATCATCTTCTTTAAATTTGGCATTGCCTGCATCGTCTTTTTCAGCCGCAATTAATAAGCTTTCACGCTCTAAACGACGGACGCGTTCTTCTTTTACGCCAAGAAATTCTGCAACTTGTTCTGTAGTCATTAATGCCATTTTGTTCTCCTAATACTTAGGCATGCTTCAAGTGAATCTTTTAATTAAAGCTTTTTTTCTTAAAAAATGCGAGTAAATTACAACTTAATTGTAACTATCTTGTTGATATATTAGCCAAGTAAGTTTCCATTCGCTGGTAATTCGAAGGTTTAGCCATTATTATTGTCGCCGTGCTCTCGTGGTGAAATGGATATCACGTGGCCCTCCGGAGGCCGAGTTCTAGGTTCGATCCCTAGCGAGAGCGCCAATTCTTATTTGGCACAGTCAATTACTTCTCCATTGGTCTTATCAGCGTAATCTTTTATTGCGTCGCTTAACATAAACACATAGAATTCAATCGTTACTTGTCGGAGTGCCTTTTACTTTTTGAGTAAAACTAAGGCTGAGATCGCATAAGCGGGATCCGTGAACCTGAATAGATTAGTATCTACGTAGGAAACAAGCAGCTTGGTGGCAAGCGTTTGTTTGCCATTTGGCAAAAGACCTTTTCACTGTTGTCTTAATTATATTAAGAACTGCCTCCTAGGCGCTGTGTGCGCTTCAATCATCACGAACTTTGGCAAGACCGTCACTCGATTTAATTATTTAAAGGTGCGTCATGTCACAAAGTAATACTAAGCCAGCAAATCAAATGAGCCGTCGCGAAGCGCGACAAGCGGCATCTGATTATATATACAACCTAAAAACTCAGCCGTTTCCTAATTCTCAAAAAATTTATGTAGAAGGAAATAACCCGGGCGTACGCGTTGGTATGCGCGAAATCACGCTAAGTGATACCTTTGCTGGTGGTACAGAAGAAAACCCTATTTTTGAAAAGAACGAACCGGTGCGTGTTTACGACACATCGGGCCCTTATACCGACCCAAATGCCGAACTGAATGTTGAAGTTGGTTTACCAAAATTCCGTCAAGCGTGGATTGAAGGCCGTGATGATACCCAAGAGCTAGTGTCTGTAACCTCGCAATACACGCAACAGCGTATGGCTGACGAAGGGTTAGATCATTTACGTTTTGAGAATTTACCAAAAGTGCGCTGTGCTAAAGCGGGTAAAAACGTTACGCAAATGCACTATGCGCGTCAGGGTATTATCACGCCGGAAATGGAATACGTTGCCATTCGTGAAAATATGGGCCGTGAAAAAATTCGTGAAGAAATTTTAGCGCAGCAACACAAGGGCGAATCGTTTGGTGCAGAGCTGCCAGATTTTATTACCCCAGAATTTGTTTGTGATGAAATTGCACGCGGCCGTGCGGTATTACCAAATAATATTAACCACCCAGAGTCTGAGCCGATGATTATTGGCCGTAATTTCTTGGTTAAAGTAAATTCAAACATTGGTAACTCGTCAGTATCAAGCTCAATTGAAGAAGAAGTTGAGAAGCTTGTATGGTCAACACGCTGGGGTGCCGATACGGTAATGGATTTATCGACAGGCCGTTATATTCATGAAACACGTGAATGGATTGTACGTAACTCGCCAGTGCCAATTGGTACCGTACCAATTTACCAAGCGCTTGAAAAAGTAAACGGTGTAGCAGAAGACCTCACGTGGGAAATCTTTCGCGATACGCTAATTGAACAAGCAGAGCAAGGTGTGGATTACTTTACCATTCACGCAGGTGTATTGCTTCGCTACGTGCCAATGACGGCAAAACGTGTCACTGGTATTGTGTCACGCGGTGGTTCAATTATGGCAAAGTGGTGTTTAGCGCACCATAAAGAAAACTTCTTATACACTCACTTTGAAGAAATCTGTGAAATTTTAAAGCAATACGATGTGTGTTTCTCACTCGGTGATGGCCTGCGTCCAGGTTCTGTGGCTGATGCAAACGACGAGGCGCAATTTTCAGAGTTACGTACTTTAGGTGAGCTAACTCAAATTGCTTGGAAACACGATGTACAGGTCTTCATCGAAGGCCCAGGACACGTGCCAATGCATATGATCAAAGCCAATATGGACGAGCAGCTTAAGCATTGTCATGAAGCACCATTTTATACCTTAGGTCCACTAACAACCGATATTGCACCGGGTTATGATCATTTCACATCGGGTATTGGCGCGGCGCAAATTGCTTGGTACGGCACAGCAATGCTGTGTTATGTAACGCCAAAAGAGCATTTAGGTTTACCGAATAAAGATGATGTTAAGGAAGGCCTTATTACCTATAAGATTGCAGCCCATGCAGCAGATTTGGCAAAAGGTCACCCAGGTGCGCAAATTCGCGATAACGCACTTTCTAAAGCACGCTTTGAGTTCCGTTGGCACGATCAGTTTAACCTTGGTTTAGACCCTGAGCGCGCGCTTGAGTACCACGATGAGACCCTTCCGCAAGAGTCAGGCAAAGTTGCACATTTTTGTTCAATGTGTGGTCCTAAATTCTGTTCGATGAAAATCACCCAAGAAGTGCGTGATTATGCGAAAGATTTAGAAAGTCAGGGCGTAGATATTTCTGATGCAAATGCAATTGAAATCAAAATGATTGATGTTGAAGCTGAAATGAAAGCGAAATCAGAAGAGTTTAAATCAGCAGGTTCTGAAATTTATCAGAAAGTGTAAAACAGTAATAAGCATTCAGAATTCAGTAAGTAAAGGTACTGAATTCTGATTCTTCATTAACTGCTTGGGCGTATTATGGCAATTTCAGAGCGAAAAAAAATCGCGATTTTGGGTTACGGTTTAACGGGGCGTTTAGCGGCATTGCAGCTTTATCAGCAGCATCAAGTATCGGTATTTGAGTCAGGTAAAGTTAGCGGTGAGCAAAGTGCAGGTTTTGTCGCCGCGGCTATGCTTGCGCCGTTAGCCGAATCGGTTCTATGTGAAGCTGATTTAGCAGAGCTTGGTTTGCAGGCTATGCCACTGTGGCAGTCGATTATCGAGATGTTAGATGAGCCAGTGTTTTTCCAACAACATGGCAGCTTAGTGGTTGCACATCTGCAAGATAAAGGCGATTTAGACTCATTTGCGAATCGCTTAAAGCCGCTGGCAGAGCAAAGTGCAATTCATCTTGGTGGTGAACAGCTATCAAAGCTAGAACCAGCACTTGCTGGGCGTTTTCACCAAGGCATTTACTTGCCTTGCGAAGGACAGCTTGATAACCGTGCGTTTTATGCCGCCAGTTATCAGCAAGTAAAAGACAAGGTTACTTTCTTTGAGTCATTCTCTGGCAGTATTAACGAAAGCCACTTTGATGTGATTATAGATTGCCGTGGCTTAGGCGCTAAACCTTCGCTTCAAAACCTTCGCGGTGTGCGCGGTGAAGTGGTGCGCTTATATGCGCCGGAAGTGTCGCTTAATCGCCCTGTGCGATTAATGCACCCACGTTATCCGATTTACATTGTGCCAAAACCGAATCATGAGTTTGTGATTGGCGCGACAGAAATTGAATCGCAATCAAACAAACCTATGACGCTGCGTTCAGCAATGGAGCTGTTGTCAGCTGCATATACAGTTCATAGTGGCTTTGCTGAAGCCGAAATACTGGAAATGCAAGCAGGGCTAAGGCCAAGTATGCCTGATAACCGTCCACTGGTTGAAAAGCAAGGCAAGCGCATTATGATTAATGGCTTGTATAGACATGGTTATTTACTGGCGCCAAAAGTGGTTGAAATGGCGCTTGAGCAGATTAACTAAGAGTGCAAAATGAATTTAATAATTAATGGCGAAAAGCGCGATGTTGAAAGCAATACGACGTTGCTTGTTTTGCTATCACAGCTTGGCGCGAGCGAACCCTACGCTGTGGCTGTAAATCAAAGCTTTGTGCCGCGTGAACAGTGCGAAGGCATCACTTTGGCTGATGGCGATCAGATTGAAATTCTCTCACCAATACAGGGGGGCTAATGAATAAACCGCTAACTATTTATGGCCAAACGCTGTCGAGCCGTTTATTTATTGGCTCAGCCTTGTACCCATCTCCTGCAGTAATGCAGCAGTCAATTAAGGCATCGAGTGCTGAGGTGGTGACGGTATCATTGCGTAGACAAGGTACCCTTGAAGCCGGAAATGATTTTTGGCAATTGATTAAAGATACCGGTCTAAAAGTTTTGCCCAATACCGCAGGTTGCCACAGTGTGCAAGAAGCTGTAACTCTTGCCAAAATGTGCCGCGAAGTGTTTCAAACTAATTGGATTAAGCTTGAGCTTATTGGCGATGAATACAACTTACAGCCCGACCCAATAGGTTTGCTTGAAGCAACTAAACAGCTCATCGCAGAAGGCTTTGAGGTATTGCCTTATTGCACAGACGATTTAGTGATTTGCCAAAAATTAGTTGATTTAGGCTGTGAGGTATTGATGCCTTGGGGCGCGCCAATAGGTACTGGCAAAGGGTTGTTAAATCCATATGCCTTAAGAACCATTCGTGAGCGCTTACCGAATACCACTTTGCTAGTTGATGCTGGGCTTGGCTTACCTTCGCACGCAGCAACGGCAATGGAAATGGGGTATGATGCGGTACTATTAAATAGTGCGGTAGCGCAAGCAGGCGATCCAATTGCAATGGCAAAGGCATTTTCACTTGCGGTAGAAGCAGGCAGAATTGCTTATGAGGCCAAAGCAATGCCAGAAAAAGAAGTTGCTAAACCATCAACCCCGACAATGGGTATGCCTTTTTGGCATCAGTAATAGGGTAAAGAAAAAAGCGTTCAGATTTCAGATGCTACACTCATTGAGTATGCTTTAGATAACTTAAGGAGTGAGTTATGAATTTGAAAGTTTAGCGGTTTGGCAGCGGGCTTGTCGTGTTACTTGCGAAGTCTATAAAGCGATGGCCTTGTGCAAGGATAATGTATTAAAAAATCAAATAACGCGATCAGCGCTTTCGATACCTTCAAATATTGGCGAAGGTGAAGAAAGAGAAACCATTAAAGATATGGTGCGCTTTTATGTGATTGCAAAGGGTTCAGCAGGTGAGCTCGTAACGCAGTTATATATTGGTATAAAGATAGGCCTTATTGAGTCAAGTATTGGTTTTTCATTAATTGACGAAGTAAAGCAAATAACCGCCATGATAGTGGCAATCATAAAATATAAACGAAGTAATATTTCTGAAATCTGAAATCTGAAATCTGAAATCTGAAATCTGAAATCTGAAATCTGAAATCTGAAATCTAGGAAACTATGGCATTAATTTGGACTATTGCTGGCTCTGACGCTGGTGGCGGCGCGGGTATTCAAGCTGATATAAAAGCAGCGCAAAGTTTTGGTGTGCATGCATGTAGCGTGATTTCGGCACTTACTGCGCAAAATAGCATGGGTGTTGAAGAGATTAATGGCGTTGCAATCAAGGTCATTGAATCCCAACTTGATGCTCTTGAGCAAGATGTACAACCTAAAGTGATTAAAATTGGCATGCTTGCTAATGAGCAGCAAGTGGAGTTTATTGCTAATACACTTAAACGCTACAAAACCACATGGCAAACGCCACCAGTTGTTGTTTACGACCCTGTAGCGGTAGCCTCAAGCGGTGATAGCTTAACCGAAGAAGATATTCTACCGGCAATTAAAACCCATTTACTACCACAAGTAGATGTGATCACACCAAATACCCAAGAAACGCAAATTCTTACCGGTGTGTATTTAATTGGCCCAAGCGCAGTGCAAGATGCCGCGAAAGTGTTTAATGAATTAGGTGTACCGAGTGTGCTGATAAAAGGCGGACATTGGGATTATCCTAAAGGCTATTGCATCGATTATGGTGCTCACCAAGATGATGAGTATTGGCTAGGCAATAAAGCAATTAACACACCGCATAGCCATGGTACAGGGTGCTCTTTTGCGTCCAGTGTTGCAGCCAATCTTGCGAAAGGCTATCCGCTAAAAGATGCCTTTATTCTTGCAAAAGCCTATATTAATCAAGGCTTAAAGCGTGCTACACGCTTTGGGCAAGGCATTGGCCCAGTGGCGCATTGTGGTTTCCCCCACGATATCAATGATTACCCAGAAGTAATTGAAGCAGATTCGTGGCTAGGTCAGGAACTTGATCTCGAAGTGGATTCAGAGCAAGTCAGTGCCCGTGATTTTGCAAAAATAGAAACGCGTAATTTGGGTATTTATCCTGTGGTTGATTCAGTTGACTGGATTGAGCGCTGTTTAAAAGCGGGTATTAAAACCATTCAGCTGCGTATTAAAGATAGCAGCGATGCTGATCTTGAAGAAAAAATCGCAACCGCGATTACCCTTGGTAAAAAATACGACGCGCGCTTATTTATCAATGATTATTGGCAATTAGCAATAAAGCATGGTGCTTACGGTATACATCTTGGCCAAGAAGATATTTCGGTCGCTAATTTAGCTGAAATTAAACAAGCAGGCATTCGCCTAGGTGTCTCTACTCATGGTTTTTATGAAGTGCTACGTGCTCATAATTATCGCCCAAGTTATTTGGCTTTTGGTGCAATTTATCCAACCACAACCAAAGATATGACCGGGCAAATTCAAGGCCTTGAAAAGTTAAAACACTTTGTACCACTAATGCATGATTATCCTGTAGTGGCAATTGGTGGCATAGACTTAAACCGTGCTGAAGAGGTTGCAAAAACTGGCGTTGGCAGTATTGCGGTTGTGCGCGCAATTACAGAAGCAGCTGACCCGGAAGCGGCCATTGTTGAACTTGAAAGTGTATTGAAGTAATCATGTCATCGTTATCAAACCAAGAACTAATTCGTTATTCTCGCCAGTTACTATTGCCAGAAATTGACGAAACTGCGCAACTTAAATTAAAAGTGGCACGCGTATTAATTATTGGTTTGGGTGGGCTTGGTTCTCCTGCAGCGTTTTATTTGGCAGCATCGGGTATCGGACAGCTAACGTTGGTCGACCATGATGAGGTTGAGTTGTCTAATTTGCAGCGGCAAATTCTCTATAAAGTCAGTCATATTGGGCAAAGTAAAAGCAAAGCCGCGGGCAAAACGCTGCAAGCGCTGAATAACCAAATATCACTATCAACTATCTCAGAACAATTGGATGAGCATAATGCGAAATCGCTTATCGAAGATTGTGATTTAGTACTTGATTGCAGTGATAATTTCAAAACACGCTATTTAGTTAATCGCCTTGCTAAGCAGTTTGCTAAACCGCTTGTTTCCGGTGCTGCTATGGGCTGGCAGGGTCAGCTTTGTATTGTTGATAATAGAGGAAATGACGCCCCTTGTTATGAGTGTTTATTTCCAAATGACAATCAAAATCATGCGCAAAACTGCGATACCTTGGGCGTTATCAGCCCGCTGCTAGGTATAATTGGCGCACAGCAGGCAATCGCCGCAATACTTTTACTGTTGGGTGAAGATAACTTACCGCAGTTTTTACAATTTGATGCTCGAAGTTTTAAGCAAAGTGCTTTTGCATTTACCACGTCAAAAACCTGTACAGTGTGTAACAACGTATAAGGCTGGCTGAATTCATACCCAGTTAGAGTAGATACGATTCTACGTAATACTACCTTTCATTTACATTTCCCAACGTTATGATATTTGTGTTTTTACCCGAATTAGGTATTTTAGTTTATATCAATTCTGTTAAGCATGTGAACAGCTACTTAAGTGAATTGGTATTCATGCTAATTGGAGGGAACATGCTTAGAAAATTATTAATTTCGGGTTTAATGCTTGGTGCTACAAATGCAATTGCAAGTGTGCAGCCATCACAACACTATTTAGTCACTTTTCCTAATTCAGATATTGAAGCCAAAGCTAAGATAAGTTTGCATCATAATTTAATTGGCGATCGTCCAAATGGTGTATTGTTTACGCTTAGCAAAGAAGAACAATCCTTATTAAAGCGCTTTGGTGCAACTTTGCAACCAGCAGAACATCTGGCAAAGCAATTTTTAACCAAGCAACAAAACATTTTTAATAAGTTGACTAGCAACAGCACGGGAATACCAGGTTTTAGCTGCTACGCAACGGTAGAAGAAACTTTTCAGCAAGTGGATGATTTAGTAGCAGCTCACCCCGAATACACAGAACTGGTAGATATTGGTGATTCATGGCAAAAGCAAAACAAAGGTGAAGGCTACGATTTAAAAGTTTTAAAAATCGGTAAAAAAGATTTAGTTAATCCGCCAATTTTATTTATTCAAAGCGCAATGCATGCCCGAGAGCTAGCTACAGCCGCATTGACATTAGATTTTGCCAAACAGTTATTAGCAGAGCGTGAAACCAATGCTGATATCAACTGGATTTTAGAAACACAGCAAATTCATATTCTCTTTCAAACAAACCCCGATGGACGAAAAATTGCGGAAACAGGCGTTTCTCAGCGTAAAAATGTTAACGAAAATCATTGTTTAGAGGCCAATGTTGGTGTTGATTTAAATCGTAACTTTAGCTTTGGCTGGGGCTCGGTTGATGGCGGCTCTAGTGGTGATGCATGTTCTGCAACATATCGGGGAGATAGCCCAGGTTCAGAGCCTGAAGTGGCTGCAGTTGAGAGCTATGTTCGTAGTATTTTCCCTGATCAACGCGGGCCAAATATTAGCGATGCAGCGCCTGAAAATACTCAAGGCTTGTATTTAGACATTCACAGCTACAGTCAGCTTATTTTATGGCCTTGGGGTGGCAGCTATGATGCTGCGCCAAATGCCAAAGGGTTAGAATCGTTAGGTCGAAAACTTGCGTATTTTAATGACTATCGACCAATGCAATCGGTAGGTTTATACCCGACCGATGGTACTTCAGATAATTTAGCTTATGGTGAACTTGGTATTGCACATATTACCTTTGAATTAGGTACCGCGTTTTTCCAATCGTGTGGTTATTATGGTGCGTTAATCAAGCCAGATAACTTAAAGGCACTACTTTATGCAGCTAAGGTAACAAAAGCGCCTTATCAGTTAACACAGGGTCCAGATATTGCCGATATAAATTTGGCGTTGAATGCGCAGCAGCAAATAGTTTTAAAAGCGAACGCAACGGATGCACGCTTTAAAAACAATAGCTCCTGGCCAATGCAAAATATTTCTAAGGTAAGGTATGCGGTTAATCAGCTGGTGTCAGATGACAATCAACAGCTGGCGATGTTTAGTGATGGTAACGCAGATAGCATCACCGAGCAGTTTGAGATTGTGATTAACAACAATCAACTAATCGACAAAAAAGCAATTGTGTATATGCAAGCGCAGGATAGTGATGGCTATTGGGGCACGATTACGGCACAAAGTATTGATACGAATCCGCCAAGTGTGGCAGGAAACGTTGTGTGTTCTGGCGCTAAATGCCAATTTAATGTGGAAAACCCAGTAAGTGGCTTCAACTACAAATGGCAACTGTCTAGCGGTGATGTGCTCGAAGGGGAAGAGGCGACACATATATTGCCTTCACTTGGCAGTTATTCTGCAACCCTTGTTGTGACTAACTCTATTGGTGTGTCAAATAGCTTAGCTATAGACTTTAATGTTACAGAGTTATTTGCGCCAGAAGCTGTTGTTTCACACCTGTGTAACTATTTAGCGTGTGAGTTTGATGCATCGCATAGTACCGATGCTGATAGCAACACGTTAAGTTATGCTTGGAAAGCGGAAGACGCATCGGCGAGTGGAATGTTATTCTCGCATAGCTTCTCTCAAGCAGGCAGCTATAAAGTTGAGTTAGTGGTAACTGATGAGCATGAGCAAGAGGCGCGTTATGAGCTAGATTTAAAGGTTGAAGCTGAGCCAGAGCCTGTGCCTCTTCCAGAGGTACCAGAAGACGTTAAAAAGGATTCGTCTGGCAGTAACTCATGGTTAATGTTGTTTATTCTTACTGCTGGCGCAGTGATAAGAAGACAGCGCGTAAAACATTAAAAAAGGGAGCGGTTGCTCCCTTTTTTGATTTTAGTACTGATTACTCTTCAGTAGGCGCGTCAGCTTGTTCGTTTTGCTCTTCTTTATTTTTGATTTTCGCAAATGGCGTACCCATGCGCGTTACTGTACCTGCAACTTCACCATCAAGGAAATCAGCTACTTCAGAACCCCAAGCTAAGATAACGGTAGAGCCCAATTTAAAGCGGCCCATTTCATCACCTTTATTTAAAATAAGTTGATTGTGGCCATTTTCAGGGTAATCCCATGTGAATACGTCTTTACCTGCTGGTGGTGTTACTGTACCAGCCCAAATGGTTTCGATGCTGGCTACAATGGTTGCACCCACTAAAACCATAGCAAGAGGGCCAATTTCAGTATCAAAAATAGCAACTACACGCTCATTGCGTGAGAACAAGTTTGGTACATTTTCAGCGGTAAGTGGGTTTACCGAGAATAAATCACCCGGTACATACACCATTTTGCGCAGTTTACCGCCAATTGGCATATGAATGCGGTGGTAGTCTTTTGGTGCTAGGTAAATAGTCGCAAATTTACCGCCTTGAAACGGCGCTGCTACATTTTCATCACCACCCAATAATTCTTGCAAGCTAAAGTCATGACCTTTTGCTTGAATCAAGCGATCATCAACTACGTCACCAAGTTGCGAAATTTTACCATCTACAGGGTGAGCGATTATGTCTTTATCTTCCGCAATTGGGCGCAGGCCGTCTTTTAATGGACGAGTGAAAAATTCGTTAAAGGTTTTATAGTGAGCCGGATCTTCGTATTTGGCTTCGCTCATATCTATGCCGTACTGCTTAATAAAGCTTTTAATTAAGCTGGTGGTTAGCTTGCCTGCTTGTGCTGCTGCTAATTTACCCACTAAGCGAGATATAAGGTGTTTTGGCATGGCGTACTGCGCGCCAATTTTGAATTTATCTAAACTCACGAGGTCGTATCCCTAAAAAATTTTTCGTATTTTACATCAAGTTGTTGAATGACTCTATACTCTTGGATTGCGCGCACCCGCACGACCATCTTCCATTGATTCTAAAATGCGATGGTAGCTATCAAAGCGTAATTCGCTGATTTTACCTTCGTCAACGGCTTCACGAATAATGCAGCCTGGATCGTCAAGGTGTTTGCAGTCTCTAAATTTACAGCCACCAATAAACTCACGGAACTCTTTAAAGCACCAAGTTACGCGGTCATTTTCTAAATGCCATAAGCCAAACTCTCGAATTCCAGGTGAGTCGATTAAATCACCACCCGAGGCTAAATGATGCAGTGTTGAAACCGTTGTAGTGTGCTGACCTAAGCCTGAAACTTCAGATACTTCTTGGGTTAAGATATTCGCGTCGGGTAATAGGCTGTTCACTAATGTGGACTTACCAACACCTGACTGGCCAACAAAAATGCTGCTTTTATCTTTTAATAATGCTTTAAGTTCTTCGACGCCTTGGCCTGTTTTATTACTAATGAAATATACTTGGTAGCCAATATCGCGATAAATATCGAGCACTTCATCTAAGTATTCAATGCCTTCGTCATCGAGTAAATCAACTTTATTAAGCACTAAAATTGGCTCTATTCCCATATCTTCACAGGCTACTAAGTAGCGGTCGATGATATTGGGAGTAAATTCGGGTAATACGGCCGATACCATTAAAATTTGGTCAATATTGGCAGCAACCACTTTTACACCGTCGTAAAAGTCAGGGCGCGTAAGCTGGCTGGTGCGTTCTTCAACAAGTTCAATTACTCCTGCTAAATCACCTTCGCTTACTTTTGCAGGACGAAAAATAACGTTGTCGCCACAAACAAGGCTTTTAATTGTTCGGCGAATATTGCAGCGCAAGATCTCGCCTTCAGCTGTTTCAATATCAGCATGTTGACCAAAGCGGCTGATCACTCTGGCGTTTTGTTGCGGGCCAAGATTATCGCTTTGCCAAGATTGCTCTTCAGTCTGCTGATTACCTTTAGCCTGCTTTAAACGCTTTTGATGGTTTGCGCTAATTCTGCGAGATTGACCTTTGCTGAGTTTTTTCCGTTTTGCCACTTTTAGCCTATAACTTAAATAACACTTAAAAAAAGCGTTTTATCTATTGAAGAAGCATAATATGATATATCCAAATTCATTAAATCGAAAGGAAAGCACCGCTAGGTAGTTATGGCTTTTCATGAATCTAATTTAATTTGGCTTGATTTGGAAATGACTGGATTAGAGCCAAGCCAAGATCGCATCTTAGAAATTGCTACAGTAGTAACAGACTCTGAGCTTAATGTTTTAGCTGAAGGCCCTGTAATTGCAGTCCATCAGTCAGACGAAGTACTGGCGGGCATGGACGAGTGGTGCACCAATCAACACGGTAACTCGGGTTTAACTGAGCGTGTTCGCAAAAGTAAGCACAGCGAAGAAATGGCAATTCGCGAAACCATCGCATTTCTCGAAAAGTGGGTGCCAAAAGGTGTTTCGCCAATGTGTGGTAACTCTATTGGACAAGATCGACGCTTTTTAAACGTGTATATGCGTGAATTGGAAGATTACTTTCACTATCGCAACATTGACGTTAGCTCAATTAAAGAGCTAGTAAGACGTTGGTCGCCAGACATGCTTAACCTTGTTAAAAAGCAAGGCACACACTTAGCGCTTGATGATATTCGTGAATCAATCGCCGAATTACGTGTTTATCGCCAAAATATCTTCAAAATTTAAAAAATTTTAGCTTTGCTGCTTGCAAAGCTAAATTCTTTATGTAAAATCACGCCCCGCTTAGACGATAAAAGACTTTAAGCATTGGTATGCGAGTACAGTTCAGCTGCTCGAGGTGATAGGTGCGACTAAGGTTGCGCAAACGCTAAGTTAAAAAACGGTTGGTATGGAATGCGAGTATAGCTCAGCTGGTAGAGCGCGACCTTGCCAAGGTCGAGGTCACGAGTTCGAACCTCGTTACTCGCTCCAATTTTTTGGAAAGTGTTAATAGGTACTTGGTTATGCCAAGGTCGAACTTTTAATATCAAGAGTTCAATCCTAGTTACTCCTTCCAAATACAATGGATTAAGACAACCAGAACGTTTTAATCTTATATCTGCATGATGATGCGAGTATAGCTCAGCTGGTAGAGCGCGACCTTGCCAAGGTCGAGGTCACGAGTTCGAACCTCGTTACTCGCTCCAATCATTCAAAAATGCATTATGTAATGCGAGTATAGTTTAGCTGCTCGAGGTGATAGGTGCGACATGTCGCGATGTAGCCAAGTTAAAAAACGGTTTACATGGAATGCGAGTATAGCTCAGCTGGTAGAGCGCGACCTTGCCAAGGTCGAGGTCACGAGTTCGAACCTCGTTACTCGCTCCAAAACTTTGGATGGTGTTACTCATTCCAAAAATACTTAAATGCATATCGTGACGCGAGTATAGCTCAGCTGGTAGAGCGCGACCTTGCCAAGGTCGAGGTCACGAGTTCGAACCTCGTTACTCGCTCCAATTCTTCTTCAAGTAAATTCAGAAAAATAATTGCCAAGGTTTAAATTTCAGCACCCAGAGTTCTAACTTTATTTTTTTTTGTGTAGAAATTAGATACAAAGATTTCAGGATTCAGAATCGTAATCTGAAAATTTTTTTGAAACCTGAAACCTGAAACCTGAAACCTGAAACCTGAAACCTGAAACCTCAAATCTCGCTTTAAATTGGCAAAGAATTTTGCCTTAAATCTTGCAAAGCACGTTTTTTATTAATGATATCTTCAATAAGCGGTCGCAGGATCAGTTCCATTGCTAAGCCCATTTTTCCGCCAGGTACCACCATGGTATTCATCCGTGACATAAACGCGCCATTGATCATCTGCAAATAGTACGGAAAATCTACATCACCAATACCGCGAAAACGAATAACCACAAAGCTTTCATCAAGTGATGGGATATCTTTTGCGCTAAATGGGTTTGATGTATCAACCGTTGGCACACGTTGAAAGTTAATATGGGTGCGAGAAAACTGTGGTGTAATATGGTTAATATAATCATCCATAGAACGCACGATAGAGCCCATTACAGCCTCATGTGAATGGCCTCGGTCTTGTGTATCGCGAATAAGTTTTTGGATCCATTCAAGGTTAATGATAGGAACCATGCCGATTAGCAAATCAACATGGCGTGCAACATCCACATCGTTGTCTACTGCGCCGCCATGTAATCCTTCATAGAATAAAATATCAGTGTCATTTTCAAGGTCTTGCCACGGCGTAAAAGTGCCGGGTAACTGGTTGTAAGGAACAGCTTCGTCAAAGGTATGCAAATAGCGACGGCTTTTACCCGAACCAGTATTGCCGTAGTCAGTAAATAACTGTTCTAACGATGCAAGATCGTTGGCCTCTGTACCAAAATAGCTAATATGCTTGCCTTCTTGATGCGCTTCGCGAATACGCTTATCCATTTCAGGGCGTGTATAGCGGTGAAAGCTATCTCCCTCAACAAATGCCGCATTAATATTTAAGCTGCGGAAAATGTGTTTAATTGCATTGGTTGATGTGGTTGTTCCTGCACCGGATGAACCCGTGATTGCAATAATGGGGTGTTTGGCTGACATAGAGCACACTATTTTTAGTTGTTTATGTGTTTATATCTGGGCGGCAGTGATTGGTCAAGTTTGTCTTTATTATAATAGCTGTGATATTAATGGAAAAAATACGCATAATAGTTTGAAAATAATAATGAAAAAAACCGTGATCTTTGCTTTCTTGGCATCTGTATGTAGCACTGTTTTTGCTAGTAATACAGCGTCGAGTTTACCAAATACCGATGTGTTTTTAGTTAAACTCAACAACAATAAACTCGTTAGCGCTAAAAATATCTCTAACCGCCTTGGATACGATAATCAACCTAACTTTATTGATGGTGGGTTGCTTTATACCGCAGGGCTGCAGATGGGTGAATCGTGGCAAACAGACGTAATGCTTTACGATTTCAAAACCAAGCAAACAACGAATTTAAGCAACACCAATGTTAGTGAGTATTCGCCAACAAAAATACCAAATGAAGACAGCTTTTCAGTTATTTTAGAAGGGCATGATGGTAGTCAGGAGTTGTGGCAATACGGTTTAAATAAGCCAAAGCCTGCCAAATTACTACGCAAGGAAGTAGGCAAAATTGGCTATCACGCTTGGGGAAGAAATTACGACTTAATTACCTTTGTGCTTGGAGAGCCACATTCCCTTTATTTTGGTAATACACAAAAACAAACTGGTAAACCTGTTGCTGGCAATATTGGTCGTACTTTAGCGTTTAATCAAACGCTAAATGTGTACTCATTTAGCCAATATAAAAATAATCAGCAGTGGGTTACGTTATTTAATAGCAAAGGTCATTCATTTAAACCTGTATTACAGCTGCCCGAAGGTGTTGATTATTATGCATGGCAAGGTGATGATGCACTGATTTATGGTAAAGGAAATGTAATTTATCGTTGGTCATTAAACAGTGCTAAAAAACCAACTAAATGGCTTGATTTAAGTGCACACTGTGAACATAAAATTACACGATTAAAATATCAAAAAGAGACTGAATTATTGGCTTTTGTTTGTGATAGAAGTTAGTTTTTGGGGTTAAAAATCAAAGCCTAGTGCCTATCACAAAAGCGTTGCCATGAAATACTGCCTGGCAGCGCTCTCACACCACGGATAATCTGCCACAATAATTTGCTGTTTTCGAACTCGGTCTGTGCGTAGTCCTTAAACCCCATTAAATAATTAAATGCATCTTTGCTACCCGCTTGAATGGATGAAATGCGAATTTGCGCTTCAAAGTTCAATCGAAACGAGCTAATGGCCGCTTTTCTGCCATCTAAATCAATATTAGGGATATGGCATTTTTGCAAGTAACCCGCACGTTCACCTTCGCCGGAAAACCAAATGCGCACTTTTTCACTGTAACGGCCAGACTTTGCAGGCAAGTCGAACATTAAGCGTTGCTGCCCTTGTTGCTTTAAAAAGTGAAGATAGTCTAAAAAACCATGCTCAATAAGCATGGGGTGTACAGGAATACGACGTGGTTTTATTTTGTTATTGGTATGAAAGTCGAAAAAGTAATGGCCATCTTGCTTCGTTACATTATCCAGTGTGAGTTGACCAATTTCGTCACTAAATGTGCCAGTGTAATAGCTTATTAATGGCAGCCAAAAGTGCCAATGCTTAGCTTGTTCTCGCGGCATTTTGTGGTCGCCATAAATATACCCTTTGAATAAGGTATGAATTTCCATATTAGTAAAAGGGCGGCGGCCTAAATGGGTTTTCACTGAATATCCAATAAATGAATGAGTTAGCGACTATTTTAGCAAATATTGGTGGAATAACTAGGGTTTAGGTTGTTACTAAGTGAAATCGTTAAACAATGCGCATAAGCGCACCATTTAATAAAAGCGGTCTTTCACTTGTGCATATTGATAATAAGCAAACTGTCCTAATCGTCTAAAATGCGGAAAAGGTAAGTAGGGTAGAGGTGTGTTGTAAAGAGGTAAGTTTGGTACTGTTTTGCCTGCTACCATTTGTGCCATGCGATAGCCTGCCTGTGCACTAAACGACACACCTGCACCACAATAACCCAATATAAAGCCAAGCTTACCGTCAAAATTAATGTGCGGCATATCATCGAGAGCGGCGGCAATAAAACCATTCCAGTAATAATCATGCTCGATATTACTAAGGCTTGGAAAACAATCGCTTAGGCCCTTTTTTAAGTTGGCTAAATACACCGATTTATTTTGATGTTTGGCATAAACAGCCCCGCGACCACCGAATAAAAGCCGATTGTCTGGTAATAATCGGTAATAGTATTTTAGTGTTCGCGTGTCCATACATACTTGGTTGGTTTGCAGGCCTGATTCTGCTAATTGTTGTGCTGTAAGTGGCTTAGAGACAAATATGCTGCTTAAAATAGGCAGATATCGGTTGTTAATAGCCTTATGTGTTAGTTTGCTATTGTATGCATTGCCCGCGATAACTAATTTATTGCAGCTTAGTTGGCAGCCATTAACGGATAACTGAAAGCCACTTACTGTTTCCGTTATATTGTCAACTAACGCGTTTTCAAACAGGGTGACACCGCTCTCAAGCATAGCAGTACGATAGCCAAGTAATAACTTTAATGGATTCACACCAAAACTATCGCTGTAGCGCAGTGCGCCATAGGCTTGTTGATTTTTCATGTAGTGCGTACTGAGCTCGTCTTGGCTCAGCCATTGGCAAGGCGGTGTGCTTGAACTTTGCAAGTGTGTTTGAATGTATTCAGCTTGGGCATTTAAGGTTTGCAGTGCATTTTGATTGTGTGCAATTTTTAAATATCCACTTTCTTGTTTATCACATGTAATATTATGTTTTGCAATAAGTTGCTCGACGCGATTTACAGCATCACTGTATTCGGCATAAATCCCTTTGCTAACATCGACTCCCCACTTCTCGCTCATTTGAGGGTAACTCAAGCGACCAGAGCCTTTCAGTACAAAGCCTGCATTTCGCGCACTGGCACCAAAACCTACTTGATTGGCTTCAAGTACGCATACATCTAAGTGATGTTCAGTTGCTAAATGATATGCAGTTAAAAGCCCCGAATAACCGCCGCCAATTATTGCAACATCAAACTGCTGTTGACTGGTAACGCTTGATCTAGCCGTTGGAAAATCAATAGTGCTGGCCCAATAACTAGGGGCAAAGGCTTGTCCTTGGCAGTGAGGATGTTGCAGCGGATCGTATAATTGGCTCATGAAAATTCAATCACCATTTCTGCCGCACTGCAGTAGCAAGGTACGCCGCAAATAGTGCAGTGATAATTCTCTTCAATGCTGTAGTTATACCAGCGGTTTTTGTGTTCTTTAATCAATTTACCGCCTGCATTAGTAAAATATTTTACCGCACCATTGCCAGGGCTTTGTTGCCATAAGTGGCCAATACCCGCTTTGGCACCTTGTTGCTTAAGTATTTCGATTGATGCATTTAATAGCTTAGGGCCAATGCCTTTACCCTGTTGATTAGGATCAACGGCAATACATTTAAAGTATGCCATTTTATCTTGTTGGCAAGGCCATAAAGACGGGCTACACCATTCATCAAGTGGCCATTGATTGGCTGCATAACTCAAGCGTAGGCCGACGACGTTATTATCTTCTAATGCAATAAAGTTGGCATTGATACCATTTTTGGTTGCCTTACTTTGCATTTCAATTAAGTTTGCCAAATCAAGGTAGTTGTCGCCGTGAACTAAGTTAGCAAGCGCAATCGCTTGCTGATAATACTGTTCAGTAAGAGGGATAATTTTAATCATTTGAAAGTGCTTCAAGCAATGAATCGGCTTCTAGCTCAATTGCGATTTGTTCGTCACTTAAGTCTAAACCAATAAGTAGCTCATCTTCTCTAAGATGCGGTAATAAATCCACTACGTCATCAAAGTTGATTTCGATAACGTTAAAGTGTTGCCATTCGCCTTTGCACTGTTGTTGCGCCATTTCTGATGATGACCAAATTAACAGTGCATCGCGCTCATCATTAAATTCTGACTGTGCGATTAGTAAACCACTTTCACTTGATAGCACAAATGCTTGTTGTGAGTGTTTTAACTGGTTTACAAAGTCATTAATGCGTTCTAAATGTTCGCTCATAGTGTCTAATCTCTTGGTGCTGTTTCGATACTCGAAGCGCGATTTTTATGTTCTGAATGGAATACTTGAAGCGCACTAAAGCGAGTCAAATCGGTTAAGTTTCTGAAGATAATCCAATCCAGTAAGCAAAATAGTGATAAAGCGACGTAGTTATAATCGCTAAATGCGCCTTGTTCTGCAGCATCATTTAATACTGATAAAACGCCGTTTATGCGCTCACGTTGTAAATTGAAAAACAGTTTGTCGTCATTGGTGTCGAATTCTGAGCGCTGACAAATTAAAAGCTCAACCAAAGAATCGTTCGCAGAGTTAATTAGAGTCAGAGTATTTTCTTGGTTCCAGCTTAACGGGGTGAAATCCAATTTTTGGGCCAAGTAACGGTAAATAACGTTTGAATCAAAAATCACCTGTTCACCGTCGACCAACATAGGAATTTTTCGCGTTGGGTTGAGTTTAACTAAGGTTTCTCGGTCTTTCTCGGCAAAAATATTAAGGTTTAAAAAGTCGAATTCGATATCTTTTTCGATAGCCAGTGCGCGAAGGCGGCGTACATAAGGGGAGGTTAGCGAACCATAAAGTTGCATAAGTAGCTCTCGCTTAATATGAAATTTAGTTATTTATATCAGGTCTTGGCGAGTGATACTATGGCTTGGCAGTGACAATTTTATTTAGAACTAAAAATGAAAACGCGTATAGCAAAACAAATCGATTTACCCGCAATAGTCAACATTTATAACCAAACGATAGAGAGTCGAATGGTAACAGCGGATACCGAACCGCATTCAGTGGAAAGTAAACAAGCATGGTTTGATAGCCATACAGACACTCGGCCAATTTATGTTGTTGAAGATAATGAACAGGTGGTGGCTTGGTTAAGCTTTAAGTCGTTTTACGGTCGCCCTGCATATACTGGTACTGTTGAAATTGCCATTTATGTTGACAGCAATCAGCGTGGTAAGCAGATTGGGCAAACGCTGTTACAATTTGCAGAGTCTCTTGCACCTAAGCTTCATATTAAAAGCTTGTTGGCATTTATTTTTAGCCACAATACACCCAGCATGCGACTTTTTATTAAAAATGATTTTGCCGTTTGGGGTGAGCTACCAAATGTGGCAAAAATGGATGATAAAGAATACAGCTTAACGATTTTAGGTAAGCGAATAGGTGAAAATAAAGTTTAAAAAAGGCTTTAATATTTAACATTAAAGCCTTTACTAGGGATAGCTTAGATAAGTTGTTATTTAAGCTCTGCTAGCCATTGGCTAAAATCATTATCCATTGATTTACCCCATTGTTTTACCAGCGCTTGGTAGCGGGTGTATTGACCTTTACGCGTTAGCGCCAGCATTTGTTCAACTTTGTCGCGCTGTTTTTCCATCATATAGCGCGATGCTAAATAACCCCAAACATAAACGCGTTCAGAACCGCCATTTTGCTCATAACTGGTGTTAAATAGTTCGCTTAAATGAATGATTTGTTTTTTTGCTGCTTTTACTGCGCGTTCGTTATCTTTGCCTTTTGCGATGTACTCAGCAATTCCTTCACTCCACCACACTAAATGAGGCAATAACGGTGCTGGTTTTGGGCAGTACTCTGGGCCCGAATGAGAATCGTGTAAGTTAGCGCAAAAATCACCATACATATTAAAGCGGCCATCCAGGTAATGCACATACTCATGGCTTAAATTCCAAATTTGCCCTTTCTTTTGGTATGCGACGAATTCAGCTGAGTTATTGGGTAAATGCGGTAAACCTTCCAAATACATGCCGCCATTATCACTTGGAACATCAAAGTGTTCGGTTACATACTGCACATAGGCATCGCGATCTTGATAAATATTGGCTCGTAAGCGGTGATTATTATCATTTGCTACAGGTTTATTTTGAGTACTAAAAACATTATGAAAACGTGTTTCTTGCGCTGATAGCATTTTGCATGCAGCGTTTTCTTGTTCTTTACTAAGCGCTTGATGACGCAGTACGATGGTTTTACTGCAATTTTTCATATTAACCAAAACGTCGTCCACACTGGGTGTAGCTGCACTGGCATAAGGTGTAAATAAAAAGCTGGATAACAGCGCTAATTTTTTCATCGGTATATTGTATTCAATTTTAATTTTAAACGATTACACCAAATTAATTTACATTGGTCAATCAAGTGTTTTCCAAAGGTGCTCTTGCGTACACTTTTCTCATTGTTAGCTAGGAGAATGTCAATTATGGGCGTGAGAAAGGTGCATTGGGTTGCGTGATACTAGCCTAGATTGCTTAGCCACATATTGAATGCCGCAACAAAAACGCTCAAAGAGAGCAAAAATATAATTGTAAAGATCAACAGCCCCTAGGGATAAAGTTGGGTTAACCCAGAATGGCCTTGCATATCGCCAATAATCCAAACTTGCTCGAATGGGTGCGGGGTTGGCATAGCAAAATGATGTTGCAGGGTTTGAATATCGTCATTGCGCCAAAATGGATTTGCGTTGCGGATCACCAGCCACACGCGTTTAGAATCATAATGTTTTAATGCTTTGTTAGCTAAAATACGCTGCAGAGCTTTGGTTAAACGAGTTTCTATTGGCTCGAGCAAAAGCGCTTTTAGGTTTTCTTTGGTTTCACTGCTGAGTTCTCGATGCAGAATTACCATTGCTTCTTTTTCGCTGCCATAAAGGTGGGCAATTTCAATATCAAGCTTATCTTCGCCTTGGTAACAGCTTACATCGGGTTTGCTCGGTTGGTTATGCCAAATATGGCGCATGGGTAAGTTAAATTGTTTTTCATACAGGCGTAAAAAGAGCTTGGCTGCTTGATGTTCTAGTTCAACTTTTTCTTTTTCGCTGGCGCTTAACATGAAATATTTGACTGAAAATACGGCTTAAATCGTTGCGATTACTGTAGCGTGAGAGTGTTTTAGAATGCAAGTGTTAGCGTGTGAAACAAACGTTAATACACTTGATTTGAAATAAAATTTTATTGTGAAAAAGCTATAGAATTAATTATCCAAGATATACTATTGTAATATTCAATTTATAAATTTGTGAATTCTCAATGTCAGCGGTATATATTGCACTGGTTGCTTTGTTTTCAGTAGCAGCGCAGTGGTTAGCATGGATTTTTAAAGTACCAGCTATTTTATTCCTACTTGTTACCGGTCTTTTATTAGGGCCTGGTTTTAATGTAATTGACCCAGATGCGTTATTTGGTGACTTACTGTTTCCGATAATCTCCTTAGCAGTTGCCGTTATCTTATTTGAAGGTGCACTTACCCTCCACTTTAGAGAATTAAAAGGGCTCGAAAAAGTTGTGCGCAACCTGTGCTCCATCGGCATGTTGGCATCGTTTGTGGTGATCGGCTGCGCTGCGTATTTTGTGTTAGACCTCGATTGGCGTGTCGCTGCTGTACTTGGTGCAGTGTTAGTTGTAACTGGCCCAACGGTTATCGCGCCTTTATTGAATGCAATGAGGCCGCATAAAGACATTGATAAAGTGTTGCGTTGGGAAGGTATCGTAATTGATCCTATTGGTGCTTTATTTGCTGTATTGGTATTTGAAGCGGTAATGCTGACAGGCCAAGAAAGTATTTTTAACCATACACTTGGCGCATTGTTTATGACATTAGTGGTGGGGTTATCGCTGGGTCTCTTTGCGGGTTGGTTTACGAGTTTATTAATTCGCCGTCAGTGGCTACCGTATGAATTGCATAAATTTGGTATTTTAGCGTTGGTACTCGCTACGTTCAGTGTCTCAAATTACCTTAGCCACGAATCGGGATTACTTGCCGTTACCGTTTTTGGTATTTGGCTGGCGAACCAAGATGACTTAGAAATTGATGCTGTGCTTGAATTTAAAGAAGATTTATCAATGATCTTAATTTCAAGCTTGTTTATTTTACTCGCAGCGCGATTACATGTTGACGATATTAAACAACTTGGCGCCAATGTACTTATTTTTATGGCATTTGTGTTGTTTGCGGCACGTCCGCTATCGATTTTGTTGTCAACATTTGGCTCAGACCTCAATTATCGCGCCCGTGCATTACTTAGCTGGATTGCTCCCCGTGGCATTGTTGCTGCCGCGGTAGGCTCGGTATTTGCGCTTAGTATGGTTAAAGCTGGTGTGCCCACTTCTGAAAAGTTAGTGCCGCTTATCTTTACCGTTATTATTGTGACGGTTGTTTTGCAAAGTTTAACCGCCGTACCACTTACCAAGTTGTTAAAGCTGCGCCAGCCTGAACCAGCAACAGTACTTATTATTGGTGCAAACCATGTGGCACGTGAAGTGGCAAAGGGCCTTAAAGATATCGGTGTGAGTGTTTACCTTTCAGATCCTGCATGGGAAAACTGCAAAATGGCACGTATGGATGGCTTTCCTTGCTACTACGGTAATCCGCAATCAGAGCATGCCGAACGTTATCTGCCGCTAACTGACATTAGTAAAGTGCTAGGCTTATCACCAAATCGTCTTTACAACGCATTAGGTATTCAACACTTCGCGCATTTGATCGGTGAGGATAAGGTGTTTTCATTGAAATCGTCTGATGTGCACGCGAAAGCAAATAAAGACAGTGCGACTTTCTTATCGCGCCAAAATTTATTCGCACAAGATGCTACGTTTGCGCGTCTTTCCGGCATGATAGCGAAAGGCGGTAAAGTCAGTGCAACACGCATTGCTGATGCATTTACTTGGGAAGATTATTTGGAAGTAAATAAAGATGCGATTCCGCTGTTTATTTGGCGTCAGCAAAAATTTATCGAACCAGTGCAAATTGGCGGTGAACAAAAACCGGAAGAGGGCGATTCTGTTATTGCGCTACAACCGCCGAAAATGTCTATTTTAAAAGAGTCGCAAGTTAATCAAGCGGCAACATAAAGCAAGGAGCTACTCGCCAGTGCGTTCAATTTTGGCAGTATTACTTTTACTATTTTGTTATGGGCTGAAAGCCTCTAATGAGGTTACATTAGCAGTTGTGACCGAAGAGTGGCGACCGTTTAACTATACCGACGATAGCGGTGTTATCGTCGGGCGCTCTACAACAAAAGTAAAAACAATACTCGATAGCTTAGGATACAACTATGATATTCGAAGCTACCCTTGGACGCGTGCCATGAGTATGGCTGAAAACGACGCAAATACACTTATATATTCAATTTTTAGAACGCCAGAACGAGAGCACAAATACCAATGGGTATGTCCGCTTATGGCACCTGTAAAAGTGTATTTGTTTTATCTTTCCGAACGTGATGATATTAATGTTACATCACTTGAAGATGCTAAGAACTATACTATTTCTGTAGGAAGAAACGCGCAAAGTCATGAAACCTTAGTCGAAAAAGGCTTTGTTGAAGGGCAACATTTAGACGTATCTGCAGACCCTAACGCCGAATTAAGGAAGTTTCTAGCAGGGCGGGTGGATTTTCTGGTGCAATCTGAATGGGAAATGTCTGAATCGCTTAAGCGAGTAAAACGAGATTACTCTGATGTCGTGCGCAGTCTTGAAGTAGCTAATGTAAGCGACCGCACAGCATGTATGGCGTTCAGCAAAACAACTGACAAGCAAATTGTAAATCGTGTTCAAATTGCACTTGAACAGTACAATAAAAAGTTTGGCCTTAAGTAGTGTAAATGTGAAAAACCATTGGCTACCTTTGATTTTGTTTATAGTTAAATCAACGATAGCTGTTAATTCGTAAACCCTCCTTTATTTTTATATAACCAAGCGTTCTAAAAAGCTTTTATTGTTTAATTTGAACTATTCACGGTTTATATATCTGAACTTAAATCAAAAATATTGCTTTAATTAGATAAATTTGCGAACGGATATATTGGCAATAATGCGTGAAATGCGTAAGCTTATAACAAGTCGTTAATTTGGTTAAAGTTTGGTTACATAGTCGATGGGTAAAGTTAGAGTTTTATTACTTTCTATTGTGATATTTTGTGCATTTTTTTCGTCAGAAAGTAATGCTAATTCAGCTGCTTGTATATTGCTGAAACAACAAATGAGCAATTATCAGCATAGCAAAACCCACCCAACCTATCGCCGAGCTCAGCGTGACTATGAACGCCTGTGTAATCAACCTGAAGTAGTTGAAGATAAACCAACAGAAAGCGCAAAAACGCAACAAACGAGTTTAAGCGAAGAAGAAAAGCGTTTAGCACAAGAGCGATTTGAAGCTATTGAAGCTAAGCAGCAAGAACAACAAACTGTTGAAACCCAAGAAGATGCTAGTGGTGACTTAACTAACAATGGAGAAGCAACCAATAGTAACGAACAGCAGGCTGTTGAACTTGACTCAAAAACGCAAAGCGAAGTAAAAGAAACGCCTAAAGCGCAACCTGCTGCGCCAGTTAAAAGAGCACCTGTGACATGGCAAAATGATATTCCAGTAGAAGAATCGAGCTTATTAGAAGCGATGATGCTGCCGATTATTTTATTGCTTGTTGTGTTGGTCGCCATATTTGTTTACGTGAAATTTGTGCGTTCACGCATGGATGAAATTAAAGAAAAAGCCAAAGAAAAAGCCCAAGAAATGTCAAAAGATATTGCCGCAATGGGCTCAAAAGTTGCTGAAAAGAAAAAGAACAAGTTACCAAAAGGCGCACTCGACCCAGATTTATACTTCCGTCGTCAACGTGTTGAAGTTACGCTCGCAAATGGTCAGGAAGTAGTATTAGACAGTGTTATTGCATCGCAATACGGTATTTTCGTTGTACTGCCGCAAAAGCAGCGTGGCGCAATTATAGGAAGCGCAACCTTACCTGAGTGGAAAGAACAAGTTGGGGAAGAACTTATTGGTTTTGAAAGTCCATTACAAGTCGTGAATCAATGCTGCCACGCCGTTTCGCAGATTTTAGGATTAAATGATGAAATAGAGCCGATTGTCGCGTTTAACGATATGGCGGTATTTAAATCACAATTTCCAATTGTAGTGATGCATAAAAAACAAGTGAATCCATACATTCTAGGCTTTAAAGAGCTGAGATTTAGCGACCAGCAAGTTGATGAATGGATGGCGTTGATTGATAGCCACAACGAAGCGAAGCGAGAAGAGAAAAAACGTGCTGAAGAGCGTCAACGTGAAGAGAATATGAATCGTCACAATGAGCCTAAATTTGATACTACAGCGCCATCGCCAGCGGAAGTTGCCGAACAAGAAATGCAAGAAAAGCAGCAAGAAACGGTTTACCCAGAACCAGGCTCATATGAAACATCAGTGTCTGAGATTGCGCCTGATAATCAAGATGTTCATCGTGTAGAAGATGCTGATAAGCCTGCGGTTGATCATATTGCAGAGCTTGATGCAATTCTCAATAAAGCAAAACAGTTTACTGAAAAGTTAGACGATATTAGCAGTGCAACTCCTAAAACTAGCGATGATGAAACGCAACCTCCGACGCTAAGCGCACAGAGCGAAGAGTCATTACATAATGAAGTTGAGCTGCCAAGCGCGCCGTCAATATCGGACGAAAGTATTTTAGAGTCAGGGAAGAGCGATTTATCTAATGACTTTACGCCTGATACCAATGCAGAAATCGAAAAAACAACGCAATCACTTTCATCTGATGAATCATTCGATATGCCATTTAACGAAGCCTCTACACAGCATGCCAGTGCATCAGGTTTGGATAATGGTGACTCAACGAGAAATACGCTCGATAATGAAGCAATGGATGACAGTGCAACGCTTACACAATCCAACGCATTACAGGATGAATTAGGTCAACCTGAGGTTCAATCTCCGGATGATGATAGCTTATTGCCACCAGATAGCAGTGAACCTGCTACGGCATATACTGACCCTGATTATTTCAAGTCAGCTGATGACGATGCGCCTGAAAATATGGTTCCTCACTCTGAGTTTAAACGCCGCGCGGCAAAACGTGCAGTTGATGACGGAATGTTTGATTATTTAAATCACTACGACAAATCAGCGGAAAACGACGAGCAAGCAGATGGTGAATATTCGCTTGAAGAAGAGTTGGCGCAAAGCCTTGCTGCAGGTAAGGGGTTTTTGTCGGGGTTAGAGCAAAAAGATGATGCTCTTGATGAAGAGCCAAAATTACCAGCGCGCGATGATGCGGATATGTTAGTTCAAGTTGAAACCAAATTAGATCAAGAGATGGCTAATTTATCAGCTGATAATGATCTTCTTGAGCAGCCTGACACAAGCTTACAACAAGATCTTAATGATTTTGATATCAATTCACTAGAGCAAGACGTAGTTGATAATCAGTCGACTATCAGTGATAGCGTTGAAAGTACAGAGAATGATAGCAGCGATTTGAATCAAGGCGGTTGGCGTGCAATTAAGGCGCAAATGGATGAGCAATCTGACGATGAAATTTTGCCGCCTTCAGTAGAAAGTGAATCGCAAGATGAACAACCTAAATCAAGCTGGCGTGCGTTAAAAGAACAAGTAAATGATGAAATTGACGATGAATTTAACAAGACTGATCAAGCAAGTGACGCTGATAAAAATGACAGCGAAAAATCGTCACCATTTTCTAACTTACAGCTCGATCCTGATTGGGCGCCTAAGCCACCTCCGGAAAAGGTGTTTAAAACAAAACCTGAAGACGACCCAGATAATAACTAATCAATAAAAAAATGGTCAGCAATTGCTGACCATTTTTTTATTTTACTTGAATTAGCGTCACTAATATTTAGTGATCTTAAAGCAAGATACAACAATCCCTATTCACATTGTTCCACAAGCGAACGTAGGTGCTGCCCTAAATCTTGTGTTTTTGTTTTGCCATTTGCAACTAACTCAGAGGCTTGCTGTTGAATTTCAGCAACATCGTACTGCGATAGCATATGCTTTACGTAAGTTAATACATCGCCACCTTGGCGGATAAGATCTGGCAGGCTTTCGAGAGAAAGCTCTTGTTCAGATAGGTTTGACAGCGTTTCAATGAATTGAGATAAATCCATTGAATCCTGCAACGCACCTTCTACCTCAACTAATGCGCCCATCGGGTCCGCATCTAGCTTACCTGCAACACATGCTGCAACTGAGCCAGCTTCAGAGCCTTGTTTAACGGCTTCAAGGCCTTGAGCACGGATTGCTTCAATTACTTCTTGTAACTCTTGATGCTCTGCAAAATATTGACGTTCCAATGCCTTCTTAGGGTCTTCTGCAAGATCACAGGCTGTTAAAGTAGTGGCGAAAGTGGTCGCTAGTAACAGTGCTTTTTTCATGATGTCTCCACAATTATTCGCGTTATTTACCGCGAGTATATCGCAATGTTCTAAACTATAAGTAAGTAAAAATATGAAAATAAACTAAATTTTATGTCGCAACAAACAGTTAAAAGTCCGTGTGTTGAAAACTGTTGCTTAAATGAAGATGATGTTTGTTTGGGCTGTTTTCGTACCTTAGAAGAGATTTTATCTTGGTCGAGTATGAGTTTATCGCAAAAGCGAACTACGCTTAATTTATGTCAACAGCGAAAACAGCAAAAACAACATGCAAAAAAGGATTTTAATTCTAGATAACTCAAGTGTTTTGGCAATGCGCTTAAAAGTTTTACTGGAGTTATTGACGTGCCAAGTAGATCTACATCATTACAGCGACTTTGAACCAAGTAGCGAACCCACATTTTATGAAGCAATTGTATTTGCTTCAGGCGTTCCCGAGAAGTTAGTACTGCAAACCCAGCAGTTATACGGTGATGTGCATGTATTTTTATTGGCCCCAAATGTCGAGGGCAGCAAACTCAGTGACAGCTTTACAAAACTGGTAAATGCATTGCCTCGCGCGTTAGTCATTCATCCATTCTATAACAATAAAGAAGTAATCGGTTTGCTTGAAGAAGGGTTGGCGATAGGCGCTGCAAGCCTTGATATAAAGCTACCTAAAATATTATTGGTGGATGACAACCCCACACGTTTAAGTCGCTTAGAATCGAGCTTAAAAGGGGCACACTTTGATGTTATTACCGCAGATACTGAATTCTCAGCGATTGGACGTGCAGCACTGCACCAAATTGATTTACTGGTAAGTGACTTTAATATGGGGGAAATCACCGGTATTGATATATTTCGCCAAATTAAATCGGTCAATTCAGATTGTCGCTGCATTCTTGTTACCTCTAAACCCCACCAAAGTGCGCTCATTGAAGCGGTGCGGTTAGGCGTTGACGATGTACTTGAAAAACCGCTTGATGAAAGTGTGTTGTTACAAGCAATCTATAAGCTTTGGCATAGTGAACAGCTTGAACAAAGTAACCAAGAGTTGGTATCTCGGTTACAAGACACCGTTGATGCGCTTATCGAAAAAGACAGCTTACTGCGTGTTATCTATAAAAATACGCCTGATGCGATTGCTATCTTTAGCAACGACGGCACAATTTTAGAAGCCAATGACGCATTTTTAAGTTTATTTGCCAGAGAGCAAGATGAAGTTCATGACTTATCATTTTTTGAATTGCTAGACGGCGCTATTTCAAATGAAATTAAAAACAATATTGCCAGCTTTCAATCTCAGTTTAATTTTGAGTTTGTGGTTACAACAGCAAAAGATGACATAGTGCCGTTTTCAGGCTCGTTTAGTGAGATTGACGTGCATGGCGAGCCATCCACTGCAGTTATTCTAAAAAATATTGCGCATCTTAAGCGTAAACAACAGCTACTAGAAGAAGCAAAGCAATTACTTGAAGAAAAAGTAAATATTCGCACCCAAGAACTCGAGGCTGCGAAAAACCAAGCGGAGTTTGCTAACAAAAGTAAGTCAGAATTTTTGGCAAACATGTCTCATGAGTTGCGTACGCCAATGCATTCAATTTTAAGTTTTTCTCAGTTTGGCTTGGATAAACTCAATAGCGAGCCAATTCCCAAAGATAAACTGCAAAAATACCTTTCTCGTATCGAAAGCTCAGGGCAGCGACTTCTGTCTTTACTTAACAATTTACTCGATCTATCTAAATTAGATGCGGGTAAGTTTCCGTTTAATCCTAGTAAGCACAATTTGAATCAATTAGTGCGAACCAGTATCGACGATATGTCGGGCGCATTATTGGCAAAAACAATTAATGTGCATTTTGTACCAGAAAAAGACCCGTTCTTTGTTGATTGTGATTGTGATCAAATCGCGCAAGTGATCCGAAATTTACTCGGTAATGCCATTAAATTTAGCGATGAACACAGTGAAATTGAAGTCGTAATAGACCATCACAATGACATGGTGCAATTAGCTGTGCGCGACAGTGGATTAGGCATTCCAGATGAAGAATTAGACACAATCTTTAACAAGTTTGAACAAAGTAGTAAAACTAACCGTGGCGCCGGCGGAACTGGGCTTGGTCTGGCGATTTGTAAAGAGTTTGTTGATTTGCACCACGGCCGTATTTGGGCTGAAAACAACCTTGAAAAGGGCGCGAGTGTATTTGTTAGTTTGCCAGTTTCTAATACTTTTGACTAAGCTAAATTTAGTTCAGTATAAATTAATGGAAAACAAGGAGTAAGTCATGAATTCAAACACAGTACTTGCTGTTGATGACGAACCGTTTAACTTGGAAATAATAGAGGAAATACTGGAAGAACATTACGATCTGCATTGTGTTGCAAGCGGGCCAGAATGCCTAGAGGCGGTTCGTAGAATTAATCCAAGCGTGATTTTGTTAGATGTCAGTATGCCCGATATGGATGGTTACGAGGTGTGTCGACGCTTAAAAGAAGATCCTGAAACGTCTAACATCACTGTGATGTTTGTCTCTGCCAGAGGTTCTGTTGAAGAGCGCATCGAGGGTTATAACGTTGGCGCCGAAGACTACATAGTTAAACCGTTTGGCCAGCAAGAGTTACAAGGCAAATTAGACACCTTATTTAAGGTAGTCGAAAACAAACGTATGCTAGAGCAACAGCTGCAAGATGCTACTGACACTGCATTTAATGCAATGGCCAATAGTAGCGAAATGGGCAGCATAGTGCAGTATGTTGAGCAAATAGGCAAAATTGATGAAAAAGAAGAGCTCGCGCAAGCGCTCATTAATTGCATGCGTGGTTTTGGCCTTAAAACGAGTATTGAGTTTCGTACTAAAAACAATCGCTCTCAATACAGTTCGGAGGGGATTTGCTCACCTATGGTGGTCGAGCTATTTGAGTTGTTGCAAAATAAAGGGCGTTTATATGAGTTTATGCCGAGAATCTTAGTGAATTACCCTAGGGTTAGCCTGCTCATTATGAACTTACCAAGTGATGACCCCGAAAAACTAGGACGTATTCGCGATAATATTTGTTTTGTGGTGGGCGTAACAGAGCACCAACTTGATGCCATTTTAACCCGCAAGCAACTAGGCAACCAAAAGCTTAAGTTACGACAAGCGTTTTCAATGGTTCGCGATAAATTTGAAGATTTAGTGGGTGTACTTAATCTCAGTCATGAAATGAATGAGGCAATTTTTAGAGAATTACAGGAAGAGTTTGAAGATCGGATACCACTGATGGGCTTAGATGAAGATCAGGAGCAATATATTTATAAAAAAGTGGATGACACTATTCAAAAGTCGGTTGCTCGCGAGGACTTATTGCAAGATATAACACGCGCTTTTACTGAGCTTGAAAATGATCTAAGTGTTATGCTGAAGTAAACGCTCTGTATTTCAACTTCAATTACTTAACTTTAGTTTTGAACAAGATGAGAGTGAAATTACTTAAGTTTAAGAAAACATAACTGTTAGGGGCATATTTGCGATTTACATCTGAGGTTACTTACCAAGGGTTAAGCGTCTCTTGGTAAGCCTTTCTCAATAATACGAATTAGGCGTTTTGTTTTGTTGTCTTTTTGCGTTGTTTTATTGTGTTGTTGTGCGAGTGCCCAATGAATGTGTTCAAGCAGCATTTCAGAAGCATCGCTTTGTGCGTTCTCTAATGCGTTTATAATATCGCTGTTTGCATCTGCATTTCCTAGCGCAACTGCAATATTGCGTCGCCAGCGCTCAATACCAATACGGCGAATAGCGCTGCCTTCGGTATTTTTTAGAAAGGTCGCTTCGTCCCATGCAAAAAGCGTAAGTAAGCCCTGACTTTTTAACTGCTTACGAATATGGAAGTCATCTTCGGCTGTAAGCTGTCCGTAGCGGTTCCACGGGCACACTAACTGACAGTCATCACAACCGTAAATGCGATTGCCTAATAATGAACGAAATTCTTCAGGAATAGCGCCTTGTTTTTCAATTGTTAAGTATGAAATACAGCGCCTTGCATCGACCACATAAGGTTCGACGATTGCGCCAGTAGGGCACGAGGTAATGCATGCCACGCAACTTCCGCATTTGTTCTCTACCGTCTCTTCGTTTACCGGTAGCGGTAAATCTACAAATAATTCACCTAAGAAAAACCAAGAACCCGCTTCTTGATTCAGTATTAGAGTATGTTTGCCGGTCCAGCCGAGTCCTGCTTTTTCGGCTAGTTGACGCTCTAATACCGGGGCTGAATCAACAAAGGGTCTAAATCCTAGGGTAATTTGATGCTGTTCTAGTTCTTGTTCTAACTTTTTACCGAGTTGCTTTAAACGATTACGCATTAATTTATGATAATCGCGGCCTAGGGCATAACGACTTATATATGCGGTTTGTTTGTTTTGTAAATCTTTAGCAAAACTCGCATCTGGTGGTAGGTAATTCATGCGCACAGAAATAACTCTTTGTGTGCCTGGCACAAGTTCAGCAGGGCGTGCACGCTTCATGCCGTGTGCAGCCATATACTCCATTTCGCCATGGTAGCCCGCATCTAACCATCGTTGTAATTGTGCTTCGTGCTGAGATAGGTCAATATCGGTGATACTCACTTGATCAAAACCAAGCTCTGTTGCCCAAAGCTTGATTTTTTCTACCAAATTCGGATAGTTAAGAGTAGACATACCAGTAGGTGAAATAAATGACGCCAGAATTAACCACTAATTTACCACAGTTTGCATATAGCGCCCAACAAGTAAAAGACAATGAAGCGATAGTTGCATCGCAGCACAACGTTGAGATGTATGCGCTGATGCAACAAGCTGCCGCATCGGTTTTTCAGTTACTGATGTTGAAATATGGTAATTGCGATAAAGTTCAAGTGATTGCTGGTGGCGGTAACAATGGAGGTGATGGTTACTGGGTGGCTAATTATGCCTTGCAGCATGAGCTTGATGTTACGGTATTCAGCGTTAAGGATGTAAATCAGTTAGCTGGTGATGCTAAGCGCGCTTACTTAGATTACATAAAGCAAGGCGGCAAAGTAGTTGATAGCTTAGATACCAGTGCCGACGTTTATATTGATGCACTGTTGGGCATCGGTTTTTGCGGTGAGTTAAGTAGTGAATATTCAGATGTTATCAATCACATTAACCAACAGCATAAACCTATTATTGCGGTAGATTTACCTTCAGGTCTGAATGCGACAACAGGCGAAGTGGCAAAGGCCTGTATCAATGCTAATTATACCGTGAGCTTTATTTCTCTTAAGCAAGGATTATTAAGCGGTAATGCTAAGCAGCATGTAGGCAATTTATATTTTGCAGGACTCGGATTAGCCGATGCTTTTATAGAATATGTCAAACCACTCTCTAAGTTAGTAAATTATGATGCGTTAAAAGCATCACTGCCGGTTCGTCACATCAATAGTTATAAACAACAACTTGGTCATGTTTTATTAATTGGTGGCGATAAACCTATGCCGGGGGCTATTCGCATTGCGGCTGAGTCCTGTCTACGTGCCGGAGCTGGGCTTGTCAGTGTAGCGACGCATCCAGAAAATCGTGCCATTGTGGTGCAAGGGCGTTATGAACTTATGGTACACGCCGTCGATCACGCAACAGAGTTGGAACCACTAATTGAAAAAGCCGATGTGTGTGTGATTGGCCCAGGCCTTGGCTTGTCAAATTGGAGCAAGACCGTATGGCAGGCAATCGAGAAGGTCAATAAACCAATTATTATTGATGCGGATGGGCTTAACTTGTTAGCTCAAAAGCCAATTAACCTAGCGCACATGATTATTACCCCTCACAGCGGAGAGGCTTCAAGATTACTGGGTATCCCAAGCTCTGAAATTGAACTTAATCGTTTTGATTCAGTCTCTAAATTAGCAAAGCAATATAACGCAATAGCTCTATTAAAAGGGGTGGGCAGCTTAGTTGCTAATAGTCATCATACGGTAATTAATACGTCGGGCAGGGCCAGTATGGCAAGTGCTGGGATGGGCGATTGTTTATCTGGTATAATTGCTGGCTTAATTGCGCAGGGCATGCCGAATTTTGAAGCTGTTCAATTGGCTGTTAATATTCACGGCCGCGCAGCGGAAATTGCAGAGCAACAGGGTAAGCGTGGCATGTTAGTCTCAGACCTGTACCCTTTAATTAGAAAACTGGTTGATTAGTGGAGAAGTAAATGGATCAGCAAGATGGGGTTTTTAATTGCTTTTTGGCCGATGAAACTGAAACAGTTGCCATGGGCAGTAAATTGTCTTCATGTATACATGAAGGCGCTGTAATCTTTTTACATGGCGACTTAGGTGCGGGCAAAACGACGCTTACACGCGGCGTTGTGCAAGGCTTTGGTCATACCGGTAAAGTAAAAAGTCCAACCTATACCTTGGTTGAGCCCTACGAATTAGCTTCACAAAATGTTTATCACTTCGATTTATATCGCCTTGCAGATCCCGAAGAATTGGAGTTTATGGGCATTCGAGACTACTTTGAAAATAATTCAGTGTGTTTAATTGAATGGCCAGAAAAAGGCGCTGGAATGCTTGCACAGGCAGATCTAGAGATTACAATGGAATATGTCGATAATGCGCGTAGAATAACCATAATGGCGAACAGTCAAAGTGGCAAAACAATAATAAATAAGCTGAAGAATGACTAGCGATTGGTACAATATTAAATCTCTTTTTCGAGTAATTACAATTGTCATGATGTTTGTAAGTGTTAACTTATGCGCTGCAAACAAAATTGACAGTGTGCGTGTTTGGCCGTCTCCTGAGAGCACCCGCGTGGTACTCGATATGAAAGAGAAGCCTGAATACAGCTACTTCTTTTTGAAAAATCCATTGCGCTTGGTGGTTGATATAAAATCAACACCAGGGCGCGCAGCAACATTTCCAAAAATTGATAAAAAACATCAATTAATTAAAAAAATTCGCTACAGCACACCAAAGCGAAAATCTGATACGCGCTTAGTATTTGAACTGCTAGCACCGGTTAAACCAGTTATCTTTTCACTCGCACCAACAGGTCCGTATAGCGACCGACTTGTATTCGATTTGTACAGTAAAGAAAAACCGAAAGCACAAACCGTTGTAAAAAATCGCGATATTAGCAGTGATAGAGACATTGTTGTTGCAATTGATGCAGGGCACGGTGGTGAGGACCCAGGCTCTATTGGTCCATCTGGTACCTATGAAAAAACAATTACATTGCAAATAGCAAGGCGATTAGCAGCTAAGATCAATGCTGAAAAAGGTATGTCGGCAATTATGCCG
This sequence comes from Pseudoalteromonas sp. P1-9, assembly GCF_001399975.1. Taxonomy (GTDB): domain Bacteria; phylum Pseudomonadota; class Gammaproteobacteria; order Enterobacterales; family Alteromonadaceae; genus Pseudoalteromonas. The sequence continues at coordinate 81,222 of NZ_LKBD01000007.1, forward strand.
CGTACTGGTGATTACTACGTAAAATATAATACACGTACTCAGCGCGCTCGAACCAAAAAAGCGGATTTCTTTATTTCCATTCATGCTGATGCATTTACGTCGCCGCAACCTCGCGGTGGCTCTGTTTGGGTACTTTCGCTAAGACGTGCTAATTCAGAAATTGGTAAATGGATAGAAAACCGTGAGCAACACTCTGAGCTATTAGGTGGTGCGGCAGATGTGTTAAAAGATACTCAGCAAGAGCGCTACTTGGCGCAAGCATTACTCGATATGTCGATGGATCATTCAATGAAAACCGGCTTTGAAGTGGCTGAAGATGTAATTAGTGAAATGCGAAAAGTCACACGCATGCATAAAAAAGTGCCGCAGGCGGCGAGTTTGGCTGTATTAAAATCACCTGATATTCCCTCTATTTTGGTTGAAACAGGCTTTATATCTAATCCAACAGAAGAGCGTTTGCTAAAAACCAGAGACCACCAAGAAAAGCTCGCGACGGCAATTTTTAAATCGGTAAAGGCGTATTTTAGAAATAACCCTCCTGAAGATTCATATTTTGCCAAGTTGAAAAAAGATCAACCGCGTTTTCATAAGGTACGTTCAGGCGAGTCCCTCAGTGTACTTGCGAGTCGTTATGGGGTAACGGTTAGCTCTTTGAAAAAAGCTAATAAGTTATCGTCGAATACGTTATATATCGGGCAAAACTTAGCTATTCCACGTAGCTAATAGTGCCTCGATTTTAGAACTTGTAATTATGTCTATACAAATATTACCCGCTCGTCTTGCCAACCAAATAGCGGCAGGTGAAGTAGTAGAACGCCCCGCATCAGTGGTTAAAGAGCTGGTGGAAAACAGCCTTGATGCGGGTGCAACGCGCATTCAAATTGATATTGAACGCGGTGGTCACAAACTAATACGTATTCGCGATAATGGCTTTGGTATCGACAAAGACCAACTAACTTTAGCGTTGTCGCGCCATGCAACCAGCAAAATAAAATCACTTGATGACTTAGAGCAAATCGCATCTTTAGGCTTTCGTGGTGAAGCCTTGGCATCAATTAGCTCAGTGTCGCGTTTAACATTGACCTCTAAAACTGAGGCACAAAGCGAAGCGTGGCAAGCTTATGCCGAAGGGCGAGATATGGCGGTACAAATTACGCCTGCCTCGCATCCCAATGGCACAACCATTGAAGTGGTTGATTTATTTTTTAACACACCAGCGCGCCGCAAGTTTTTGCGCACCGAAAAAACTGAATTTCACCATATTGATGAACTGCTGAAGCGCATTGCATTGTCGCGTTTTGATGTGGCAATTACGCTTAAGCATAACGGCAAAACAGTACGTCAATATCGTGCGCAAATGCAGCAAGAAAATTACGTCAAGCGTGTTGCCCAAGTTGCGGGAAAAGTCTTTGAACAGCAGGCTGTGTATGTCGATTCTGGTGATGAGCGCTTACGCCTGTATGGTTGGGTATTACCCGTTGGTGATAAAACAGAGCCGCAGTACACTTATGTTAATTGTCGAATGATGCGTGATAAGTTAATTTTTCACGCGATTCGTCAAACATTTGAAGAATATGCTTCAGGCTATGATATTCCGGGTTTTGTTATTTACCTTGAAATAGAGCCGCGCCAAGTCGATGTGAACGTACACCCAGCGAAACACGAAGTACGCTTTCATCAGGGGCGTTTAGTTCATGACTTTATTGTACAAGCAGTGAGGCAAGCGATTAGCTTTAAACAGCCGCTCGATCACGCGCCAAGCAATGAGACTAGTGATTATGCACTGCAGCAAATGCATCAATTTGATACTGGACATGAATCTAGCGCGGTGACTACGCCGCAAGTGCGTGAACAAAGCGCTTCTTTTTCCGCGTCTAGTGGTGGTTCAGGTTACAAAAAGCCGCTAATGCAGCATCATAAAGTCCCCGATAGCGCAAAACAGCATTCGGTAAATGCATTTTATCAGGGAGTTGCTGATCAGGTCATTGAATCAGCGGTTCATCACACGCTTAATGATATGCCGCAATCAACTAATAGCGCTGAGTGCATTGAATTGTTGCCGCTACGCCAGGGAAAAGCACTGCGCAGTGTAAATGGTGAACCGCAGTTGATCGATCTTACGCCAGCAATCCTTACCCTTTGGCAAACGCATGTTGAACAACAAGGGCAACTTGAAAGTAAAAGTCTGCTATTACCTGTACGTATCAATTTATCGTCAGACTTGCTTGATAAAGTGCAAGACAACCTTTCATGGTTAGGAATTCTTGGTTTTGATATTGCCGTCAACTCTCAGTTTTTGTTAGTGAAAAAATTACCTGAGGTTTTATATTCAGTGGATGTTAATCAAATCTTAGATAACTTGTTTGACCATGCATTGGTAAAAAATGAAAAAACCGATCTGACGTTTTGGCTGACTTGGCTGAAAAATATTGCCTTAGTTCAGCCGCTGGGCTACACAATTACTAAGCAATTAGTCGAGTTAGTGGTAAAAAAGCCTGAATTAATTGCCAGTTTTAAAACGAAAACTGTTAAAATTGACATAGAAAACAGTCTTTTTGACTAACCGATTAATTTTTAGTTTAGCAAGGAAATACGTTGCAACAATTGCCAATTATTTGCTTAATGGGACCGACTGCTTCCGGTAAAACCGATTTAGCGATTCAGCTATGTCAGCATTTAAATACCGAAGTAATAAGTGTCGACTCTGCGTTGGTATACAAAGGCATGGATATTGGTTCCGCGAAGCCGAATGCTGAAGAGTTGGCATTAGCACCGCACCGACTCATCGATTTAATCGATCCTGCTGATAGTTATTCTGCAGCTGACTTTCGCCGTGATGCGCTAGATAATATTGCCCAGTTACATAGCCAAGGTAAAATTCCGCTCTTGGTGGGGGGCACCATGATGTATTTCAAAGCGTTACTTGAAGGCTTGTCACCATTACCAAATGCAGACCAAGCAATTCGTGCTGAACTTGAACAAGAAGCGCAGATGAAAGGCTGGCCTCTACTGCATCAAGAACTGACACACGTCGACCCAGTTGCAGCTGCAAAAATTAATGAAAATGACTCACAGCGTATTAATCGCGCTTTAGAGGTATACCGTTTAACGGGTAAACCAATGAGTGAACTACAAAAGGTTAAGTCAGAACCCTTACCTTTTGATGTTTTACAGTTTGCGATTGCACCGAGCGATCGCGCTGTGTTACACCAACGTATTGAAAAAAGATTTAAAATAATGCTCGATATGGGGTTTGAAAAAGAAGTTCTGGCCTTATATACAAGAAAGGACTTACATCCAGACCTACCCTCTATTCGCTGTGTAGGTTATCGCCAAATGTGGGATTATCTCGCGGGCGAGGATGATTATGATGAAATGGTTTTTAAGGGCATAGCTGCTACGCGTCAGCTTGCTAAACGTCAGTTGACTTGGTTACGTGGCTGGCAAAATATTACTTGGCTAGAATCAGGCGATGAAGAAAACTTGCAACGCGTGTTAAGTTCGCTAAGCTAGTAAAGTGGTGCAGTAAAAATAATTGAATTCGTTAGAGTTATCGAATTTTATAAGAACACCTAGAACTAAGGAAAATAACAATGGCAAAAGGCCAATCATTACAAGACCCATTTTTGAACGCGTTACGCCGTGAACGTATTCCTGTAGCAATTTATTTAGTTAACGGCATCAAGCTACAAGGCAAAATTCAGTCATTTGACCAATTTGTAATTTTACTAGAAAACACTGTAAACCAAATGGTTTACAAACACGCTATTTCAACTGTTGTACCTGCGCGAGCTGTTAATTTCCAAGCAACTCAGGGCGGTGCAGAAGACGAGAGCGGTAACTACTAATTAATAGGAGTTTAATGCTTGTTTGACCGTTATGAAGCCGGTGAACAGGCAGTCTTAGTTCATATCGAATTTCCAAATGAAGGCGATCGTGAAGATTTGCAAGAATTGGAAATGCTCGTTTCTTCAGCTGGTGTAAATGCATTGACGATTGTGCAAGGCAGTCGTCAATCACCGCATGCCAAATACTTCGTCGGAAGCGGTAAAGCTGAGGAAATTGCTGAGATTGTCAAAATCCATGATGCAGATGTAATCATCTTTAATCACGAATTATCCCCCTCACAAGAACGTAACTTAGAGGCGATATGTAAATGTCGCGTGCTTGATAGAACGAGTTTGATTCTTGATATCTTTGCGCAAAGAGCGCGTACTCATGAAGGTAAGCTACAAGTAGAACTTGCGCAATTACGCCATATTTCTACCCGATTGATTCGAGGTTGGACGCACCTTGAGAGGCAAAAAGGGGGGATAGGTTTACGAGGTCCGGGTGAAACCCAGCTTGAAACCGACCGCCGTTTAATTCGTGGCAAAATTAAAAATATTTTAAAGCGCTTAGAAAAAGTAGCTAAACAACGTGAACAAGGACGCCGCGCACGAAACCGAAATGAAATTCCAACCGTATCATTAGTTGGCTATACCAATGCGGGTAAATCAACCTTGTTTAATCGCATCACTGACAGTGATGTATATGCGGCGGATCAGTTGTTTGCGACGCTTGACCCAACACTTCGTAAAATTGAGGTGCCAGATTTGGGACCAACAATTCTTGCCGATACTGTTGGTTTTATTAGGCATTTACCGCATGACTTAGTCGCTGCGTTTAAATCAACGTTAGCTGAGACCCGTGAAGCGGATTTACAACTTCACGTGATTGATGTCGCAGATGCAAGGCGTCAAGAAAATATCGAACAAGTACAAGATGTACTGAGAGAAATCGATGCTGATGAAGTACCGCAGTTATTGGTTTACAACAAAATCGATTTAGTGGAAGAGGTGTCTCCACGTATTGATCGTAATGATGAAGGTAGACCTATTCGCGTTTGGTTATCAGCGCAAACTGGGATAGGTTGTGAGCTATTGCTTGAAGCGATTGGCGAATGCTTAGCGGAACAAATGTTCCATGAAAATATGCGCATTCCGCCGCAATTAGGTCGCTTACAAGGTGCGCTTTATCGATTAAATGCGGTGCAAGCTGAAAACTTTGATGAGCTGGGTAATTGGCTATTAGATGTTAGATTACCTATGTCAGACTGGCAGCGCTTGAAAAAAGAGTTCGGTGGGCAAATACAAGAATTAGTGGTTTAACTTTTCAAAAATATTTGTTTACCGTAAAAATTAGAAAATCCCCTAAGGTTTTGGTAAATTTACCAAAGTTTAATTTTAATTTTTAATATTGGAGTGACGCTATGGCCTGGAACGAGCCGGGTAACAATGGCAACGACAAAGACCCATGGAATAACAAGGGCGGTCGAGATCAGGGTCCACCTGATTTAGATGAAGTGTTCCGCAAATACGGCGACCGCTTTGGTGGCTTATTTGGCGGCAAAAAAGGATCAAGCAACGGCGGTTTAAGTGGCCCTGCACTGGTATTTGTTTTAATTATCGCTATTACTGTTTGGGCTATTAGTGGTTTTTACACGGTGAAAGAAGCAGAGCGTGGTGTTGTATTACGCTTCGGTCAGTTCCATGAAGTTGCTATGCCAGGTCTTCGTTGGAAAATGACGTTTGTTGATCGTGTCATCCCTGTAGATATTGAAGCAGTGCGTTCGCTTTCTGCATCAGGCTTTATGCTTACTGAAGATGAGAACGTGGTAAGTGTTGAGTTTGTGGTTCAGTACCGCGTTACCGATGCATATTTATACCGCTTCAGCGTAACGGATGCAGATCACAGCTTACAGCAAGCGCTTGATAGTGCACTGCGTTATGTTGTTGGTCATGCAAAAATGGATGATGTATTAACGAAAGGCCGTGAGCAGGTGCGTCAAGACACTTGGCAGGAACTTGAGAAAATTATCACGCCATACAACTTAGGTATCGTACTGACAGACGTTAACTTTAAAGATGCGCGTCCACCGGCAGAAGTGAAAGATGCGTTTGATGATGCAATTGCAGCACAAGAAGATGAAGAGCGTTTTATTCGTGAAGCTGAAGCATATCAACGTGAGATTGAACCAACTGCGCGTGGTCGTGTAACACGTATGACGCAAGAAGCAGAAGCGTATAAAGAGCGTGTAACGCTTGAAGCGCAGGGTGAAATTGCACGTTTTGAACGCCTATTACCAGAATACCAAGCTGCTAAAGAAGTAACGCGTCAGCGTCTTTATATCGATGCGATGGAAGAAGTATTAGGTAATACGTCAAAGGTAATTGTTGATGTAGAAGGTGGTAATAATATGATGTATTTACCGCTCGATAAAATTATTCAGCAATCGAAAGAAAACGCAACGCCTGCTCGTCAACGCAATGACGTTGATAATTTAAGACAGCAACTAGGTACAACGAAAAACAGTCAGCTAAATTCAGCGAATGACCGCTACTCTAGCGACCGTTATAACTCTGGGAGATACAATCAATGAAAAACTTTGGTTTAGTTATTGTTGTTATTCTAGCGATGCTTAGTTTTTCTGGTCTGTTTGTGGTGCCAGAAGGTCAAAAGGCAATTGTATTAGAGTTTAGTAAAGTTAAGAAAGATAGCGAAGGTAACCCGGTTGTGTATGAACCAGGTCTGCAATTTAAAATGCCGTTTATCTCTCAAGTACGTAAGCTAGATTCGCGTATTCAAACACTGGACGGTTCACCAGATCGTTTTGTAACAAGCGAAAAGAAAGACTTAATTGTTGATTCGTATGTTAAATGGCGTGTTAAAGACTTCAGTAAGTTTTACCTGCGCGCACGTGGTGATAAGCAATATGCTGAAACACTACTTAAGCAAAAGGTAAACAATGGTTTAAGAACTAACTTTGGTTCGCGCACAATTCGCGAGATTGTGTCAGGTGAGCGTAGCGCCCTAATGGAAGAGGCATTATCGCAAGCTTCTGAAAGTGCTGCGGAGTTAGGTATTGAAGTACTTGATGTACGTGTTAAGAAAATTAATTTACCGACAGAAGTAAGTAACTCAATTTTCCAACGTATGCGCGCTGAGCGTTCTGCTGTAGCGAAAGAACACCGTTCTGAAGGTATGGAGAAGGCTGAGGAAATTCGCGCTGACGTAGACCGTCGTGTAACGGTTATGCTTGCTGATGCGGAGCGTAATGCACGAAGTGTACGCGGTGAAGGTGATGCGTTAGCAGCAAAAATTTATGCTGATGCGTACAACAAAGACGCAGAATTCTATAGCTTCTTACGCAGCCTAGATGCTTATAAAGCAACCTTTAAAAACAAAGAAGACGTTATGGTGCTGAGCCCTGATAGTGACTTCTTTAAGTATATGAAGCAAACCGGTAAGTAAATTACCCAGTTGCAATATAATATTAAAAGCCCTGCACTTGCAGGGCTTTTTTATGGAGAAAATAATGAGCTTTGATGTATTGCTATTGGCGTTTGCTTTGTTGTTAATTTTTGAAGGGCTTGGGCCTGCTTTATTTCCAGCGAAATGGCGCGAGTATTTACGCGAAATAGTGCAATTAGCTGATCCGCAATTGCGGATGATAGGCGTTGTTTTAATCTTGATTGGTTGGCTGCTTTTTATGTGGTTAAAACCATAAAATAAAAAACAACCAAGAGATAAAATAAAAATTAAATTTATTAGTAAATTATCTAAAAACAACAGTGCCTAATGAGCTTGTATATACCAATTTAATTGAAGTTATTTAGATAAAATGATGAAAAAAGCTGCTAAACGGGGTGATCTTTGCCCCCATTTTTTGATAGAATCTGCGCCTAATTTTCTTTAAGTGAAGTTACAATGGGTAAAAACGTCGTTGTATTAGGCACCCAATGGGGTGACGAAGGTAAAGGTAAGGTTGTTGACCTACTAACAGATAAAGCGTCTTTAGTTGTACGTTATCAAGGTGGTCACAACGCAGGTCACACACTCGTTATTAACGGTGAGAAAACAGTTCTTCACCTTATCCCATCAGGTGTTCTACGTGACAATGTTAAATGTGTAATCGGTAACGGTGTGGTACTTGCACCAGATGCACTTATGCGCGAAATCGGCATGCTTGAAGAGCGTGGTGTTCCGGTTAGAGAGCGTTTATTAATTTCTGAAGCATGTCCACTAATTCTACCGTATCACGTAGCATTAGACATGGCTCGTGAAGAAGCACGTGGCGCTAAAGCTATCGGTACTACAGGTCGTGGTATTGGTCCAGCTTACGAAGATAAAGTGGCGCGTCGTGGCTTACGTGTTGGCGATTTATTTAACCCAGAGTTATTCGCTGAAAAACTAAAAGAAGTAGTTGAGTATCATAACTTTACACTAGTTAATTACTACAAAGTTGATCCAGTTGATTACCAAGAAACATTAGACGCAGCAATGGCAGTTGCTGACATTCTTAAGTCTATGGTTGTTGACGTTACTGAGTTACTTGACCAAGCACGCACTAATGGTGAGCACATCTTATTTGAAGGTGCACAAGGCACACTACTTGATATCGACCACGGTACATACCCATACGTTACGTCTTCAAATACAACGGCTGGCGGTGTAGCTACGGGTGCTGGTTTTGGTCCATTAAACCTAGATTACGTATTAGGTATCGTGAAAGCATACACAACACGTGTAGGTTCAGGTCCTTTCCCAACTGAACTTTATGACGGTTTAGATAAGCAAGACCCTGTTGGCAAACACTTAGGTGACAAAGGTCACGAGTTTGGCGCAACAACGGGTCGTTTACGTCGTACAGGTTGGTTTGATGCTGTTGCAATGCGTCGTGCGGTACAAATTAACTCTATTACAGGCTTCTGTTTAACTAAACTAGATGTATTAGACGGTTTAGAAACAATCAAAATCTGTACTGGTTACCAGCTTGAAGATGGTACAGTTACAAACGTAACACCACTTGCTGCTGAAGGTTACGAGAAAGTAACACCAGTATACGAAGAGATGCCAGGTTGGAGCGAAAATACGTTCGGTGTAACAACTTACGAGGGCTTACCACAAGCTGCACGTAACTACATCAAGCGTTTAGAAGAAATCACTGGTGTACCAATCGATATCATCTCGACTGGCCCAGATCGTGTAGAAACAATGATTGTACGTAACCCATTTGGTGAGTAAATTTAGTTTCTAGAAAAAAGCTGCAGTTTGCAGCTTTTTTTATGCCTAAAATTCAAAGGTTGGTATATATTTTGTATCAATTATTTTAAATTGGTATGAGCTCTAGTTGTGTTAAATAGTTGAACACGTTTATTGTGCTAACTATAAGTGTAGTGCAGTAGTTAGCTCACTGAATGATTAACTAGTTAAGTGAATTGACTTAATTGGCCTCGAATATCTGAGAATTATTATGCGTTTATTTATGCGAACATTGTGTCAAACCTTTGCTGTAACAGGGCTACTTTTTAGCTCTGCAAATGTGCTTGCCGAAAACCCTGAACTTCAAGCAGTGCAAATCTACAGCCAAGATGAACTCATTAAACTCATAAATAAAAATGAACATTTAACACGAGTAAAGCTCGATGATTGTCAACTTGTGCAAGATATCGAAGCGCGTGCAAGTAAAATGAAAGTCCCCGCATATCAGTTTTTATATGGCGATATGTTGGCGTATGCAGTGTGTGTAGAGCGCGATGTTGATCTTGGCGTGTATTACATGCGCGAAGCGGCAGATCAGGGCTTAGCGGCGGCGCTAGAGCAACTTGGTCGCTATTACCATGTTGGCCAATTAGTGCAGCGCGATATCAATAAAGCCATTATTTATCTACGCGAGGCCGCATCGCTTGGTAATTTAAATGCGCAAATTAGGCTTGTTGATTTGTTTAACGCGGGGCTTGGTAGCCCTCGCGATTTTGAAGATGCATACCGCTGGCTCAATGGCGCTTTAATTTACGACAAAAAGCGCCATCAAGAAGTCGCGAAAAAGCTCGCATTACTCGCTGAAAAAATGCCACCGAGTGCGTTAGCCCGTGCCAAAAAATAGAATGCCATTTGCCTAAAGATTATGCCTGTGCGAAATGTTCTTTATCGGGCAGCCAACGGGCAATAATTTGCTCAGCAAGGTCGTTATGTTCAGTTAAAAAGCGTTTAGCGACGGGCCTAACTTGTTCTACTAGTGCTTTGTCTCGCACAAGATCAGCAATTCTAAATTCGGCAAGTCCCGTCTGTTTTGTACCAAGCACTTCGCCGGGTCCACGGATCTCTAAATCTCGCTCTGCAATGACAAAGCCGTCATTGCTATCGCGCAGTACTCCTAAGCGTTTTTGACCTGTGTTAGATAGCGGAGGGTGATATAGTAGTACGCAATGCGATGCGACTGAGCCACGGCCAACACGGCCGCGTAATTGGTGTAGTTGAGCAAGGCCTAAGCGTTCTGGATTTTCAATAATGATCAAGCTGGCATTAGGTACATCAACACCAACCTCTATCACGGTTGTAGCAACTAGTACGTCTATTTTTCCCGCTTTAAACTCCGACATGATGAATTGTTTTTCACTTGGTTTCATACGGCCGTGAACTAATTCGATAGCAACATCGGGTAGCGCTTTCGCTAATTCTTTTGCGCTATCCTCTGCAGCTTGACATTGCAATGCTTCAGATTCTTCTATTAGCGTGCAAACCCAATAAACCTGACGCTTGTCTTGCAGCACCGACTGCTGTACACGGTTAATAATGTCTTGGCGGCGGGTATCAGGAATAGCCACTGTTGTAATAGGTGTTCTGCCCGGTGGCAATTCATCAATAATCGATGTTTCTAAATCGGCATAGGCGGTCATTGCTAAGGTGCGTGGAATAGGGGTTGCGGTCATAACCAACTGGTGTGGGTAGCAATTGCCATTACGGCCTTTTTCACGTAACTCTAAACGTTGGTGCACGCCAAAACGGTGTTGCTCATCAATAATAATCAGTGCGAGATTATTAAAGCTCACTTGTTCTTGGAATAACGCATGCGTGCCGACAATCATTTGCGCTTCACCGGAGGTTATTTGCTCAAGTGTTACAGTGCGTTCTTTACCTTTAGTTTTCCCCGCTAACCACGCAATTTTAACGCCTAATGGTTCAAACCAAGCTCGAAAAGCGTTAGCGTGCTGCTCGGCTAAAATCTCGGTAGGTGCCATTAAGGCAACTTGATAACCTTGGCTAATTGCCGTAAGTGCTGACATTGCCGCTACCAACGTTTTTCCCGAACCAACATCGCCTTGTACTAATCGCATCATAGGGTAGGGCTGAGTCAGATCGTGTTTAATTTCTGCCACTACACGCTGTTGCGCATTAGTAGGTTGGAAAGGTAGCTGGGTAAGTAGTTGTGGCTCAAGAGAATTGGTTGGTGGCAAGGTTACCGCCTGATGCACTTGTCCTTTGGCACGCAGTTTTAAGAGGCTTAAATTTTGCGCCAGTATTTCTTCAAATGCGAGTCGTTGCTGAGCAGGGTGAAGCCCTTGCTCAAGCAAGAGTGTACTTTCTTCAGGACTCGGTTTGTGAAGCGTTAGCAAGGCTTTTTTTAAGCTGTACCCTTGTGGTTGGTACTGAGCCGGCAATAACTCCTGAATATCATAGCGCTCTAGTAAAGCTACAGCCTGATTACTCAGTTTGCGTAGTGAAAGCTGCTTTAAACCTTCCGTTGTTGGGTAAACGGGTGTAAGTGATTCTTCAACTTGGCTTGTGACATTCTCATCGATGATTTTATATTCGGGATGAGCCATTTCATAGCCGTTCCTACCGCGGCGAATTTCTCCAAAACAGCGTATTCTGCTGCCTGCAGTTAAATTATTTTTTTGCGCAGCGGTAAAAGTGAAAAAGCGTAAGGTTAGTCTGCCTGTGCCATCGTTAACTTGGCAATTAAGCATGCGGCGTTTACCAAAGCTGATATTGGTATTTTCAATAGTCGCTTCGATGCTGACATGGTAGTGCGCTTGCAGCTCGCAAATAGGATAAATGCGAGTGCGATCTTCATAGCGCAGCGGTAAATGAAAGAGTAAGTCTTGTACGGTAAAAATATGCAGCTTTGCTAAACGCTCTGCAATTTTAGGCCCAGCACCTTTCAGTTCAGTGATGGGGTATGAGGCAAGATCAATTGCCATAGCTGTCCTTTCGTTTTTACCGTCCTTGGTTTTTAACAGGTTAAGTTTAAAGTTGCAATAGATAACTGTAAAAATAACCAGTGTTTGGCTTAGGCTTTTTTAACGAAACGTAGGGTATTCCAAAATGCTTCATCAGCCACAATTTCACCCTCGTCATCAAGTTCTGGATATGGCAGGCCTTTTAAGCGGCACTGCTGCGCGATAATTGGGTGACAGCCTTCAAATAGCAGGGTGTGCTTAGTGTTTTTATCTAAGTGGTCATTAGGCTGATACATGTCTGCATTTTCGCGCTGACGCTGGGCTTCGTAAAGAATTAACGCTGCAGCAACGGATACATTCAATGACTGCACCATGCCTTCCATTGGAATGATAATATGCTGGTCCGCATGAGCGAGAGCTTTGTCGGAAATACCATCGCGTTCTTGGCCAACAATAACGGCAGTTGGCTTAGTGTAATCAATTTCACGAAAATCAACGGCGCTATCTGATAGGTTTGTCGCTAAAATTTGCACGCCTGGAATTTGTTCACGAAGTACTTTTACCGCATCATCAATATCATCGTGCATATGGGTTTCCACCCAGTTTTTACTACCACCCGATGTATTATTCGTTAAACGACGCTGTTCTCTTGGCCAAACCGCATGAACATGGTGACAACCAACGGCGTCAGCGGTTCTAACAATTGCTGATAAGTTATGATGTTTGTGCACTTCGTCTAAGCACACAGTTAAATCAAGTTGACGTTTGTCGAGTACAGATTTTACGCGTTTGTAACGGTTATCGGCCATGATTATTCTCCGGAAAATTCGCGGCGATTATACCTAGCTGGTGTGTCTCTCGCAATTATTCTGCACCACAGTGAAATGTTATGGCGTTACATCTCGGTTAATTGGGTTTTGTAAGGAGATTAAGGTCTCGGTTGATTGGATTACGTCAATGGCCTGAATTTTATTGATTAGCACGTCTTGCAGGTGATCAATTGAACGTGTCACAACCTTAATAAAAATACTGTAATTACCTGTGGTGTAATAGGCTTCTACCACTTCTTCTAACGCTTCTAAGCGCTTGATAGTGTCGGGATAATCTTTGGCATTTTTTAAGTTAATACCAATAAAACAACATACGTCGTAACCTAGATTTTTTTCGTTAATAGAAACTTTTGTGCCCGTAATAATATTGGCTTGTTTCATTTTCTCAACACGTACGTGAATTGTGCCGGCACTGACTTCAAACTTTTTTGCTAGCTCAGCATAAGGCACGCGCGCGTTGTCCATCAACGCGTGCAGAATCGATTTGTCGAGATTATCCATTTTGTATTGGGTCATAATTTTGGCTAGGTTGTTTTAAACTCTAATTCGATTTTGTTTTTATCGATACGTGCAGTAAGGGGGGGATAAATGCGCGCCGTTTTGAGTACTTTGTTAAAAATACGCAGCTCTACGTTTGAGTGTAGTGCTTTTTGTACTTCGAGATAGCAGTAATCACGGAGCATATGAATGGCACGTTCTAGCTTGGCGGCTTTATTTGGCAGTAACTCAATTAACTGTTCGTTAAGGTTTTGCTTATCAGAGATTTCAATTAACAGGTTTTGTTGTTTATCGGCATCTTCGATAGACAGTGCTTTATCAAACTCAGACTCGAGCGCTTCTAGCTGCTGATTACATAACCGCACTTGTTCAAAAATTTCATCGGTGCGGTTTTTCAATAATACAGCTGCATGACCTAAGTGAATTTCTGTATGTGCTCCTTTATCGGTGCCCACTTCACCACAAATCATGGTTTTAGCATCAAGCACTTTACCGCCAATGAGTTTGCCATCCCCTTTTTCAGGGTTGCCGATCATTAGCTCATTTTTTGCTTTAATGTGGCAGTGGCTTGCCTGGCTTTTAATTTTAACCTGATTGCCAGATAAATACGTATATTGTGCGTAGCTGATGGTTAAGTTGCCTTCACAGCTAATTTTATTCGAAAGCTCATCGTTCTCTTTGTGGTGACCTAAACAGCCTTCTTTAACTTCTATGCTACCTGTGGCGTTTAGCTCCGCAGATTCAACGCTACCAAATACGGTAATGTCGCCTTTTGCGGTTACTTTCATACCCGGTTCAATATTCTCGGTAATGATCACTGAACCGTCAAAATCAATATGGCCTGATTTTACGTCTACATTAGGAATGGTAAATACATCGTCAACACGCATACCGTATTTGTCATCAACAGGAACGCCGGCAATAGTAGCAACTAGGTACTTATCGTCGGTGCCACTTAGTTCAGTGCCGTCACCTGCAATTAATTTTACTTCATCGCCCGGTTTGGCCTTTAGTGTTTCACCAAGTACGTTAAATCCGTCTTTGCCTAAGGTAGCAAAGTGGTGCGTCATCAGGGTATCACCGGGTTTTACACTGGCGAGTGCGCCAAAATCACGCATATCTACAGAACCATCTTCTCGGCGCTTCGGTTGACGAACGCGGTCGGCAAGAGTTTGTACATTCTTTTCAAGTGAACCGTTTTTACCGGCAACAGGAATTTGCCCTTTGGCAATTACGATCGAGAGCTCTTTGCCAGGCATTGCCTCAAATTGCTTACCTAGTAACGACTCTAACCAAACTTGTTTGTAACCGCGGGTGATGTTGGCTTGTTTAATGATTTCAACGGCCTGTTCCATGCTCATCAATTCACCGCCATAGGCAGTGGTTAACACGGCGGTTGCAGCCATTTTGTCTTCACTGACCGATACAGTCAGTGTTGCATCGTGTTTTTCCGCAACAATCAGTTCGTCAAAATCGGGATCGCGAAAAGCTTCTTTCACTTCTTTTGTTAAAACATAACAATCGGCGAATTCAGAGTTAGCGAGTGCTTGGAAGACAAAGTCAGAACTCGGCGGCATGGGCGTTTGCTCAGAAACTGTCAGTACAACTTGATTTTCGTTATTAAGAGTAAACACTTAAGCTCCTAGGCCATTATGATTAACAAACTATACATGTTTTTTTAGCATAAAAAAAAGGGCATAACAGCCCTTTATATTTAATTTTTTCATTATTTTATTAATGAATTAAATTAATTAGTTGATGGTAACTCTAAAATGCCATCAATTTCGATTTGTGAACCTTTTGGTAGTTCAGCAACACCAATCGCAGCGCGCGCTGGATACGGTTCGTTAAAATACTGGCTCATCACTTCATTTACGGTTGCGAAGTTAGACAGGTCAGTTAGGAAAATATTTACTTTAACCATGTTTTGAATTTCGCCGCCAGCAGCCTGACATACAGATACTAGGTTTTTAAATACTTGATGTGTTTGCTCAGTGAAATCGTCTGATACCATTTCCATTGTTTCAGGAACCAGTGGAATTTGGCCTGAAAGGTAAACCGTAGTACCTACTTTTACTGCTTGGCTATATGTGCCAATTGCTGCAGGTGCTGTATCAGTGCTAATAATTGATTTTGTCATAATTTATCTTCTTAATTATTTTCGGCGATATACTTTTTGTACA
Organism: Pseudoalteromonas sp. P1-9; assembly: GCF_001399975.1. Lineage (GTDB taxonomy): Bacteria > Pseudomonadota > Gammaproteobacteria > Enterobacterales > Alteromonadaceae > Pseudoalteromonas. Next base: position 96,738 of record NZ_LKBD01000007.1, read on the forward strand.
TCTGGCATTACTCGAATTCGGCGCATTATGTTAGCGACATGGATGCGGTCTTTCACTGTGATACCTAGATCGATTAGGTATAAGTTACTCTCTTTTTCTTCGGTACTAATTTCAACAATATTTGCCGCGGTCGTTGATACTAAATTCGTTAATTTAGCGAGTGCGCCTTGGTGGTTTATAATTTCAACACGTAGTGCTGCAATATATTCTTTTTCTGGGTTGTCTTCCCATTTCACAACAAAATATTTAGAGCGCTCTTGTTGCCAACCGCGAATGTTCTTACATTCTTGGCGATGAACAGTAAGGCCTTTACCTTGGCTAATATGCGCAACAATCTCATCACCAGGAACAGGGCGACAGCACTTAGAGTAGTTAATTAACATCCCTTCAGTACCAATAATGGCTGCTTTTTTGTTGTGATTTAGTTCGCCAACATCTTCGCCTTGTTCTTGTAGCAGACGCTTTGCGACAAGTAGGCTTAAAATGTTACCTGAACCAATTTCTATTAATAGTTTATCCAGTGAATCAACATTATGTTCTTCCACTGTGCGTGCCAGCGCTTCTTCACTTACATCGCTTAAATGGTGCTCGCCAAGTGCTGAATCTAAAAGGCGACGGCCTAATTGCAGTGCTTCTTCGTGCTCTTGCTTCTTAAGGTATTTTTGCACGCCCATACGCGCTTTTGCGGTAACAATAAAGTTAAGCCAAGTCGCATTAGGGTGAGCACCTGAGCTAGTAATAACTTCAACCGTTTGGCCGGTATCAAGCGCGGCGCTTAGTGGGTAAGGCTTTCTATTCACCCGCACGCCAACACAGGTGTTACCAACGTCGGTGTGAACTGCGTAGGCAAAATCGACCGCTGTGGCGCCCATTGGTAATTCAATTATGCGACCATCTGGCGTGAATACGTAAATCTCTTCAGGGAAAAGTTCTGTTTTAACGTTTTCAACAAATTCGAATGATGAGCCTGCACTTTGTTGTAATTCAAGTAAGCTTTGCATCCACTGACGAGCGCGTTGCTGCGCCGTATTACCCGCACTATCACCCGCTTTTTTGTAAAGCCAGTGTGCGGCAACCCCTTTATCAGCCATTTGATCCATTTCATGGGTGCGAATTTGAATTTCAACGGGAATACCATGAGGACCTACAAGCGAGGTATGCAAAGATTGATAGCCATTGGTCTTTGGTACGGCGATATAGTCTTTAAAGCGCGTTTCGATTGGTTTGTATAGGTTGTGCACAACCCCAAGTACGCGGTAGCAGGTGTCCATTGAATTGGCGACAATGCGAAACGCGTAAATATCCATTACTTCGTTAAACATCAGCTCTTTATTTAGCATTTTACGGTAAATGCTATAAAGGTGTTTTTCGCGGCCTGATACTTCAACTTCAATGCCCGATTCTTCAATGCGCGAGATAATTTCATTTTGAATATTATGAATAATCTCTTTACGGTTGCCACGTGCTTTTGTGACTTCATTTTTTAGTGCGCGGTGACGCATAGGGTAAAGCGCTTGAAAACCTAAATCTTCTAATTCATTTTTAATGTCATGAATACCAAGGCGATTGGCAATTGGGGCAAAAATCTCGAGTGTTTCACGGGCAATGCGGCGACGTTTCTCAGGACGCAGTGCGCCAAGTGTTCGCATATTGTGCGTGCGGTCTGCAAGTTTGATAAGAATAACGCGAATATCTTGCGTCATTGCCATAATCATTTTGCGATAGTTTTCTGCTTGGAATTCTTTTTGGTCTTTAAAGCTAAGTTTGTCGAGCTTTGAAACGCCCTCAACCAGTTCGGCAACGGTATCGCCAAAAATTTCAGCAAGGTCTTGTTGGCTGAAATCGGTATCTTCAATCACGTCATGCATTAATGCAGCCATTAAGGTTTCGTGATCTAAGCGCATATTGGCAAGTATTTGTGTCACCTCTACAGGGTGAGTGATGTAGGGTTCACCACTTGAACGTGTTTGACCTTCGTGTGCGTCACGCGCAACCACATAGGCCTTTTGCACAAGTTCAACTTGCTCTGGCGTTAAATATTCTGAGATGTTCTTTTTAAGACCTTCAAAAAGATACATTGATGCTCCAATACTAGCTATAGAGGGGAATTGATAACAATATACGATGAATTGGAAGGGATTGCCAACGACTGTTTCTTATTAAAAAGTCGAACAGTCGCTGGAAAAGCTACTCCGCCAAGGAAAGCGTGAGTAGGGAGCAATAATTATTGCTTATTGGTGACCACCACCAACGATAGCAGCAACCGCAGCTAGCTCAGCCGCTTCTTGGTTTTGCTGATCTTCACGCTCTAGTGAATCTAAAGAATCATTGGTGATGAAACCTTTTTCAATTTCACGTAGTGCGATTACAGTTGGTTTGTCGTTTTCAGCATCAACCATAGGATCTTTGCCACCAGTTGCGATTTGGCGCGCACGGCGAGCCGCAACTAAAATAAGGTCAAAACGGTTACCAATCTTATCTACTGCATCTTCAACAGTTACTCGAGCCATCAGGCACTCCAAAAATTTATTATTCGCAAAAGCGTAGTTTACTTGATGCGAAGAAAATAGCCAATACTTGGATTAATTTAATCCGCTAATAAGTCGTTCAGCAGTTGCTGGTGCTTATGTGTTTGGTTAGTTTGTGCCAAGCGTGAGGCAAAGACAATAGTTTCTAACTGGTAAAGTGCAGTATCAAAATCATCATTCACGATGAGATAGTCGTATTCATTGTAATGAGAGGTTTCTGATTGTGCTTTTGCCATTCGGCTCGCGATGACTTCGGCGCTGTCTTGGCCTCGGCTATTTAAACGCGCTTCAAGTTCTTGCTTTGATGGTGGCAAAATAAAAATAGTGCGTACATCTGAAACAAGCTCTCTTACTTGGCGCGCGCCTTGCCAATCAATATCTAAAAATACATCAATACCATTCGCTAATTGCGTTTCAATACTTTGTTTTGACGTGCCATAGTAGTTATCAAACACTTGTGCCCACTCAAAAAAGCCATCGTCAGCAATGACTTGTTTAAACTCATCTTGCGTTACAAAATGATAGTGCACACCGTTTTCTTCACCCGGACGAGGTGAGCGTGTGGTGTGTGATACCGATACTTTCATATCGCTATGGCGTTCTAATAGTGCGTTGATAAGGCTTGATTTACCTGCACCAGAAGGTGCTGACAAAATAAACAAATTACCACGAGCTTGGCTCATAATCTTTCCTAAAACATAAGTTTCGCTAAACCACCGACTTGCTAATTCAGTAGGCAGTCAGCACAATGGCGATATTATAAAAACTCGCAGCGCATTTAGAAAGCGATAGGCGACTTTTAATTGACAAAGAATTGTAAGAAATGAGTAAAGAAAGCCAAAAAATTATTGTTGGGTCGACTAATCCCGTAAAAATAAACGCAGTAAGCAATGCATTTTCTGCCATGTTTCCAAACATTGAATTTATCTGTGAAGGTGTATTTGCGCCATCCGAGGTGGCGGACCAACCAATGACCGCAGAAGAAACCTTACTAGGTGCAAAAAATCGAGTTGCTTACACAAAAGCGCATTTTCAGGCTGATTGGTATGTTGCGATAGAAGGCGGTGTTGATAACTTTAGTTATGGTCCTGCGACCTTTGCTTACATTGTGATTGATAACAAACAGCAGGTACAGGTCGGCCGCAGTAGCAATTTACCTATGCCAAACGTGGTTTATCGTGCGCTTTGCGAAGGTGAAGAGCTGGGTCATGTAATGGATAGGTTATTTGACACTGAGAATATTAAACAAAAGGGCGGGGCAATGGCGTTGTTAACTAATAACTTAGTCACTCGAGAGAGCGTTTACACTGTGGCTATTACTACTGCGCTTGCACCATTTGTTAATCAACAACTGTTTAATTTGTAACTTGGATAATTAATGAAGTACCAATGGATTGTTTTTGATGCCGATGAAACCTTGTTTCATTTTGATGCATTTGCAGGTTTAAAACAGCTATTTTCAAACTACGATATCGTATTTGAAAAATCTGATTTTGATGCGTTTCAAGTCGTTAATAAGCCACTTTGGGTGGATTATCAAAACGGCACAATTACCGCAAAAGAATTACAAATAACGCGTTTCACACGTTGGGGTGAAACGTTAAATGTGGCACCAGAATTACTCAATCAACAATTTATTGAAGCCATGGCTGATATTTGTCAGTGTTTGCCGGGGGCACGTAAATTACTTGAGTTACTGCATGGTAAAGCAAAGCTTGCGATTATCACTAACGGCTTTACCGCACTGCAGCAGGTGCGCCTAGCTCGCACTGATTTAACTCACTTTTTTGAGCATGTCATTATCTCTGAGCAAGTGGGTGTGGCAAAACCGAATATCGCGATTTTCGAACATGCGCTTCAGCTGTTCGGCAATCCAGATAAATCAAACGTATTGATGGTAGGTGATACGTTGAGTTCAGATATTCTAGGTGGTAAAAATGCGGGGCTTGATACTTGCTGGATTAATCATGCTGGTGATAAAGAATTAGATACGGTAGGTGCGACCTATCAAGTGAACTGCTTAACAGGTTTGTATAACCTGATTACCTCATTACAAGCCGAAAGCAATTAGTGCTTTCGGCTTTGAATTAACGTTATACTTCAAATTTGGCGATTTCTTTTTCCAGATTTTTAGTAAATGATTTAATTTGATCTGTCGCTTTATGCGCATCGAGTGAAACACGCGCGGTATTTTCAGCGGTATCAGATATATGCACCACTCGCTGCGCTGTATCTTCACCAGCTTGCAGCTGCTCCTTTGCTGCAACTGAGATCTGATGGCTCATTTCCGTAATCGCCGAGAGCGACTCGGCAATACGCGTAAGTTCTTCGGCAGCTTTTTGTGATTTGGTAACTGTTTCTTCACTGGTGCTAATACTTTGCGTTACCGATGATTTGGCATCTTTGGTTGCCGATTGTAATTTAGCAATCATTTGTTGAATTTCTTCAGTGCTGGCTTGGGTGCGTTGCGCTAGCTGACGTACTTCGTCGGCAACAACCGCAAAACCGCGTCCTTGGTCGCCTGCACGGGCTGCCTCAATTGCCGCATTAAGGGCAAGTAAGTTGGTTTGCTCAGCAATGCCTTGGATTACGCTTAACACGCTTTCGATGTTATTAACCTCGTCATCTAAAGTTTGAATATTATCGCCTGCATTTTCAATTTGCTTTTCCAGCAGCTCAATTGTTTTAGCTGCTTCTTGAGTAAGAATATTCGCGCTTTTGCCTTGTTCTTCAGCTTCTTTTACTGAATACGCCGCTTGCTCAGCGTGGTCGGCGACCGTTGCGGCGGATGCGGTTAGTTCGGTAATCGCAGAGGCAACCACATGGGTTTCTTTACTCATTGAATTAGTGAGGTGATCGAGTTCTTTCGAGCGCGTTTCAGAAGCGTGTACTTCATCTTGTAGTGCATCAGATACATTTTTGATGCCGCCAACCACTTCTTGCAAACCAAGTTGCATATAGTTAATTGCTCCGGCAACACTGTTTTCATCTGCGCTTTGAAATGCATGAGTGGTTTTCAGGTTACCGCGTGAGGCGCTCATTACGGCTGATTGCACATGGTTAATTTCACCACCCAAAGATTTACTTAAATCTAAACCAAATTTGGCAAGTAAGACTGATAACACAACTGCGATTAAAATAGATAAGGTAAGTAGCCAACTTGCGGTTTGCCAGTATCGCTCGTCTACCTCTTTGTAGCTAATGCCAGTGCCTATGTACCAGCCCCAATCTTTTGTTTTTTGCACGACAGACGTAAGGTCGACCACTTCGCCTTCGCGCTCAGAATCCCAGTGATAGGTAATGATTTGTCCGGTTTTATTGCCAACTAAACGTTCAACCATAGCGCCAATACTGCCACCACTGGCATCTTTGAAGTCGTTGAAACTTGTGCCATGCAGTTGAGGGTCGTGTGGCGTGGCTACAAAGTTGAGTTGCTTGTCTACTACATAAACGTATTCAGAGTCGTGGTATTTGTTTTCTCTGAGCATTTGTGTGGCGAGTTGTTTTGCTTGTTCTTCATTTAACGTGCCATTTTTGCTGGCGAGTTCAAATTGGTTGACGATATTAACCGTGCTTTTCATTAGTTGGTTAATACGGGCAATATTGTCCATTTCACTGGCTTGTCGTAAGGCTTTTAAACCAAGCCCAGCAAGTGAAATTAGCGAGAGAAATAAAACAACCGTAAAAATGACTATTTTATTCTTTAAGGTTAGTGAATTCATAGGCTTCCCTCACATCTACCTTTATAAGTGGTACATCATAGCGCCGTTACTAAGCTGCTGTTAGCGCCATCCTGTTGTGGTATGCAAAGTGAGAGAGGAATTGATTAATTTTGTTGAGATTTAATTTTTATTTAATCAATTCTTAGATACCGTTTGATTAAACACTAACCGCTCATTAATGTTTAATCAAGCGTTAATCGATGGTTAAATTTCATGTTCCCAAAGTAGTGTTACTAACTGGAAATTGTTTCAATCTCGTGTTGGGTTAGTGGGCGGTATTCACCAGGTGCTAAGTTTGGATCAAGTGCCACAGTACCAATTTTTTCACGATGAAGTGCCACTACGCGGTTATCAACAGCAGCTAACATGCGTTTAACTTGATGGTATTTACCCTCGTAAATAGAAAGGCGCATAGAGTAATCAGCAAGTCTTTCAACAACAGCTGGCTTAGTTGCACTTTTTTCACCATGTAACATCACGCCATTAGTTAGCTGTTCGCACATTTCATCTGTAATTGGTTGTTCTGTTTCAATTAAATACACTTTGTATTTTTGATGGCGCGGTGAAGTGATTTTGTGGCTCCAATCGCCGTCTGACGTAATTAACACAAGCCCTGTCGTGTCGATATCGAGTCGTCCTGCAACATGGAGTTTATCCATCATAGGTTCATCGAGTAGATCAAAGACGGTTTGATGCATTTCATCGCTATTGGCGCAAATAAAGTCTTCGGGTTTATTTAGCATGTAATAGCGCTCACCCACAGCTGTGATTTCTTCTCCATACCAAGTAACAGCGTCATCAGGGGTTACTTGTGTATCGGCTTTGATTATCACCTCGCCATTAATTGTTGCGTGTTTTCTTTTAATACCAATCTTTGCCTTTGAGCGCGGCACTTCAGCAAAATGGCTTAAAAATTTATCAAGGCGGCAAGGAAATTTAATCGTCATGGCAGTGCTTATTACGGAACCAAAAATAATAGCGGGAGTATACGCAGAGATATAAAAAAAGCCAGTAAAGCTTAGCTTTACTGGCTTTTAAGCAACAAACATTGGGAAATGTTAAATTAGAAGCTGTATTGTGCACCTAAGTAAACGAAGCGACCGCGACCACCGCCGTATGCGCTGTCGTAATTGCCACGACCACCAAGAATGTATGGGCCATTTTCATCAAATAGGTTGTTGATACCACCGAATACACGAAGCTCACTATTATTACCGATATCCATTGTGTAAGATGCCGAAATATTGTGAGTTGTTACTGATGGTAATTCGCTACCCCATAAAGCTTCTGGAGCTGCAACACATGCATCAGAACCTTGTGCACAACGTTCATCGTTAGCGGCCATATCCTCTAACCATGATTCATAGGTTGACTGGCTGCGGCGAATAGCACCTTTATAGCGTGTACTCCAACGTACGCGCACATCGTTTTTGTACCAAGTAACTGATGCAGAAGCTTTATCTTCAAATAAATCGTTTACTAATACACCTTCATAAGTATCACTAAACTGACCATCAGGACCTGTACTTGTAACCGAGTATTCAATTACATGAGTCCAATCAGCCTTGAAGCGCAGACTGCCATACTCATCTAGGTCATAAAGATATTCAGCTGCGATATCGTAACCTTTAGTACGGATTTCATCTGTATTGATTAAGCGTTGTTGCACTTCTTCAATTTGACCTTCGGTGTTACGAGTAATGTCGTTACAGAATTCATTGCTGTCACCAAAAGGTAATGCTGAATCATAACAGAAGCCGATGATATCTTCGTTTGATAATGAAGTGATCGCATCATCAATTTGGATATCGTAGTAATCAATCGCTAAACGGAAATCTTCGATAAATGATGGAGCAATAGATACGCCTAGCGTAAAGGTATCGGCTGTTTCTTCTTTTAGATTCGAGTTACCAACATTTGGAGAGTAACCGTTGTTGTCATCTTCAAACTCACCATCTGCTGCGATTGTTGCCGCGATACCTGGATCTTGGCGGCAGTTATCGTGTCCAGCGTCAGTTGATGTAGCTGTTACACCGTCACAGATATCGTTAAATGAATCATAATCACCGCGTGGAGGTGACATTAGGTCAGTGATAGTTGGAGCACGCTGTGCGCGAGCCCAGTTTGCACGTACCATGTAGCCATCAACAGGCACATAGATTAGGCCCGTTTTGTAACTTTGGATTAAACCTGTTGAAGACCAAGAATAATCAGCAAAACGTGCAGAAACTTCTAGATCAAGGCTTTGTGCACCTGTAACGTCTTTTAGAAGTGGAATAGCAGCTTCACCGAATGCTTCATATACACTTACGTCGCCTTTGAAGTCGGGAACATAGTTAAATGTAACGCCACCTTCAGGTACATTTGTTTCAACACTTTGTTCATCTTTACGGTATTCAAAACCAAATGCAGATGATACTGCGCCAGCCGGCATATCAAATAAATCACCTGCAACATATCCCATAACTGTTGTTTGTTCGATATTAGAAGTGATTTCAGTGTTAGCACGAATATAGTTTGCAGCTTCTGGGGTAATTGAGCCTTCGCCAAACAGGTTTAATGGTACACAACCTTCAGCACGTGCATCAGCATCTTTACATTGAATCGTGCCATCAGCGAGTACTTCTGCATTTAATGCATTGCGGACATTAGCAACAAATAACTCATTTGAACGCTCTTGTTCTTGTTTAAATTTACCGTAGCTTACAGATAAATCCCAATCCCAATCATTCCAAATGGTACCACGTGCGCCAGCCCAAGTACGCAAGGTATCACGAGTGTTTTTATTTAAAATTTGGCCTACTTCAATAAAGTTACGGTCCCACTTCACGCCACGAGAGCTCGCTTGTTCGCGAATTTCTTCTGGCATATATGGGTTGTCATATGGGATGCGACCAATACAGTCAGAACCGAATATACCAGTTGCCGTGTCATGAGTAATAATTGAATCGCACTCATCTTCGCTTTCAGGTGACTTTAAATTTTCAGAAGTATTACGGCTATATTGAGCTTGGAAATATACTTCGACATCGTCATTTACTTCAAACTCTGTTTTACCGGCAATAGCAAGCGCTTTGTCAGGTACTTTCAACATAGTGTATTGATTGTAGTCAATACCGTAGCGCTCTTCGTGCCAATCATCACGAAGTGTTTGACCATCGTACCAAAAGCCTGCATCAGGGCGAGTAGAGCTTTTTTCGTCGAATACACCACCTGGAATTGAGTCACTCAGGCTACGCCAATCTGCGCGCGAAATATCTCGCATACACTGATAACCTGATTCAGTAAGCATCTGGTTACACATTTCATCGTCGTCATACGTCCATGAATCCATCTGTTGAGCGCGATCGCGATCCCAGTAACTTAGGCCTTTCTGTTCGTCATAAGTTAAGCTTAAGAAAGCATAGCCTCGCTCATTGCCATAGGTTGTACCGAAGTCTGAATCGATAGTGAATTCTTTTGCGCCGCCTTCAGTGCTTTCACCACCGCGGGCTTTAATACTAAATCCTTCTTTATCTTGTTGAGTAATAATGTTTACTACACCTGCAATCGCATCAGAGCCATAAGCCGCAGATGCACCACCTGTAATAATTTCAACTTTATCTACCATACTGGTTGGAATGGTGCTTAGGCTGACGTAGTTGCCTGAGTATGAGTTTGAAACGACACGGCGGCCATCAATTAGCGTAAGTGTACGATTAGTACCAAGCTCGCGCAGATCAATAGTAGATAGACCTGTGTTTTGAACACTTGATTGAGAGTTTGAGTTGCTTGAACCTTCAGATACCTGAGGTAATTCGTTAACTAAAATCTCTGATAATGAGCCAAGGCCTGTGTCATCGATGGCATTACGATCCATAGTTGCAATAGGTGTTGCAACTGAAAAACTGTCACGTTTAATACGTGAACCGGTAACGGTAATTTTTTCTGGCGCCTCTTTTTTTGCTGCTTGCTGAGACACATTATTTGATTGTGCAACAGCTTGACGCTCTACCTCTGCATCAGCCCATGCATTGCCCGAAATAGCAAATGCAATTGCTGCTGCAATTGAGCATTTTTTAGTATTAATTCCCACGTTGATTTCCCCTTGAGGATTTGTCCACTCTGTTTTGCCAGAGCAATCATTTTAGTTATTGTGAATTTGACTAGTAACAGCACATCGTTGCTGTTAACTGTGATGCTGCTGTTACTTGTCAGCTCAAAACATTTGCGCTACATAAATGATTTGAGTGGGCCAAGGAGGCCTATCATGGTTTTAAAGCAGTGGTTATCTGAGCTCAATACTTGAGCTCTCTATTCTTCCACTTTTTAATGTCTATTTAATATCTATTTGTATATTTTCATTTAATAACAGCTGTTTAGGTTTTTTTTGATGATATGTAATTGATTTGGAAACAGACATAAAATATGCAGTTAGACGCAATAATTTTGCAACTAAAGCATGTTTTTAGGTAAGCTTGAACGCATAAAAACGAAGATTAAATCGATAATGAATAGCGCTGCGTCATATTTTGTAGGTCGGGTAGAAGTTAACCCATTAGAGCACACTTTAGTGCGCGATGAACATACCATTTCATTGCAACCAAAGTTTATAGAGTTACTTTGCTACTTGGCAGAGCAACAGCCTGAGCTTTTAACGCGTCAGCAAATCATTGATCATGTGTGGGATGGTAATAATTACGTTGGTGAAAAAGCGCTTACCAATGCGATTTGGCACCTGCGAAAAGCTTTGAAAGAACTCGATAGCGATCAAGAGTTTATTGAAACAGTGCGAAAGTCAGGTTATCGATTGCTAGTAGCGCCGGTATTTGCTGAGCAGCAAGATACTGTTTTTCTGCAAATATCTTCTCGCAATATTAAGCAGCTAGGCTTATTTATTGGTTTTGTACTGAGTATCGTTTTTGCGTGGCTTCTTTGGCCTGAACCACAACAAAAAGTGTATCAACAACCTGAGTTGATAACTCAGTATCCCGGGCGAGAGTTATTTCCTAGCGTATCAAATGATGGCCGTTACTTGGTTTATTCTTGGCGACAAATGGACCGAAAAATAGATCTTTATCGTAAAGACCTGCAACAGCCAGATCTTAAGCACACAAAAATAACACACTCTCCCGGCAGTGAATCTCGCTCCGTATGGGCTCATGATGATTCAAAACTCTATTATTACCGGAGACTTAGCTCACGTTGCGAAGTGCTAAGTGTCAATATGAATGACTTTGCCATTGAAAAACATGGTGAATGTTCAAATTCATCGAATGATGTGGCGGTATCACCAGATGGTAAATTGCTCGCTTATGTGGGTGTTGACCCTGAAAACACCACGCGTGGCGTGTATATTAAACAGCTTGATTTAAATGAGCCAGCAAGACGTATTCGATGTAACAACTGTGAACCAGGGGAAAGTGAAGCAATTGATTTTAGTCCCGATAGCACGCGATTAGCTATTTCACGTAATTTGGCAAATGGTAACGAAGATATTTTTATCTACGATATACAGAGCAAAACAGAGCAGCGAGTAGTAACTGGGCTACCTGATATTCGTGGTTTAGCATGGCAACCTGATGCTGAAAAAATTGTATTTTCAGCCATAAAGCATGGCAACCGCCATGGCTTTGAGTTGGACTTAACTAGCAACCACAAAACCAATTTAAATGTTGAAGGGTTTAGCTATCCTGCATTTGATAGAGCAGGTAACCTTTATTATCACGATTGGAAAATAGACACCTCAATTATGCGCTTGGAGCTTGATAGTGATGTGGCAGCCTCTCCATTTCCGCTAATTCAATCTGACTTTAATTTTCGTTATCCCGATTACTCTCAGGCTGCAGACAAGTTAACATTTATTTCTAATGAGTCGGGTTTTGATGAAGTGTGGACATCAAGTCTTGATGGTACCCAGCGCAAGCAGTTAACTCAGTTAAAATTTCATGCTCGTAACCCTATTTGGTCACCTGATGGTAAGAAAATCGCATTTACCGCAAACAATGGTCAAGAAAGCCGGTTGTATGTACTTGATGCGCTAACCAGTCAGCTAAAGCAAATCAAAACAGAGCTTAATTACTATGGTAAAGCACGTTGGTCGCAAGATGGTAGTGCGCTGTATTCGGCATCGGTTGGAGACATCTATCGCATTGAAATCGAGTCTGGTATTGCGACACGAATTACTCGCGGGGCGCATGCAATAGAAGTAAAAGAAAATCAATTGATTGTTTATAAAGAAGGTAAAGGGCTATGGCAGGTATCAATTGATGGCGAGTTAATTGACGAACAGCCATTGATTAAGAATTTAAAGTTGGCAAATAGCACAGGTTGGCATGTTACTGAACAAGGAATTTATTACTTTAAAGTACGTGGCCATGACTATCGTTTAAGTTATTATGATTTTGCTAATAATCAAGATAAAGACGTATTGCGTGTGCCTGAACGTGCGTTCTCGCGCTCGCGCGGTATGAGTTTTGTGCCAAGCAAACAGTGGTTGTTGTTTACGGGCTATGAATCGCCGCAAGTCGATATTAAACGAATGCGCAAAGACTATGAGTAAAAGAAAAGGGGCTTAAGCCCCTTTTTCTATATGTTTTTAGAAGCGATACATCACGCCTAAATTAAACTGGAATTGGTTTAGTACCTCACCATCAAAATACCAATCACATTGCGTGCCGTTAGGGTCGATTTGACATACGGTGGTTGAATCATTTTTTAAAATAGTGGCTAACCAACGGGCTTCCCCTAATGCGATGATGTTGTCGGTAATTTTATACTCTAAGCCACCGTATAAACCGGTGGCAAAAAAACTATCTGAATCGGAAAAGTTGGATGAAATATGATTAACACCTACTTGCGCACCAAGATAGCTTGAAAGCTGTTTATTAACAGGTAAAACAACTGCGCTTTGAAATAATAAATAATTTAGGTCTAGCTCATAGTTAGCTGCATTTCGCTGACTACTCGACATGCGCGAGTAATACAAACCGTATTTAGAAATACCATCATGTTTATCAAGGCTAAAGCCAAAGTTATCATCGTCTTTAATGTCTATTTTTGTGCCGTTTTCGGTTTCTAATTCTTGGTTTAATGATTGTCCATAGTAACCCGCTATGGCAATGTCGGCGGTGCTCGAAAAACTCAAAGCGAGCAAAATAGTTGCGAGTGAAAGCTTAGCGCGCATCTGATTTCCTATTCCTAAAAATACTCAACGTAATGAAGAGTATACGCTTTTGAATAAAATTTCAGCCTGTTTGTCGTAAAAGGTTTATTTTCGCGGTGAGGCTGGATTAATATGAATAACTAGGTTTTTAAACGTTGTACGCTATGATTTCAGGATTCAAAAATACACTACTCAATATTATTAAAACCCAACCTGTGGTGGATCAGCACAGCGAAGCATGGATCTTGGATACATTTTTATGGGTATATCAAGAATTTGATGGTGATGTGCTGTTAAACGATATGCGTTTTGTTTTACCAAATGCTGAGTTTTTCCCCGAGCAGGTCAGTAGTATTGAGCAAATGGCCAGCTATGTTTTTACTCAGGTAAAACAGTATGCCGGTATGCAGACTTGGCCCATTCAGCTGGTGGCGCCACATCAAATATCAGAACAGAGTTTTCCACGTTTAGAATTTGCCAATGTTAAACGCGGTGAAAGCGCAGAGTTGATCGCTGCGAGCGGTTCTTTGAATATATCTTTTAATCCCAATCAAATAAATCAACCGCAAGATTTAATTGCGTCTTTTTCACAATCGTTAGCGCATATCAATGTGTTGCAAAATCGAAGCTTGCCACCAGGCGGTCAGGAGTTTGTGCCACAAGCAGTTGATTTGTTGTCGTGCTTTATGGGCTTTGGCGTGATGATGGCAAATACGGCGTATCAATTTCGTGGTGGCTGTGGTTCGTGTTACAACCCGTACGCAAATCGCAGTGCGACGTTGAATGAATCTGAGCTAATTTACATTTTGGCTTTATTGTTAAAGGCCAAAAATCTACCGTTATCGCATATTTCAGCGCACTTGAAGCCGCATCTACGTGCCATGTTAAAGCGTGCAAATAAACAATTAGAGAACACTATAAAGCAATCAGCAAACCCAATGCTGATCGCATTAACGGAGGTTAAGTGAACTATCTCGACGAATTTTTATTAATTGCAATTAGCCACTTTTTTGCAGTCGCAAGTCCAGGCCCTGATTTTGCGTTAGTGCTCAAGCAGAGCATTCAAAAGGGACGAAACAATGCGCTTGTAACAAGTGCGGGTATCGCAACAGGAATTTTAGTGCATGTAAGTTATTGTGTGCTCGGTGTGGCGATTGTGATCTCGCAATCACCTACCGTGTTTGCAGCACTTAAATATTTGGCGGCGGCATATTTAGCGTATATTGGTGTCATGGCGCTGCGAGCTAAACCTACGGACCAGCAAGCGCAGCAAGTGCAAACCAATACAAAGTCTGAATCCATGGTTAAAGCGTTTAGTCGTGGCTTTTTAGTTAATGCGCTCAACCCTAAAGCAACCTTGTTTTTCTTAAGCTTATTTACCTTGGTTATTAGTGTAGAAACACCGATTACAGTACAAGTGGGCTATGGATTATATATGGCTGTTGCAACTTTAGTGTGGTTTAGCTTTTTATCTGTTGTTTTGAGTCGTTCAAAGGTACGTGCGTTTTTCTTGCGTGCCGGACATTGGTTTGATCGCGGCATCGGTGTGGTGTTAATTGGTTTGGCAATTAGAGTGGTGTGGGTATGATTTATTACAACCTAGCGTATGGTTCAAATATGTCGCTGAATCGACTATTAGCAAGGCTGCCTAATGCTACCCGTATTGGTGTATCTACTGTAACAGGGTTTACCTTAACATTTGATAAGCAAGGGTTTGACGGCTCAGGTAAATGTAATGCGCTGAAAACCGATAATCACGATGATGTGTTATACGGTGTGCTGTATCAAATTAACAATCATGAAAAAGCGATTCTTGATGAAATAGAAGGGCCGCGTTACGACAACCAGCAAATCGTTGTAACCAATGAATGTGGTAAGCAATTTAATGCATACTGCTATGTTGCCAATACGCTGTGCCAGCAACATTTACCGTATGACTGGTATTTAAAACATGTATTAACCGGAGCCTTAGAAGCAAAACTACCGCAGCAATACATCGACAATATTCGCGCGCAAGCAACACAAACAGATACCGATTCAGCGCGCGCAGAACGTGAATTTTCAATATATAAATAAGAACATTATGAAAAAATTAGTGAGTAAATTAACCCTAGCTCTTAGCGTGATCGCGTCGAGTCAGGTGTATGCAGCAATTGATAGTAAGCAACTAGAACAGACCATTACACAGTCAATGACGCGCTTTGATGTACCAGGCATGGCAGTTGCTGTTGTAGAAAATGGTGAAGTGGTATTTTCTAAAGGGTTTGGTGTTAGACACCTAGCGTCAGGTGAAAAAGTAAATAAGCATACGTTGTTTGGTATAGCGTCAAATACCAAAGCATTTACCGCTGCAGCACTTGCAATGCTTGTTGACCAAGGCAAATTAAACTGGGATGACAAAGTAATTGACCACCTACCTGAATTTCGCATGTACGACCCATATGCAACACGTGAAGCGACCATTCGCGATTTATTAAGTCACCGTGCCGGACTAGGCTTAGGAGCGGGTGATTTAACCATTTGGCCAGATACCGACAAACCTGTTGAAGACGTAATTCATGGCATTCGCTATTTAAAGCCAGTTTCAAGCTTTCGCAGTAAGTATACCTATAACAACTTAATGTTTGTAACTGCGGGTGAAGTTGTTGCACGTGTATCAGGAAAATCGTGGCAAGAATTTATTGAGCAAGAAATGCTAACCCCGCTTGGTATGCCGCTTTCAAAAGCGGGCTTTTCACGTATTCCAAAATCTAATAGAAATTGGGCAACCGGTCATATTCCGATGGACGGAAAACTACACCCATTTTTTGTTAATTACCTTGAAGATTTTAGAGGGGCTGGGGCGATTGCATCAAATGTTGATGAAATGGCTAATTGGCTAAAAACACAATTAGCGGGTGGTGAAATGCCATCTGGTAAGGTGCTGTTTACTGAAAAACAGCAAGCACAAATGTGGCATCCGCATATTACAAGCATGGCATCAAAAAATGCGTTTAATGACTATCGTCAACAATTTCGCGGTTACGGCTTGGGTTGGTCAATTGAAGATTATCAAGGCTATAAAAAAGTCGGCCATGGCGGCGGTATTTTAGGTATGGTGTCACAAGTTACGTTAGTACCAGAGGAGCAATTAGGTATCGTTGTGTTGTCGAACCAACAAGCGTTTAGTGCCTTAAGTGCAATTACTCACGAAGTACTAGAAGATGCGCTTGATTTACCAAATAAAGACTGGGTTGAAGATCTCGCTAAAAAGCATTTTGAACGTAAAAAGAAAGCCTATGAAAAAGCCGAAGTAGAACAGCCAAAGCAAATTCAAAAAGCATTACCATTGTCAGCGTATGCCACGAGGTACAACGATAATTGGTATGGCGATATTGTGATTGCAGAGCAAAATGGCAAGCTGACAATCGACTTTACCCATTCAGCACGTTTAAAAGGTACGCTAGAACACTTTAACGGTAATACCTTTATTGTACGTTGGCAGGAAAAACTACTTGAAGCTGATGCATTTATTGAGTTTGAAATGAGCCCAACAAATCAAGTGCGTAGCGCAAAAATGCGCGCTGTAGCACCAAGCGTAACTGACTTCAGTTTTGATTTTCATAATCTGTACCTTACGCCAGTCAAAAGCGATAAGTTTTAACCGACCAAAGTAGCAAAGTCGGGATAACCTGACTTTGCTAAACTGAGCCGCGACATAAGGTTTGGAGACCAGCATGCGCACCGCGATAATTTCACATACAGACTGTCGAAAGCATAAGATGATTGAAGACCACCCAGAGTGTGCTTCACG
Source organism: Pseudoalteromonas sp. P1-9 (assembly GCF_001399975.1). Lineage (GTDB taxonomy): Bacteria > Pseudomonadota > Gammaproteobacteria > Enterobacterales > Alteromonadaceae > Pseudoalteromonas. The sequence goes on from NZ_LKBD01000007.1 coordinate 113,925, forward strand.
GCTTGATGCAATCAATGATCGTATTTTAGCTGCTGGTATAGATATCGCTTTAACGCACTTAGATGCACCGCAGGTTGAGCGCCAACAATTATTGATGGCACACAGCGAAAGTCTGATTAAATCTGTAGAAGATAAAATTCCAGAGCAAGGGTTAGTTGACCTTGATGGTGATACTTGGCTCTGCCCTGACAGTTTACTTGCGGCAAAACGAGCAGCGGGATCTGGTCTGTTAGCAGTTGATAAGATTTTAGCAGGTGAGTTAGATGCGGCATTTTGTGCAGTAAGACCGCCAGGCCATCATGCGACAAAAACAACTTCGTCTGGCTTCTGTATCTTTAATAATGTTGCGGTTGCGGTACGTTATGCTCAACAACAGGGCATCAAACGTATTGCGATACTAGATATTGATGTACACCACGGCAACGGCACACAAGATATTTTTATCGACGATATGGATGTGTTGTTTTGTTCTATTTTCCAGCATCCATTTTACCCTAATACCGCAATTGACAGTAATGAGCATGTGATTAATACACCCATGACTGCCGGTATGGCGGGAGACGATTTTGAACGTGCACTTTTGGATACGTGGTTTCCAAAGTTAAAACAGTTTGAACCTGAGCTTATTTTTATCAGCGCAGGGTTTGATGCCCATTACGAAGATGATATGGGTGGTTTGCAGCTTGTTGAAAGTGACTACGCTTGGTTTACCGAACAAGTGGTATCCTTATGTAAGCAAGTAAACTGCAAAGGGATTATTTCGATGTTGGAAGGCGGCTACAATAATTCAGCACTTGGACGTTCTGTTGCCACGCATATTAAAGCGTTGGCTGAACTCTAATCTCTCAATGTGTAGACCCTAGTTAGGTACACACTTCTATTACTCAATCGCTGTATAATTTATAAAATTGGCGTTACTTGTTCTGTATCAAAATTAATCTCAGTAAATCCACGTAGAATCCCATTACCTGACAAAGTTTAATTGGTTTCTACTATGCCCCAATCAAGCAAAAAGCTGCGTGTTGAAGATGTTATGTCAACTGAGCTCTTGGTATGCGACCCCGATCAAAGCCTCGCCGATTGTGCATGCCGCATGCGAAACGATAATGTAAGCTCTATTTTTGTTAAACAAGATGGCAAAATTATTGGGGTGTGGACCGAAGGGGATTGCGCTAAAGTCGATTTCTCGGACTCAAGTATTTTTCATCAGCCAGTTAGAGCGCATATGACATCGCCAGTTAAAACGGTTGATCATCTAACTCAGTTATCTGAAGTAACAGTTCTGTTCCATAGTTATGGCTTTCGTCATTTATTAGTGATGAAAGACGGGGGAGGCGAGCCTGTAGGTGTTATTAGTTTAAGTGATGTTGTGCGTAGTCAGGGTCTTGAGCATTATCTTCACTTTAAAACCATAGAAAGCAGCTACGTATCGGAAGTACCTATTGCGAAAAGTGATTTACCAATTGCTCAAATTAGCGAAATTATGCGTCAGCGCCATTCTAACTTTGTTTTACTGGATAACCCTGCGGTAGGCCAAACCGGCATTATTACTGAGCGTGATTTACTTACTATGCTGAGCCGTCAACAAGTTGACCAGCAAGCTTGGCATTACGCGAGCTGGCCTCTTTTAACGGTGCATTATCAAACAAGTCTTTATAAGGCTTATCAAATTCTTAAGTTAAAGCAAATACGTCATCTAATTGTAGAAGATGATAATGGCAAAATACTGGGCGTTTTAGCGCTTCGTAATATTCTCAGCGAAATTGAATCAGCGTATATGCAGGAGCTAGAAACGGTATTGCATCAACGCGACAGAGCATTACAAAAGTCACAAAAGAACTTGTATTTAGCAGAGCAAATCATCAATGCATCGCCTGATGGCATTATGATTACGGATTCGCGCAACACCATTTTGCAAGTCAATCCAGCTTTCACCCAACTTACAGGTTACAGCGAGCAGGAAGTGCTTGGCCAAAAACCGTCAATGTTGAGCTCAGGCCGTCATGACAAAAACTTTTACGACAAAATGTGGGCGCAGTTAAGACAAAAAGGGGTGTGGCAAGGTGAAATTTACAATCGCAAGCGCAATGGCGAAACTTATTTAGAATGGCTAACAATTATCTGCATTCGCGAAAGCGATGAAGAAGAGGCGCTATACGCGGCAATTTTTAGTGATATTACCGAGCGAAAGCGCAATGAAAAACGCATTAAAACGCTCGCTTATTTTGATGAGTTAACTCACTTACCCAACCGCCGCTTGTTTAATGACCGCTTAGAGATGGCGTTGGCAACGGCACATCGCGATGACACAAAAATAGCGGTGATGTTTCTCGACCTTGATCATTTTAAGCAAGTTAATGACACATTAGGCCACAGCGCTGGTGACTTATTACTTAAACAAGTGGCAAAACGTTTACAAAGTTGCATGCATGAAGGCGATACGCTGGCTCGCTTAGGTGGTGATGAGTTCACTTTATTACTTACTGAAATTGATGAGGTGAAAAACATCCATCGCTGTGCCGCCAACTTAATAGAAGCATTAAAAGCGCCAATTCAAGTGGGTAATACGGAAATTGTCATCACTACCTCTATTGGTGGGGCGGTGTATCCCGACGATGGTGAAGACGCAGAAACGCTATTAAAGCACGCTGATATTGCCATGTATCGTTCAAAAGAAATTGGTCGCAACTCATTTCAACTGTATAAACCTGCAATGAATGCGCGCTCATTAGAGCGCATGGCAATTGAGAGCAAACTAAAGCATGCTCTAATCAATAATGAATTCAGTTTGTATTACCAACCTAAAATAGACAGTTTTACTCATCACGTGGTAGGCGCAGAAGCCTTACTGCGTTGGCATGATAACGAGTTAGGGTTTATCTCGCCTGCAAACTTTATCCCTTTAGCGGAAGAGCTAGGTTTAATTGTGGATATTGATATTTGGGTAATTAATGCTGCGTGTAAACAAATTCAAATTTGGCAAAAAAATGGCTTTTTTGATAAACGTATTTCCGTCAACGTATCGGCGCTTCACTTTACGCAAGGTGATTTGGCACAAACAGTGAAAAATGCACTTAGTATCTGGCAAGTAGACGGGCGTTTTCTTGAAATTGAAATAACCGAAAGCAGCTTTATTCGTTCGTTAGAAGACGCGAAAAAAGTGCTTAAAGCACTTAAAAAACTTGGTGTGAGCTTATCGCTGGATGACTTTGGTACAGGTTACTCGGCGCTAAGCTATTTAGCTCGTTTACCGATTGATACGTTAAAAATAGATGCCAGCTTCATTGCCAAAGTACCAGACGAATACGGTAATAGCCAAATAGTGAAAGCGATTGTGGCAATGGCGCATAGTTTAGAATTAAACCTTGTCGCAGAAGGTGTGGAACAAGCCCATCAGCTCGCTTTTTTACAAGAACTAGATTGCCATGCAATTCAGGGGTATTTCTTTAGTAAACCGCTTACGGCACAGCAATTTGAGCTGTTTTGCGAGGCGCATCGCCCAGCAAAACAGCAAATGGATTTGAGTTCTAATAACTCACAGTAACTTCGTACGAGGTAAACTTTCGAATATTAATTACGCCAGTATCGAAAATCAGGTATTGGCCTTTAATGCCTTTTAATACACCTGTTACTTCAGGGTTCTTGTCGAAATTAAACGAGCTGATTTTGCTTGGGAACTCTGAGATAGGGAAATCCAGTTCAACTACCTCTTCGTCTAGTTCAGTGATGGCCGTAGCACCAAAGAGTTCACTTAGTTCTGTTAGCTTTGGCCTAATTTGCTCGATAAGCGCAGCGCCCTGACTTTTTAAGTCGATTACTTCGCCATTGCCTTTTAGCATATTGCGCCAATTGGTTTTGTCGGCGATAAACTCTGCTAAAGCAACTTCTAATAAACCTGATTGATGACGTGTTGCCACTTTAAAAATAGGCAAAGCTTGAGTTGCACCTTGATCAATCCAACGCGTTGGGATTTGCGTATGGCGCGTAATACCTACTTTAATCGCGGTCGTATTTGCAAGATACACGTAGTGAGGGATCATGCAGTTTTCTTCGCCCCACTCTGGTTCGCGACAGGTGCCTTGGTCGAAGTGGCAGGTTTCTGGCTTCATAATACACATATCGCAACTAGCGAGTTTGCGCATACAAACAAAGCAATGGCCTTGTGAATAACTCTTTTTAGTTTTTTTGCCGCAGTTGCTACAAAAGATATTACCGCTGTAGGTCAGGGTGATGGATTTGCCAATTAAGGCGTTTAAGTCAACGGTTTGATCGCCCACCGGTAATTGGTAGCTGATTGGCGAAGTAAGACTGCTTTGCATTTTACGCAAAGTGCCGGTTATTGGTGTTGCTTGCATTTATAGCCCCTAATCAAGCAAAAAAGGCTATCGTATCAAAGCTCGCTGAGATTACCAATGCGAGATTGTTGCGTCAGCAGAAATGAGTTTAAAACTCTAAAGTTCATGGTTGGTGCAAGCAACTCACCTTGCATAAAGTCACATTGACACTGATTGACAATATCGGCAAATTCTTGGTTATCAACATCGATGGCGGTTACGGTTAAATCTAGCCCTTTGGCAACTTCAACCATTGCGCTAAGTAATAAGGTAAGCTTATGGCCTTGCATATTACCTTTGGTAAATAAGTGGCCAATTCTGACGTCACTAAAGCCTGATTCTGGTGCTTCGAATAAGCGATCAAGGTCACCGTGGAAATTGTCTAAACCGAATTTGAAGCCTAAATCAGTGAGCTTTTGCAGTGTCTCTTTTAACTGGCTCATTTCACTATTGATCGGTTGTTGGGTGTAGATCATGATATTTTCAGTATCAATATGCGTTACCTTTTCAGATAACCAACCCACAAAGCCGCTATGGTTTAGTTGACTGAGTGACAAGGTAAGCGACAACTGACAGTTTAGATGGCTGTCTTTTAATGTTGATATTGCATCAAACAGTTCTGAAAATAACCAGCGATTAAGGTGTACATTTAAACCTGTATCAATCGCGAGTTTTATAATTTCTTGTTGGCTAATTTCGCCAAATTCTTCATGCGGCCAAGCAAACTGGCAACTGACTGACACTAGTTTTTTATTTTTTACGTGATAGACCGGGGTGAAACTTAATGTTAGCTGTTTTTGTTCGATGGCGCTGTGTAACTCTGAGGCAAGATTGAATTGTTGCCCAATATCCGTGCCGCTTTCTTTTTTATAGTGTAATAGTGCAACGCCTTGCTGCTTCGCCTGAAACAGCGTTTGCCATGTTTTACGTAGCAATAAACCGCTACGTTGGTTGCTATAAATACTCGAACACGTCGCAATATGGCTCGATAAATTAAGCAAAATACCATCAATCATAAGCGATGACGGGATATGAGCTTGAATAGTCTGTAAGTGTTTATTTAGCGCTTCTCGATTAGTGCCATGGTTGAGCAGTAGCGCGAATACACCGTCACGTAAGTAAGCGAGCTTCACGGTGTTTAGGCCTTGCTCTTCAATGGTTAAAACACTGGAATGATTTTTTAAAATAGGTTGCAGCGAAGAACACACCTGATTAACTAAATCTTTCTTCGCTTTCGGGGCCATATAAGGAATAAACTGGCCAAAGTTTTTCAACTCAATAAAGCAGGTAATAAAGTTGTGTTGTTGTTCAATCAGTTGGGTGATTTTGTATTTGTATAGGGTTTCATTTGGTAGCTGCGAGCTCGAATCGTGAGTGGCTTTAAAGTAACTTTCACGCTGTTGGTGTGAAAACTTATCAGCTAACGCCATTGCCATTAACAGTACTTCAAGTAGCACGCCAATTAAGAATGCATGACGTGTTAAGAAGGTGTGTTCGAGCACGCCTACTAAAACAAGAGGTTGCATTGCACCGCTAATAATGAGTGGTAACCAAGAAAAGAAGTAGTACTTCGCCCACACAAAGTCGGTAAGCAAGCGGTTAAATACGATAAGCACAATAGTGATATAAAGCGGTACCATGCATACAAAAAATACCGGTGCGGCTTGGTATTCAGGTAATACTAAACTGGCAAGTGCGCCAAGACATAAAATAACTAAGGTGCCACGGATCAGTGTATTGAGTTTTGTTTTAATGGTGGCATAGCGTAAAAACAACGAGCCGAAAATCAACGCGCAGATAGCCACACTAAAGTTGCTGGTTACCACGTATTTTTGCAATAGGTATTGCATAGAAGTCGGCCAAATATAATAGCCAAAGCCTAACACCGAGCCCATCATCATCAAGGTAGAAATGATATAGCCAATATACGCGAGATAAACACTATCGCGAATACTGATAAACAAAATTAGGTTATACAGCGCAATCATTACGGCTACGCCGATAAATAGCCCCCAGATCAAATAGCTAAACTTTCGTACGCTTTGAAAATTATCTACTTGATAGATGTAAATGGGGGTTTTGCTAATTCCGCTGGTTTTAATACGCGCCAAAACGCTGGTATTGCCTTTCGCAGCAAGGGAAAATTCAAGGTGTGGGAATGCTTGCTGGTGAATATTTAAATTGGCAACTGTATCACCTAGTTGCTTATGATTTATGACCCGGTTTTTTTCATCAAGTTGCCAAACCTCAAGTTGGTCAAGCATTGGGTTGTCAAAATGTGCTGTGAGGATCTCTGTTGCATCGGTACGATTGGTTACTGCTACTTTTACCCAGTAACTCTGCGTGCCAAATTGCCACGGAATATCGGCAATTTCTGAATTTTGAAATTTTTGTTTTAAGGCATCATCAAATGTGGCGTTGCTTTGCTCATCAATCCAATACGATGAGTTTAAATAAATCGCATGGGTGCGTTCAATTGAGTTGGTTGTTGGATCGCCAATATTAAAAAGCAATGAGCCTATTACTAAGGATAAAGCCATAAATAGCAGACATGCTATAAACAAAAAAATAGGCTTTAACTGATTCATGGGCTTCCTTGATATTTAAGGCTTTTTAAAGGTTAGATGAATTTTAATTAAATAGGTAGCGAATAATACCAATTTAGCGTGACTGTTGTGTGCTTTTAAGACAAAAAAAATCAACCTACTCAGTGTAGGTTGATTTTTTAAACTGGTTAATAGCGGCTATTAGCTGTTATTTTCGCGAGCAATAGCGCGGTAAGCGATATCGGTACGGAACTCAACACCTTGCCAGTTAATTTCATCAACCAGTTTATAAGCGTTTTGCTGCGCTTCAGTTACTGTGTTGCCAAGTGCTGTTGCACATAATACGCGACCACCTGCTGTAACGACATTGTCGCCATCTTGCTTAGTGCCTGCGTGGAATACTTTTGTGCCTTCTGCATAATCAACACGTAAACCAGAGATAGCGTCACCTTTCGGGTAAGAACCTGGGTAACCTGCTGCTGCAAGTACGACACCCACAGCTGCACGAGAATCAAACTGAATGTCAGTTTTATCAAGTTCAACACGGTTAGCCGCTTCAATTAATTCAACTAGGTCTGATTGTAAACGAAGCATAATAGGCTGTGTTTCAGGATCGCCAAAACGACAGTTATATTCAATTACTTTAGGCGTGCCATCCGCAGTAATCATTAAACCTGCGTATAAGAAACCTGTGTAAGGGTGGCCTTCATCACTCATACCTTTAACAGTAGGGTAGATTACTTCGTCCATAATACGCTGGTGGATGTCAGCGGTAACAACTGGTGCTGGTGAATATGCACCCATGCCGCCAGTATTTGGGCCTTTATCTTCGTTATATGCGCGTTTATGATCTTGAGAGGTAGCAAACGGAAGTACGTTTTCGCCATCTACCATTACGATAAATGATGCTTCTTCACCTTCTAAGAATTCTTCAATTACTACGCGGCTACCTGCATCGCCAAACGCATTGCCTGCAAGCATATCGCGAATTGCATCTTCTGCTTCTTGCTCAGTCATGGCAACGATTACACCTTTACCAGCTGCTAAGCCGTCCGCTTTAACAACAATTGGCGCGCCTTTTTCTTTTAGGTAAACAAGTGCTGGCTCGATTTGTTCAAACGTTTGATAATCCGCTGTTGGGATTTTATGGCGTGCTAAGAAATCTTTAGTGAAAGATTTAGAACCTTCAAGCTGCGCAGCTGCGGCTGTTGGGCCGAAGATCGCAAGACCTTCTTCACGGAACTTATCAACTACACCAATTACAAGCGGTGCTTCCGGACCAACAATGGTCAGTTCAACATTGTTCTCTTTAGCAAATGCCACAAGTGCATCAATGTCTTCTACGCCAATAGCGATGTTCTCAAGCTTAGGCTCAAGCGCAGTACCTGCGTTACCTGGTGCTACAAATACCGTGTTTACTTTCGCTGACTGAGCCGCTTTAAACGCAAGAGCGTGTTCGCGACCACCACTACCAATTACTAATACGTTCATTGGACTATCCTACCTATTGAGGTTTTCTAAACTTTAATGTCATACGATCACTTTCACCAATAGCTTGGTACTTGGCGATATCTTTTTCGCCCAAGGCTAAGCGTGGTGGTAAGGTCCAAACACCTTTTTCGTGATCGGCTGTATCTAATGGATTGGCGTTAACTTCGCTTACGGCTTCTAAAACAAACCCTGCTTTTTCGGCATACTCAATAACCCAGCTTTGTTTTACATAACCAGAACGTTTCGCTTTTGCGCTATCGCGGTTTTCTGGTAGGCGATGATCAACAACGCCAAGAATTCCGCCTGGCTTTAATGCGCTGTAAAATGCCTTAAAGGCTTCGTTAATGCCTTCAATGTCTTTTTGCATATACCAGTTATGTAAATTGCGAAAGGTTAATACCATATCAGCGCTTTCTGCAGGCGCAATGTTATGGTGGGTGCCAGGATAAAACTCAGAAAGTGTAACGTTTTCGTATACATCATCGCTTGCTAATTTATCTTGGAATTGATTAAGTGAGCGTTGATAGTATTTTACTTCTGAATCGGAAGGAAAATGAGCTGCGAAATACTGACCATTTTGCTGTAATACTGGTGCCAGTATTTCAGTATACCAACCGCCGCCAGGCCATACTTCAACAACGGTCATCTCTGGCTGTAGGCCAAAAAATTCCAATGTTTCTTTTGGGTGACGGTATTGATCGCGCGCTTTATTATCGTTTGAACGATTTTCAGCAGTCGCAGTTTTGGTAAGCAATGTATCGATATCGGTCGATGCACATCCAGCTAAAGTAAGCGACAGGGCAGTTACTAAGGCTTTTACTGTGAATTTCATTTTCTTCCTAGTTTTTATTTTTATTAAGCAACATTAAGTAAAATTAACAGCTTAGTGCAAGCGAGCAAAGCGCTTGCACTAATAAGTTTGCAAGTAAATATTAATGACGGAAATGACGCATGCCAGTAAATACCATTGCCATGCCGTGCTCATCTGCAGCAGCGATAACTTCTTCATCGCGCATTGAACCACCAGGCTGAATTACCGCAGTAATGCCCGCTTCAGCAGCCGCGTCGATACCGTCACGGAATGGGAAGAAAGCATCAGATGCCATTACAGAACCTGCTACTTCTAGGTTTTCATCGGCAGCTTTAATACCTGCAATTTTGGCTGAGTAAACGCGGCTCATTTGGCCAGCGCCTACACCAATTGTCATGCCGTCTTTTGCATATACAATCGCATTTGATTTAACAAACTTAGCTACTTTCCAGCAGAACATTAAGTCTTTCAATTCTTGCTCAGTAGGCTGTTTTTTAGATACTACACGGAGGTCTCCCATATCAACCATGCCTTGGTCACGGTCTTGTACTAAGATACCGCCGTTAACACGTTTGATATCAACGCCCGTTGTTTTGTTCGACCACTGGCCACACTCAAGTAAACGAACGTTTTGCTTTGCTGACACAATTTGTGCCGCAGCATCTGATACGCTTGGTGCGATAATAACTTCAACAAACTGGCGTGACACGATTGCTTCTGCCGTGTCTGCATCAAGTTCACGGTTAAATGCAATGATGCCACCAAACGCTGAGGTTGGATCAGTTTTGAAAGCGCGGTCGTATGCGTCAAGTAGGTTGTCGCCAATTGACACACCACACGGGTTAGCGTGTTTAACGATTACACATGCTGGCGCGTCAAATTCTTTAACACATTCAAGTGCTGCGTCTGTGTCTGCAATGTTATTGTACGAAAGGGCTTTGCCTTGTAACTGTTTTGCTGTGGCAACTGATGCTTCTTCAATGTCGTTTTCAACATAAAATGCAGCATCTTGGTGCGAGTTTTCACCGTAACGCATATCTTGCTTTTTAGTGAATTGGAAGTTGATCGTGCGTGGGAACTTAGACTCTTCAGTTTCCGCAGCATTTTCGCTGTAATCTGGTACTTGCGTACCAAAGTAGTTCGCGATCATGCCATCGTACTGTGCAGTATGCTCAAATGCAGCAATCGCTAGGTGAAAACGTGTTTCATACGTTGTTGCACCGTTGTTTGCATTCATTTCAGCGATAACGCGGTCGTAATCGCCGGCATTTACAATAATGGTTACGTCTTTATTGTTTTTAGCCGCAGCGCGTACCATTGTTGGGCCGCCGATATCGATGTTTTCGATAGCGTCTTCAAGTGAACAGCCTTCTTTTGCAACGGTTTGTGCGAATGGGTAAAGGTTAACAACTACCATGTCGATTGCAGAAATATTATTTGCTTCCATTACACCTTCGTCAGTACCGCGACGCGCTAAAATGCCGCCGTGAATTTTTGGGTGTAATGTTTTAACACGACCATCCATGATCTCAGGGTGACCTGTGTGGTCTGAAACTTCTGTTACTGCGATGCCGTTGTCTGCAAGTAGCTTACATGTGCCGCCAGTTGAAAGAAGTTCAACGCCTTTCTCAGAAAGCGCGCGAGCAAATTCTACAATACCGGTTTTGTCTGAAACGCTTAATAAAGCGCGACGAATTGGACGTAATGTATCCATGGTAGTTTTGATTACCTCAAAATTTGATTGATAGTGCGAGAAAACACTTAATTTAAACGAATATTTTAACTTACTTTTGCTTATAACTCGACGACCATTTGTCGCTTTTATAAACAAGACCTGTAGCGCTGGTCTTTACCTAAATTAAATTTGAACGTGAATTTAATTTAGTGTGTTTTTCGGGGTTAGAAAAACAAAAAAGCACCCGAGGATTCCCAAGGGTGCTTTTTATTGCACCGTTAGGTGCTAATTAGTTCATACCGTACTTTTTAAGCTTCTTACGAAGAGTACCACGGTTGATACCTAGTAAGATTGCTGCGCGAGTTTGGTTACCGCGAGTATATGTCATTACTTCTTCAAGTAACGGCGCTTCAAGTTCTGAAAGAACTAGCTCGTAAACATCTTGTACATCTTGACCATTAAGTTGCTTTAAGTAGTTGTGCACTGCTTTTTTACAAGCGTCGCGTAATGGTTGTGGTTTCTCTTGAGACTGAACATGTGCGTTAGTAATAAATGGAGAAGTCACGTTTTGTTCGAACATCGTCTTTCTTACTCTTTGTTAATTATCTGCTAGTGTTTCAAAGTACTTTTCTAACGTATCGATTTGCTCTTGTTGAGAGTCGATAGCATTAAATACTCGCCTAAATTGACCTTCACGGTCATGAGCCTGCAAATACCATGAGACATGCTTACGCGCAATTCGCACACCCATTACATCACCATAAAATGCGTGAAGATTTACTAAGTGTTCCATAAGAATACTTTGTACCTCGTCCATTGCTGGCTCCGGTAGTAATTCTCCAGTGGTGAGATAATGGTTTATCTCCCTAAAAATCCAAGGGCGACCTTGTGCTGCACGGCCTATCATCAAAGCATCTGCGCCCGTATATTCCAAAACCTGTTTCGCTTTTTGTGGCGATGTAATATCACCGTTAGCAACCACCGGAATGGAGACTGAACTTTTAATGTCCTTAATTGTTTGATATTCAGCTTCACCTTTGTACATACAAGAGCGTGTGCGGCCATGAACCGCCAATGACTGAATACCATTTTGTTCAGCTATGCGCGCAATCTCTACACCATTTCGATTGTCAGTATCCCATCCTGTTCGGATTTTTAAGGTAACAGGTACATCTACTGCATTAACTACAGCTTTAACGATATCTGTGACCAGTTCGGGGTACTGCAAAAGGGCAGAGCCTGCGAGCTTTTTATTCACTTTTTTTGCTGGACAACCCATATTGATATCCACAATCTGTGCGCCGTTTTTGACATTAAACTGAGCAGCTTCTGCCATCAGTTGTGGGTCAGCGCCGGCAATTTGCACACTGCGAATACCAGACTCACCGGAATGATCCATGCGAGACATTGATTTTTCGGTTTTCCAAACCTTAGGATTGGATGACAACATTTCAGATACAGCAAGGCCAGCTCCGAGTCGACGACAAAGCTGTCTAAACGGTCTATCTGTTACTCCTGCCATAGGAGCAACCATTAGGTTATTTTCTAACTGATAAGGGCCTATCTGCACAATAAATCTGGGTCTCCAATCAAGGGGCGCTAAGTTTACGGTTTTTTTTGCAAAAATCAAAGCCTATTATTTATACAAAAGTGTTTTTTTTTAAACTTTTGATATTGACTTTTTGTAACTGGCTATCGAGCGAAAAAAAAGGAAGATTTTTGTTAGCAAAAGTAACAAATCCTTAACTCAAACTGTGTTGAGCTAAGGATTTTAAAGGGGCGTAGCGTGACAGTGGTTAGCGCTTTTTACCTGCTACACGCATCCACTCGCCATCTTGCTGGCTTGTTTCAAGTTCGGCATATTGACGATAAATATCTTCAACAGACGTAACTTGTTCTTCAAGAATACCTGATAGCGCAAACTGGCCTCCTGATTTAAGTAAGCCTAAGATCACTTGATGTAATTCACGTAGAGGTTGCGCAAGAATATTGGCAACTAAAATATCGGCTTCAAACTCAGGCTGATCTTCAGGAAGGTAAACTTCTAGTTGGTCGGCCACGCCATTACGCTCGGCGTTATCACGACTGGCTTCTAATGCTTGCGGATCAATATCAATACCAATAACGCGTTTTGCACCAAGCTTAAGTGCTGCAATACCTAAAATACCTGAACCACAGCCAAAGTCGACAACCGTTTTACCGCTTAAATCTAAACTGTCTAGCCAGCGTAAACACAGTGCTGTAGTGTTATGTGTGCCGGTACCAAAAGCAAGGCCAGGGTCAAGTAACACATTCACTGCACTTGGATCAGGAATATCGCGCCAGCTTGGACAGATCCAAAGGCGTTCGCCAAATTGAATTGGGTGGAAATTATCCATCCATTCACGTTCCCAGTCTTTGTCTTCAAGTTGCTCTACTTTACAAACAAAGTTTTCTTGTAATATTGGCATTTGCGCAAGGTGTTCGGTGATTGCTTGCATATCAACACTGGCATCGAATAAGCCAATTACTGTTGTGTCAGCCCAAAGCGTAACTTCGCCAAGTTTTGGCTCATAAATAGGAGTGTCTTTTGCGTCGACAAAGGTCACCGAAGGACAGCCTAGTTCCATTAGCTCATCACTGATGATTTCGGCATTTTCTTTGGTGCTATTAATGCGGATTTGTACCCACGCCATAATTTTTATCCTGTAAGAAAAAAGGCCGCAATGTGCGGCCTTTTAGTTTAACTGGTTACTTAGCCTTTAAAGTCTAAGAAGCTTTTCAGTAAGTCTGAACGAGAAGGGTGGCGAAGCTTACGCAGTGCTTTCGCTTCGATTTGACGAATACGCTCACGGGTTACGTCAAACTGCTTACCCACTTCTTCTAATGTATGGTCAGTATTCATATCGATACCGAAACGCATACGTAGTACTTTTGCTTCACGCGCTGTTAAGCCAGCTAATACATCATGTGTTGCATTTTTGAGGCTTTCCATTGTTGCTGAATCAACCGGTGATTCAATGGTGCTATCCTCAATAAAATCACCTAAGTGCGAATCTTCATCATCACCAATTGGTGTTTCCATTGAGATTGGCTCTTTTGCAATTTTCAGTACTTTACGGATCTTGTCTTCCGGCATGATCATGCGTTCAGCAAGCTCTTCTGGCGACGGCTCGCGACCCATTTCCTGTAACATTTGACGTGAAATACGATTTAGTTTGTTAATCGTTTCAATCATATGTACTGGAATACGGATAGTACGCGCTTGGTCAGCAATTGAACGTGTAATTGCCTGACGGATCCACCATGTTGCATAAGTTGAGAACTTATAACCACGGCGGTATTCAAACTTATCAACTGCTTTCATTAGACCGATGTTACCTTCCTGGATTAAATCAAGGAATTGTAAGCCACGGTTGGTGTATTTTTTCGCAATTGAAATTACAAGACGTAAGTTCGCTTCAACCATCTCTTTCTTCGCGCGGCGTGCTTTTGCTTCACCGATTGACATACGACGGTTGATGTCTTTGATACGCTCTAGGTTTAGACCTGTGCTTTCTTCCATTTGGCGTAGTTTGTTAATACAACGCTCAACCTCAAACTTCACTTCTGCAAGTTTGTTTGAGTATAGTTCGCCTGATGCAATTTCACGGTCTAACCATGCCGAATCCGTTTCGTTATTTGCGAAGTTTTTAACGAAGGTTTTCTTTGGCATTTTAGCAATTTGAACAACTTGTTTCATGATGATGCGTTCTTGAACGCGAATACGGTCCATCATGTCACGCATGTTTTTAACCATGCGATCAAACTGCTTAGGCATTAGCTTAAAGGTACGGAAGTGCTCACCGATTTCAGCGATAATAGCTACTGCATCTGGGTGAGAGCGGCCTTTTTCTTCAAAAATACCACGCGCTTGATTATAAAGGTTACGTAGTTTTTCAAAGTTTTCTGCAGCTTCTTCAGGGCATGGGCCTGTATCTGCTTCTTCTTCATCCTCATCATCGTCGTCATTTTTCAGATCTGAATCTTCATCATCCAATTCTTCTTCTGAAAGTTCTGAACCAATGTGAGTTGCAGAGATCATTGTTTCGTCTGCATCAGGATCGTAGAAACCGCTGATAATGTCGCTTAAGCGCACGTCTTCAGCAAGGTAGTTATCCCATTGCTCAAGTAAGTAATTAATTGCTTCTGGGTATTCTGCAACAGAAACCTGTACTTGGTTGATACCGTCTTCGATACGTTTAGCGATGTCGATTTCGCCTTCACGTGTTAGAAGTTCTACAGTACCCATTTCACGCATATACATGCGTACCGGATCTGTTGTACGACCGATTTCTTTTTCTACCGTAGCTAGGGCAGCCGCTGCCGCTTCTGCAGCATCTTCATCGGTAGTTGTTTCTTGCATCATAAGTTCATCGGCATCAGGTGCATTTTCTACTACCTGGATACCCATGTCGTTGATCATGCCGATGATGTCTTCAACTTGTTCCGAATCTATGATGTCTTGTGGAAGGTGGTCGTTAACTTCGGCAAATGTAAGGTAACCTTGCTCTTTACCTTTTTGAATGAGGAGTTTTAGCTGTGACTGAGGAGTTTGCTCCATAGAGGTATTCTCTTCCACTCTGATAAGTTGATACAACGGGCGTCTCAAACAACTTGATACAAGACGCAGTGAATAGGGCAGTATAACACGAAAGGTTGAATTTGGCTAGCTGTTATCTGCCTTTTAATGCAAGTGTGAGCATTGAATATTCTTGCTTTTCAGCTTTACTCAAACCTTGCGTTTTCTCTTTTATTAATAGGGACTCTAGGCGCAAATTTAAACACTGATCTTCAATAAAATTGAAAGTACTTTGAAATTCACTGGTTAACGAATCTTGATTTACTTGATGCTGCCACGCGGCGAGTTTCGCCAATGGCGCATACTCGGGGCTTTCTCTATATTGCTCAAGCAGTTGCGCTGTGGTATTGGTTTTATCTAGGGCGAATTTTTGCAATTGAATAAAGAGCTTGATACCCGGTACATCCATCTGCGCTAATTCTGGCTGGAATGGTACTTCACTGGCAAGTTCTGGATGCTGTAATAGCAAACCAATTGCGCGTCGCATTGGTGTTATTTTAAATTTCTTAGCAAGTCCCTGTTGCTGCTTTGGTGTGTTTATTTTCTTTTGTAGCTGAGCGCGGGTGCGGCCAATCAGACGCGCTAATTTATCGAGTAAATTATCCTGATAGTAGTCGCTTGGGACCTTTTCAATCAGTGGCAACGCCTGTTGTAAAAGTTTTGATTTGCCTGCGTCTGTAGTCAGATTAATTTCCTGTGCAAGTCTATCAAACAAGTATACCGAGAAATCAGTGGCATCGTCGTAACGTAACTCAAATGCTTCACGACCTTCTTTTTGTACTAAAGAGTCTGGGTCTTCACCATCAGGTAAAAATACAAACTCGAGTGATTTACCATGATTTAAATATGGCAGAGCATTTTCCAGTGCTCGCCACGCAGCATCGCGTCCTGCACGGTCACCATCGTAACAACAAATTATGCGGTCGGTGGTTCTAAATAGGGTGTGAATATGTTCAGGTGTGGTTGCTGTACCAAGTGCCGCTACAGCATAGTTAATGCCTTTTTCAGCAAGTGCAACCACGTCCATATACCCTTCAACTACCAGTATTTGTTCGAGCTTTTTGTTAGCGTGCTTGGCTTCATACAAGCCGTAAAGCTCAAAGCCTTTATGAAAAATTCGGGTTTCTGGTGAATTTAAATATTTCGGACCATTGTCGTCGCTATTCATGATGCGTCCACCAAAGGCGATAACGCGTCCACGTTTATCGCGAATTGGAAACATCAAGCGGTCACGGAAGAAATCAAATTGGCGACCTGCCGTTTTTTCACTGGCAAGTTTTAGTTCGAGTAACTGTTTTTTACTATCTTGATTCTTTGCAAATGTTTTACACACGCTATCCCATTCACTGGGGGCGTAACCAATCATAAATTGTTTGGCAGTTTCACCACTGAGCCCACGTCCTTTAAGATATTCGATTACTTGAGTGGAGTTGTCATGATGCTTTAATTGGTGTTGATAAAACTTTGCAACATGCATCATTAATTCGTAATCAGAGCGTTTTTGCTCAGTACTGACTTGCGGCCCTTGATTTGTGGCATTCTCACGAGGCACATCTAAATTGAGTAAACCCGCGAGCTCTTCTATGGCATCAACAAACTCGAGTTTTTCATATTCCATCATAAATGAAATGGCATTGCCGTGGGCGCCACAACCAAAGCAGTGATAAAACTGCTTATCTTGAGATACCGTAAACGACGGCGATTTTTCATTATGAAACGGACAACATGCCTGATAATCCTTACCTGCTTTTTTAAGGCCTACTTTGCCATCAATAAGATCGACAATGTCGGTTCTGGCTAATAGGTCATCAATAAAGCTACGAGGAATTTTTCCGGCCATGGTATATCGTTATTCGCGTATGTTGATTGAGTGTAGGGGGCTAGCATACCCAAAAATGAAAAATGACGCTAGACGTTATCATCTTTCAGAAATGAAGAAACCGAGCAAAAGCTCGGTTTCTAAAGCTGTTAAGGCCAGCAGTTATTGACTTGAGAAAGTCAGCCTTTAAAACTCTGGATTAAGCGCTAAGCTTTTGCTTAATTAAACCTGAAAGTTTGCCCATATCTGCGCGACCTTCAGCTTTGGCTTTAAGCAAGCCCATTACTTTACCCATATCTTGCATGCCAGAAGCACCGCTTGACGCGATACATTCATCAATTAAAGTAAGAATTTCTTCATCAGTAAGCGGTTTTGGTAAAAACGCTTCAAGTACTTTAATCTCATTAGCTTCAACTTCAGCTAAGTCCTCGCGGCCGGCGTCGCGATACTGAGATTCAGAATCTTTACGCTGCTTTACAAGCTTCACTAGAATAGACGTGATTTCAGCGTCACCTAGCGTAACTTGCTCATCGATTTCTTTTTGCTTAATAGCTGCTAAAACCATGCGAATTGCACCAAGACGAATTTTGTCTTTAGCGCGCATTGCATCTTTTTGTGCATCTTTAAGTTGTGCTAAAAGGCTCATTTACAAGACCTAATCTAGATTAGTAAAGTTTTACGCGACGAGCGTTTTCGCGAGAAAGCTTCTTCATGTGACGCTTTACCGCAGCTGCTTTTTTGCGCTTACGCTCAGCTGTTGGCTTTTCATAGTGCTCGCGACGACGAACTTCTGAAAGGATACCTGCTTTTTCACATGAACGCTTAAAACGGCGAAGAGCAACGTCAAACGGCTCGTTTTCTCTAACTTTAATAACTGGCATTAAAAAATCACCTACTTAGTAATATGTTTCTACTTAAATGAGTTTTATTAGCTAAAACTTTAGCTAGTGCCACTCATCTCGGTTAAGATTTAACCGACTAGTTCAAAAATGGTGCGGCATTGTAATCTGAAGCACCACGCAATGTAAAGAATAATTATACCAAAGATGGTAAAAAGCTGACAAAAAATCTTAAAGCTTGTAAAATCGCCGCCTTAACTTAATTGAGCGTGCTTTGATTGGGTATTTAATTGTTATTTTAGGAGAGAAACTTGCGTATTTTGGGTATTGAGTCGTCTTGTGATGAGACGGGAATCGCGATTTATGACGATGAAAAAGGTTTGCTGGCTCATCAGTTGTATTCTCAAGTGAAAGTGCATGCAGATTATGGTGGTGTTGTACCAGAACTGGCATCGCGTGATCACGTACGTAAGACTATTCCTTTAATTGAGGCTGCATTTAAACAAGCTGGTTGTGGACCAGAAGATTTAGATGGTGTTGCGTATACTGCAGGACCAGGTTTGGTAGGTGCGTTATTAGTAGGTTCATCTATTGGTCGTTCGCTTGCTTATGGTTGGGATGTGCCCGCTGTAGCAGTGCATCATATGGAGGGCCATTTATTGGCGCCTATGCTTGATGAAGATGTACCAGAGTTTCCATTTATTGCGCTACTTGTATCCGGTGGCCACAGCATGATTGTAAAAGTTGACGGTATCGGTCAATACACGATTCTTGGTGAGTCAATTGATGATGCTGCGGGTGAAGCGTTTGATAAAACAGCTAAATTATTAGGGTTAGATTATCCTGGCGGCCCATTGCTTGCCAAGCTTGCAGAACAAGGCGAACCTGAAGTTTATCGTTTCCCGCGTCCAATGACCGATAGACCTGGCCTTGATATGAGTTTTAGCGGGTTAAAAACCTTCGCTGCAAATACCATTAATAAAGAAAAAGACGAAGATGGCAATATTTCTGAGCAAGTGAAGGCCAATATCGCCCATGCGTTTCAAACGGCAGTAATTGATACCTTAGTAATTAAATGTAAACGTGCTCTGAAAGAATACGGTATTAAGCGTCTAGTGATTGCTGGCGGCGTAAGTGCAAACGTTTATTTACGTGAAACGTTAGAGAAAGTGATGACAGGTATGCAAGGCCGTGTTTATTACCCGCGCACTGAGTTTTGTACAGACAATGGTGCAATGATTGCTTACGCAGGCATGCAACGCTTGAAAGCAAAGCAGTATGCGCCACTTGATATGCGCGCAAAGCCTCGCTGGCCGCTTGATGAATTGGAATCAGTTTAATTTTTCGAATTAGCCGCTGTTGAAGTTAACGTTTATCAAATAAAAAGCCGAGATTACTCGGCTTTTTTTGATTTTACTTTTGGCTCAGTGCCTTTAAGCAAGCGTATAACGTTAGCACGATGGCGAAATACAATCAGCGCTGCCAGCATGGTTACAGGCAAAACATAAAGCGGTTTTATAAACCAAGTAAATAAAGGCGCTAAACTTACGGTAATAATGGCGGCTAGAGAAGAGTATCCGGTTAACCAAATTAAACCAAGCCAGGTTAAAATTAATAAGCCGGCCAAAGTAAAACCTATGGGTAGCAAGCTACCAAACGCGGTTGCCACAGCCTTACCGCCTTTAAAGCCAAAGAAAATCGGGTAAATGTGACCAAGACATGCAGCAATTGCAATAAAACCTAAATAAAGAGGCTCTATCTTAAGAAAGTAAGCACCATATACTGGGATTGTGCCTTTCAGCACATCAAATATCAGTACTAAGCTTGCAGGTAGTTTGCCGCCAATACGATAAACATTGGTTGCGCCTGGGTTATTAGAACCGGTTGTTCTGGGATCAGGTAAGCGAAACAGCTTACAGATGAGCACTGCTGAAGAAATTGAGCCAAACAGATAGGCAAAGACAATCATTAAGCTTGCTAACACAGCGTTCCTTATTTTTTCTTTAGCAAATATAGGCTATTATCTGCCGCTGATTCTTTTTAGCGGATTTACCCATAAGAGTACCTATTTTTTTCTCTAATTGGTATCCGACCACAGTATAATCGGGGTGAATACGGGTGCAAGATAAGGTTTTTATTAGTCAATTACAGGTTAATACCATTATTGGCGTGTTTGATTTTGAAAAACAAGCGAAACAACCTTTGTTTTTTGATGTTGAAATGCTGACAAATTTTGCCCAAGCTGCGAAGTCTGACAATGTTGATGATGTAGTTGATTATGCCAAAGTGTCAGCACGCATTATTGCTCACTGTGAATCGACGCAAGTTGAATTACTAGAGACGTTAGCCGAGCAACTAACTACTATCATCTTAAATGAGTTTGCTGTGTCGCAAGTGACATTGCGAATCTCAAAACCCCAAGCAGTACTTGAAGCGCAAACTGTGGGTATTGAAATCACGCGTAAAAAGCAAAGCTAATGGCACAGATTTTTATCAGTATTGGCTCTAATATCAATAAAGAGCATTACATCAAAGCTGCTTTAGCTATTTTACCTCAGCATTTTGATAATGTTATTTACTCAAGTGTTTTTGAAAGTGAATCGGTTGGCTTTGAAGGGAATAATTTTTATAACCTTGTGGCAGCTGCGACAACCAATTTACCGCTTGAAGAAGTATGTGCTCGCCTGAAACAAATTGAACGAGACAATGGTCGCACCCCCGCCGATAAAAAATTTAGCCCGCGTACACTCGATCTGGATTTATTGTTTTTTGACGATGTGATTTGTGACGCGCCAGCGCAATTGCCGCGTGATGAAATTACCAAAAATGCGTTTGTACTCTGGCCTCTTGCCGAAATAGCCAGTGACTTTATCCACCCTACGGTGAACCTGAGCATTGGTGAATTGTGGCAAAATTATAATAAAAATAAGCAAAAATTGTGGAAAGTGGAGATTTAAAATAAATGGGACTGATTGAAATTGTCGTGCTGGCACTTATTCAAGGATTTACTGAATTTTTGCCTATTTCAAGTTCAGGCCACCTTATTTTACCGAGTCAATTACTTGGCTGGCAAGATCAAGGTCAGGCGTTCGATATCGCAGTACACGTTGGAACATTATTCGCAGTACTTATTTATTTTCGTAAAGACGTAGTTCAAATACTCTCTGCATGGTTTAAGTCTTGTGCCGGAAAGGGCCACACAGCAGAAAGTAAACTTGGCTGGTATATTATTCTGGCAACTATTCCAGCCGGTTTAGTTGCAGGTCTCGCAAAAGACTTTATAGAAGCTAACACGCGTGGTGCTGCGGTGATTGCAACGACAACCATCGTTTTTGGTTTAGCGCTTTGGTATGCCGATATTAAAGCAAAAGAACACAAGAACATTTTCGATATTAAATGGAAAGCAGCCTTACTGATTGGCCTTGCGCAGGCGGTTGCCTTAATTCCGGGTACTTCACGTTCAGGTATTACTATTACCGCGGGTTTATTGTTAGGGCTTGATAAAAAAAGCGCAGCGCGTTTTGCGTTCTTAATGTCTATTCCCGTTATTGGTGGTTTAGGGCTAGTGATGATTATCAAGCTGATTTTAGACAATACAGCTGTTGATTGGTATGCACTGATTTTAGGTACGGCGCTGTCGTTTGTTTCAGCTTATACCTGTATTTTTCTATTCTTAAAGTTCATTGAGCGCATGGGCATGTTGCCATTTGTTATTTACCGATTAATTTTAGGGTTCGCTTTGTTCGCACTAATAGGGCTTGGTTATATTAGCGCTTAATGTAAGTTTGTAGGATTAAAAAAATAAAAAGGCTAAGCGAGATGCTTAGCCTTTTTATTTTTAGATAGTTTGACCTATTCAGAATAAGTACCGCTTAATATAAGCTTTATTCAAATATACCAGCTATAGCCTGTTCTCTTGCACGCGCTAGCTGTTGTTTTATTTCGGCGCCTTTAAAACCTTGTTTAATAATAGCTTGTACATCGATAGCGGTGGCTTTTATTGCTGCACTTTGTAGTTTACGAGCTAAAACTGCGTGTTCTTCTCCTAGCAAGGCAAAGGTTTCAATAAATAAGTTTAAACGCTCAGGGCGTCGCCAAACATCTGCCTGATTAAAGAGTGCCAGTACTTGTTCTACAGATGCTTGGGTGTGCTTAAAAATAGGCGCAAAGGTGGTAAATAAGCTCAGTGCATCAACATAGGCATTGGGTAAACGTAAACTATCTGAAAGTATTTTTACCTCAGTTGGCTGAATCTCTTTGAGCCATAAACAAAAGGCGATAACAAGTTGGTTTTCGCTAGCTACTTTCGTTAACAAAGTTGCAAGTTTTTGGCTGTAATCAGATGACCAGTGGTTTGCCAGTGGCGGCAAAATAATTGGTAGCGCGTTAATCTCTGCAAGCACATCGGTGAACACATTAATCGCACCATCATCAAGGGATTTTTCAATTTCCAGCCAAATTCGCTCTTTGGTTAGGGTGTTAATTTCACCTTTGGCGACCATTTCTTGCATTAGTAATACTGTCTCTGGCGCGATAGTAAAGCCTAAATAATGATAGCGAGCCGCAAAGCGTGCAACACGCAAAATGCGCAGAGGATCTTCACAAAATGCATCGCTTACATGACGAAGACGCTTTTGTTCTAAATCGGCTTGTCCATTGAAAGGGTCGATAATATTGCCGTTTTCATCTTCAGCCATAGCATTTACGGTTAGGTCGCGGCGAATTAAATCTTCTTCCAGTGTGACATCTGGCGTAAAGTCGCAAATAAAACCAGTGTAGCCTTGCCCTGATTTTCGTTCGGTTCTTGCCAGTGCGTATTCGTCTTTTGTTTCTGGGTGTAAAAATACAGGAAAGTCACTGCCAACTTGCTGGTAGCTAAGCGCTAATAATTCATCTGGTGTACTACCAACTACCACATAATCTGACTCTTTAATTGGGCGATTTAATAGTTTGTCTCTTACTGCGCCGCCAACTAGGTATATTTTCATTGTGTTAGGTTCACACATAATAAATAACGATAATGATTGAAATCCTATCATAATTTGGAATTCGTTGGTGAATTGGTATGATAGGCTGAGTTTTTATTAAGCGTATTGAAGTAAGTGTATTTAGATTATTTTGGCTTAACGGATCAGCCATTTTCCATCGCACCGAATCCTGACTACCTCTTTTTAAGTGAACGTCATAAAGAAGCGTTGTCTCATTTAACTTATGGTTTAGGTGATGCCGGCGGTTTTGTGCTGCTTACGGGCGAGGTCGGAACTGGCAAAACAACGGTAACGCGCTGCATGCTCGAAAGCATAGGTGATGAAACTCAGGTGGCGTTTGTGTTAAATCCATCGTTGTCTGAGTTAGAGTTACTTGCGAGCATTTGTGATGAATTGCGTATTCGTTATAAAAAGTCAGAGGCGACGCTTAAAAATTTGACCGATAAAATCAAAAATCGACTGTTAAAAAACCATAGCCAAGACAAACGCACGATGCTCATCATTGATGAAGCTCAGCATTTAAGTGGTGCAGTGCTTGAACAGTTGCGCTTACTTACTAATTTAGAAACTAATCAGCGTAAATTACTGCAAATTATTTTAGTTGGTCAGCCAGAGCTGCAAACTTTGTTAAAACGTAACGAGTTAAGGCAATTAGCTCAGCGTATTACCGCTCGCTACCATTTAATGCCACTTAATGAGTCTGAAGTATTTGCATATATCAAACATCGTTTACATATCGCAGGCTGCGATACCATGTTATTTGAAAACTCAGCAATTAAACGTATTCACCAATTAACTGGTGGGATCCCGCGGCTTATCAATTTATTGTGCGAACGAGCCTTAATGGGGGCGTTTGCTAATAGTCGTAAACAGGTTAACAAAACCATGATAGCAACAGCGGCAACTGAAATATTACCGCTTGAGGCGTCAGTAGCGGCCTCATCAGGTGCAAATTATCAGGTGTGGATGTATGCCTGCTTTGCTATAGTCGCTGTATTAACGGGCATTGGTTTGTCGTTTATTTTTTAAAAGAAGTATGTATGTCTTATATTCTTGATGCGTTAAAGCAAAATGAAACTTCGAGCCGAGGTGCTGCGCCAATGCAAGGTGATTATCAACAGGAATACCTGTTAAGTAAAAAATTACGTTTTTACCGTAATTTGGCGTTATTTTTAGGTTTTTTACTGACTCTTACATTGGGTTTTTTTATCGGTAAAGGATTACAGACTCAGCAAACGAAACCTGCGATTGAAACGGAAGTTGTACAAAACAAGGCAACGCCAAGTAACCAAGTTATAATGCCTCTTCAGCCGCAAGTGCCAGCAACGTCAGGCACCCAGCAACAAATTCAATACCAACTGGTTCCTGTGCCAGTTTACACTCAGCCAGTGGCTGCAAATGCGCAACCTGTTGTCGAACCGACACCAGGTGAAAAATCACAACGTAAAGCAGATGAAAATACGCAAGATGAAGCCGATTTATCTGAATATAAAGTGGTTGGCTATCAGCAAGCAAAAGAACAAAGAGAGCAAACCAACGCCTTAATTGATGCGTTTAGCGAAGCATTTGAGCAGGCGCAAAATGAACCATTAGAACAACAAGTGATTTCAGGTTCATCGGCTTCGGCACAAGTGTCGCCTATTCAATTATTACCTGAGGCATTTAGATCGCGTATTCCCGAAATGCGTTATCAAGCGCATGTATTTGCTTCAGAACCTAGTCGCAGTTGGATAAAGGTTAACGACCGAGAACTCAAAGTGGGCGACAATATTAATGGCGTTTACATTATTGATATTGCCGCAGAACAAACCTTAATGCAGTACGACGGTGTGGAGTTTAGTTTGGCTGCGATGGAAGATTGGCAGTTTTAAAACGGCCATTAAATCCCGTCTTCTGAGATCAAATCAGCTATATCTAAATCATAACGCTGGGCACTTGCCGTGCCTTCAATGCTGTCATCAGATTCCGCTAAATCAATTATGCGCACTGCCAAGTGATGATTAAATTCGGCGTTGTAAAATACTTTCACCCGAGGTTTTGTTAGTTGCTGTTGATTTTCAACAACGAGCGCAATGCGACCTGAGCATAATTTAACTAATGTCCCCGCTGGATAAACCCCAATAGCTTGAATAAAGGTTTGCAGTAAATCTGGGTCGTAGTGGTTCGGTGAATGCTCCATTAATTCACGATATGCAGCAGCGCTGCCAACGGCTTTAGCATGGTCAAAGCCATAAACTAAACTGTCGTACATAATGGCGATGCTAAAAATGCGCTGCGCTGAATTGAGTTTATCAAAATCTAATTGGTTCGGATAACCACTGCCATCAAGTAGCTCATTTTGCTCTGAAATTAAGCGTAAAACATGTTCATCGGGCTGACCACTGACGCGCAATAGTTTTTGTAATTGTGCAATATGTTGTTGCTTTTTAACTCTCAACATTGGTGCAAGTTTGTCGTCAGGAAGGCGTAAATTGTCAGGCAGCATTTGGTATCCAACGCGTGAAAGCAGCCCTGCAAGCACCATGTGCTCGCTTGCTAACGGCTGGTAGTTTTGATGAATACAAAACTGTGCCAAGCTTACCGCCACCCGTAGTAAATGACTGTTGAGCAAAGCGTTAGACATTTTACAGCGTACCACTAAGGCCACTGCTTCTTTATGTTGTCGTGTCAGTGTTAATACTTGCTGCGCTAAACTTTGTAACCCCGAAATATCAATTGGAGTATGGGATTTTGCGCGCTCTAATGTATCATCAATGATCGCATGCGCTCGATCTTGCCAATCAAGTGCCGCTTCTATTTGACTCTCAATTTTGTTTTTTTTAGTAAACGTTGTTGTTTGTTGTTGTATGCTTTTTTTAGAACGACTTGGGTCGACAAGTACTTCTATTACGCCTTTTTTCTTTAGCGCTTGCAGTGCAAAGTAATTTCTTACTAAGCCTGTTTGCACTACTTTGACAGCGCCTAATTGTTTAGTTACTTCTTCAACAAAATCGCCCACCTCTAATTTAGTAATGGGCAATTTTACTTTACCGTCTGGTGTGATGCTCATGTATCTTAATCAAAAAAAGCATTGCGGAAGAATTTAATTAAATCAATGCCAAAGTCTTCTGATTTGATAGATGACTCAAGCTCGTCGTCAATGCGGTTGCTGGCTAAATTGAGGTCTTGTACTTCAGTGTAATGTTGATGTTTTGCACTGTAGAATACTTTTACTGTAGGTTTTAACGGCTGTTCAAAGTTACTTTGCGATACAATGCCTAGTTTTTGGCTTTTTAATTTTACTAACGTGCCCACAGGGTGAATGCCAATGCATTGAATAAAGCGTGCGACTAATTCGCTATCAAAACTATTTGGGCAGTCACTTCGTATAATTTTAAACGCTTGGATCGGGTTCATCCCGTCTTTATATACTCGTTTTGCAGTTAGTGCGTCATATACGTCGACGATTGATATCATACGCACATACTGATTTATCTCATCACCTTTTAAGCCAAATGGGTAGCCTTTACCATCTAAGCGCTCATGGTGAAAACCTGCAACTTGAATGGCGATATCACTGAGTTCTGACTCTTCTAAAATCTCTTTGCTGTAAAGCGCGTGACGTTTAATCTCATCAAATTCAGCATTGGTTAGTTTGCCTGGTTTATTTAAAATCGCGTCAGGAACTTTAATTTTGCCAATGTCATGTAACAGTGCACCCGTTGCTAGTTCATGAATAACCTCACGCTCAAACCCCATGTGCTTGGCAAAAATACTCATTAATACCGATACATTAATTGAGTGCTCTAGCAAATAAGCATCTTTTTCACGAATGCGGGTCATACAGGCGAGGGCATCTTGATTGCGAAAAACCGAATCAATAAAGCCGTTAGCAACTTGTTTAAATGGTGCAACGTCAATTTTGCGTCCTGCGCGAATATCGTCAAATGCTTTTGACTGTAGTTGTTTCGCTTCGGTATAAAGTTTTTTTGCTTTATTTGCTTCGCTTGAGAAACTCGCCGTTGCTTTGGTTGGGTCAAATTTAGGCGTTTCGATTACGTTCTCGCTGGAATTGTTGTTTTTTTCTGCATTTAAATCAATAAATTTATCCGGATCGACAGACACTTCTAAAATACCTGATTTCGCTAATTTATAGATGGCGGCTTGTGTCCTTACCCAGCCTTCTGACTTAACTTTTACACTACCTTGTTGCTTTACAACCCCTTGCACATACATACCGGGTTTAAGTTCAGATATTAAAATGGTTTTTAACATTGGCAGTACATCTTTGAATTTAGATTACCTTTAAAATTAGCAAACATTATGCTGAAAATTAAGCGGAAGATAAAAGAAAAGGGCTGAAGTTTACACTTAGCCCTTTTATTTTGCTTAACAAGCCGGTTTCCCGAGCTTTAGATTAATCTTCGTCAGTTAGCGTCATTAGTGATGTGTTACCACCGGATGCTGTGGTATCAATACTGATGGTTTTCTCAGTAACTAAGCGATTGATTAGTGTGTCGTAATACTGTGCACTGATCACTGGTAAAATAGCGCCAGAGCGTGCAGCCAGTTTTTCGTTTACATGTGCTTTACGCTCACAACCACTGCCGATTACAGCACCTGCAACGTGCGGATGAGCAAGTGTTGCATTAAACTCAGACAGTTTAGCCACTTGTAAAACGCCCTCAGCAACACCGCATGCTAATAACTTAGCACGGAAAGCTAATGCTTCTTCGTGGAATAGGTCAGACACCACGGTAATTACAGTATTACCCGCTGCAATCGCCGTTACGATTGATAATACCCAGAAGTTAAATGAGGTATCTTTATCTGCGTAGCAAACAACACAGCCGCGCGGCTCTAGGTAAATTGTGTTTGATTCACCTGTTGGACCTGGTAATACCGTGCCTTTGGCTAAACGTTTTTCAATACGGTCAAGCTGACTACGTGCATCGGCAATTGTTTGCGTTAAATCGTCAGCAAGCTTATCCATGATTTCAACTTGTGCGATTTTAGCCAGCATCTGACGACATACAGAAATACGGTCGTTTAAGCTGGTTGCGCGCCAAGTTTTTTCATCGCGAATTGAGTTAACCATCATTTGATTAACGCGTTCAACTGCGTGACTGTCATCGACAATTGCTTCGCCATCAAGGTTGATATTAGTAGCTTGAACGTTTTCAGGTGCAGCATTTTCTTTTACTAAACGTGTTAGATAAGTTGGACCACCTGCTTTAGGGCCAGTACCTGATAGGCCGCGACCACCAAATGGTTGCACACCAACAACGGCACCAATCATATTGCGGTTTACGTAAATGTTACCTGCACGTGATTGTTTAGCTAAGTATTCAGCACGCTCTTCGATACGGGTGTGAATACCCATAGTTAAGCCAAAACCAGTGCTGTTTACTTGGTTGATTACGTTATCAATTTCAGTGCCTTTGAAACGAATTACGTGTACACATGGACCAAATACTTCTTTGGTTAATACCGATAAATCACTGATTTCGTATAAACGTGGTGCAAAGAAGAAGTGACCATTTTCATCTTCAGCCGGAATAGGGCATTCAAAATGCAGTGTCGCTTTATCTTTTAAGTATTCAACGTGTTCATTTAGTGCATCTAGTGCTTTTTGGTCGATAACCGGGCCCACATCTGTTGATAGGTAAGCAGGGTCGCCAACGTGTAGCTCTTTCATCGCGCCTTTAATCATGTTGATTACTTTGTCTGCGATTTCATCTTGTACGAATAATACGCGTAGTGCAGAACAGCGCTGACCTGCTGACTGGAAGCCAGAAGATATAATATCGTCAACTACTTGCTCTGGTAGCGCGGTAGAATCAACGATCATACAGTTTTGACCACCCGTTTCAGCAATCAGAGGTACTTGGTCGCCACCGCGTTCTGCTAAGGTTTGCGCAATGCGTGTACCTGTTTCAGTTGAACCTGTAAACATGACTGCTTGTACGCGCTCGTCAGGAATAATTACCTGACCTACTTTGCTACCACGAGCAATAACAGGCTGTACTACGTCTTTTGGTAAGCCAACGTCACGCATTAACTCAATTGCACGAAGTGCAACAAGTGATGTTTGCTCTGCTGGTTTTGCAATTACAGAGTTACCTGTTGCGATTGCAGCTGCTACTTGGCCTAAGAAAATCGCAAGTGGGAAGTTCCATGGGCTGATACATAAAATTACACCACGTGGTGAAAAGCGTGGGTCAGCCGCAAGCTCTTCAGCCTTTGCTGCATAGTAACGACAAAAATCAACAGCTTCACGTACCTCGTCAATGCCATCTTGTGCCACTTTACCTGCTTCTTTGATACACAGTGCAATCAGTTCATCGCGGTGACGCTCTAAAATGTCACCTGTGCGACGTAAGATTTCAGCGCGATCAGCAACTGGCGTTTGAGACCAAGATTGGAAAGCTGATTCAGCTGTATCAACAAGGGCTTTCATTTCAGCTTCGTCTTGGTGACGAATAGAACCAAGCACCTCAGCGTGGTTTGCTGGGTTAATTACCGCTTCGTGACCTTCAGGCACATCGGCATGAGTCATCAGATTTTCAGCAACCCATTTGTCAATACTCGCTTTGAATGGCGTAATATGGTTAATGTTGGTTAAATCTAAACCTTTAGAGTTTTGACGCTCTTCACCAAATAAGTCTTTTGGTAAAACGATTTGCGGGTTGCGCTTATTGCGAACACGTTGAATTTTTTCAACAGGATCTTCAAGCAGTGATTCTACTGGCTGAGATTCATCAACAATGGCATTTACAAATGATGAGTTAGCGCCGTTTTCCAATAGACGACGTACTAAGTATGCAAGTAAGTCTTCGTGTTGACCTACTGGTGCGTATACACGACATTGAACACGATCTTGCGTTACAACTTGGTCGAATAATGATTCGCCCATACCGTGCAAACGCTGGAATTCAAAGTTTGAATAGTTGCCATCAGCAAGTTCTAAAATAGTGGCTGCTGAGTACGCATTGTGCGTTGCAAACTGCGGGAAAATCATATCACGTGCTTTCATTAGCTTAATTGCACACGCTTTGTAAGACACGTCAGTTGTCGCTTTACGTGTAAATACTGGGTAATCTTCAAGGCCATCTGCTTGTGTAAGCTTTACTTCAGTATCCCAGTAAGCACCTTTTACAAGGCGAACCATCATTTTACGATTTACACGGCGACAAAGTGCTTCTAACCAGTCGATTACAAAAATAGCACGCTTTTGGTAAGCCTGAACCGCTAAACCAAAACCAGCCCAATTGCCAAGAGCATCGTCAGAGAATACCGCTTCAATAACATCTAAAGAGATATCTAAACGGTCAGCTTCTTCGGCATCAACTGTAAAGTTAATGTCATACTGTTTTGCTGTTAGTGCTAGCTCTTTAAGCTTAGGCACAAGTTCTTCCATTACGCGTTCACGGTGTGTGAACTCATAACGAGGGTGAATAGCTGATAGTTTTACAGAAATACCTGGGCTTTTTATAGGGCCGCGACCATTAGCTGCTTTACCGATAGCGTGAATTGCCATTTTATAGCTATTAAAATAACGCTCAGCATCCGCCATAGTGCGGGCGCCTTCACCGAGCATATCGTAAGAGTATGCGTATCCTTTTGCTTCTTTATCTTTAGCGCGCTCTACAGCTTCTTCAATGGTAGTACCCATAACAAACTGCTTACCCATGATCTTCATGGCATATTGCACTGATTTACGAATAGCAGGCTCACCAATACGACCCATAGTGCGCTTTAATAAGCCGAACTGCTCTTCTTTGTTTTTGTCTGCATAGTTAACCATTTTACCTGTTAATAACAGGCCCCAGCTTGATGCATTTACAAACAGAGAGTCGCTGTTACCTAAGTGAGAGCTCCAGTCGCCGTTTGCTAGCTTATCGCGAATAAGGCTATCTTGAGTTTCTTTATCTGGTACACGTAGCAATGCTTCAGCAAGGCACATTAATACCACGCCTTCTTCAGAAGACAGTGAGTATTCGTTAAGTAGTGCATCAACACCACCTTGACCTTCCTGATCGTTACGAATATTTAATACCATTTGGCGTGCACGTTCCCATGCACGGCTGCGCGCGCTAACACCAACTTCTGCAAGTGGCAGAATATGGTCAATAACTTGGTCTTCATCAATACGGTAAAAGTCACGGATCTGCTGGCGGATCGGACATTTGGTAGTTAAATCACCATTGTAAAGCATAAAGAAACCCTCAAAATAAAATAGGTTAAATTTATAAAATAGGGGCGTAGTGTAATTTCTTTTCAGCAGAATGTGCTGGCGTATTTTGGCTATATCCGGTAATTTACAGGGAATTGTTCAAAAGATGCCAAATAATATTCTGTATGACTACCTCTATCAGAACACGTGTGCTCGATCGAATCGATTTAGCAATTTTAGATGTTTTACAAAAAAATGGCCGAATTTCTAACGTAAATTTAGCGAAACAAGTTAACTTAAGCCCAAGCCCGTGCCTTGAAAGGGTTAAAAAGCTTGAAGACGACGGTTATATTGAAGGTTATGGTGCACGTTTAAATGCTACCAAGCTGAAACAAAATGTGGTTGCCCACGTTGAAGTCACTTTAAAAGAATCAACCGAAGCCGCATTTGATATTTTCAAACAGCATATTATGCGCATTGGTCAAGTGGTGTCGTGTGATATGGTTGCGGGTGGATACGATTACCTACTAAAAATACGCGTAGGCGATATGATTGAATACCGTGAAGTGCTTGGTAAAATTGTAGATACGCCAGGTGTTGGCACCAACCGTACTTACATGGTGATTGAGCATGTTAAGCAAGATGTAGGGTTAACCGTGCAGGTGGAAGAGTAATCCCGGATTTATTAAAAATTACCTGTTTTATTTCTGAGTGGTTTTGCTTTCGTAGCAAATGACTCACAAATTTATGCAATAGGTATAAGGTTTACTCACACGCTTATTGAGTGCGGGATACCAGATACAAAAAAAGCGCTAGTTAAGCGCTTTTTTTGTATTGCCTAGTTATTACGCCCAACCGTCGTAACGTTTGCGTCGCGATAACACGATTGTGATGATAATCCCCAGTAAAATACCAATAAATGCAATACCGCCGCCATAAATCAATAGCTGCTTTTGCTGTTTTTCACTGGCTTGTTGCTTTTGATTACGTGAGCTTGAAATTTGGGCATTTAGCTTTTCAATTTCAGCATTGAGTTCACGGTTTTTAACTTCTAAGTCATTGGCAGTTTGACGTAGTACCGGCATATCACGCTGGCTTGAATTTAGCTCTGCTTGTAAATCAGCTAATTGATTTTTTAGCTTAAGGTTTTGTTGTGCTAAACCTGGACGCTTGCTGATATTACGTTTATCAATCCAACCTGTACGACCGCGGCTATCTTTTACTTGGCTATAGCCCGTTTCTTTATTTTCATCGAGCAACTGCAATTCGGTACCAGCTTGCACAGAACCAAGAATGCGATAATTTTTACCTGGACCTGAGTGCATATAAACAAATAGGTTGTCGGTAATATAAGCAGTTGAAGAAGATGCGCTTCCAGTTGTTTGTACTTCCAGTACTTCAGTTGCTGATTCGTCGTTAGTTTGCGTTTCTGCGTGGATAGCTGTGCTTAAACTCGCTAATAAAAGAAATGCAGCAATCGGTTTAAACATTGAGAGGATCCTGTTTTATTGTTGTTGTCCGATAAATTTACCAAGTCGTTTAAATATGTAACTAACTTATAGCGCTGGATAAATGAGGTACTAACAAGGCGGGATTTGTCTGATGTAGTTATTTTACATCGATCAATTCCAACGCAGTTAGCATGATATTTAGCCCGCTAAAATGACTAGCTATTTAAGTGAATTGGTATTTGAGGCTTCATAGTATGGATTTCACCGCGCAATAGCAAGTCGCGCAGCGCAATCACGCAATAGTTCATAATTTAGTAGTTGTTTGTAAGTCGATGCACAAAAGGTTGCATTTAGCCCGATATTTGGTTTTACTTAGGCTTTGCTAATAAAATAGGTCAACCCTCCAGCTAATGGATACTGAAATTGAGCTGAAATTTTTAGTTTCAGAACAAGTTATTTCTCAACTGCCAGCACTGATTACCCAGTTTTCAAAAAAAGTCAGTAATAAAGCTTCTCGCAACTTACAAAACGCATACTTTGATACTCCAAGCAGAGAATTAAGAGCGCTAGATATCGGCTTACGCACGCGTTGTGTTGACGGCGAATGTGAGCAAACAATTAAGTTGGCAGGTAAAGTGGTTGGTGGCTTTCATCAACGTCCAGAATACAATGTGCCAATTAATAATTCGCGCCCAAACATTGAGTTATTTGATACCTCAATTTGGCCTGCTGGCATGGAGCCAGGCACTATTAGTGAAAACCTTTTCTCTATTTTTAACACTAACTTTATTCGTCGTACTTGGTTATTAGAAACCGACTCAGGTACTGAAATTGAATTGGTATTGGATAAAGGTGATATTTCTGCTTCAGGCCAGAGTGTGCCGATTTGCGAAGTGGAAATGGAATTGGTAAGTGGTGATCGCAAAGAGTTATTTGAATTAGCAAATAAGTTAATTAACTGTAGTGAAGTACGTTTAGGGCTATACAGTAAAGCCGCACGAGGCTACCGTTTAGCGGACGATGCGCCATTAATGGCTGATACATTCTTAGGCTATGTACAGTTAGATGAAAACGCGACACAAGAAGACGCGCTTGAAAAGTGCCTTCAATACGGCATTGAGTTTGTGCAAAAACACGAGCAATGCTATATCGATTCGCCAAAATTAAAAACACTAAAACGCATTGTTGATGGGGTTAGCCTTATTCGTCATAGCTTTTGGTTGTTTGAACAAGTTGCTGACAAACAAATTACTAAATCGTTGCGTAAAGAGCTTAAATGGCTATTAGAAACCTTTTCTTGGGTTGAAACTGCGATTCAATTACGAACGTTTACGTCAAAGAAACATGCGTTTTATAAACGCATTTCGGCTGCGCCTGAGCTTGAGCAAGTGATTGATAACTTAAAGGCGGAGCAACCGTCGCGTAAGGCGTTAAAGGCAATTTTCCACAGCCCACGCTACAATCAGCTTATTCTAGATTTAACGCGCTTTTTAATTGAAAAGCGTTGGCGTGATGACTGGGGACAAGAACACATTGTTGCTGCTGGCACGCCTGTAAAAGATATTGCAGCACGTCTTTTTGAAAACGATTGGCAAGAAATGCAGCATTTATTACCACATGATGTGGTGAGCGCTGAAAGCTACATTGCAAAACGTCAAAAATTACATCGTAATTTACTCAGCGGTTGTTGCCTTGGGCAGCTTTTTGAAGGACCGCTACGTGATGAATTTAGAGGCCCTTGGCTTGATATTATTCATGGTATGGATGAATTGGCAACATACGACTATTTAAAACAGTTGTGTGAAACGCAGCAAGAACCCGAGCAATTCACCAGTATTTTGGGTTGGTTAAAACAAAAAAATGATGGTTTGCTCGCAGCAATGGAACATAGCCGTCTTGCAAGTCAAAAATTGGAGCCTTACTGGCAATAATATGCGCACTATGCTGTTGCTGCTACTTTTTTGTACTCCGCTGAGTGCATTGGAGTGGCAGCAAGTAAAAATTAAACAAGGAATTGAAGTTTACCAGCAAAAATTGCCCGATGGACTTTTAAAGTTAAAAGCCTACACCGTGACTAGTGGGTGCTTAGCAGCGTTTGAAGCACTTTTACTTGATACAGACAATGCTGACAAGTGGTTAAGCAATGTAGATAGTGTCGAAGTGCTAAAGTCACCATCACAAAACGAGCATATCGTTTATACTCAATTTAATGCGCCATGGCCGATTAAAAATCGTGATATGGTGACTTACTCACGTATTTTTAGAACGTCAAATACACAAATGCAAATAGGCATTCAAGCAGCTAACAACGAATACGCAAAGCGTGAAGGGGTTATTCGCATTGAGCATGTCGCTGCCAGTTGGGTAATTAATCAGCGAGGCGCTGATACGATCTCTGTTGAGTATCAAGCGATTGCAGATCCCGCAGGAAAAATTCCACATTGGTTAGGGAATTCTGTCGCAAAATCTAACGTATTTAGCACCTTCAAAAAGATGAAAGCGCGCTTGAAGCTTTACCCTTGTAGTGCCGTTTGACTAGGGTCTGCCCACCTTTGCTGCTCTATTTTTGTTCTCTTTTAGCGTGCTTTTATCGCGGCGCTCGATGTGTGGCCTAGCAATCTAAGCGAATATCGAGCAAAGCTTCCGCGTCCTGCTCACGCCCGTTACCTATATCCGTGTAGGCAACAATGAGAAAAGTGCGCTCAAAAGAACCGTTCGGCAGCGCTTGATTGGGTTTTCTACTGTGTTATCGGCTGACTCACATA
>NZ_LKBD01000008.1 GCF_001399975.1 Pseudoalteromonas sp. P1-9
AAGGGTGTGGTTCTTTACTAACTAATGCGATTAAAGTGTGTGAACAGCTACCAGAGGGCTTCGGGAGAAATGCTTGTCGCTCAAGGGCCAATTAAAGATGACACCCACCTTTAATTGCTTGATGCCAAAGGCCGTGTCACGACAACTACCTACCCTGATGGGAGTACAACAAGCACTGAATACGATGTATTCGGTAATGAACTGGTGCAAGTGGATGACAAAATAACATGGCCACGCATCTTAACTAGCTTAATAACCACATCATGACTAAACTTTAATCAGTTTTGGTTTTCTATCAAAAGGTGGTTTTATGGCAGTTCCGCGTCGAAATCAGGTGAGTTTGGTTGATACGCCTTTTTACCACTGTATTTCCCGTTGCGTCCGTCTCGCGTTTTTATGCGGTGAAGATAAGGTCACAGGCAAGTCTTACGAGCATCGTCGCGCTTGGGTTGAAGAAAAACTTCTGCAACTTGCCAAAGTATTCTGCATTGATATTTGTGCTTATGCTGTCATGAGCAATCACACGCATATAGTACTGCATGTTGATGAAAGGAAAGCGAAGCGCCTTACTCAAAAAGCGGTCATTATTCGTTGGCACAAACTCTTTAAAGGCAACTTACTTACGCAAAAATACCTCAGAGGCGATAAACTCGACCCAGCACAACTCATTACCCTAAACGATATGACGAATGCATTTCGTAAACGACTCATGGACATTAGTTGGTTCATGCGTGTACTTAACGAAGACATAGCCAGAAAAGCCAATTTTGAAGATAACTGCACAGGTCGCTTCTGGGAAGGGAGATTTAAATCGCAAGCACTCCTTGATGAAGCCGCACTTGCTGCCTGCATGGCGTATGTAGATTTAAACCCAATACGTGCAAAAATAGCCAACACACCTGAAAAATCAGACCACACCAGTATTCAACAACGTATTAAAGCAGCGCTAAATGGTGAGCAACCTAAACCGCTTATGAAGTTTATTGGTAATCCACGAAAACACATGCCAAAAGGCTTACCATTTGAATTAAATAGTTATCTAGAACTCGTTGAGCTCACAGGGCGCATTATGCGAGAGGATAAACGCGGTGCAATTCCAATTGATGCACTCCCGTTACTCAATCGATTATCTATCAGCCCCGAAAACTGGCTCAAACTCACCACCCAGTTTACAAAATCATTTCATGGTGCAGTGGGTAAACCTGCCATGATGGCAGCGTACTGTGAACACTTAGAGAAAAAACGACGACCCAATGTGAGCAATGCTCGGGCATTGTTGGCATAAATCGCAAAGCCCACCATCTTTCAAAGTACATTCAACAGGGTTTAAACGAAGCCCAAAGTACTGCCGCGTTTTTTTTGGTAAAAACTGCTAATCACCCATTCTAATAAGTCAAAACACACAAAGTTACAGCTCAAAACTCAGATTAAGTTTTAAATTCTAGCTATGTATAAATTAGCGTGTATTACTTTTAAAGTGGGTGGCATTATTACTTCAGTTATTACTTCACCGCCATTATTACTTCACCGCCTTATTACTTCACCGTTTTCAGATGAAGTTCAAAAGGAATATGACCTATCGAAAGAGCGTGTTCAAGATGCTAATTACAAAAGAGACTTAGAGATCGCCAGATTGAAACGATCTCTGTGAATCACACAGTTTAAGTAATCGTAGTTATAAATTTGCAATAACCTTAGTTCCAATAGTTATTACAAGATTTCGTTTGACTTAGATTGTTATAAATCTAACTTTACTGTTACGTTACGATTTGAAGACCTACTTGCCTCAATATAACTACTTTTAGCGAATTTGTTACTTAGTGGAACTGATCTGTATCGCACTAAATTAAGCGTCATATTGCAATCATTTGATGTTCGTGAATCTTGATTAATCTCGTATGTTTTATTTGAAAGAGCAACAAGCTCATGGGTTGGAAAGGTGTAATCGCCATTATCATCAATATCATAATTTTTTTGTTCTTTTATGTAGGTATAATCTTGGCAAAAAAACTGTGTCTCTAATTCCATTTGAGTGTCACGCCAATAAGGTAAACTCCACTGTAATGGAATCGATTGATTTTCATAAAATACATCATCTAGAGTAGGAGAGGAGAGCATGACTCTTTCTACCATCTCTACACGCATTGGGATTTTTGAGCCATCTAAACGGTGAAATGTAATTGTAAAGGTGCCTATTTCTCCACTTGTTGGTATCCTGGCAGTATAACGAAAATCAGACCAAACACCCCTTAAGCTGAAAATTGGCCAAACTGCTTCTCCAATTTCTCTTTCTTCAAGTCTTACTTCTTTTTCTCCATCGAAGCTTGCTGTTAAATACTCTCCATCGCTTAAATAAATTTCAGGTTTTAGCGTGCTATCTTCCCGCATTACTACGTTTATATAAGCAGAAGATTCATTATCTTCTTCTGTTTCATACACATATGCTTTCATATAAATATGTTTGGTACTAACACTTGTTGAATCAGTATTTCCACATCCCGTTAATAAAAAGATCAGTAATGCAGTTAATGTTAAATTTGATTTCATAAATGGTAAAAATTAGTTAATAGAGGCCTTTCTATATTAACAAATTAGCTGAAACATATGCATTGTTGTTTATATATTTTTACAATACCATTTTGATATGTGTTCAATTACGCTTGGATGTATTTTTAATCAAATTGTTACTCCTTTGTCACTTCAAAATCACTTAATAGTAATACGTTAGCTATAAAGTTTTATCTGGTCTAGACCAAATTAAAAGTCAAACTAACAGGAATTACTATGAAAACAAAAAACATGTCGTGCAGTTACCCAATAAAGCAAATCGCGAAAGTGTCGTTGTTGATTGCTGGTGTGGCAATGTCCACTTCTGTCTTAGCAAAAACACATTCATTGCTGATAGCCGTTGATGGGTTACGTGGCGACGGTATTGAAAATGCGCATACTCCTAATCTTGATAACTTGATTAGTGGAAATTGGGCGAATGGCTATAACACCGCATTTGCACATTATGCGCAAACTATGAAGGACGCAGCGCCAAACAGTGGTCCTAATCATGTGGGTATTATGACAGGGGTTACATCAAGTAAAAGTGGTGTTACAGGTAATAATGATGTGGCAGGAGGCAATTATGCCACGTACCCACATTATTTAACCTTATTAGAGCAAGCAAACCCAACACTTAACACTGCGTATTTGGTGACTTGGAGCACCGATATGCAAATTACCAATAGCGCAGACGTAAAAATAGATGCAGATGATGCAACGAATACACAAAATGCGGTTGATATCATTAATGGCACCTTTAAAGCGTCAAATTGGCAGCACGGGACTAATGTCGATGCATTATTTCTATTTCTCGATGACGTAGACGGTGCAGGGCATGCATGTTGTTTTGCGGCGTCAGATGACGGTTATATTAATGAAATAAACGATGTTGATAGTCAAATTGGTCGCATATTGGCTGCAATTAAAAGTCGTCCTAATTTTGACAGTGAAGATTGGCAAATTGTTCTGACATCTGATCACGGTGGACGTGGTTCATCGCACGGTATTCATGCAGCAGATAACTATACTATTCCATTTTTAGTGTCATCTAAAACCGCTAAACAAGGGTATTTAGCGGGCGTTCCTCATAATTATGATGCAGCGCCTACAGTACTCACTCATCACGGTTTAGCTGTGCCGGAAAATATGGATGGTGTTGTGCAGGGGAACTTAGTGCGTGTTGTTAACGATAATGGCATAAAGCAAGACCTAAAAACCTATTTACCATTTGATGGCAATTATCTTGATGCATCAGGCAATGCGCTTCACGCTCAAGTAGGCGGCGGCACACCAAATGTGCAAGCAGGTGGTAAGTTTGGTCAATATGTAAAGTTAAACGACGGCCAAGAATACCTGACACTAGGAAAACCAACAGAACTGGATTTTCGCACAGATACAAACTTTACCTTGATGACCTGGTTTAGAGTGAGTGGCGACCAAGCCGGTGACCCAGTGATTGTTGGCAATAAAAATTGGGTAAGTGGGGCCAATCGCGGCACATTATTACTCGCTAACGAAGGTAATGGCGATGACTTTGGAATTAATTTAGCGTCATCAGGTGCCGACAGAAAAGACATCGTTCCAATAGATTACAGCTTTAATGGCTGGTGGTTACTGGTTGCAACGTTTGACCGAAATGGTGTTGCCACTATGTACGCTGGAAGTCCAACTGGGGAGCTTAATATTATTGCTGGTGATATTGCTAATGTGGGTGATATTAATTCAGAGCTAAACTGGAATATTGGGCAAGATGGTACCGGTAGCTATACCTATAGTTTAAAAGCCGATTTGGATGATTTTGCCGTGTGGCGCCGTGCGCTTAGTCTTGATGAAGTGCGCACTATTTATAACAAAGGGCAAGGTACTGAACTAAACACCTTACTTAACAATGTGCAAAATAGATATTTAACACAGCAATCAAATATTAAGGTCGGTCAAAACTTGCCTTTGGTGATCATAACCGAAGTTAACGGCGAAACGTGTGGTTTGGAATGGGATAACAACCGCTTTTTTAATGAGCGTAATGCGAAATGGGATTGTACCGGCAATGCCGATCCAATGACGTTTACAGTTACGGGCATCATTAACGATGGCAAGAAATTAATAGCTGATGGTTATTTAGTCGCCAATGGTAATAAAGGCGCGTTTGAATGGGATTCGTCTAAGCATGCTAATGAACGCAATGCAAAATTTGATGAAAACTCATCTGGTGACTTAATCTCAATTTGGCTGGTGAATGAAAGTAATCAAACACGTATAGTCAACGAAGCAAGCGGCCAAATATGTGGCTTGGAGTGGGATGCATCTAAACTTAGTAATGAGCGAAATGCCAAGTGGGATTGTACACCAAATATGGACACATTTCGTATTGAACTACTCTAGTTAACACCAACCCATTCCCACTTTGGTAATGTTTTATTGATTTATTACTGTGCATTATTACGCGCTATTGACGCAGTAAGTTATGTTGTAGTCATCGATATACAAGGTGTTTTAATTATCACTGCTTATTACATTTATTTACACAATGGTTTGAATTAGAAAAGAAAACCACCGTATTATTGGCATCTATTTTATTTAAAAGGACTTTCTTTTGAACAAGCTGATTGTCATAAGCACGGTATTATCAAGTATTGTGCTTGCAGGCTGTGAATCGACGCCTGAAGTAAAACCACGTATGGCGCGATTTAATAGCTCCGAAGTTAATAGCCAACCTTTCCATTTTAACATTACCGCGGGCTCTGATAGCTCAAACCAAATTGCCATAAATAAAAATAAAAAGAGCGAGCGAGATAATACACTGCGTTTCTCAGCAGCGATGACACTAGGAAAAGGTTTAGAAGCACGTTTTGTTGATAACGGTGAAAATCAAGTTAGCTTAAAATATCAAATGCTAGGCGCACCGCTTGAAGAGAAAAAAGCGGGTAACTTGTCGTTAGCTGGCAGCCTTGGTTATATTTGGGATAAACGCAGCGAAAGTGCTACAAAGCAATACAATGATTGGTCAATGGAACACAAAAGTTACGACTTGTCGCTGATTGCGGGATATCGCTTAAATCGCCAAGCGTTGTTGTACGGTAGTGTGTTTTATCAAAATGGTGATGTAGAGGGTAAATATTATCTAATCGAACACTATGATGTGGCGCAAAATAAAACCATTAATAAGGGCTGTGGCTGGGATAAAACCTGTGTAGGGTCTTACTTTTCAGACAAAGGTAATGCGTATGGCTTAAGTTTGGCATTAGAGTATGAATTGTTAACTTGGCTCGCAGTCACCGGAGAAATTGTGCATCATCGTGCCGATTGGTTTGAACGCACTAATAATGAGACCGGCGCTCATTTAAATGTAGAGTTTAGGTTTTAAAAAGGCTGCAGATGCAGCCTTTTGTACATGATTAACGCTGAAAGTAGCTTTCTAAATCGTCTGAGCCACCAATGTGCTTACCACCAATAAAGACTTGTGGTACGGTTTCTCGCCCCGACATAGCTTTTAAGCTTGTTAACGTTGCGTCTTTACCCAATACAATTTCTTCATAATTAAAACCATGCTTATCGAGTAAGCGTTTTGCATTTTGGCAATATGGGCAATTAGGTTTCGTAAATAATGCAACAGGCTTTGGTTTAACCGCATTAGGGTTAATGTAATCAAGCATGGTATCGGCGTCTGATACTTCAAACGGGTCGCCGTCTACTTCTGGCTCAATAAACATTTTTTCAATTACGCCATCTTTTACCAGCATTGAGTAGCGCCAACTGCGCTTACCAAAGCCAATCGCGCTTTTGTCAACAAGCATGCCCATGCCGTGCGTAAATTCACCTGTACCGTCTGGAATTAAGCGAATATTGTCAGCTTCTTGGTCATCTGCCCATGCTGACATAACAAAGCTATCGTTAACCGATACACACAAAATATCGTCTACGCCATTAGCTTTAAAGGTATTGGCAAGTTCGTTAAAGCGTGGCAAATGGGTTGATGAACAAGTTGGTGTAAATGCGCCCGGTAGTGAAAATACCACCACAGTTTTGCCTTTAAATAAGTCATCTGTTGTTACTGTTTGCCATTCGTTGTTAGCAAAAATTGGTAAAGTGACTTGTGGTACTGATTGTCCTGAAATATCTTTCAACATGGTACGCCCTTCTAAAATCTGTATTTTTAAACTGAGCTTAGTATGCCAATTAACTAACTTAAGCTCTAATGGATTAAATGGGTGTAATTAATCTATTTAATCGATGATTTGATTTTAATTTACTTAAGCTAAAACCTTAACGACGTTAATTCTAGCTAAACACCACATGATTTATAACAGCGATTGATGTAAGCCACTAAGTTAGGCTTTTGCTCAATCGCTGCTTTTATTGGCGTTTCAAGTTTTCCATTTAGTAAATTGGTCAATGTTGCATAGGCAGCGCAGTCATATTGGGTCATGTAATCAGATACAAAGTAAGGTTTTTCTCCCAATAAGTTTGCCAAATGTACTACTGCTTCAATTGCAAAATCATATATTTGCGTTCTTGAATGCCGCCCAAGTCCTTGCGTATAAATGCTTTTAATTAAGTTCTTTCTTACTAAATTTGGTACAAAGAGTTTGAGAATTCCGGGCATTTCTGAAAATAACTCGGCTTTAGTCGTCGGCCAAAACGCGTCATCAACCCAGCGGCTGTAAACTAAGCACCAATACAACTTCTCTTCAATTAATTCTTTAATCAAATAACCGAGTGCATGCTGCTCGTCGCTCAGTGAAGCATCAAGTTGCGCTGTTTGATCTAATTGCGCGAGAATAATATTTGAATCGGCAACTAATTCATTGTTGATCAATGCCACGGGAAACTTCTTTTTTGGCATTTTTTCTGAATCAATACGATATTTGACTTGGTATTCTATCTTGGCCAATTTGCAGTAAGCTTCAAGCTTTAGCGCAAATGGGCTTGCGTTGGTAAGGCCAAAAGCGGGCGGAAATTCGTAGAGTGTTATCATAATTACTGTCCTTGCTGTTTATAGGGTTTGTAGATCTTTGCTGTTCTACTTTTGTTCTTTTTGAACGTGCTTTTATCGCGGCGCTCGATGTGTGGCCTAGCAATCTAAGCGAATGAGAAAAGTGCGCTCAAAAGAACCGTTCGGCAGCGCTTGATTGGGTTTTCTACTGTGTTATCGGCTGACTCACATAG
This sequence comes from Pseudoalteromonas sp. P1-9, assembly GCF_001399975.1. Lineage (GTDB taxonomy): Bacteria > Pseudomonadota > Gammaproteobacteria > Enterobacterales > Alteromonadaceae > Pseudoalteromonas. Next base: position 7,717 of record NZ_LKBD01000008.1, read on the forward strand.
AATAACGATGCCACGCAGCCTCTGCCTTGTATAAAACCCAATAAAGCTGCTGTAAAAACGAACTTGAAAAATCAACAGACCCTAATAATAATGATTTGTTTGTCAGGGAGTGTCAGTAGTGATGTTTATGTATATTTAATGACAAGACTAACTGATAACGCTTCAAAAATCTTTAAAATCATGATTGAATTAAGCAAAAAAGCAAACACTACTTATGTCTGACATTATTTTACTGATTGAAAATAACGCACAAATTGCTTTAAGCCTGATTATTGTGCTGATTTTTATTATTCTTTTTAAACAGCATCAACAAAAGGAGAATGCGGTCACGAATAATATAGCAGGGCATGCACACCTAAAATTATTCGAAATAACGGCTAAGCAACTACTGGTATTTCAAACGTTATTGGGCGAAATGATTTTTCGTCATAAATCTGCAATCGCTGAGCAGTTAGATGCAGCGTCAAAAGCTTTTTTAGAAGATACAAACGCAGCGATAGAGCTAAATAATCCAAATAAAGAGCTTCAGCTCAAAAAAGAATTTCAGGCACTTATCTGCAATACTCGGCAGACGGTTCAAGATGACCAATTAAAAATAAGCTTGGCGGTTAAACAAATAGAAATGCTGGCGTCAAATGATCTCACTGTGTGTGTGTTTAATATTCAAAGTAAAGTGACTGCAATGTTGTTGCATACCGATGCATACCTAAATCATTTATCGAACATCGCTGAAAGCCCGTTTGATTCGCGTTTGCAAACAAAGTTAGCGCTAAGTGATGATGACCAAACTGTGCTTTTAGCATTAATTGATGAATTAAATGCACAGTTTAAGCAAGAGAAAAAACGTCTGCTAGCGAATAAGTAAGGGATATGGGGCTGCCATGTGCTTTGTAAACGACTGAATTAAAATAACTCGACAAAACACATGGGCCCGTACTAAATTGTACATTCAAAGTTTAAAGTAAAGACTTAAACCACAAGGTCAATTTGTTGTAATAAACCGACTTGCCCGTTATTACTCAAATAAAATCCCGACTGACGGACGGCGCCTTTGAGTTCTCCGTCGTTACGAATATTAAGCGGCGTTTGGACGTGTTGTAGCCCTATGGCGCCAATATTTGCCTCACTTAGCGATATAAGCTTGTCTTCATTCTCATTTTTAACCCATATATGTAGCGACTGAAAAATACTGTCGTTTTCATCAATAAACCCGTTTGTGTCGTCATCGTATTGGCTAAGGTCGTTAAAGCCGTTACCACTTAGTGCACCAAAAAGCTCGTTGCCATTATCAATTTTGCCATTGTTGTTTCGATCAAGTGCTAAATAGCCAAACCCTTTGTCAAGATGTGCTATTTTATCTTGTTCACCATCCGCGTCGATATCAAAGCCGTGTTCACTAGCGCTTAATGAAACCGGCTTGTTAGTAAAACTAATCACGAGTGGGTCTTTCATATTTATGGTTTCAATTGACCGTTGATACTCGGTATGAGTTTGATCAAACGCCAACTTGAACTCAAACCTGATCTCCCGACCACTTTCAAGCTTGAGCTCTCCCGCAAGCTTTAGGTCGTTACTTTGATGTTCATGGTTTAGTCGTTCAACGATAAATTCGATAGGGCCGTCTGGTTGACTCGTGGCTGCTTCTACCGGTTGGCTCGCGTCAGGCTGCTTGACTTCGTTTTTGTCGAACCAATCAATTTCTTTGCCGGTAAGCTCTTGAATAAGTAATTTTAGAATATGAATTTTAGCATCGTCTTCGAGTGAAATATCATCTAAAGAATGTTCTACCTTCTCTACACTTGGTGCGCGTGGCGGGGTGATGGGAGTTTCTCGCCGCTCTGATTCAAATTCACTGACATACGTGTTTTCAAGTTTTACATTTGCGCTTTCAATTTTCATGTGTCATCCAATTACAATTATCCATAACTTGTCATCGGCAGTGAAAATTTAAAGTTGAGTGTTTTTTGAACATAAAAACCAAGCCTTCGTTTATTAAAAGTACAATGTGGTTAAAAATGTGAACACAAATGTTTCGATGTATTTAAGATGTCGAATTATTTCTATTGATACTTTAATTTTTGAAATTAGTGTGGATTAACATTTTATTTTGAGAGGTTTAATTTCAAAAATGACTTGTTAATATAAAAAGTTAAGAATACATCTCGATATTGCATTATAATAATTAGAGTACTAAGCAAATTCACTGACTTATGCAAAATAAAACAAACGTTCTAAATAAAGCGGTTTTTTTACCTGCGTCTTTTGTTATATCGGTTCTTTTGATTGTGGCGATTATGGCGCCAGAATTTTCCAACGAACTATATAACTCATTGCAATCAACCATAGTTACCAACGGTGGTTGGTTCTACATATTGGCGGTTGCCATAATCCTCGGTTTTGTATTGTATTTGAGTTTATCGCGCTTTGGCTCGGTGAAACTCGGGCCGGATCACTCGACGCCAGATTATAAGTTATCAACATGGATAGCTATGCTGTTTGCAGCGGGTATGGGCATAGGTTTGATGTTTTTCGGTGTGGCTGAGCCGATTATGCACTATGTATCGCCACCAACCGCTGAAGTCAACTCCCTTGATGCAATTAGAGAAGCGATGAAAATAACCTTTTTCCATTGGGGTTTTCATGCATGGGGCATATACGCCATTGTGGCCTTGGTGCTTGCGTATTTTAGTTATCGTCATCGTTTACCGCTAACGCTTCGTTCTGCTTTACACCCAATTATTGGCGATAAGATTTATGGCTGGCAAGGGCACGTAGTTGATGTGTTTGCAGTAGTTAGTACGGTATTTGGCGTGGCCACATCGCTTGGATTGGGAGCAAGCCAAGTAAATTCAGGGCTGAACTATTTATTTGATATCGATGTAAACGTGCTTAACCAAGTGCTCATTATGCTTGCAATTACTGCACTTGCGTCTATTTCAGTAGCAACAGGACTTGATAAGGGCATTAAGATTTTGTCTGAAACTAATATGTTGCTTGCCATTGCCTTGTTGATTTTTATTTTTGTACTTGGGCCTTCGGTATTCCTACTACAGGCTTATGTGCAAAATGTAGGTCAATATTTGTCTGAAATTGTCTCGAATACATTTAATTTGTTTGCCTATGAAAAGAAAAGCTGGATTGGTGGCTGGACCATTTTTTATTGGGGTTGGTGGCTTGCTTGGGCACCGTTTGTTGGATTGTTCATAGCCCGCATTTCAAAAGGGCGCACCATTCGTGAATTTATATTAGGTGTAATGGTTGTACCGACGGCGTTTACACTATTATGGATGACCATTTTTGGTAACAGTGCAATTTACCTTGTTGTAGAGCAAGGTTATGTGTCGTTGATGGAGATGGTAAGTAATGACTCGGCCGTTGCTCTGTTTGTGTTTTTAGAAGCCTTCCCATGGAGTGCATTCTTAACCGGGCTTTCGATATTAATGATTGTTATTTTCTTTGTAACGTCATGCGATTCAGGCGCAATGGTAATTAATATGCTGTGTTCAAATGGTGAGGATGATACACCGCTTTGGCAACGCTTGTATTGGGCTATCGGCGTTGGCGTAGTGGCTGCGGTGTTAAGCTTAGTGGGGGGCTTAAACGCATTACAAACCATGACAATTGCCAGTGCGTTACCCTTTGCCATAGTGTTGCTATTTGCGTGCTTTGGCTTAGTTAAAGCACTGCAAATTGAAGCTGCAAAGATGGACAGTTTACAAATGAACATAACGCCGACAAATCATTATGTTGATGGCGAAGACTGGCAAGAAAAACTCAATAATATTGTGTCAACTCCTGACAAAAAGAACACAGCTGATTTTATTAATAAAGTCGTAAAGCGGGCGTTTAAGGCGTTGAAAAATCAATTCGAACTTAATGATATTCAGACTGAGATTATAGTTAAGGATTCAGGGCTTATTTTAAAAGTGTATCATGGCGACGAACATGACTTTGTTTACGGTGTTCATAAGAAAAAACACGTGCAACCGAGTTTTAACAGCGACGAAGATGATGAATGTTATTATCGCGCAGAGGTGCATTTAGTAGAAGGTGGTCAAGACTACGACATTATGGGATGGTCACAGAATGCGGTTATTAACGATGTAATTGATCAATACCAAAAGCATATGCACTTTTTACATTTGTTGCGCGATGAGACGGTTACCGTAAGCAATAGCTAATTGAAATGGGGCGAACTCTGTGTCGCCCTTTTTTATGTATTCTGGCTAAATGTTGCTTGATATTTTGCTATTTCGTATCTTATGAATGAGAGCGCAGCTTTTATTTTAAACTAACAAGACGACTTTCGATGCTGCCCACAACAGCGATAAAATTTGGTGCGGTTGGTAATTATTCTACTCGCTACCAAATTAGCTATTTGAAAGGACTTATATTGATTTGAATTTTACAAACCTTACGTCTGTAATCTGATAAACTGCGTGGTGCTTATTTATATAACTGATTTCCCATCTTAATGATCTTATTTGTAATATTATTTTGCCTAGTAATAGCCGGTTTAGTGTGGTTAAAATTATTGCCGTTTTGGCTCGTCCCTACATACACCGTGATGAGTGTTTTCACCTTTATTGTTTATGGTATTGATAAGTACAAAGCAAAAAAAGATAAAGTGCGAGTCCCAGAATCGACGCTTCATATTTATGATGTGTTAGGTGGCTGGTTAGGTGCTGTATTTGCGCAAGCGTTTTTTAGGCATAAAACACTAAAACAACCGTTTCGAAAATGGTTTTTGCTGACAATTAGTGTAAATATTTTGTGTGTTGCAGTGCTGGCGTTACTACCTGTTTTAACCGATTTTAATGGCTAACACGCTATTACAGTACCACAATTTTAGCAGTTGAATGCGCGTGAGTTGTTTAATCCGGTTTTATGATTATAACCGTCTCAATAGAGTTAAATGCGAAACACGCTAATTTTATCAATCAACGTAACAGAGGGTTTTAAATGTTACAAATTTCAAATTCAGTCAGTATTGCCGATTGGGAGCTTGAGTTAACAGCGATTCGCTCACAAGGCAGTGGTGGGCAAAATGTAAATAAAGTGGCAACTGCAATTCACCTACGATTTGATATTAAACGCAGCACCTTGCCACAAATTTATAAGGAAAAGCTATTAGCCCTAAATGACAGCCGCATTACTAATGATGGGGTTATTGTTATTAAATCGCAATCATTTAGAACTCAAGAGTTAAACAAACAAGATGCCCTGGACAGGCTTAAAACGCTTATTCAATCGGCGATGGTTGTGCAAAAAAAACGCAGGGCAACAAAACCGACAAAAAGCTCTCAACGAAAGCGGCTAGACAGTAAGAAAAAACACAGTCATACAAAAGCGCTGAGAGGAAAAATTAGATAATTTACTGTTTTAGTATAAAAAATGCGCTAACGATACGTTTTATTCAATTTTATACTTGAAAAATCCCCAATTTAGTCTATTTATGTAAATAGTATGTTAGACATATTTACATAATAATTAACTAAGTTGCTAGGGAAATTATGAAAATTAAAGCGCTACGTAAGGCAATACTACTTGCCTGCTCATCAACACTCGTCTCAACCATGTCTTATTCTGCAATAGCAGAAGAAAATAACACCGAAGAGGTTAAAAAAGACGTCGAAAAAATCGCCGTAGTAGGTACACGCTCTGCACCACGTTCAATCGCCGATTCACCTGTACCGATTGATATTATTGGTGGCGATGATCTAGAAAAGCATGGTTCGTCTGACATGCTAGAGCTACTTGTAAGCCAAGTTCCTTCATTTAATGTGCGTCAACAGCCTATCAGTGATGCCGCAACGTTAATTCGTCCTGTTAATCTTCGTGGTTTATCGTCTGACAGTACTTTGGTACTTGTTAATGGTAAACGACGTCACCGTGCATCGGTTATTGCATTCCAAGGTGGTGGTGTGAATGATGGTGCACAAGGACCTGATATCTCGGTAATTCCAAGCATTGCGTTAAAACAAGTTGAAGTGCTTCGTGACGGTGCTGCAGCGCAATACGGTTCAGATGCCATCGCAGGCGTAATGAACTTTGTGTTAAAAGATTCAGCCGAAGGTGGCAGTATCACAGTTAAATACGGTGAGTATTTTGAAGGTGACGGCGACACAACCACAATTGAGGGTAACATTGGCATGCCTTTTACCGATGACGGCTTTGCTAACTTGTCTTTCGCATTAAAAAATGCTGATGCGACAAGCCGCTCAGTTCAGCGTCCAGACGCTGGAGGTCTCGCTGACGCAGGTAACACTTACATCAATGATCCTGCGCAAGTATGGGGTAACCCAGAAATCGAAGACGACTTGTCAGTTTTTGGTAACGTGGGCCTTGATTTAGGTAATGATAAAGAATTCTACATGTTTGGTAACTATTCTGAACGTGATGCAACAGGTGGCTTTTATTATCGTAATCCACATAACCGCAGTAATGTTTATTCAAACGATGGCGGCGAAACTTTGCTAATAGGTGATATTGGTCAAGCAAATGGCGGTCCTAGAACATGTGCTGTTGTACCGGCAAACGTACCGAATGTACTTGATACACAAGCATATAAAGATATGGTTGCTGATCCTAACTGTTTCTCAATGAACATGATTTTCCCTGGTGGTTACACGCCGCAATTTGCTGGCAACATCGTTGATACATCGCTTACCATGGGTGTTGAAGGCGAGATTAGTGGTGGCTGGTTAGATGAAGTTTATTTTGATTTAAGCGGCTCAGTTGGTCGAAATGCAGCGGATTTCTACCTTTATAACTCGCTTAACCCATCACTTGGTTTAGACACGCCAGTGGACTTTGATACGGGTAAATATATTCAACTTGAAAAGACATTTAACTTTGATTTAGTTAAATCACTTGAAGTTGGTCTGGACGATCCTCTAAACCTTGCCGGTGGTTTTGAATTTAGAGAAGAATCGTTTGAAATAGTGTCAGGTGAAGAAGCATCTTGGAAAGCCGGACCTTACGCAGACCAAGGCTTTAATATTGGTTCACATGGCTTTAAAGGCTTTGGTCCTGAATCTCAAGGAACTAATACTCGTCGTAACTGGGCGGCATATGTTGACGCTGAAGCGTATTTGACGGAAAGCTTGCTATTTGGCGCAGCACTTCGTTACGAAGATTATAATACCTTTGGTGATACAGCGAACTACAAATTAACATTGCAATATGCTATTTCAGATGATTGGCAGGTTCGTGGTTCAACAAGTACCGGCTTTAGAGCACCGACCGTTGGTCAGGCAAATGTTGTAAACACGGCAACATCACTTGTAGGCGGTGAATTAATTCAAAGTTTCTTAGCGCCGCCAACAGATCCACTTTCTGCATTTTATGGTGGTAAAGAGCTGACACCAGAAGAGTCAACAAGTTATGCATTAGGTACCGTATACGAATATGATGACTTCTTCTTAACAGTAGATTACTACAACATTGAAGTAACAGATCGTATCGCGCAGTCTAGTCAAATTACAGTACGTGAAGAAGATTATGCTGAACTTAGAGCGCTTGGTGTACAAAACCCAGAGTTAATCTCGGCTGTTACCTACTTTGCAAATGACTTTGATACTACAACACAAGGTGTTGATATTGTTGCTAACTACTCTGCAGATTTACTCAATGGCGCAACAAAATTTGCGTTAGCGTATAACTGGAATGAAACAACGGTTGACGCGTTTAACCCTGCAACCACAAGCGACGGTAAAGTAAAACGTTTAGAAGAAGGCATGCCTCAGCACCGTGCTACGTTCACAATTACCCAAAACTGGGATGATATTAGCATGTTTGTGCGCGCTAACTACTTCGGCGAATACTTCGCAGTGCATGCCGATGATGATTGTTTAGACGGTTGTTGGAATGAAATTGCGGATTCATCATTTACCTTTGATGCGGAAGTGAGCTATTTCATTAATGAGAGCTTTAAAGCAGCGGTTGGTGCGAACAACATTTTCGACCAAGAAGCACAAAAACTACCAACTGCTTCGTATGGCGTACTAGGTGCTAAATATTACGAAAGTGGTCCGTACGACTACAACGGTGGTTTCTACTACGTGAAATTAAGCTATATGTTTTAATATATAAGTTATATAACGTCAAAGCCCAGCCAAGTTGCTGGGCTTTTTTATAGCGGGTCTTCTTGCTGAGTGCAGTTATATAAAATATCACTCCACTTTATCGCTTCATAATAAAACGCTGGTAAATCTGCTTGATCGAGTTTTAGTTTATTACACTGTGATTCTATTTTCTGCCAATTACCAGATTCATAACTAAGCACTAGTTCAAGAATATTTCGATTGAGATTTTCTTGACCAATTAATGCATCACTAATGTCTTTTCCAAGTGGAAGCTGCTTGATAATTACGTCCATAGAGCGATCGAAAATGGCGTCTAATAATGAGAAAAGACCAACCAAGAATGATTTACTTTTTAAACTTGGCGCGATTTTTTGCGCAATGACATCGCAAAATTTGGCTCTAATAGTCGACATGCGAATTAGCTCGTGGGGCTTGTCTTTAGCAAAGTGTGCGGTAACAACTAGATTCAAAAAACGCTTCGCGTTTTGGTCGCCAAGGTAAATCAAACCTTGTTTAATTGAGTTAATTTCTTCGCGAGTAGGAAACAGACCCGAATTGATAAAGCGTAGTAATTTATAGCAAAGCGCTGCATCTTGCTCAACCAGATTAGCGATTTTGTCGTAATTGAGCTCTTCTTTTACAAGTTCGGTATAAAGCAACACCACAGTTTGTGAGTGGCTTACCATATCTTGCTGTTCAATTAATTGTGGGCGACATAAAAAGTATCCTTGAAAGTAATCGAAGCCAAGTTGTTTGGCAAGTTCGAAATCTTCATGAGTTTCAATTTTTGTCGCCATTAGTTTGAGGTTTTTCTGTTGCTTTAACTTATTAATATCAGCAATTACCGTGTTTAACGGCGTTCTACTAATATCAAATTTCGCCAAACGGCATAAATTGCAATAAGGTTGCCAGTCAAAATCGGGAGTGTAGGAATCAAGTGCAAGCACATAGTTTTTGTGAAATAAGCTACGGCATGCTTCATACACTTCTTGATTAGGCGCGAAGTCTGTCATTAACTCAACAATAAAATCGTTGCTTGGTAATAGCTCAGGCTGCTTTTGCAATATACCAAGATGTGGAAACTTAATTAGCGCTTTTTTCCCCGAGGTTAAGCGCCGTAACCCGATAATAAATTGACTATCGGCGATAAGTTTTGAGGTGGCAATAACCGGGTCTATGGTAGGAAATGAATTAGCGCGGCTATTACGAAATAGCAGCTCATAAGCGACTAATCTTTTTTTGTGATTTAATACTGCTTGACGTGCTGTGTAAATTTTCAATTTATTTTTAAAATTAGCGATTTACCTTTCAATTTAGCTTTTTTTAGCGTTTTTGCAATAATAAAAAAGGGTCAAATGACCCTTTTCCAATTCACTAGCTAATATCGTTACGCTTGATCTTGTAGCGGCACAACGTTGTTTTGAGCGCGTATTTGCTCAAGCTCTAACTTAGCATCATCTACTTCACGTTCTAGGTCGCGCACACGTGCCATCGCTTTTTCGGCGCTGCGTGTTAGTCGTTCTACAGTGGTTGCAGAGTTTTGCTTAATAAATTCAAGTTGCTCTTGTAGCTTCTCGTTGTCATTCTCATAACGCCATGCGTTTTGTTGCTCGCTAACAAGTTTTTCTTCAAGTAGTCTGATCTTAGAGAGGTTTTGATCAGAGTTCTGCGTTAAGCGCTGAATGGTAGCGGTTGAATTGTTCTTAACGAAGTCCATTTGCTTAAGTAAGTTTTCTTTTTCACTTTCAAAGCTTGTCGCAATCTTCTGAGCCTCGGCCAGCTGCGTTTGCATTTCTTCGATTTGCTCTTTCGCACCTTTAACCGCTGTTTGCTGATCTTGGTTATGCTGTGATAGCTCAAGATTTTGTTTCTTCATCATCTCTATGCTTTGTTCAGCTTGTTTAAGCTGTGCTTGCATTGCTTCTTTTGCTTGGCGAAGATCTTCAACTTCCGAGTTATGCTGCTCTGCTTTCGCTGCGTGTGTATTTGCAGTTTGCTCTAACTGTGACAGCTGAGAAAGTGTAGAGTTTTTCTCTTGTAGCAATGCTTGGATTTTCGAGTCTTTTTCTTCAAGTGCTGCTTCAAGTGTTTGTACTTGGCTTGCAACATTCTCAGTAAGCTCACTTACTTTTGCTTCACCAGACTGTTTTAGCTCAGCAATGGTGCGTTCACTTGACTCTTTTAATTCTGCAACGGTTGCAGCGTTGTTGGCCTTTAATTGCTCAATAGTGTTTTCATTGGCAATTCGCATATCTTCAATTGTTTGATTTTTCGACTCAGTAAGGTCTTGAAGTTGCTTTTCGTGGTGTTCTTTTAGTGATGCAATTTCGACATCAGCATTGTCTTCGACTTCAGCGATTGTTTGCTTGAATTGGCTTGTCTCTTCTTCTAAACGCGCTTCAAGCATTTGCACTTTTTCGGTTAATTCACCGGTAATTTGTTCAGTTTTTTGTAGGCTCAGGATAGCGAACTTTTCGGCTTCAATAGCACGTTCAAGTTGAACTTCGAAATCACGATTAATAGCATTTGAGAAACGTTTAATCTCGCGGTGAAATGCAGCCATATACTCATCACTTAATGACCCTGTATCAGCTGTCGCTTGGCGTGTGTCTTGCGACTCACTGCGCCAACGTTGGTAGTGTGCAAGAATACTCGCAGTGCTGCCTTCACATTCTTGTAAAATGGCCTCAACCGACACTGGCTTTCCATCAGAAACCAGTTGGTCGCACAATTCTTTTACTTTTGCGTAATTTGTTGTCATTTCTCTATCCTTGTAGAGCATACATAGTTTTGGGGACTAATTTTTTGCCGTTAATGATAAAGTATTAATTTCAATTCAAGTCGATTAGACTTTCACTTCATCTAAATGAAAATAACGGCATGTTGTAACAATAGCAATTTTGTCCAGAAAAGATCAACTCTAGTTAGCCTATTAAATTGCCAATTTAGAACTAGTTAGTGGTTTTATATAAGTATTAATTATTTTAAATCCTGTTTTATAACTTTTGGTTAATAATTAGGTACTAAAATAACAATTGTTTTCTTTTAACTAATTTAGTCGATTACGCGAAGTTTTAGCATTAAATTTAAGTAGATATATGCATTAAATTGGTTTTACTAGGACTGTTGTTTGCTGTGCTATCATAAGAGAGTGGTAGTTATTACGAGAAATTATTTTGTTAGGCTTAACTTACTGTTTACATAAGGAATAAGGTTAACGAACGTAAACAAGCAGCAGCATACATACGCGCTTTAAGCTCAGCCAGATTAAATTAACATAAGCTTTTATACGATTAATACATTAATTCGTGATTTAGCATGAGGCGTAGGCGAAGATTTGCATTAAGCAAGTTGCTTATGATGCTATTTAGAAAGTAATTTATGACTACAACTATAGTATCTTTTGGGGCTTAGAGCACACCTTAAACCATACCCCTTCGAATAATCTTGTTATGTTTTCTAACATCTTAAATATGCGTGGTTTAATAAAATGAGATGCGATGTATTTACGCATTAACCGAGACATAGCTTGTTACGTATATTGTTGGAATATTTTTCGCGTCATACTTGAGTTATTCGTCACTTATTATAAGAATGTAATGGTATTTTACAGAATTAAACAGTGAATAAATTTAGTTATGGCTGATGCGAACCTTTCGGTTGGAAATATTGCAAAACGCGCTGGAGTAAAAGTTTCGACGCTCCATTTTTACGAAGAAAAAGGATTAATTCGTAGTTGGCGTAATAGTGGCAACCAAAGGCGATATAAACCGGATGTGTTAAGACGCATCGCATTAATTAAAGCGGGCCAGAAAATTGGTGTTAGTTTAAATGATATTAAAGCAATTTTGTCTCAATTACCTAATGAACGTACACCTACGGTTAGTGACTGGGAACACATAGCCACTGCGTGGCGTGATAAGTTAACCCAACAAATTTTATATATTGAAAAACTAAAAGACTCACTCACATCATGCATTGGTTGCGGCTGTTTATCGTTGGAAAGATGTCACTTATATAACCAAGATGATTGCTTAAAGGAGGAGGGCGAGGGCGCCGTTATTTTAGAGCGAAAATAGTGGTGTAGAAATAGGTTAGATTGGTTTTAACTTTCCGTGTTTGCAAATATTTTATTTTGATAGTTCGTCATTTTGCATGCGATAGATTCGAGCGAAATAATCGATAAACACAACAAATAATGCATAGCCTTGCTTTGCAAATAAGGTGTATAGTTTTTGCTATACACTTAAATTGGTTAAAAGTATTTAAGCCCTATGCAGGTTCAGTCAATTTTTCTGGTTGCATAATGTCTGTTAGTTGAGATTCACTAAGGATCCCTTTTTCTAACATTAAATCTTTGATGTTCTTACCTGAACTTAATGCGGCTTTCGCGATGTCGGTTGCAGCGTCGTAACCAATAAATGGGTTTAATGCAGTAACAAGCGCAAGGCTGTTGTCCAGTAAATAAGTGCAACGCTCATGGTTTGCGCTAATGCCTGAAACGCAGTGCTGGTCAAACATGCTGCATGCGTTAGTCAGTAGCGCCATTTCTTCCATAATATTAAATGCGATTAATGGCTCCATTGCGTTTAATTGCAGTTGTCCTGCTTCAGCAGCCATACTGATTGCTGAGTCTAATCCAATTACTTGATAGGCTACTTGGCTTACGGCTTCTGGAATAACCGGATTAACCTTTCCCGGCATAATTGAACTACCAGGTTGTTTTGCTGGTAAATTTATTTCGCTTAGCCCTGCGCGCGGTCCCATACTTAATAGGCGTAAATCATTGGCGATTTTAGATAACTTGATTGCAAGACGCTTAAGTGCTGATGAGTAAATTACAAACGCGCCCATATCAGAGCTGGCCTCAATTAAATCTTCGGCCTTAACAAAGGGTAGTTCAGTTAAACATGCTAACTGCTTGATTGCTAAATCAGCATAGCCTTTTTTGGTATTTATCCCTGTTCCAACCGCGGTTCCACCTAAGTTGATTTCGTAGAAAAATGGACTTAATTGATTAAGTAACTTTATTTCTTCACGTAGCGTTGATGCGAACCCCGCAAATTCTTGACCTAATGTCATTGGAACCGCATCTTGCAATTGGGTTCTGGCTAACTTAAGAATATGTTTAAATTCTTGAGACTTTTCAGAAAAACGCTCAATCAAGCCTTCTAGGCTGGCTAACAGCTTTGGCTGTTGTAGCAAAATACTTAGGCGAATAGCGCTTGGGTAAACATCGTTGGTTGATTGCGACAAGTTTATATCGCTATTAGGGTGTATAAATTGATAAGCCCCTAGTGGATGTCCTAACTTTTGCAGTGCGATATTAGCGATTACTTCGTTGGCATTCATATTGGTTGATGTGCCAGCGCCGCCTTGGATCATGCCAACAGGAAATTGATCATGATAGAGGCCATCAATTAGATTATTGCATGATGCAAAAATTGCATCAGCTTTTTCATCGTTAATTAGACCTAGTTGCTGGTTTGCGCGAACACAGGCTGCTTTAACGTAGGCGAGTGATTTAATCATCGCAGGGTATTGCGAAAGTGTCTTGTCACTTAACGGAAAGTTATTTACTGCGCGCTGAGTTTGTATGCCATAGAGTACATTGGTTTCAATTGTCATTGTACCGAGAAGATCAGATTCTATACGCATTGCTTTTTTGTCTTGTATTGGTGAGAGTCGGCGCAAGATTACCGATAAGCTAGGTTAAAGACTAATGCTTTAAATAGGTTTTGGATATGCAAATTATGCATGGCACTGGAAGGCTTTCATATCACCTAGCGTTATAATGATTACTTTAACTCATTCAACCTTAGTTCAAATCGTCGTTTTCTAGTGCCTGTGTTATGCCTTGCCAGTAAATAGATTTTGTATGATCGCTAGACGGAATTCGATATAAGCTAACGCTTAGGTTATTGATGGCATCAAACCCGGTGATAATGCTGAGCTTTTCTTCTTGAAGCTCTTTTTCAATCGCGAATTCAGGCAGCCATGCCATACCTAGCCCTTGCATCACCATGGTTTTTAAACTGTCTGCCATTGATGAACTCGCCACTTTATCAAGTCTGCTTTTTGTTTGCTGGTCTAGTGCATTATCAACGGTACGGCCGAGAAAAATTGAAGCTTGATAAGCAAGGTAGGGTACTTTAGTTGCCGTTTGCCACGTATTAACTTGGGAACTCAGTGCGACCGGCAATAGTTTTACTGCGCCAAGTTCAAAACGCTCATAACCTTCACTTAGTAATTCTTCATCATGAAATGCGAGTAAATAGTCACAGTTATTACTTTTGAGTAGTTTTGTACAGTCGTCTGCATCGGCGATTTGAAGCTCAGCGCTGACATTAGGTAACTGTCGCTTTAGAGTTTTTAATATTTTTGGAAATATCCCTAACGCTAAGGTATGAGTTGCGGCGATTTTTAGCTCTTGGGCATAACTTGTTGCCCGTAGCTTTTCAGCCGAGTTGTTGAGTAAATGTAGTACTGATTGTGCAGTTGGCTGAAACGCAATACCTTCTTTTGTGAGACTAAGCGGGTTGGTGCGTCTATCAATGAGTTTACACCCCAAACTCTTTTCTAATGCTTGAATTCGACGACTAAACGCCGGTTGGGTTACAAATCGTAATTGTGCAGCTAAACTAAAGTTTTTAGTTTCACTTAGAATAAGAAAGTCTTGTAACCATTTTGTTTCTATGTTCATTTAACGTATCAAACTAATTTAGAGTACAGTATTGAGCAATGCTCACATTGATTTAAAGGGATCATACTATGCGCATAATAATGATGTTAGTTATTTTACTCGCAAGCTTTACATTAAGCGCAGCGCAATGCCTAAGTGCCCCACCGAGCAAAGTTGGTTTAGCAGATTTACCTGCTAATAATAAATTAACGCGCAGTCAAGAAGCGAGCTTGAATCGTTTGTTTAAAGATTTAAGCGGTTCGTGGCTTGGAAAAAGTGATGGGTTTTATTGTATTGGTGAAGAGCTTGCTAATGCGCGTAAGGTCCCCAAATCGCATAGACTGGAAATGGTTTTTGCTAATGATGACTCTATGGTTTTAAGAGCGAAAACCAACGCCCAAGAGCGTGATGAATTTACACAACGCATCCAAAGTTTAACCTTATATGCAAATCAAGGTTACTTACGGTTTGACCAGAACAACGAGGCTGGCGATATTTGGATAGAGGCTCTGTCATCTACTCATGTTAGTGTTTGGTCAGTTAGTCGAGCAGGAACTGTGTATCATCTTATTAATCGCGTATTAAAACGCAGCCCAAGTGCGTTTACATTAACTATGACAACATATAGCAACAACCGTTTGACGAGCCATTATGTTGCACGTATGTCGAATTAGGTTGATGTTTAGAAGCAAAGCCAATTGAGTCGCGTTTAATTTACCGTTATCTTGGGCTTTGTTTTTGGGTAAATAATATTGCCTTTTTTATCAAGCTGATACCATGCCACAGGACCATTTTCTTGGTTAGGGTA
This sequence comes from Pseudoalteromonas sp. P1-9, assembly GCF_001399975.1. Classification (GTDB taxonomy): domain Bacteria; phylum Pseudomonadota; class Gammaproteobacteria; order Enterobacterales; family Alteromonadaceae; genus Pseudoalteromonas. The sequence continues at coordinate 23,294 of NZ_LKBD01000008.1, forward strand.
TCTTTGTGTACAAATTAACCTTGTGTCGTTAACCTCAATTACCGCACCTAAGGTATATTTTTTATCGTCATACCAACAGATTAAATGATTTACCTCAGCTTCTAGCCAAATATGCTTTTTTGGTGTTTGCGCTATCGCTAACGAAGAGACAATCAATATTGGAAGTACTAAAGCCAACACTCTCATTGTTGTTTCCTTATATTTGTGAATTTATTCATTCACTTCTAACCTTAAAGAGTTGCTAAGAGCAGAGTAGCGTAAATCCCATGTTATGTCGTTTTTTTGCTATATTTTTATTATTTCTAAGTATACCTCTGCACAGTAAAGTGATAGATATCACGGTTGAAACCGATATTTATTTCTATGCTAAGGACATTATTGGCAAAACGCCAATCTTAGATATAACAGATTATTCGGGTAAAAATGCCCAGCGCGATGTCGTTGAATTTATTCTTATACAACAAGCGCTGCTATTAGGCGGTGCTGATATTCAATTTAACTTTATTTATGGCAATTACGATGCGCGTAATTTTAAGTTGCTAAACGAAGGCCTGTTACTGCTATCGTTTGATTCACTTTGGTTGAGTGCGACTGAGCGGTATAAGGATAATTTATATATTAGTGAGCCGCTCATTCGTAAAGGTGAGTACTATGCGGGTGTGTTTACATCTGAACAAAACGTTGCAAACTATAATGCAAAGACCTTATCGCTTTCGGACATGACAATTGTCTCAAGTAAAGATTGGCATGTTGATTGGGTCACCTTACAAAGTTTAAAACCTAAAAAGCTTGTGCATGAATCTGATTGGATCGTAATGGCTAAAATGGTTAGCCGAGGCTGGATTGATGGCATGTTAGCGCCGTTTAAAAAGCAGCATAACTTTTCTTACATTGGTCCCGACTATAAAATTTTTGCTATTCCCAATGTAAAAGTTGCGCTTAATGATAGTCGCCACTTTGTCGTTTCTAAAAAACATCCTTTAGGAAAACAAACGTTTGAAGCGTTACAGCGCGGGCTAAAAATACTGCGAGACCGTGGCCTTATTGAAAAAGCCTACCGAGAGGCAGGCTTTTTAAATGACGATGTAAAAGACTGGCGTACCATTAAAGTAGCTGAGCCTTTATTCGATTAGTGTAACTTAGTTTGCATCAAGCTGGTTTTCAGGTGCGGCATCAATAAATGCTTGTATGCTGTTACAACGTTGATAAATTGCATTAATTTTTGGGAATTGCGCCATATCAAGGCCAAATCGTAATGCATTAAATACTTGCGGCACTAAACATACATCGGCAAGGCTCGGTGTATCGCTACAACAAAAATCCGTCGCGCCAATTTGATTTTCTAGTTTTTCAAAGCCAATTTGGATCCAATGTAAATACCAAGCAGTTTTTTGTTCTTCGGTTACACAAAGTTCACCGGTTAAATACTTTAATACGCGCAAATTATCAATTGGGTGAATGTCACAAGCAATTGCATAGGCAAAACTACGTACTTGTGCTTTTTGCCACGGATCATTCGGTAACAGTGGCGTTTCTGGATGAATCTCATCAAGGTATTCTAAAATCGCAAGCGATTGACCTAACTTACCTTTTTCGGTTTCGAGCGCAGGAAGTAAACCTTGTGGATTGACGTTTAGGTAATCGTCACTTTGTTGTTCACTTTTTAGAAGATTTACCGGCACCATTTCGTGGTCTAAGGCTTTTAAATTAAGCGCAATACGAACACGGTAAGCAGCAGATGAGCGAAAATAAGTATAAAGTTTCATAAAATTAAGTCCTTTAAGCACGAACAAAAAAGAACGGTTTTCCGTTCTTTTTATACTAACTTTGTTAAGTATGTGGTCAGCAATTTAAGTGAAAAGATATTACTGACTAAAATATTTCTTAATACCTTTCCAGCAATCTAGGTAATTCTGCTGACGCTCTTTACCTTCAAGTGCATACTTGGTTGGTGAAATAACGTAACGCGATTCAAACATAAATGCGAGCGTGTTTTCATAACGCTGTGGCTCAAGCTCCGCATTTGAGGCTTTTTCAAATACGTCTGCTTCAGGTCCATGTGGCGACATGCAGTTATGTAAGCTCATCCCACCTGGTACAAACCCATGCTCTTTTGCATCGTATACACCTTCAATTAAGCCCATAAACTCACTCATAATATTACGGTGATAATAAGGTGGTCTGAAGGTGTTTTCTGCAACCATCCAACGAGGTGGGAAGATCACAAAATCAACATTTGCAACGCCGTCAGTGCCTGACGGCGAGGTTAATACGGTAAAAATTGATGGATCTGGGTGATCAAAACTTACCGTGTTCATTACGTTAAAACGCGAAAGCTCGTACTTGTAAGGCGCACTATTACCTGTCCAAGCAACAACATCAAGTGGCGAGTGACCGATATCGCAGCGGAACAAGTTGCCATTAAACTTAGCTACAAGTTCAAAATCGCCTTCAATATCTTCAAATGCGGCAACAGGGTATTGGAAATCACGCTCATTGGTATAACCATTTGCGCCTACTGGACCACGCTCAGGCAGAATATAAGGGTGACCGTAATTCTCACAAATATAACCACGCGCAGTAGCTTCAATTAGTTCAACCGAAAACTTAATACCACGTGGAATAACTGCAATTTCTCCAGGTTTGATTGCAAGTTTACCGCATTCCGTATGAAGTACCATAGCGCCTTGTTGTGGCACAAAGAGTAATTCACCATCGGCATTATAAAAGTAGCGACCATCCATTGAGCTATTTGCTACGTAGACATGAATACCAATACCTGTTTGACCATTGGCACTGCCATTTGCAGCCATGGTGATTAAGCCGTCGACAAAGTCAGTTTTTTCAGTTGGAATATCAATCGGGTTCCAGCGAAGCATAGTCGGAGGTGTTGGCACCTCGGTGATTGGTGCAGTGCGCAGTAAACCGTTATCAAGCGGTGAATAATCACCTTGTACAACAGAAGGACGAATGCGATAAAACCAGTTACGACGATTATCTGCACGCGGTGCTGTAAACGCAGTGGTGTTATATTGTTCCGCGTATAAATCGTACTTTACTTTTTGCGGTGAAAACTGGCCGATAGGCAATGCACCTTCAAGTGCTTCTGTTTCAAACTCGTTACCAAAGCCGGTTAAATAGTCATATTCTGGAAAACTCATAGTCACTCCCATTGTGATTTTTAACCAATATAGTCTCACGTGAGACTAAATGCAAGTGCGCTTTTTACTTTTAGCGCTTATTAACATGATAAAGAGTAGCTTTATTGAAAGGTGTGTAACACCGTAAGCGGCAGATACGTGTTTTCGATGGGTTTTAGTCTTTTTGCTCGTCTTATGAACTATAGGGTAAACGGGTCAAGCGTTGCTTGTATAAAAATGACGTAAGCGGTGCAGTACACGCTAGACTTGCTTGTAAAACGCATAAGTTAGCGTCACACTAGCTGAAAATATCTAAAACAAACACATTATGATAAGTCTTGATTTGTTCTTACCATATCGCATGGCGCGTCTTAGTAATGCACTCAGTAATAGTTTTGCAAAGGTATATGCGGATAAGTATGGATTAACAGTACCCCAATGGCGTGTGATTGCCCATTTGGCGCAGCAATCAAACTTAACCGCGAAAGATATCTGCGATAGGGCTGAGCTTGATAAATCCACTGCATCGCGAGCGGTAAAGCAATTAATAGAAAAAGGCATTGTTGTGGGTATGCAAGACGAAAAAGATAAACGCGCAACGGTGCTTGCCCTAACAGAAGCAGGCGAACAATTGTTTTTCCAATTAGCAAATGACGCAAATAATTGGCAAGATGCACTATTTGATAAATTAACGCACGAAGAGCAAAGAACATTATTTACCATTGTAAATAAGCTCGATGATGTGACCGATTAGTTTCATAAATCGCTTTAAAATCAAAAATGCCCAGCTCATGCTGGGCATTTTTAGTTAATAATACTTTGTGTTAGAAGTTGTAACGCACGCCTAAACGAATTTCCCAAAGTGATGGATCAACTTCTACACTGGTGCCTGACGGGTTATGAAACTCCTCAAACACATATTGTCCCTGGTCATTCACATCAGCGGTGACAGCACGTTGGAATGCACTACCACGTTTTAATACACCCCAGTCATCGTTTAGCATGTTGCCGATGTTTTTAACGATAAAGTAGGCTGAACCTGAATGGCCATCGTTAAAACCAGGAAACTGCTGCTCAACTTTGAAATCAATAGTTGTCCACCAATCACCATCGATTTCATTTCTATCTTGTATTTCGCCGCGTTTTAATCCTTCCGAGCTAACCCAAGCATTAAATGCTGCTAGGTCAAAGTCATCACCATAAACAACGTTTGCATCATTGCTTTGCGGTACATATAAAAGCTGACGGTCCTCGTCATTAAACCCTAAACCACCAGTATCATAAGAGAAAGTGTATGAATATGGGTTAGTTTGGCTCACTTGCCCAAATAGGTTGAAGCGCGTTTCTAAGCCATCAATAAATTCATGTACATAGCCTGCGGAGAAGGTAAAACGATGTGGCACCTCGTAATTGGATGTAGAAACACCTGGGTTTTCAGGATCACTTACGGCTATTCGATGATAGTTTGAAAACGCCACAGAACTTGTCATTGGGTGTACTTCTTTCGCAATGGTATATGCATAAGAGGCTGCAATATCAAAGCCGTTATCAAACGATTTATTAAAAGCAAAAGAAAGTACATGGGAATAACCGTCGCTGCCTTTGACATTGGTCAGTAACAGATCGGATTCATAAGGGTGGTTAACTCCTGAATACACTGGGCGTCCATCCGGCGCAGTTCCGGTGACCTCATCAGCTAGGTTTCTGATCACAGCGGAATCTTGTTTATCGGTATACAGATAGTCCAAGTTAAAGATGTAGTTTGACTCTGTGATATAGGTACCACCTAAGGCAAACTTCCATTCCGACGGAATTTCAAAGTTCGGATCGGTTACATTAGTGCTATCATCGGCACCACCTTGTGAAACCGCGTCGTAAAGTTCAACTGGAATATCGTAACCGGGGCGCCCTGAACCATTAAATGCAATTGCATCAGGCCCCAAAATTTGAAGGTTTTTCTTATCGACTTGAATATTACGAATACCATCGTTTGAATAACTGTTTGAAATCCAAACATTCGGGTTACCGCCAGAATATAAGCCAAATCCACCACGCAGTTCTAGTTGATCGTTGTAAATCCAGTTGAAGCCAAAACGTGGTTGCAGCAAATCGACGCCATCTAAGTTTTGTTGATTTGAAAAACCATAGCGCTGTTCGAAATTCGCACTGTATTCTGGTACATCATCACTGGTGTACACGTCATAACGTAAGCCAAACGTCAGTGTTAAATCGTAATCAATTAAGTCGTATGTGTCTTGCACATAAAACGTATTGAGCGCGTATTCAAATTCACCGGCAGCGTCTTTTGGGTTGTGGCTTTGTGCATTGCCGTAATATACGCGAGCAATACCGTTTTCAAAATCATCAATCGAACTAAAACGGTATTCGCCCTCATTGTGCTGGACAAACATATTAAAGACATCGAGTGACTCGCGTTCATAACCAAACGATATTTCATGATTATCTAAAAAGTAAGTACCCGCCAGCTTTAGAGATAAGTTGTCGTATTTTAGTTTGTTTGCTTGTCGCGAGTCATCAGGGCCAATGAAAACATCGGCGTCTGGCGTTGATATACGCATTTCGCCAAAACCTGATGCCGCATCAATCGATATTTGACGATTATCTAACTTTGAATAGCCAATGCGTACTTCAGTTGAAAAGTCATCGGTCCAATCGGAATAAAGTGACGAAACGAAAGATTGTAATTTGGCGCCGCGTTCATAAAAGTGATTTGATAAAGATAGGTCACTTGAGCCCGAATCCGATTCGCTTAGCGTATAACCATCATTATAGTTATATACGAGACTTGCGCGGTGCTCGTCGTTTATATTCCAGTCTAATTTGACTAATAATTTTTCATCTTCAACCGGTAAACTTGGGATCATGCTACCAGGATCATAACCGTAATTCGTTTTAGCAATTTGCGTAATGCGGTCAATGGTAGCTTGGCTTACTTTTCCATTTGCAAAGGGGGTGTAATCAAAAATTTGTGCGCCATCGAGTTCTTCGTATGAGGTGAAGAAAAATAATTTATCTTTGATTAGCGGTAAACCGACATTAAAGCCATAACGTTTTTCACTGTAGTCACCTGTGTCGACATGAGTTCTTTCAATTGAATCGCCCTTTAATGCATCACTGGTGTAATCAAAAAATACGCTGCCGCTAACTTCATTATTACCTGATTTTGTAACCGCATTGATGTTACATGACGTAAACCCGCCGTATTGCACATCAAACGGTGCGAGTTCTACTGCTACTTGGTCAATCGCATCAAATGAAAATGGCATGCGTTCAGTGGGATAACCGTTACTGTTCAAGCCAAAATTATCGTTCATACGCGCGCCATCAACAGTTAAACTGTTAAAACGTGGATTACCGCCAGCGCACTGAATCGCATCGCTTGCCGCTTCGTTTATATAGATCCTCGGATCGGTTCGAATAATGTCTTTAATATCGCGATTAATTGCAGGCTTACTTTGTAAATCATTTAAGGTGAAGTTACTTGCAGGCCCTGTACCGCCTGATTGCACTGAAAGAGGGCGACCAGTAACCAGTATTTGCTCCATTGCTGATGCTGATTGAAGCTGCACACTTAATGGGTATTCTTTACCTAATGTAAGATAAATATTTTCTACCATAGTGTCTTCAAACTCGTTGGAATCAACGATTATTTGATATGGACCGCCAACGCGAAGGCCTTTTGCGCTAAATAAGCCTGCGTCGTTAACAGTTGCAGTTTTTACTGAACCAGAAGGCAAGTGAATAATCGTTATTTGCGTGCCTGTAGCAGGGTTACCGTTAGGACCAACAATGTTACCTTTTAACGACGATGACGTATCATTAGCATACACTAGTGTTGAATATAGACAGCTTGCGACTGCAAGTGAGAGTAATTTTTTGTTGAAGAGCGTATTCATAGATCTTTCCCTTGATAGTAGTTTTAGTAAGCCTAAAACAGCATCATTAAGCTTTTATTAAAATTATTACTTTTTGGTTACACTGCAATAGTTTAGTCTAATTTATTTCAGTGTAAAAAAAAGCCCAGCAAATGCTGGGCTTTTATTTTCAAGGGGTTTTTAGTTTAGAACTTGTAGCTTACACCAATCTTAGCTTGCCACGCTGACGAAGCAATATCGATTGTGCTGTAGTTTAATGTGCTTGCGCCATCAAAGCGTTTGTCAAGGATATAACGGCCTTGATCATCTAAACCACCAAAGTCATAAAGTGTTTGGTTCGGGTATGTTAGACGTTTTTCAACACCCCAGTCGCTGTTAAGCAAGTTAGCGAAGTTATCAACCATTAGGTAAACTTGCGCTTTGTGACCTTTCGCAAAACCAGGGATCTCTTGCTTAATGCTAATGTCCATCTTAGTTACCCAAGGCTGGTTATCAGAGTTACGCTCCATAATTGAACCTGAAGCGCTTAAACCGGCTTTGTTCATAAGTGCACTTAGCTCTTCCCAAGTAATGCCTGATTCTGCCCAGTTTACGTTTGGATCATCAGCACCTGTCGGGATGTAAGCAAGGTAAGCGCTATTTGAGTTAAAGTCACGTGTATCGCCAAGATCTCCATCTTGATACATACCCATTACCCAGCTGAATGGGCGACCTGAGCGACGTTCGAAGAACATATCGAAACGAGTTTCGTAACCGTCAAAGAATTCGCGCTTGTAGTTTAGGTTTAACTTAAAGCTGTGTTCAATTTCGTAGTGACCGCGTGCAGCCATATCCATGTTACGGCTCTTAACAATGTTATGCTTGTAGTTACTTTGTGCACGAGATGAAGAACCTACGTGGTTTTCTTCGATATCTTGGTGCGTGTAACTCATGGTCATGCTTACGCCGCTATCCCAGTTTTTCGCAAGTGACGTAACAAAGATAATTGAGCGGCCGTCGTCATCAGCATTAGTCATCATAATATCGAAGTTGTCAGCTTTATCACCTTCATAACGGCTTTCGTAAATTACACGTTCGCCATCAGCTGCTAAACCCACTTCTTTAAGTGCTGTGTTTTTCCACACTGCTTCGTTTTGTTTCTTCTCATACGCAAGTTCTGCTGACCAGATGTAGTCATCACCAAAGCCTTCAATTGAGAAGTTGTAGTCAAAGCCTAATTGTGCACGCCAGCTTGATGGCAGCTCAAAATTAGGATCCGTATAGTTAGTACTACCCGCACCTGGCACTAGTGAATCTTTGATTGCCTGAGGTACTTCTGTAATATCAGCAGGGTTTTGTGAGTAGTAATCAGCAATTGCGCTGCTTGGTGCTGCTACAAGTGTAATACCATCGTTTTGGAACGGGTTGTTGTACCAAACGTTTGGAATACCACCTTGGAAACGGCCAACACCACCTTTAACGGTTAAGTCGTCGCTTGCAAACCATTGGAAGCCAATACGTGGAAGAATGATGTCTAAGCCATCAAGGTTTTCTTGGTTGCTGAAACCATAAGTTTCTAAAAACGCTTCGTTAAGGCGTGGCTTATCATCAGATGATAAACGCTCATAACGCACACCAGCAGTTAACTCAACGTCATCGTGCGGGTAGAAAGTGTCTTCGATGTAAAGAGCAATTTGGCTACGTGTTGCGTCATATGCCGTGTCTTTTGAATCGTTTGTGTAGGCATTTGCGTAATCAAAATCGTAGTTTCCACGGAAATTACCAACTTCACGATTTGCAAAACCATCAAAGCTATCAAATTCCCATGAACCTAAAGAGTTCGCAGCAAATAGGTTGTATAAGCGTAAGCGTTCGTACTTTGCACCAAACTTAATCTCATGGTCGCCAAGTAGGTATGTGCCATCAAATGCAAGTGTAGTATTTTGGTTTTCTGCGTAGTTTGCATGACGATATTGATCCATACCAAACTGGTAAGCAGGGCCACGGAAATACTCTTCAACTTTTACACTACCAATCTTTGAATTAGTGTTGCTTTCAGCCGTTACATCTTTATGGCTAACACTGATTTCTGATGAAAAGTCATCGTTCCAATCTGAATAAATCTTAGTTGCGAAGTTATTGAATGTATTAACATAAGTGTAGCGGTTTGATGCTAACATCACAGTGTCACCACCATTACCGAAGTTACGCTCATCTTGGTCGTCTTGCCACTGGTAGGTGAAATCTAGACGATGCGCGTCGTTAATATTCCAAGTAATTTTACTGATTAATGTATCGTTGGTATCTTCAGGATCGCCACCTAAAGAATCCGTCATACCGTACTCTGTTTCTAAGATAGATAAGAAACGGTTGAAGTTTTCTTCAGTTGTGTTGTAAAGGTGAGTTGCACCTGAGCCTTCAAAACCATAATCCATTTCTAATTCACTACGCCATGATGTGTAGTTTGCGAAGAAGAATAGTTTGTCTTTGATGATTGGGCCACCAACACTGAAACCGTAACGTGCTTCAGTTTGAATTGGGTCTACTTTTTCGGTTTCGTACGTACGCTCGTCGTCACCTTTAATTTCAACTAGGCGATCTACGTCACCAGCCATATCAGGTGTTGATGTTTCATAATAGCCAGAGAACTTAAATTCGTTTGTACCTGACTTTGTTACTGCGTTGATTGTACCGCCACCAAAGTTACCTTTAGATGCTGAGAATGGTGCAAAATCAACAGTAACTTGCTCGATAGCATCAAGTGATACTGGTGGCTGTTGAGATGGGTAACCACTGAAGTTTAGGCCAAAATCATCATTTTGAGAGATGCCATCAACGGTTAATGCGTTAGTACGTGGGTTGTTACCAGCAATTGTTAACTCACCAGAACCAGATACTGTAGCAAGTGGGTTAATACGCGCAATATCTTTAATATCGCGGTTGAAGCTTGGCGCATTTTCGATGATTTCTGCACCGAATGCACTGTTTGCTCCGCCAGCTTGTTGTGTATAGCTAACACCCGTTACTTGAATTGTTTCCATCGTTAATGGTTCAAGTTGCTCGCTAATACGGCTTGTTTGACCAAGGCTTAAGTAAATACGATCTTTAGTGATATCTTTATACTTATCTGAATCGATGATTACAGTGTAAGGACCACCAACACGAAGACCTTTAGCAAGGAATGCACCTGCGTCGTTCGTAGTGTATTCAGTAACCGTGCCCGAAGGCTCGTGAATTAATTTAATTTTAACGTTAGCAGCAGCTTCACCTGCAGGCGTAGTAATTTTACCGCGCACAGCTGATGAGGTTTCTGTCGCATAAACTGCACCAGATGCACCCAAACAAGCAGCAACAGCAAGTGTTAAAGCGCTTTTACGTAGTTGCGTTTTCATTAGTAGTTTCCCGTGTAACTAAATTTGAAAGTTAGTTTTAAAAATTTTATTGCTTTTGTTCATGCGTTAGCAGATTACTTAGTAGCTGCTTTCGCGTGTGCCGATTCGTCAAAAATGTGGTTTAACAAACCAGCTAATCTAATTCCGCCCTGTAGTAAACGCTGTTTAATCACAGGCATTTGCTCGTAGACGTAATGGTATTTAAATTCGCCATTGCCAATATCATACAAACCTTGTGCTAAATGAAATGATTCAAGCACCCAATCTTTGGGCTCTGAGGCTAGGTAAGTAGAGATGAGCTTTGCGTCGTTTGTATCAATAAACTCGGCGAATTCACTGTAAGAAAGGTTTTCGCTTTCAACTAAATCTTTATCCCACAATGAGTGTAAATTGGTTTCTTTACCGAAAAATTTCACTTTTATTTTATTTCCACCCCAGTCTTCACTGCGACCAGCGTGCATTGGTTGATGAATGTCACCAACTAAGTGTGTGAGGAAACGAAAATAAAATTGTTTGTCTTTTAATGAGGTGTTCGCGCTTTTAAGAACAGCTGTGGCTTTTAAGATACCAGCATAAATATCGGTAACTTCGCCCTCAGTAGCTGAAAGGTGATAATGATGAGGTTTAAATTCGTCTGCTGAAGCGATATTAATATAGTGCCATTTTCCAGACTCTTTTTGCCAAAAGGGTTCTGGGTTGGAGCGCATTTCATCAGCCCAAGTGGTTACTTCAGCCAGTTTATCCCCTTGTAATAATGGGGAAATAGCATTACGAGTTTCAGCAGTTAAATGATTTTCGGCAATCTTGCCGATTATACGATGCCCATTTTGACTCCATGCGCCCGCTTGAAAGTGCGTTAGCGTAAGAGCAATTAATATCAAAGAACGTAAGCTCATAATCATCTTTTTAATTGTATGTAGTTGTTATCAACAAGGCTAATTGTCCTTAGTTTTACAAAAATAGAAAGGACTCATTGGGATTCATAATTACTTGTTAACAAACTAATTAAATCAATGGTTTATGTTTTTTAAATAAATTTACCTGTTGCAATAAGTAAATATACGTGATGAAATTGAGGCTTGAATTGAGCATAGATAATAACAATTAAAATGAAATATAACTTTTTGTTTTCAAAAGCGGTAATAACAGCTGTTTTTTGTATATTAATTGTTCTTTTTGGTTTTTTAGGGGGCTCTCAATACCCAACCAAATTAAAAGCAATTGATACTTTTATGTCTGTCAAGCAACAATGTGATAAAGCGTTGTCAGAAAATGAAAATACGTTCAATATTTATGTGCCAACAGAGCAGTTAGCAAAGCAGCTTATCCCTTATTTTTGTAATAACCCGATTGTTGCAAAGCAGTTTGGTCAAGTGCAGTTAAACTGGGGCCATAATATGAGTGATGCATTAGATTTTATCGGGCGAGGTAACGCTGATTTAATCATGACTAAAGAGAATTTAATGGTCGCCTTTAAAAGTGAATACACTTTTAACTATAAAACCTTGCTTGCCTATCCCGATTACACGGCATTTTTTATCTCGTTAAATGAAAAACCAAAGCTTGAAAAAGAGTATTTTATTGATAAACGTATTGGTTTGTTGGATTACCCAAGTAGCCGTTCTGGCTACATTTTACCGAGAACCTTGTTTAAACGTTTAAATATTAACGTTGATAGTTTAGACATTGTACAAGCTAACTCCCATTCTGCGCTGAGAGATCTGCTAGCTGAAGGAAAAGTCGATGTAATTGCATCGTATTGGAAACAAGACGATATGGATCGTTTTTTGGAAAATTACATTACGCCGATTAGCAGTAAAGTGAGTGGAAGTCGTTGGTATTTTAAAATGGAGACTGAAAACACAGAACTTGTTTGTGCAATTAATCAAATTATTCACCGCCATGCAAACGCCCAAACCTCTCCCTATTTTAAAGATGTAGAAAGTTATGTTGAATGTTAAAAAAAATAAGCAGATTTTGCTGTGCATACTAGTGTTTTTGGTATTTCAGTTAGTCTATGGCGTAGCTAAACGCATAAATCTTGGTGATTCTGAGTACCAGTTAACACAACTTATTGAAAATAGAATCGCAAAAGACTTAAATCGCTTACCTCTGCCAGATCCAAATAAAAGCAGTGCTGGCAATGATCTGGCCGTAGCAAATTACATTACGGCATTAAATGAAAAATTAATGCACCATCCACTATTACCAAAGGTATTGGCTATTCAGTCAAATAACTACGATGTTGGCTCAAATCGTAAAGTTGTAACCCATCAATTTGGTACGCCTACACAAGTAGTGCGATTCGCTTTCTCGCTAAAAAAATTGGGTTTGTTTGATTATTTTTCGTGGTTGGCACTCATCGCAAGTATCGGGTTTTATTTTTTAGTTAACTACCGTTATGACTTGAAGTTAACAAAAAACAATTTGGTAGTAGAGAGTATTGACGAAGAGCGCGCGAGACTGGTTATCGATCTTGAACAGAAATTGCTGATTAACAGTCGTACTCACACAAGCGTACCACTCGCCAATAAGCCATTATGTTTTTATACAGCATTGATAGAATATTGCATTGCACAACCAGATGTTTTACTCAACCAAAATAAAGAGCTGCCAGATGAACTTGTTAGCCTTGCAAACAAGTATTTTTATCGTTTAACGGAATTAGGACACACTATTCGTAAAAGGCCAAACTTTTCAAATAGTTTAGAGAAAACGCTAAGTGAAATTCGCGCTGCGCTAGATGAAATTCTATTGGATGATATTGAACTAAAAGACATGCTCTATCCACCAAAAGCCCATGGAGAAGGGTCACGTTCAAAGCTTCATCATTACGGATTACGTAATGTTGATACTGATCAAATTGAAATAATCGGTAAATAAATGTGAGAATTCAGTCGATGATACGTACTATGCTTTTAAGTTTCTAAAGTATATGCGTTTATCGACCTCTAATTTGATAGGTTTTTGAGTTATTAAAAATTTGGTAACGCGTTGAATCGTTATTGTCGCAATTCAGCAAAATCGAGTAGACGTGGTGCAAAAATACGGGCTCTATCATTTTAACGATTGTTATTTGCTCGGCTTTTACGCTGTTAGCAACTTTAATTTCTACTTCGTCAAGCGCGATAAAATTCATTTGAGGAGCATCTGCAGTTTACTTGGGTAGCTGAAATGTCTAATTTGGTTTTTATTTCTAATTCAATGAAATACGCAAACCAATTAAAAAACTTATTTTTGTAGTAGGGCAAGCTTGGGAACGCTAGCTTTATGCTGTGAAAGGTAAAAGACGTAAGTGTTAGCTTACGCCTTTTAGCAGGGAGGTTTTAAATCTTAGTTGCATCAACCGGAGAGTTTTGCAAAAAGTAATTTTTCAATACTTCAGCGTCAATGGTATCAGTTGCAACAAAATGCGGATGCTTTGTCATATTCGGGTAGCCATCACCGCCTGCCGCATTATAGCTATTAAGTGTAAAACGATAGCGTTTATTGGCATCAAAAGGTTTATTATCGATACTGATTATGCTTAATTCGTCATTTTCTTTTTTAAAGTCAATGCCATAAAACTGGCAGTACGCGCCTGAATCCGGAGGAAAACTGGCGGCTAAACTGATGTAATCAATTAGCTCTTGGCCTTTAAGTTCAAGATAGGTAATACGGTTTTTAAATGGGTGAACCTGCAAAATATCTTTGTAGCTAACGTCGCCCGCTTTAATTGAATCGCGAATACCACCGCCGCTAATAATACCGAAATCTGCACCGACACTTTCACTTTGTGCTTTGGCAATCAAACGGCCTAGATTAGTTTGTACAAAACGAACTTTGTTACGCGAACCTTCTAAATCGCCAATTAATTCACCGATCGGCTGTGAAATTTTTGCTGAACCTTTCTCTTGGTACGGTGTTAAAAATGCGAGCATTTTAGGATCTTCCGGGATCTTTTCTGATGCAAGCTTTTTGATGGTTTGACCATCTTGCTTTGTTTCGCGCAGCATATTAACCGGAATAAGCTCATAGTTTAGTAGTGTAAGCGCGTTATTTTTCAGTGAAAACTCGGCTTTACCCACATACTTACCCCATTCATACGCTTGCATAATCCATGTGCCGTTTTGACGATCAGGACGGCATTCATCACCTGGTAGAAAGTCGCTATCAGCAGTATTGTCACCTTCCATACATACAGGTTCTTGTGAATGTCCACCAATAATAAGATCCAACGCACCTGTATTAAGTGTGCGAGCCAAAGTAACATCGCCCGGCGCATTTATGCCATGTTTGGCATCAACGTAATGCCCCATGTGCGTTACGGCAATCGTAATGTCGGGTTGGTAGGTTTTTTCGAGTTTTTCGAGTAAAGGAGCCGCAGCATCTGCGGGTGTACGAAATTCAAAATGACCGACATAATCAGGGTTTGCGATTTTAGCCGTATCTACTGTTGTTAAACCAATTACCGCAATTGTTAAATCTTCACGTTTAATGATTTGGTATGGCTGGTATGCGTGTTCCCCCGTTTTTTTGTTAAATATATTTGCCGAGAGCAGCGGGAAGTTTGCCCACGCAATTTGTTTATCTAGAATCTCTAACGAATTATCAAACTCGTGATTACCGATAGCCATGGCATCGTAGCCAATTAAGCTCATGCCTTTAAAATCTGGTTCAGCGTATTGTAAATCGGATTCAGGTACGCCAGTGTTTATGTCACCACCTGATAACAGCAGCACTTGATGATTTTTCGCTTTTGCTTCAGCACGTAAACGGTCAATAAGCGTTTTTCTTGCGGCCATACCATACTCACCTTGCTCATTGCGCCAAAAGCGCCCGTGGTGGTCATTGGTGTGTAAAATGGTGAGCTTTTGCTCATTATTCGTCGCGTAGCTGTTGTTTAGAAACAGCATAGAGAGTGCTAAAAAAGTGAAAGAGCGCACAGTAATCATTATAAATTTCGGCAGTTAATTAACAAACGCTATTATTCTAACCATCACAATAAAATTATGGGCGGACAATTGTCCGGTTACGAGGGCTGAAATCGTAAAACCTCGTAATTATTGTTAAAGGAGTGTTATTAATTGTAATTGTCACGTGAGTTTTATAGCCATGTTGGCAAATAATCGGTAAGCTGCTGTCGATAAAAATTAACAAAATATTCACGGGAAATTATGGACAAGCTAAAACTATCTCTCTTAGCTGCTGGCCTATTTGCGGGCGCTGCGCAGGCAACGATTGTTGAGGTTCAAACAACACAAGGCAACTTTCAAATAAACCTGTTTGATGAAACTACACCAAAAACAGTTGAGAACTTTCTAAAGTACGTTAACGACGAACGTTATAACGAAGTGGTTTTTCACCGCTTAATAACGGACTTCGTGCTGCAAGGTGGCGGGTACACTTATGAAAGTAGTAAGTTTATACCTATCGATACCTATGGTACTGTGGTCAATGAGCCAGTTTACTCTAATGTACGTGGCACTATTGCGATGGCAAAAATTGAAAAGAATACAAATAGTGCGACAAGTCAGTGGTTTATCAATCTTAAAGATAATAGTGGCGATCTAGATCTACAAAACGGTGGTTTTACGGTATTTGGTCAAGTAATTGGTGAAGGCATGGATTTAATTGACCAATTATCAAATTTTGAGTGTAACACGGTACCTTTAATAAATACGACCAATGATGAGTGTACTGACCTTAAAAATGGTAATGCATCGCTTGGTGCTGAACGTTTAATTACCATCGAAAATGTTACAATTATTGATAGCAACAGTGACACCGCAAGTGATTTAACACCAAAGGAAAATACCTTAATAAAAGAGCCACCAAAGCCGCCAGTAACGTCGGATGATTCAGGTGGTAGTTTTGGCGCATTATTGGGCTTAATGGCGAGTGCGTTAATTTGGCGACGCAAGCGCAAGCCTATGTTAGCGCGCTAACGCAAAATCTCATTTGTTGACAAACCGTTACAAATAATACAATTAAAGTATTGCATTTAATCACTGCTTTTTTATAGTGGAATAAATGTATATCAAGTCACTTAATTGGCTAATCATACTAGCGGGCTAAAGTTATGCTTTTGCATTTCATTTACCCAATGCGCTAGGTGATTACTTATTGAGTAGAATTGGTATTAAAAAACGCTCTATGACAAGACACTAGAGCGTTTTTTGTATTTATAACTCTAGGGAACCATTATGAAAAAAGCACTTAGCCTAAGTGCATTAGCACTGGCTGTTTTAGTTGGCTGTAATGCAACTAACCAAGCTAATACCTCTTCGAATAGTCCAAATCTTTACGCAGAATCACTGGTTGTTAGTCCGAACGATAACCGCGAATACAAAACATTAAAATTAAGCAACGAAATTGAAGTTGTTTTAGTGTCGGACCCAAGTGTTGATAAATCTGCTGCAGCACTCAGTGTGGGGGTTGGCTTATTGCATGACCCAATGACACAACAAGGTATGGCGCATTATTTAGAGCACATGTTGTTTTTAGGCACCGAACGTTTCCCTGATACTAACGAGTATTCAGAGTTTATGACCAAAAATGGTGGTGCTCATAACGCATATACGTGGTTAGATATTACCAACTATATGTTCAAAGCGAATAACGATGCATTTGAAGAAGGACTTGACCGTTTTTCTGACTTCTTTAAATCACCGAAGCTTTACCCTGAGTATACCGACAAAGAAAAGAACGCAGTAAACGCTGAATGGTCAATGCGCCGCGAGCTTGATTTCTTTGGTCAGTTTAAACTAGCTCGTAAAATGATGGGCGAACACCCAGCAAACCGCTTTTTAATCGGTAATTTAGAAACCCTTGGTGATAAAGAAGGCAGCAAGCTACACACCGAAACCGTTGCCTTTTTTGATAAATACTATTCATCAAATATTATGAAAGTAGCCTTACTTAGCAATAAACCACTTGCTGAGATGGAAGCGCTAGCAAATAAATACTTTTCAGATATTAAAAATAAAAATATTGAAAAGCCGAGCGTTACAGCGAAAGTTGATTTAACGAAAGTTGGCGGTAAAAAGGTATTTTATAAGCCAAACAAAGACGTTAAACAATTAACACTCGACTTCACAATTGAAAACAACAGCGACCAATTTGCGCTTAAACCAAATCGTTTTCTGTCATACCTAATTTATTCAGAAATGCCGGGCACACCCGCTACGCTATTACGTGAAAAGGGTTGGATCTCAGATCTAGGTGCTAATGCATCGCCTTCACATTATGGCAACTATGGTACGTTCTCAATTGATGTAACGTTAACCGATAGTGGTATGGAACACCGTGATGAGATTGTTGCTATTATCATGCAGTACATTGACCTTATTCGTGAAAAAGGCGTTGATAAAAAGTACTTTGATGAAATCAGAACATCACTTAATAACCAGTTTAAATTCTTAGAAAAAGGCGATGAATTTGGTTATGTATCTAACCTCGCTGGCGCAATGCAAGTTTATCCAACGAACCATGTGATTAATGCACCATATTACTATGGTCAGTTTGATGAAAAAGCAATTGAACAAGTGCTAGATCAACTTACACCTGAAACGTTAAAAATTTGGTACGTAAGCCAAAAAGAAGAAACCGACAGTACACTTCATTTCTATGATGGTAACTACCGCATTGCTGATATTTCACAAGACGAAATTAACAGTTGGAAAGCGCCAACAAACGTTGCTATGAACTTGCCTGCAGTAAACCGTTTATTGCCAGAAAGCTTTGATTTAAAAGCCGCGAGCGATGAAATTAAAGAGAAACCGCAACTTGTTCACGATACTAAGCATATTAAAGTATGGCAGTTTGCGAGCAAAAACTTCTCGCACCAGCCAAAAGGCATGCTGAAAGTGTATATTAACAACCCAGCAACGCTTACTGATATGGACACGGCAATTCTATTATCGGTTTGGCAAGACCTATACAGTAAGAACGTTGTTGCATTGAATACAGAAGCAGGTGTGGGCGGTATGTCTATGAGCCTTTCTGATTCAAATGGTGTTGTATTCACTGTAAATGGTTTTACCGACAAACAAAGCGAATTAATTGTAGCCGGTATGAACGAGTTACGTGTTGCGCCAACTGAGCTTGAGTTTAACCAAGCGAAAGATCGTTTCTTACGTGCCGTTGCAAATAAGAGCAAAAACTTCCCTTACAGCCAAGCATTCAATGCGTTTTATAAAGTAACGAGCCAAGGCAGTTATGAAGACGCTGCATTGATTGAACGTGCTAAATCGCTTTCAATTAGCGACTTAAACAAAGTAATGCAGCAGGTTCTTACTAATAACCAAGTACGCGTATTTATGTTTGGTAACTACGACCAGAATGACGTGAAAACCGTTGTATCTAGTCTTGAAAAAGCGCTACCTAACGAGGTGACAACAACGCAATACGCGCGTGCGAAAGCGTGGTTACCAAAAGCTGGTCAAGTATTTAGCGTACAACGTGATATTGACGTAGCCGATGTAGCCTTAGTTGATATGCATATGCACCCAGTAAAAGGTAAGAAACAAGAAGCGCAAGGGCTTGTTTTACAAGGTCACTTTAGCAATAAAGTATTTGATAAATTACGTACCGAAGAGCAACTGGCGTACGCAGTAGGTGGTTTTAGCACCACGCTTGACGACTATGTTGGCTTTGGTATGTATATTCAAACACCAGTTAAAGGCCCAGGTGAAATGCAGGCGCGTTTCGATGAATATAAGCTTGAGTACAAAAAAGAGCTCGATGCAATTAGCGAAGAGACGTTTGCGCAACTTAAAAATGCGGTTCTGATCAAGCTAAACGAGCAGCCGAAAAACCTAGGTGATGAGCTAAGACCATACTTGTCAGATTGGTATGAAGAAAACTTTGATTTCAACTCAAAAGCTGAGCTGATTAAAGAAGTAGAACAAGTAACACTTGCTGATGTTAAAGACTTTTACGCAAAAACGGTACTTAATAAAGATGCAGCGCGCTTAAATGTGCAAATGCGCGGTACTAAATTTGCGGACAAGGCATTTGGCAAAATCGATAATCAGACGATTATTTCAGATTTTACAAATGCAGGTCAGGTACTTGATTATCAAAAGTAATTGATAGTTCTTTGTGAAAGGCGAGCAAATGCTCGCCTTTTTTATGCGTCACAATTGTTCAATATAAACTCAATATTCGCGTCACATTTGCTTCATATGCTGAACTTAAAACAGCTTTATGGCCAATGTTATGATCCATGTCGACCAAGTAATCGCAAAACAATTTCCGCAACTTATAAATAACTCTTTGCTTTATAAATCAAGCAGCAAATTATTAAAAAATTTAATGCACGAAGGAGATTTTCATCAATTTGAAAATGATTTTCCGCATTTATCAGGACTTGATTTTGTAGAGCAAGTACTTGATTATTTTGATGTTAGTTATTCGGTGCGAGATAGCGAAAAGCTGCATATTCCTGCATCAGGACGTTTGGTGATAATCGCTAATCACCCAATTGGCTCGCTCGATGCATTGGCACTGATTAAATTAATTAGTGAAGTGCGTAGTGATATTCGCGTGATGGCAAACCAACTTCTTTATAGCTTAGCGCCACTACAAGAAATGTTAGTGCCAGTTGATAACATTAAAGGCACAACCAGCAAAATTACTGTTAATCGCATAAAAGAGCATTTGAGCGATGAAGGTGTGTTGCTGATCTTTCCTGCTGGCGAAGTATCGCGTTTAAGACCAACAGGGGTGCGCGATACCTTTTGGCAAAAAGGCTTTTTGAAAATCGCAAAAGCGTATCAAGCGCCCATACTGCCAATGCATGTTGATGCTAAAAATTCCCCCATGTTTTACAGCGTTTCAATGCTTTATAAACCGCTTGCGTCGTTCTTGTTAGTGAATGAAATGTTTAAGCAACGCAAACGTAATTTTCCTATACGCATCGGCGCGCTTATTCCCTATAGTGCGTTTGCTGATTCACCGCTTCACGATACGCAATTAACTAAACTGTTCAAAAAACACATTTATGCTATAGGTGACGGTAAACCAGGCTATTTTCAAACTGAAAAATGCATTGCCTTGCCAGAGAATAAAGCAAATTTAAGCCGCTTAATTCGTGAAAAATGTAAACTGCTTGGTGAAACCCATGATGGAAAAATGATCTACTTGTATCAGCATGGTGATAGCTGCGTAATTATGCGTGAAATTGGCCGCTTACGTGAAATCGCGTTTCGTGCGGTGGGCGAGGGCACAAATCAAAAGCGCGATATAGATAAATACGATAGCGATTATTTACATCTGATTTTATGGGACAAAGACGAATTAGAAATTGTCGGCGCATACCGTTTTGGACGTGCTGACATTTTAACACAAAATGCTAAAAGCGCTGGGTTATACTCGTCAACGCTTGTGAATTACAAAGACGAAATGGCACCTTATTTTGCAAAAGGACTCGAACTTGGTCGCAGTTTTGTGCAGCCAAAATACTGGGGCAAACGCAGTTTAGACTATTTGTGGTTTGGTATAGGCGCGTATTTGCAGCATCACCCTGAAATTCGCTATCTATTTGGCCCTGTTAGTATAAGCGGCACGTTACCTGAACCTGCAAAAGATCAGCTGGTAAGCTTTTATTCCCATTACTTTGCGCATCAAAGCACATTAGCAACATCAAACAATCCGTATCGCTACACAAACACGAATGAATTGCCAAATTACACAAACGACTACAAAGAAGACTTCAAAGCACTAAAAAGCACATTGGCAGGGCAAGGTGTGGCGATCCCCACTTTATACAAACAATATACCGAGTTGTGTGAGCCTGGTGGCGTTAAGTTTTTGTGCTTTGGTGTTGACCCAGACTTTAACAATAGTGTTGATGGCCTTGTTTTAGTTGATTTAAATACATTGAAACAAAACAAACGAAAACGTTATTTAAATCAGTAGATTTACCTGCAGGAATATGTCAGGTTAATAAGAAAACAAAAAGGGTTTTGTTGTGATATCTGTTATTCCTCTTTATGCGGCGCTGCTAGGCTTAATTTACATTTATTTGAGTGTGGCAACGCTAACGCGCCGCAAAAAAATTCTCGTCGCGTTAGGCGATGGCGGCGACAAACTGCTGCAAAAGAAAATGCGAGCGCACGGTAACTTTCAAGAATACGTACCAATTAGTTTAATATTAATCGGATTTACCGAATACCTAGGTGCTGCATCACTGTTTGTTCACGGATTAGGTGTTGCACTGCTTGTTGGGCGTATTTCTCATGCCTATGGTGTCAGCATGCTACATGAAAAATTAGTATTTCGTGTAACAGGCATGGCATTAACCTTCTCATCTATTTTGCTTAGCAGTATCGCAATACTCTATCTTTTATATCGTTAATAAATCGCTTTAAAATTCAGTGAGGTTAGTTATGGCTAATAATCAGTATACGCCGCCAAAAGTGTGGCAATGGCAAGCGGGAAACGGCGGCAAATTTGCTAATATTAATCGTCCCGAGTCAGGTGCGACTCACGATAAAACCTTGCCTCAAGGAACACATCCGCTACAACTTTACTCGCTTGCTACGCCAAATGGTGTAAAGGTAACGATTCTGCTCGAAGAACTAATTGAAGTGGGCATACAAGACGCTGAATACGATGCGTACTTAATTGATATTATGGAAGGCGAACAGTTTAGTTCAGGTTTTGTTGAGATTAATCCTAACTCTAAAATTCCTGCGTTGCTCGATACCTCCACATCACCAGCAACACCAGTGTTTGAATCAGGCGCTATTCTGCTTTACCTCGCCGAGAAATTTAATTGCTTTATTCCGCAAAATGCAAATGACAGGGCGAAATGTTTATCTTGGCTATTTTGGCAAATGGGCAGCGGCCCTGCATTAGGTGGCGGGTTTGGTCATTTTTACGCGTATGCACCTGAGCCACTGGAATACCCAATTAACCGATTTACTATGGAAGTAAAACGCCAATTGGATCTACTAAACAAACACTTAGCAAACAATAAATACATGTGTGGTGACACATACACAATTGCTGATATGGCAATTTGGCCGTGGTACGGTGTTTTAGTGCGTGGTGATTTATATGACGCTGCTGAGTTTTTAGCGGTAGATGAATACCCACATTTAAAGGCATGGTCAGACCGCATATTTGAACGACCAGCGGTGCAACGTGGCCGCAGAGTAAACCGCAGTTGGGGCGATGAAAGTGAGCAATTGCACGAGCGCCATAGTGCGGACGATTTTAATTAAACCGTAAAGGCCAACACGCTCTAGTTATATTTAAAATAAAATTGTATATTTTATTTATTGTTCAGTTGTAAGGATAAATGTGAAAAATATCGCGCTACAAGAATTAACCACTGCCGATGCTGAATTCATTTTTAAGTTAGTAACGCAAGCGAGTTTTAGAGAGCACATTGGTGATAAAGGGGTGTATGACCTAACCAGTGCTGCAAAACACCTTGAAGAGAAGTACATTAAGCCCTACCAGCAATATGGATATGGGTTATGGGGTATAAAAGATCTCGACCGTGATTGTTTTGTTGGCGTATGTGGTTTAGTAACACGCCCTGATTTTGATATTCCTGATCTTGGCTATTCGTTACTTGATGAGTTTACAAAGCAAGGTTATGTGGCAGAAGCCGCGCGCAAAACCATTGAACGTGCCCGCAGTAAACACGGCTTTGACACATTAAATGCCATCACTTCACCCACTAATAATGCGTCAATTAACGTGCTTGAAAAACTTGGCTTTAAGTTTATTAAGCAATTTGAACTTGCCGGTTATGACGGGGTTTCTAACCTTTATCAATTAGCGCTTTAAGCTCAGTTGCAACCGCGTTGTTGACATTGTTCCATGCGCTATTTAACGCGCTAACAAGCGGGCCGTAGCCGTCATCGTTAAGCGATACAGCTTGATTAAAGCCTTGGCTATACACGATAGTGGCCGAGGTATGCTCAAGTTTATATACCGTCACTATGCCCGCTATTACACCTTCGCCGTTTTGATTCGCTTGAAACTTAGTCAGATAATAATCTACGCGAAAGGTTGGTAACGTGGCATTAATTGCAGATTCTAACTGTAGGGGAATAACACGGCTTTGCGACAACTGGTTATCCAGATTAACCACGCTTGCTTGCAGTAACAATTCACTGGGACTGCTGCTCCACAAATGGCCGTTGGCGCTTTGAATTTGTAGTGGCGCAACCTCAACAGCAATACCACGATTGGCAAGATGCCCGGTTAACTTAGGGTTACTCACGATAATATTAGCGCGCGCTTGTTTGCCTAATTTACTTGGCGCAAATTCGCCACCATCAAGCTGGTAATAACTAATAGTGTCAACTTGGCTGCTACACCCGCCCAATAATAAAAAAAGAACTGAAACCAGTAAAATACGCATTGTGTTATTGTTTCCTTGGGGTTGGATCGGTTGCCAATTGTTTATCAAAAATAAACATATTAGGTTGCTCGTTTAAGCCTTTTGACAACGGCTGCAATTGCTCTGCTAATTGTTTTAACTGATCAAGTGTGCTGTTTAATTCGTGATAAATAGCTGAACCTTTTTCGTAATCTGACATGGTTTTTTCAAACTGCAACATGGTTTCATCAAATGTTGCCATCGATTTTTCTACTTGCGCTAAGGTTTCATTAAACTCATTAGGCAGAGTTTGCGTGTCTTTACGATTTAACAGTTCGCGCAGTTCAACGGCGAATGTGTTGTATTCGTTCATTGTTTTATCAAAGCTATTTAGCGGTGTTTGCATATCTAAATTATTAAACTTCGCTAGTAATTCCGATACTTGGTTCGCCATTACGCTAAAGCCACTAGAGGTACTTGGAAACACTTTTAAACCAGCAAATTCAGATTGCTGAAATGGCTCAACATCTTGGTATAAATCAAAATCAATATAAATTGAACCGGTGAGTAAATTACCGGTTTTAAGCGATGCTCTTAAGCCTTTTTCAATCCAGCCATCCAAGCTATTTTGCCAGAACTCTTTGGCAATTTTGGTATCGTGGAAGATACGCTTATATTCAATTTTAATCTTAACCGGTACAGCCGTACTATCAGTTGAAAAATGGGCAGGGCGATTATCAATCACTAACATCGCTGGTGCTTCTTCAACAGTACCAATACGAATACCGCGATATTCAACTGGTGCGCCCGGTGTTAGACCGCGAATTGATTGCTCAAACTGAATAACATAGTAATCGTATTCGTCGTAGCGATGTTCTAACGCTTTTTGGTAATCGCTGTTTAGTCTAAACGTTTGGTTTTGCTTAGCTAAAGCATCGGGTTTTTCGCCCTCAGGAATAGCAAACGAAATACCGCCTTTAAGCATTTTTGCAAGAGAACTGGTTTTAAAATTAATTCCATCCGCCGACAGGTTAACTTCAATCGCTGAGTTCACCCAAAACACCACATTCTCTGTGACTAGATTTTCATAAGGAGAGCGAATAAAAATGCCATAGCGCATAATTTGCTGTTGCCAATCAAACTTAGCAGTTTCAACTTGTCCAACGCTGTAGCCGTTATAATAAATTGTGGTACCAACATCGATTACATTGGTATTCTTACTGGTAAGCAAATAGCGCTGACCTTTTATGTTATCGGGAATTTGGGGCGGCGTATCTAGTAGCGTAAATTGACGGGTTCTGGCATCACTTTCACCCGGTAAAAATTCAAAATAAACACCCGACAACAAAGTGTTTAACCCTGAAATACCGGTTTCGTCAATGCGTGTTTTAACAATCCATATTTTTGCGTCTTGATTAAGTAAATGCTCGTAATCTTTGTCAATTACCGCGCGTGCAACAACTGTGGTTTGATCTTCAGCAAGGCGCACTTGGGCAATGACACCCATTTTTACACTGCGTACTTTAATTTCTGTTTTGCCGGGGATCACGCCTTCTGCATTTGGCATGGTAATGTAAATGGTCGTGCCTTGGCTTTGCTGGTATTGATAAAACATCCAACTTGCTACAAACACGGCAATAAGTGGAATGATCCAGATAGGTGAGAGCGTTCGCTTTTTACTAATAGCGGCAGTAGGGCTCATTCAGAAAACCTCTTTTTATCCCAGATTAAACGTGGGTCGAATAGTTGCGCAGCAATCATAGAGGTGATCACCATAATTGCAAAAAAGATTGCACCAACACCAATTGTTATCGACATTAAAACGCCTAATTGTACTAATGAAACTAAAATAACCACAACAAACACATCGATCATCGACCACTTGCCAACTAGCTCTATTAAAACATAAGCACGTGCTGCTTGTTTTCTACTAATGTGTTGTTTTTTTGTAACTAAATAACACAGCCAAAATAATACAAACAATTTACCGATAGGAATACAGATACTGGCTATAAAAATAATGATAGCGATTGGGTACGAGCCAATCTGCCACAGTGTAAAAACACCATTAAGAATAGTGGAAGGTTCGTCAATTGAGAAAATCCAAGTGTGCATTATAGGGAAAAAGTTCGCTGGTATATAACAAATTAGCGACGTGATGGTAAATGCTAAAACCCATTGAATATGTTGTGTATTGCGTACCGACGTTTTGCTATTACAGCGCGAACACGTATCTTCGTAAGTTAATAACTGACAAACATGACACGCCCGCAAATTTTGATTTTTAGCGCGTGAGCCTAAGCTTTCATCAATTGCTATTTTGTTTTGGTCGGCGAGTTGTAGCCACAAACTATGGCTGTCGTAATAATATAGTGTGAGCGAATAACACAGCACAAAAGCGGAAAACGCCCAAAAACTTAAACCAAAGGTAATTTCAGCCATTGCCATAATTTTAATCATGCTGATCAGCACACCAATTAGGAATATTTCCGACATAACCCAAGGTTTTAAGTAGTAAATAGTTTTTAAGCAAAATCGCGAAAGCGGTTTAGGTAACACATACAAAGCCCCCATATGAAGCGGTATAAACAGGGTTAACAACACAAAAGGCAAACCAATAATGGTGATATCAATCAGTGCAGCGACGAAAAAGTTATCTTGATAAAACAATATTTTTGCCGCGTCTAGCAAATTGATGGTTTGGCTTAATCCTTGGTTGCTAAACGATATAAACGGGTAGAGTAAGGCGCTAAATAGTAAGATAAGTGACGCGATACTAAGCGCAACCACTTTTTGAGCGCGCGCGTTAATTGTGCGGCTTAATAAGGTATGACAATTTGGGCAATAGGCATGCTCCCCATGGCTGAGCGTTGGGATACTGACTATTTGATCGCAGTGATGACACGCGAGTTGTATTTCCATTCAGGTGCTTACTTTGTCTTGTTACTCTTTGATTTTCTTATATCCTTGATTGTAAGGCAAGAAGTTGTGCTAGGATATTTGCTCTAATAACAATAAAAGAGTACAACCATGGCGCAATCAATTGGACTGACTAAACGGCTGCTGTATCGTTGCTATCACATGGCGTTACGCCTTGCATTGTTTGTTTATCCTATTCCACGACCTAAGTGCTTTAAAAGCGCACAACTTGATAGTTGGCTTGCTGAACTAAAACAACAAGGTATTGAACGTCTATTGGTGGTTACCGACAAAACTTTGCTTACGCTCGGTATAGCAGCACCTGTAATTACTGCCCTTGAAAGTGCCGGCATTCGCACCTCTATTTATTCAGATATTTTACCTGATCCTGATATTTACGAAATTGAATCGGGTTTTACGCTTTATACACAAGATAAGTGCCAAGGCATTGTTGCAATTGGTGGTGGCTCGGTGATTGATGGCGCAAAACTAATCGGGGTGCGTGCAGCAAAGCCGCATAAAACACTCACGCAATTACGTGGCTTGTTTAAAGTGGTGCGCCGTTTACCACCGCTAACCGCAGTGCCAACTACCGCAGGTACAGGCTCAGAAACAACAGTTGCAGCCGTGGTTTCAAATCGCAAACAACAAGACAAATTTGCAATTGCAGATTACTGTTTAGCGCCAAAATACGCGTTATTAATGCCTGAATTAAGCAAAGGCTTACCGCCATTTATTACCGCCACAACCGCTATGGATGCGTTAACACATGCTATAGAAGCATTTATAGGTATTAACGGCACGCAATTTACTAATCAAAAAGCGTTAAGCGCATGCAAACTCATTTTTGAGAATTTTCCATTAGTAATTCAAGAGCCAAGTAATATTAAGGTACGAGAAAACCTGCTAAACGCATCCTTTTATGCGGGCGAAGCGTTTACCCGCACATCGGTAGGGTATGTGCATGCCATTGCTCATCAACTTGGTGCGAAATATCACGTCGCCCATGGCCTTGCTAATGCCATCTTGCTGGATGTGGTGTTAACGGAGTATGGCGAGACAATACATGATAAATTGGCACTTATTGCTGATTATTGTGATCTAGGTGATAAAGGTGATAAAAAAATTGACGACCGATCACAAAAAGCGATGCTGGTAATTGAAAAAGTACGTGAATTAAAAGTATTGGCGAATCTTCCAACCAAAGTAGATGAGCTTGATGCTAAGGATATCCCAGATATAACAACCGCAGCGATGAAAGAAGCACACCCTGATTATCCTGTACCAGAATTTTGGTCAAGCAATCGGTTTGACCACGTTTTACAGCAAGTTTTAGCGTAAAACTCGGGGTACTCTTTATATTGTTATTTGTTTTAGGGGGATATGTGTTAGGTGGTGAGCGAAGAGAGGTTGTTGAATAAATTACTCCGTACACATACAGAACTCTTTGTTGTTAGAAGTAAAAAACTAAGCCTGTTTTTGTAACTTATAAAATGTTAATTTTCAAATAACTAGCTAACTAATAACAACTAATTATTAGTGTTATAAATCGCTTTAGAATGTAAACAGGCGAAGTTGCGGTAGAAAAAGAAGCAACTTGCCTCTTAATAAACAGTTATACCGCAATTAATCATCTAACCTTTTCATGGCTTTACGGTAAACATCGCTACGTTCGCGTTTCCCGACAGCTAAGACGGTTACAATGATGACATCGTCTTCAACTTTGTAAACGAGACGGTAGCCCGATTGACGCAACTTTATTTTATACATGTTGTCAGCTCCAGAAAGCTTTGAAGCCGGAACATGTGGGTTATCTAAGCGCTCGATTAGCTTTTTCTTAAATTGTTGTTGCAGAGTAGAACCAAGCTTTGTCCACTCTTTAAGTGCGCTCTTTTTAAAGTTGAGTTTATAGCTCATCAATATTTACCGAAAGGCTCTCTTCAGGCTCACGCTCTTTAGCGATAGCTAGTAGTTCAAGATCTTCAAGTCTGTCCATCATCATTTCGTACGCTTCGGCAGGTACGCAATAAAATGCTGGTTCATTTCGGTTTAGTACAGCAACAGGTTCGCCGTAAGCGCTAGTTGCAACTTTCATAGGGTTAGCTTTCAACTCAGTAATGCTTGCAGCAACATCGGCTAAAATTCTAGTGGTCATATAATAGGTCTTATAAATGGTCTTTATATTGGTCATTTTAGCCTTAATCAAGCGGTATAACAAGGCGTTTAACACGGTTTCCCAACGCTCGGAATTTTCGGTTTGCTTCATCTTTGGTGTTTACGGCACAATACTTAAAATGTAGTGGTATGCGTTGCTAACCACTTAACGCGGCGTTAGGTTTAAAATGAAGTATTTTTTAATTATCACGGCTTTTGTAACTGCAATTATTGCTATAAAAGGAGAGACATGGGATGCATCACAGACTGGAATTAAAAGAGTTACAAAAACTGGCTGGTTAATTTTCTTTTTTGCTTTAATCTCTGCTTCTATCTCCATCTATGTCGAGTATTCAGAACAAAGAGTAAAGCATAAAAAACAGGCTCAGAATGAGCATAAAAGATTTCATACGATGGAACGGTTAGCATATGATTTTCATCAAATTGAACTCCTAGCTTTTGAATTTGAAAAGAGTGAAGATATTTCTCAAGTTATAAGTAAAGTCCAACTACATACCAAGTTTATAAAAGATTCAATTGAGCTTAATTTAAGTCTATTAACGCCAGAAGAGTTACAAAACTTTGAAGATTTTATTCGTTTATCAAATGAAGAGATCGAGGAAAGAAAATTAGGCACAGACTTTATGAATAATATCCCTATGCCTGAATTAGCTAGATATTCAAGGGAAATTAGGTTTCGGTTGTGCAAACCTATACTTAGTCAAAGTTATTATTGTAATTATCTACAGGCTAACCCAACTGCTAATGAATTTTTTGCCTATGAAGACCCAAAAATGCTTGTAGCAATGTCCCAGGCAAAGAAAACTCTACCTGAGTTATTAAATAAAATACCGGAATTAAGAAGCCAAAATATCGAATTGCAGGTCAAAGTAGCAATACCTGTAGGTGATGGTTCTCGTGAACACATGTGGTTAAGTAATGTTAGTTACATAAATAGTAAGATTGTTGGTGAAATAAAAAATCATCCAGTTGAGGCATTACATGTCAGATTTGGACAACATTATACAGCTAGGTTTGAAGACGTATCGGACTGGATGGCGATAAAAAACGGAGTAGTTCACGGCGGGTATATGTTGAGGGTAAATTTAAGTAGGATGTCTGATTATGAATTGGATAGGTTCTTTAGTAGTTATAAATATGAAATACCTAAAGAAATTTTAGAGCTTTAATTTCGAAACCTAGCAATTTAGTCAAAAGGAAGGAAAACTCTTGGCTTTTGCTCCTGCGTCGCTAATTATAACCGACTATTTTAAGCCAATGACAGTTAATAGCACCTAGTCTCCTGCCATACTTGATTACTTCTTTTAGACAACTTTGGCGTTTAAAATCAAACTTAATTAGCGAGTAGTTAATATCAAACGCGGCGCACAGTGTTTTATACGATTGCGCCGCGATTGATTACCGTTTATAGCTAAGGTTACTCGGCAAGGGTTTTTAGTTGAGTAATTTTATAGCCGCTTGTGGCGTTCGAATCTTCTTCCAAAATCAAAATGTAATTACCGGTTTGTGAAAAGTCGATATCTGCCATTTGTAAAACACTGATAGTTTGGTTGTTTACTTCATAAGTGACGGTTACATCGTAACTTTGAGAGTCTAATGTCAGCGATTTTGTTGCGAATGCGTCAATGTTTTTGATGTAGCTTGTGGTGTCGTCAATGGTTTCATTACCCTCAGTAAAATAGATATCGACTTTGGCGATATTTGTATCATATGGTGAGTGATCAATCAGGTTAACAACTTGCACATTATGCGATACCGCGTTTGGCGTTAAATCCTCAGTAATTGATATCATTGCAGGATAATCGTCAGTATGTTGATAGAAAATACTGATAAGCGAGGTGTTTTTGTTAACTGCCTCAACAAAATTATTCACGATAGGGTTGTTTGAGCTATCTAACATCGACAGGGTAAAGGTGCCTGCGTTCGCTGGAAAATAATCGGTTACTGTGTCGGATGGGGTTGCTGGCGTTGTAATATCGTCTTTGGTGCTAAGTGCATTAAAGGTAACGGCTGCGTACTCATCAATCGCGTTGTAAAAACGCATTTGCGACATGGCATCAACATGGGTCAGCGAGGTAACGCTTGAACCATCAGAAACTAAATCAAGTGTAATGCCACCTGGTTGTGATGAAAAGCTCGGGCGCAACATGGCAATATAGCTTTGTTCATCATCAAGCTCCACCATACTCGATTGAAAAATAACCTCATCGTTGCCAGCGAGGGTGATGTAAAAGGTGTAATGATCTTCGCTTTTTTGTTGTAGCTCAGGTAGCGCTAAATATTGGGTTGAAGTTAATAGCTCGGCATCCACAAAAGCGTAATCGTCTTTAGCAAGGTAAATATCGTATTCTTGCTGATCTGAAATGGTATTAATGGCGCTGATTTGAATTTTGTCTTCGCCGTCAAATTCGCTAATTGCAAATTCGTCAATGCGTGGCTCGTTGTAGTCGCCCGATAAGACTTTTAACAGCTTTACATCGCTTTTAATGGTAAGTGTGTCGTCGTCACTCAGTAGCGGTATATAGTCATCGTTATCGTTTAAATAAACGTAGTTTAACGCGTAGTCGTCACGGTTATAGTTATGGCGGATGGTTACTTCACCAAACGTTGCACCGGTGCGTACGGTATTGTCGATTTCTAGATAAACCGTTGGGCTGTTGGCACTGGCATTATACATTTGTACGAAACCAGTGCCGGATGAATCGTCACTGCTACCGCAGGCTGCAAGCATAGAAATGGCGAGGAACAGCGTTGTATTTTTAACATTTATCATTATTGTTTTTCCATGAGTTGGGTTGTTATCTACCCTGAGTATGTCATGGGAAAATCAATGGTATAACAATTTTTACCTACTATTACAATGGGTTACACTAAGTCACGTGAGTAACATATTCTCACAGTTTTAGTAAGTAAAACGTACCCCTACATAAAAGCGCCTGCCGTTACGATAAACCGCTTTGGGTGAGTAATGACTGCCTTCATAGAGGTAGCTAATTTCGTCACCTAGGTTTAACCCTTCAAGGTTAAGCGATAAATTCTCATTAATATGATAGCTAAATGTGGCGTCAATTTGCGAAAAGTCATCTTGCATTTCAAGGCCAACGCCGGTAGCGAATTCTGTACGATAGTTGTGGGAAATACGGGCACTCAGCCATTCATTTTCAAAGTAACCGGTTAGGTTAAAGGTATGCTCTGAAGTACCTGGAATAAAAGCTTGCTGCTCGGTGTTACCATCGCGTTTACCATCAACAAAGGTGTAGTTTGTAATAATGCCAAGGCCTTGAAAAAACTCATGCTGATAGCTCAATTCAATACCCCAAACATTACCGCCTGCGCCATTAATCGGTCGGTCAATGGTCATTAGTATGTCTTCGTGTACTTCTAATTGACGTTTAAACTCAATAAATGATTTTACGTCTTTGGCAAACGCGGCAACCGATAGCAAACCAATATCTGAAAAATACCATTCGAGTGACATATCAAATTGAGTCGCGCGGTATGGGTCTAGGTCAGGGTTGCCGCCTTGTCCTTGTGCTTGTGTAACGTTGTAATTGGTCGATGGCATTAAATGATTGTACTCGGCGCGCGCCATAACTTTTGCAGCGGCAAAGCGAAACGCGAGGTCGCGTTTTAAATCAAAGTTCAAGTTAAAACTTGGTAGAATATCCGTGTAATGCTTGCTTTGTTCTTGCCACACAAAATTAGTTTGGGCAGTACTCGGCGATGCGATTTGCTGATAGGCGCCCGCATCTTGAATGGTATTAACAATGCGTACGCCCACATTCGCGCGGAATAAGTCGGTAAGTAGATTTAGCTTGGTGTATAAAGCACTGGTTTGTTCTTGAATATCAAAACGACTGGCTTGCTCTACCTGCTGCTCAAATGGGTAATCGCCATAGGCATTTGCAAGCGATTGCGTATCGGCAAATGCATAGTGTTTAAGTGTTTCATCGGAACCAATGCCGTGTAAATAGTCCTTCGGAAAGGGGGCACTAAAATCAGCGAGCGTCCAATGGAGTGTATCTTTAATATCGCTGTAACTGCCATTATTTGAACGTAAGCGTTCAAAATCACGTTGGTGATTGCGATATTTAATACCAAAATCAACACTGTCGATAAGATTATGAATAAGCGCTTTTGAAAAATCAGCTTGTAAATACCACTCTTGATCAACGGAGTGCTGAGAGTCGTTTCTAACTTCGCTTATCCACCAGTTTTCAGCTTGGTTTGGATTGAGTTCATAGTGGGTTTTAATGTCGCGTTTGTCTCGGGTATCGACGCTAAACCCTGAATTAGCCGACCACTGCGATGTATTGTCGTCGTACGTACCGCCGCTACCGCGGGTAAAGCCGAACTGGTATTCATTTTGCCACAAGTTAACAGACTGCATTGCTTTAACGTTAATACTGTTAGTTTTAATGGTTGATTGACGCCAAATTGCTTCCATAGAGGTACTAAAAGGCTCTGCGTTTGTGGGGTCTACCTTCGAGTAATCGGCGTACGCCAAGGTATTATTGATGATTTGATAGTCGTTAATTACGCCACCGCGTGAGAATACGTTTGACGGTTGCCACAAAAAGTTTTGATTAGTGTTGTCTGCATCTAACTGTGAATACAAGGCATCAAATTCAAATTGCCATGTGGCACTTGGCTGATAATCAATCGCCATGGTTGCGCTGGTACGCAAGCGCTCTTGTTGAAACACCGCAGAGCCGCCACCACTTGGTGTCCAAATGTCTTTTATGTCAGCGCTGTCATAATTGCTATATACTAATTTTCCATCATCGCGTGTTTTAAAGTGTGCCTGATGCCAACCCCAAGACTCTAAACCATCTCGGCGTAAGGTGCGCTGCTGACGGTTTAAGGTAAACAACATACCAAAATCGCGATTACTGTTTACATAGTTGTAAAAGGCAGCAAGTTGCGGGTCTAGTTCGTTTGATAAGTCGCTATATTGGCTTTGCAGCGTGACAATAAATTGAGTGTCGGTTGTAAGTGGCCGGTGGGTTTTTATATTAATCGCTCCGCCAAGAGAGCCTTCGTCTTGGTTCGCTTGTGGCGTTTTAAATACCTCTAATTTGCTAACCAGTTCAGCGGGTAACATGGTGTAGTTAAAGCCACGATTTGGCTGCGATGAAATCCACCAATCCGCTGAAGCGATATTTTGACCGTTCAAAAACGTTCTATTTTGCCCTGGCGTCGTGCCGCGCACACCAATACGCTCACCTTCGCCCATGACACGCGTAAGCGAAATACCGGTAACACGCTGAAGCGCTTCAGCGACGTTTTTGTCGGGAAATTTACCGATTTCTTGGGCACTCAGAACATCGCTAATTGCCGAATGTTGTTTTTTATCGGCAAGGGATTGTAATAAGCTCTTGTGAATGCCACGTATTTCAATGGTGTCGAGATCGATGTCGGGAGTATTTGCAAACGCGCCGTTAGAGAGAAACGCAGTTATCGATGCCAAAGACATTGCGCGTAATTTAAAGCGAAGGTGTTGTGCCTGTTTATTATTGTGTGTTTGCATATGATCCCCTTTGCACTTTAAACGACTGAATTATATGAACTGCGTGTATTTACTGAGCGATTGTTAACGCTTAAAATGCAATCACCATAATACTGTTATACGTGCTATAAGGCTAGACTAATTTTGTCACTCACTTCGTTACCTAACTCATTAATTCAAATAGACAAAATTTTAGTTGATTTCAGCGCAATGCGAATTAAACGAAGTGGTACATGGCATAAGGTTGAAAGTAAGCAGCTGATATTGTTGGCGCTACTGATTGAACAGCAAGGGCAGGCAATATCGCGCGATGAGTTGCTCGATAAAATTTGGCCAAATGTGATTGTGAGCGATAACTCGCTCAGTAAGTTGGTTACTCAGTTGCGCAAAACGATCGGTGACGATCGTAACGATCAAGGTATTATTCGTACCGTACCGCGAGTAGGCTATCAGTTAATTGCGACCGCGACACACCTTGAACATAAAGCGGCATCGTTTAAGCAGCAAAATGTCGCGATTGTGGGGGCATTATGTTTAATGTTAGGTGGGTTATTTAGCTTAGGGCTTTCGCAT
Source organism: Pseudoalteromonas sp. P1-9 (assembly GCF_001399975.1). Lineage (GTDB taxonomy): Bacteria > Pseudomonadota > Gammaproteobacteria > Enterobacterales > Alteromonadaceae > Pseudoalteromonas. The sequence goes on from NZ_LKBD01000008.1 coordinate 58,201, forward strand.
CTAAGTAAGCCTTATACGCTTGGCGATGATTATACCGAGCGACGCATTACTCAGCGAGGTGGCGTAGAGCAGGGCGCGTCTTTTTCAAATGACGGGCGCTATATGGTGTTCAACTATCGTGCAATTGGTAAAAGCAATACCGACTTAGCAGTAATGGACTTACAGCAACAGATTTCCCATGTGATTAAAAACGCCAATTACTCTGAGCAACGCGGTGTATTTTCCCCTGATCAAAAATGGTTGGCGTATATTCGCAACGACGCGTTGCAATGCAATATTCGGGTGATATCAACGGCGAGTGCGATAGAAACGTGGCGTTTATCACTCGACAGCAAACTAGCCGATTGTCCGCCTAGTTTGCATAAAATGGCATTGAGTTGGCCGCAAGATAACCAGCTAATAGCCCACTTTAATCACAATGTTGTGCGTTATTCATTAAATTTTGAGCCGTTTCCCCGTGCGGTTGATAGCCCAAATGTGATTGTTGAGAATGTTGATGAATTAAGTGTGAGCAACGATCATTTATTCACACTCAATACGGCAACAAACACCGTGGAAAAACGCGATTTTTATGGCAAGCTTTTGACAACGCTGTCTCATGAAGAGCGTGGTATTAAAAAGCTCGCGGCCCACAATAACACGCTGTGGCTTGTATCCAACAAGTTGGCGCTTTATAAACAAAATAAGCGTATTGGCGCTATGAATATTGAGGGTGGCGATATTGATGAAATCAGCATTAATACCAAAAATGGTGATATTCTATTAAGTAAAAGCCAGTCAAATACGGGGTTATTCTCGGTTTCATCCGATGGTGTTGAACAATTAGGGTCGTCAATGAATGCGGTACGTGCGCCGGTTGTATCGCACACGGGCAACAAGTATGCATTTTTAACCTTAAATAAACGTTCAAATAAGGCTGACGTTTGGCTTAGCCATGTTAATAGTGACAGTGTGCAGTTTATTACGCCACTTTCAAAGTCTAACGTGCCTGAACTTATGTCGTTTTCACCAAACGGCAATTTTTTACTGTTAGGCTATTTAGATTCCCATCTTTCGCTGATTGATTTAACAACTAAAAATAGTATTACCATGGCAGAAGGGCAGTTTGACAATGTGTATTGGCAAAAAGAAGGCGATGGCGTGTTCTATGCAAAAAACGACGGCAATAGCAGCAATAATTGGTATTTTGACTTGTCTACCGGGTTAGCACAGCCGAACGCACAGTCGTTAGTATTAGACTTTATGCTTGCTAATCAAGAATACAGAACGCTTATGACAACGGGCTTTCGAAATTATGCAAATCATGTGGCTTCGTATTTAGCTGAGCGTGTTTTTGATCCGCTGCTGATTGATAATATTTTACCCTCAAGCCAATTATTCACTCCAAGCGTCTATCGAGACGGCATTTATTTTATGGTTAAAAAAGGTGAAACATTATTATTGTTTGATTATCAATTTGATAGCCAAGAATATCGCGAAGTCGCAGACTTGAGTAAATTTAGTAATGCGCCAAATCATACGCTGACTATTACTAGCTCTCACGATGGTAAGGAAGTGCTTGTGAATCTCGTCGATAATCTCCAATCAGATTTGGTTTTAATCAGTAAAACCACTGCTAATTAAGCGATGTGATAGTAAGGTTAAACCTTAGCTTAAGATTTAGCAGCAAGCTTTCGTTTCAGTGCTTTCATTTCATTGAAATCAATTTTTTGAGCATTGGCGATATCAATTGCTCTGTCTAACTGTTTGTTTGCATTTGAAATATCATTTTGTTGATACGAAAGTTTAGCCTTTAAGTACCAGGCTTCAGCGTTATTTGCGTTTTGTTGTAGCACAGAATCGATTTGCTGATGCAGTGTTTTGTATTCTTTTTCTGAAATATCAGCTTGGCTAAGTGCCAGTCGGGTGAGCGCGGTTTTTGCAAGCAGATGGCCTTTATCACTTGCTTGGGTTAACCATAAGCGTGCTTTTTCTATATCGTAATGAACTGATTTTTTAACTAATAACTCGATGCCTAAACGGTACTGCGCCGATGCAAAACCATTTTGAGCGCTTAGTAAGAGCCAGTTAAGTCCTTTTTTACGGTCTTGGGCGGTTTTATCGCCGGCAAGTAACTGTGTTGCAATACGATATTGCGCGAAGGGATAACCATTTTTTGCTGCATTTAGCATAAGATTTTGCGCTTCGCTTTCTTTTGGCCAATGGTATTTAAGCAATTTAGAGGCGTTGTGTTTATCTGTAGTAAGCCATTGTGCAATGCGGTATTGCCACAAAGCATTGCCATTCTCCGCCTGTTCAATGACTTCAGCAATGTGTTTTTGATATTCACGTTGCTGGCGCGAAAACCCTTGCTGATAACGTTTACCTTTAAATGTGGTGAAGTGATAAAGCAAACTGCGACGTTTGATGGGAAGTTGCTCGCTTTGCTTAAAGCGCCAGCGTTTTAACGCCATTAGCATGGCGTTATCAAATGTTTTTTGTGGGTAGCTATCAATGATTTGCGCGTTGATCACGGCTCCTGCACCATCAATATCGTATTCAACCCATACCCATCCTTCAATACCGCGGTCGACCGCATGTTCGGGATAAACAGGATCAACATTAAATGACTTTATTGGTTGAATTAAAGTGTTAAATGTTTCGTTAAATTGGGGTGCTAATGTGTTCACATAGCGTTGATAGCTAAGTTCAGCGTCGAGTTGTTGCTTTGCTTGGTGTAAAGCGTCACTGTCTTGTGTTTGCGTGGCGATGTACTCTGCGGTGTTTTTAGCATCGGTTATTCCGAATTCGCCGGCAAGTGAAAACCATGCATACGCTTTGTTGATGTCTTTTTTTACGCCACGGCCGTGTAAATGCATAACGGCAATATTAAACATGGCATCGCTATTACCAAGTTTTGCAAGCTGTGAAAATTCATCTAAGGCTTTTTGATATTCGCCATTGGTATAGTTAACTGACGCGCTCAATAAGTCGGCTTTCAAGCCGAAATGCATAAGCGAAAAATACAGTAACAACAATGTCGTAATTAGATAACGCAATGACAAAACCAAATATCGACTAAGGGGGTTTAAACGTTTTGCAACGAAAAAACGAAAAAGTGGGTTAAGAATACGCAAACTTACTGCGGAATTGAATTGATATTTCGACTTTTTTAAGAAATTTTAATGGCTTGTAGCGCTATAATTGAAAGCGAAAAAAACAGCGAACATTACATTCGCTGTTTTGGGGGGTTCTGAAGTGTAAGAGTTTTCTAATAGGGGGCAGTCCTGTGTTAGCTCTGCGCAATTAAGCGCAGTGAAACTCTTTTTCAGAATTAAAAATTAAATCGAACACCTGCAACATAGCGACGGCCATCGGCATAAACACCGGTTAGTGCTTGCTCTACACCTTTTTCTTGGTAGCTAAAGGTATGCTCGTCGGTTAAGTTAATGGCTTCAAATACTAAGGTAATGTTCTCGGTTACATTGTAGTTAAGATTGGCATCAATTTGTCCGTAATCGTCTACATAACCCGGCCAACCAAGGCCTGTATCATAGCCTGTGCGGTAGTTGTATGAAATACGACCGTTTAGGTACTCATTTTCATAGTATGCACTTAGGTTAATAGTATGCTCAGAGTTACCAGGAATAGTGATATCTTCACCATTTGGACCTTTCGCTTCGCCATCAACATAGGTGTAGTTAGCCATTACACCTAGGCCTTGATAAATATCGTGCTGCACCGCAAGCTCTAAACCTTGAATTGTACCGCTACGACCATTCACTGGGCGATTTACCAATATACCAACACCTTCGTGAGTTTCAAGCGTTAGCTGTGAGTCTAAGAAAGATTGAATATCTTTATGGAAAAGCGCCGCTGAGAATAAGCTCGCCTCATCAAAGTACCATTCAATACTTACATCAAACTGATTTGCACGATACGGGTCAATATCTGGGTTACCACCTGTTCCGGTTTTAGTTTCTAGGTTGTATGAAGTAGACGGAGTCATTGAGTTATAATCTGGGCGAGACATTACGCGTGCAGCTGCTAGTCGCATAATTAGGTCATCATCTAAGTCAATCGCTAAGTTAAGGCTTGGTAGTACGTCAAAATAGTCTTTTGACTGCGTTTGCCAATCTTCACCAACGTAAGCGCCTGTATCTTGGTTTGTTTGTACTAAACGTACGCCTAAGTTACCGCGCAAGCTATCTGCGTCAATATCCGCCTTAATGTAACCAGCCAGGATTTGCTCTTCTACTTCAAAGGTACTTGCTTTTAATAAGTTGTACTGCCAACCAAGGGCATCACCTTCACGACGTACTTTGTTTGAATCAGTAATGGCGTAGTTTTTAAGTGTGCCATTTGAGCCTAAGCCAGATAGATAATCTGACGGCATTTGGAGCGAATAATCGGCTAATGACCAGCCTAAATCGGTACGTGTTGCAGTTTGACGTTTCTCATTATAGCGACTGTGGTCGCGATATTTAGCACCAAATTTAATATTACTAAATACAGCAACATCAACTGGGCGGTTAAAGTCTACTTGTACATAATGTTCATCGTCTTTGGCGTTATTTTGGTCGTAACGTAAAAAATCAAGTGACCATTTAGTGCCATCAGCTGGATCAGCGCTATAGCTTGTTTTCATATCTTCAACACTTGACGCATCATACGAATGCACGTAGTTACCACCCCAGCCAACGCTGCGGTCAGCGTGTGAACCACCTGAACCCTTGGTATAACCCAAGTGCACGGAGGTTTGCCATATATCACCTTGATAATCTGCTTTTAAATCGTATGACTCAGTGCTAAGTTCTGAGTTACGTACTTTGGTCTCATCAAGAATATTATTACCATCTGGCGATAAACCGAGTGTGCCTGCAATTAGCATTTTGCCAACTTTGTCATGATCAATAATCGTCACGTCTTGATATTTTGAACCGCCATAACCTGGTAACCACAAGAAGTTTTGGTTTTCATTGTTAGCTTCTAATGTTGAATCAAGGGCATTAAAGGTAATGTCTAAGGCGTCACTTGGACGGTATTGTAGTGATGCATTGAAACCTGTGCGGATACGCTCTTGCGAAAACATAGCTGATCCACCGCCACCAGAGCTATAAACATTTTTGTGAACTGTACCATCTTCCATTTCAATATCGCGATGCGTCCAGCTCCATGATTCAATACCATCTCGGCGTAGATTACGTTGCTGACGTACCACTGAAATTAGTGCACCAAAGGTTTCATCTTCATTTTTCCATGAATATAAACCACTTAGTTGTGGGTCAGTTTCACCTGATACTTCACTGTGTTGCGCCATTATGCTACCGGCGATTTTATTGGCTTCTAATTCTAGTGGTTTACGGGTACGAACGATCACTGTACCACCAATCGAGCCCTCATCAATATCGGCTTCTGGTGACTTATAGACTTCAAGTCCAGATACAATTTCTGAAGGAAGCATAGTGTAATTAAAACCACGACTAGCAGGGGAGTTTGTCCACCAATCTACTGAGCCCACAGCTTGGCCATTTAATAAAGTTCTGTTTTGGCTTTCAGACGTACCACGAATACTTACTCGTTCACCTTCACCGAAATTACGTGAAATCGATACGCCAGTAATACGCTGAAGCGACTCTGCTACGTTCTGATCTGGAAATTTGCCGATGTCTTCAGCGGTTACGGCATCAACAACCGAACCTGAAAAACGTTTAGTATTAAGTGATTTCACTAAGCTGCCACGGATCCCGCGGACCTGAATTACCTCAACGTCGCTTTGTTCTGCAGTGTTTTCTTCTGCAGCCTGTACATATGTTGTGCTTAAGCTTGCAGCCAATAATGCCTGACTAATAGCTAGGCTTAATTTATTCTTAGTAGATATAGCCATTGTTTCCCCTTGCGATGTAAAAACCATCAGTTGTTATTTTTTAACGGTAACTGTCTGCTTAAATCACACACCGTTAACAATTGCCCAATGCGGAATGTGTTTTAAGCTGGGGTAATAGCTACATGATTAGTTGTGAATCGTATTGATTGATTATGAATAGTTATGAATTATAAGGGTGAATTTTAAATAAATTTTAAAAACAATGACTTAAAAGTTTGTGTGCTTTTAATAAATTAAGTTTATTTAACGAAGTTTGTAGAAGATTAATTGGTTTATATAATTATTCGATATTGAAATCGGATGAAAAAAGGGTTTATGTGTTATTTAATCGTTAAATTTTTCTGTTGCGGCTATTAAAAAGCTATCGCTGAGCATACCGCTTAGTTGGCCGTGTTAAGAAATAAGCGTTTTAAGTAACCGGTGAGTTGTGTTGTTCACTTTTCGCGTTTACTAAGTGGATTTAAATAAGCGCTTGATGTTGTATATCCGTAAAAATGCCTCAATTAGTTCAGTAAAAAATGATCATTCGAAAACACTTACACCATTTTTGTGTGAACAGAGTTAAAAGGCTATTTAAATTGAACACGAAAGTTTTGAGGTTTGTTGTTAATTTTTGCAGCAGATGAAGGTATTAAGATGAAGGTATTAGAAGGATGATATAGAAAGCATATATAGAATGCCAAGCGATTGCGCGTCAGTTTACATACCCAAAGTGATAACACGATTCAAAAACCAAACAAACAGCTTGGTACAACACATTTTGATTTGAAAGAAACTTATATTTGAAAGTAGTTATACGGCTAAGAACAAGGTTCTTTTATTAGTTGGATTTTCTTACGCTGGTGGTATTGGCTCAGGCTCAGCTCGTTCGAGTACTGAGTCGTTCGATCTCATGATATTGAAAAACTATTTAAGGTTTGAGATAGCTGTAACATGGTTAACGAATAAAGCGGGTGGAAAAGGTGAGTCGCCTAGGTTGGCGACTCATATATCTTAAAGGCTTTTCTTTGGCGGTAACGCCACGTTCGCAAATATCAGTCCGGCGACCAGAGACATAAAAATAAGAAACGTTTGTTGGCCAATACCTGTACTTGCAATAAACTCTTGCCCCGAGATTAACGAATTTAATCCTATATAGGTTTTACTTCCGGGAACCAATACGATCAAACCTTGCATCGCCACAATACATGCGGGTGCATTGGCAACACGTGTAAAGAAGTTACTGTAAACACCAACCGCAAATGCGCCAACAAACGTGCCGAGTGCATAATCTAAATACATGGCGCCCGCGATACTAGCACCGTAAGCGACAAACCCCGCGACAATTGACCACACCGCATGTTTCGCTTTGGTACGAAAGATAACGATTAAGCTCATACATAAAATAGCGATGGCAAGCCAAGCAGTCCATTTTGGCATTTGTGGTGGTGCAACAAAGTCGGTTTGACCAAATAGCGAAAAGCCTACTGCAATACCTAAAAAGGCGCCAAAATAAAGCTTGAAGAGCAGCATTAACGCATCCATTACGCGCGCAGTGCCAGAAACTAAATGACGAGCAGATAATTCAGCTAGGCCAAGTGTTAACGCCAAGCCCGGTATAAATACAATGATGGCGGATAATATAACCATACGTATATTGATGCCGGGGTCGATGTAAACGCTTATCGCACACGCTAAAATGGCGGCAACAATAGAAACCACAGCTTCAAGCATATGGGCGACACGTTTTGAACGCTCTGACCAAAGCACAAACAAATAAATAACACTGCTAATTAACGTTGACCAAAGTACGTCGTTCCAACTTGTCCCCATCAGCATGGCAAATGCACCCGCCGACATTACGAACGCGATACCTGTGATAAAACGGTTATAAGGATTTGGGAAATTAGCTATTTCATCAAGCGCGTGATCGGCTTGTTCCAAGGTAATCGTGTAGTCAGTTAGTTTATCAACGAGTTCATCACTGCGTGCAAGTGCGCCTAGGTCTAATTCACCCGGAGAAACACGCGCCGCATGGGTATATTCGTCTTCGTGGCCTTCTGTCCAGATAACAAATGTTAATGCGGTTGGTGTAATAATAAACGACGCTTTTAAGCCTAAAAATGTTGCTAAATTTTCTAGATGAGCTTCTAGCCGGTAAGCAGGTGTACCGAATTTGTGCAGCATTTTACCAAGCTTTACAATAAAGCGGCGTTTTTGCGTAAAACTAGCTGTGTTCAAGGTTTTAAATCTACATATACAGTGATGACTCGCAAATTTTATGTTTTATTTACGGTTTGTCTAGTTTTGTTTATGTTAAATATCAACAATTGTAATAAATCCGGGTCAAGATCAATAAAAAATGCATCAATTTATACATATTGATAACAAAGGTAATTTATAAAATAAATTATTAATTTTATGTTAACGTTAAAGTAACATGGGTCAAAGGACAAGGCCGATTGTTATGGAATGACGTGCTTAAATGTGTGTAACTAATTGGTTAGGTGTGGCCTATTAGTATTGTTTGCCAGCGTATTAATGTGCAAATAGTATGGTGTGGTATGAAAAGGATATTGAGGTGTAAACGTGAACTGGATAGTCAAACTTGTCATTATAACTGTATGTTTTAGTAATTTAGTGCAGGCGTATGAGAATGTAACTGTCACTATTTATACTGAACACTTTCCTCCTTACAACTTTCGAGATGGCGACAAAATCAAAGGCATTAATCATGATATTGTTGCCCGCGCATGCGAAGTCGCAGGTTTAAAGTGCAAATTTAAAATGTATCCTTGGCAGCGTGCAATGGCATTGTCATTATCAAAACGTTTTGCTGGGCTGGTTTCAACTTCACGATTGCCGGACCGTGAAGCACATTTTCAATGGGTAGGGCCATTAGTCTCGAGCCCAGCATGCTTTTATAAATTAGCTCATCGGAGCGACATTCATATTAATTCAAAACAACAACTTAACAATTACACCGTGGGTTTAAACAAAGGTGATGTTTATGAACACGTGTTGCAAAATTGGGGCATGCAAGAAAACGTTAATTACGTTATTTACTCAGAAAAATTTGGTGAAGTTGACGCGTTTAAAAAAGGCAAGTTAGATTTATTTATTGCATCCGCCAATACACTTCAATACCACATAGATAGCGATAGGCTCGCACTGCACGAAGTTGAACCGGTATTTGTAATAAGCGATGAGGCATTACTTGGCAATTATTTAGCGCTTAATTTGGCAATGCCAATTGAAATAGTCGAGAAACTACAAAATGCGCTGGTTGAATTAAAGCAAAGTAACGAAATTCAGTTAATTAAAAAGCGTTATATTCCGACAGCACAAAGTGTGATTTCAGAATCAGAACTATCGTTAGCCAAACGCTGTATTTATGGTTAGTTTATTACGTTAAATTTAACCATTTGATTTAGTAATGGCGATTTTGCTAGCGTTATAAATCGTCTTCACCATTGTAAAATGGCATATCGAGTTTTCACACCGGAATCTGACGCAACACGCAATTGGCATTACTATAAGGGAATAGTATGTTTAGAGTGGTATACGAATGGAAAGTGCCAGTAACGCAGCAACAAGCATTTCAAACTATTTGGCGCACAACAACCGAAACGATTCATGACACTGTAGAGGGGGCGCTTGGTAGTTTTATGCTGCGCTCTAGTGATGAACCAGAAAAAATACTCACAGTTGCTAAGTGGCATTCACGCGAACATTGGCAACAATTTTGGGGTAATTGTAATCCCCATCAAATGCAGAAGATGCGAGCAATAGCCGAGCGTATTTCGGTTGAAACCTTTGATGAAATAGAAGATAGAAGCAAGTGATGAAGGTTACGTAACACTGATTCTAAGTACTTAAACGAAGTGTATTGGTTATGTACTTAAAACTGTATTTTAAAAGTGCCCAGTTTTTAAAAGCGCTTCACTTTCATAAACTTGGGCACTTAAACTATTAACTCAGTTTAGCTAAGTTTAAATTTAGACCCGATCACATTTAATTCATCAGTAAGCGCTTTTAGCTGTAAACTGGCGTCAGCAATGAGCTCTGCGCCCGCAGCGTTTTCAAGTGCTGCATTGTTTATTGCGGTAATGCTTTGGGTTATTTCTTCAGCGGCAATACTTTGTTGTGCAGCCGCAGTTGCAATTGCCTCGGTATTTTGCGTCATCATATCCATATCAGCTAAAACATCGTGCATGGTTGCTTCACTGTTTTTGGCTTTTTCAAATGTGGTATTAGCAAGCTCGGTACTTTGCTCTATCGCAGTAACGGCACACTGTGTATCTGATTGTAATTCATAAATTATTTTCTCAATATTGGCAGTAGATTGCTGCGTTTTGAAGGCAAGTTGCCTAACTTCATCTGCCACTACCGCAAAACCGCGTCCTTGTTCACCGGCACGGGCCGCTTCAATTGCGGCGTTAAGCGCAAGTAAGTTGGTTTGCTCAGTCACGCTTTGAATCACTTCAAGCACCGAATTTATACCAATACTTTTTCGTTCGACTTGATTAATAACACTGTTAGCTTTGTTTAATGACGTTTCTAACTGTTCGATAGCACTGAGTGCATCATGAATATCACGATTTGCCTCCTGGCTTTTAAGGCTTGCCAGCTGTGTTTGTTCAGAGCAGTCTTTTGCGTTATTTGCCACTTCTTCAATGGTAATAGTCATTTCGTGCATAGCAGCAGATACGCGCTCAATACTCACGTGTTGCTCCTCTAAGCTAGATTTGGCTTGAATACTGGTAGAGCTTGTTTGCGAAGCCATGCCAGTTAGTTTTTGGCTTGACGAGATAATAGAACTAATAATGCTATGTAAACTTTGGTTCATTTTTTTCATCGAGTTAAGTAAACCAAAGGTGTACTGATTGCCAAATTGGTGTGTTAAATCACCATCAGCGATTTTCATCGCCAATTTATGAATGTCTTTTGGTTCGCCACCAATTGGTTTTAAAATTGAACGGGTAATGAGTAGCGCAGTAACCACAATACACACCAAGCTAAACAGCGAAATTATTAAAATCGATGACTTTAATTTCTCGGTTGCTGCAAAGGCCTCGGCTGCGTCAATTTCTGAAATAAGTACCCAGCTTATATCACCAAAGTTGATTGGCATATACGCCGACAAGACAGCGTTGTCATTGTAGTCTTGAATAATTTCAGTATTACTAATGCCGCTCAGTCCCTTGGTTACAGCAAGCGTGCTAATGCCATTATCGGTTATATTACCAGCGAAACTCGCTTTAACGCTGCGGCCAACGGGGTCTAAAAATGAGTCAGAGCGCATGCGATGATCTTGCCCAACAATATAAGATTCCCCAGTTTCACCCATACCTTCGCGTTGCTGCATTAACGTGTTTATTTTGGTGATTGATAGTTGTAACGCAATCACACCTTTTATTTCGCCGTTTTGTGTAATTGGCTGTGCGATAAAAGCAGCGGGTTCATTGTTACTCGGTGCGTAGGCCGAAAAATCGACAATATTAAAGCGCTGGTTTAGCGTTGTTTTGTTAAACAGGCTGGCTAAGCCAGATTGCGCGTAAGGGCCATCAAGCAAGTTTGTTTGATAGTCTGATTCTTTTGCAACGCTGTAAAAAATATCACCATTTAAATCAATTAAGAATAAATCGTAGTACTGATTAGTTTCGATAAAGCGTTTAAAGTAGTCGTGTTTTTGCTCGGCTAATTCTGCGTTTGTTACATCATCCATGTTGGTCCATGACGATGCAATTAACGATAAATCGGCTTTGCTTTGGGCAAAGTAATTGCGTATTTCCGTGGCTTTAATGTTTTTGATCGACGTTAATTGATTAAATGCTTGTTGTTCAAGTGCATTATTAGAGATTGTAATTGCGATAAGGGTAATAATAAACACTGGCACTAATGCCAGCGCTAAAAAGGAAAATAACAGTTTTTGCTTAAGATTCATACGGTTTGAAACGATTAAGAGTAAAGTAAGGACAATATGTTACATTGTAATATAACTGTCATATAATGAGAATTGTTACTGTTTGTAAACAGGCAATAATGTTAAATCATTAATAATACTCATTTTATAAATATCGTTTTTATTCGTCGTTGTGTCGCGACTTGTTTTTTTCGGTGATCCATTGCGACATATATTTTGTGCTCGCATGCATATGATGTTTAAGCATTTGCCCGGTAAAATTGTTCAAGCGATGTTGTTCTAAGTCATTACGTACCGAGTTGATTCTTTCAATTAAATCGCAAGCTAGCGGTGCTTTGGCAAATTTTTCAATCAGCTTGTTATGGCACAAAGATGACTTTTGTTGCCACAGTGCTCTGTTCGAATATAAATTTACTGCATCAGTAACAATATTTTCAGCGTGCTCACTCACAAGACCGGGCCAATTTTCACTGTCGAACATGCCTTCAATGCCAATTGGTGTTGTGATAGAAGGGGTTTGGCACACCATGGCATCTAAAAACTTTCCTTTTATACCAGCGCCAAAACGCAGTGGACTTAGCATCACTTTGGCATTTTTTATTACTTCATAGGCGTCGTCACACCAACCTTTTACAATAAAACCGGTTTTCTCATTAGAAATAGCAGTGGCTTTTGGTGGTGGATACGACCCATAGATGTGCAGTTCTGCGGTAGAAAGTTGTTTGCGGATCTGTGGCCAAATTTGCTGCAAAAATAACACACTATCCCAGTTTGGCGCGTGGCGAAAATTACCTATAGTGATAAAGTGCTGGCGCTCTTCAAAGCGTGGGTTCTCTGATAACTTATCGGTATCAAACATAAAGGGCAGGTGATGCAATAAACTTGGCTCAAGCTTGTATTGTGCTTGCAACAAGTTCATTTCATAGTCTGAAATGATAAGTGATAAATCACAGCGTAAAATGGCCGCAATTTCACGCTTTGCAAGATCAGATGACCAGTCTTGTGCTTGTAGGGCGCGTCCCGCTTTGTGTGCCAAATGGCGTGCGTTTCTAACGCTCTGTAAATCTTCCGTATCAAGAATTTTTAACGCGTTAGGGCAGTATGTATCTACACGCCAGCCGAATTGTTCTTCCATCATAAACCGGTCAAACATCACTATATCTGGGTTAAAAGCCGCAATATAGTCATTAAAACTGTCGCAATTTAGGGTAATTTCAGCGCTTGAAACGTGAATGCTGTTAAGGTCAAACATATGCGGCGTTTTTTGCGCAGGCGAGGCAAATTCTACCTGCCAGCCTTGCTCTAAAAATGTTTGCATAATCGACAAAATATGGCTGCCTGCAGCAGATGATTTAGGCTCCGGCCACACATAACCAATAACAAGAACTTTCACGGTGTTTCTCAACAAAAATATAATCGGCGCATTTTATCGTAAATTTACCGCAATTGCTTGAGTAAGCTAATTATAATCAATAGTCTTGAAGTCGTTTTACGATTCAAATGATTGAATGGTAATCAATTAAAATAAAGAGTAAGGAAGGGAAGGCTAACGTAGGCTGCAAAATTAAGCTTATATTATACCAATTCAATTAAGTAGCTGATCATCCTAGCGGACTAAATGTCATGCTAACTGCGTTGGAATTTATCATTGTAGAACAACTACACAAGAAAAATTCTGCCTTGTTATCATTTCATTTATCCAGCGCTATCCCTGATCACATACCTAACAGAATTGGTATTACTTCTCGTTTGCTTGAATAATAAAATCACTACCAAGGAACAGTAATGAAACTACTTAAATTATTGGTTGTTGCTAGTGTGTTTTGTGGTTCGTTTGCTCATGCTAATGAGCAAGATAGCTATCAAACACCCAGTAAAGCATTGGCCGATTTAGTTGATGCGAAACTAGCGCCAACAACGCGATTATCGCCAGATAATCAATGGATGGCGTTTTTGGAGCGTCAACGTATTGCAACACTGCAAGAGCTTGCTAAACCAGAACTTAAACTTGCCGGCATAAAGTTAAATCCTAAAAATTTTTCGCGAGCGCGACCTCGTTCAAAGTATTTGTCTATTACGTTTAAACACTTAGAAAATGGTCAAAAGTTTACTGTTAAAGGCCTGCCAGAAGGACGTATTTTATCGCCGTCGTGGTCACCCGATAGTCAACATCTTGCATTTTTTATTGAGCAAGCCCATACGGCACAGTTATATCTTTTTAATATTTCCGAGCGCCGTTTAATCTCAGTTGATAACGCACCGCTTAATTCGGTGATTACATCACGCCCCTATACCTGGTTACCTAATAGTGAAGGATTATTAATTAACCTTGCTGCGAATGCTAATAATCAAGCACCGTCAGCAGAAAACGCCTCAATTGTACCCGTTATATCGCAAACAAGTGGCGAAAAAGCACCAGTACGTACATACCAAAATTTACTGCAAACACCACACGATAAAGCACTTTTTTCGTTTTATGGTTTAGGCCAGTTAGCCAAAGTGTCGCTTAGCGGTAATGTTACAAAGTTGGCAAAGCCGGGCATTATTCGCTCTTTTGTACCTTCGCCAAATAGTGATTACATTTTGCTTGGGCAAATAGAAGCACCGTTTTCTTATTTAGTGCCGTATTCACGTTTTGCAACTAACTGGCAAGTAATTGATACAAAAGGAAAGCCTGTAGCAAGTGTTGAAAAACAAACGCTTGCTGAAAATATTCCGCAAGGTTTTGACAGTGTAAGAACAGATCGCCGCAGTTTTTCATGGCGTGCCGATAAACCAGCAACGCTAGTATGGGCACAGGCGCAAGATAACGGCTCAATGAAAACTGACGTGCCGTTTCATGACTTCGTTTATAGTTGGAAAGCACCGTTTAACAGTGAACCAAAGCTATTTGCAAAAGTTGAGCGTCGTTTTGCTGGCATTGAATGGGCGAATGATAATGTTGCTATGTTGAGTGATTGGCGCTTTAGCGACAGAAAAATTCGCACGCAAATTATCAATCCAGAAAACCCTGACGGCCCACGTGTACTTTTTAATGAACGCTCTTACAACGACGCGTATAACGACCCTGGTAACTTTGTTTACGAACAAACCGAGTTTGGTACGCGCGCGGTGAAAGTGGTTGGCGAGCGTTACATGATGCTAACCGGTACTGGCGCATCAGACAAAGGCAATATTCCGTTTTTAGATCAGTTTGATATTAAAACCGCATCGTCAAAGCGTGTTTGGCAAAGTGAAGCGCCATACTATGAACGTGTGCGTGCAGTACTTGATGATGCAGGTGAAAAACTGATTACACTGCGTGAATCTAAAACAGAGCAACCGAATTTTTACATTCGTGACTTAAAACAAAATACGCTGACGCAATTTACCGAGTTTGCTCACCCTTACCCAGACTTTAAAAACATTAAAAAAGAACAAATTAGCTATACCCGTGATGATGGCGTAGCACTAAGTGGTACTTTGTATTTACCTGCAAATTACAAAGGCGGCAAAGTGCCGGTGTTGATGTGGGCGTATCCGCTTGAATACAAGGATAAAGCAGTTGCATCGCAAGTACGTGATTCACCATATGAATTCACATATATCGGCTATTGGGGACCGATGCCATATTTAGCTAAAGGCATTGCAGTATTTGATGATCCGAAAATGCCGATTGTTGGCGTTGATGGCAGTGAGCCTAACGATACGTTTAGAACGCAATTAGTGAGCAGTGCCCAAGCGGCGGTTGATGCATTGGTTGAAAAAGGCGTAGCCGATGAGTCACGCATTGCCATTGCTGGCCACTCTTATGGTGCATTTATGGTAGCGAATTTGTTAGCACACAGTGATTTATTTAAAACAGGTATTGCCCGAAGTGGCGCGTATAATCGTACATTAACGCCGTTTGGTTTCCAGGGTGAAGAACGCGATTTCTGGCAAGGACAAGCGGTTTATGCGGCAATGTCACCGTTTTTCCATGCAGAAAAAATAAATGAGCCTATGTTAATGATCCACGGTAAAGACGATCCAAACTCGGGTACTTATCCAATGCAATCTGAGCGTATGTATAATGCGCTTAAAGGCTTAGGTAAAGAAGCAAGATTGGTAATGTTACCGTATGAAGGTCATGGCTATCGTGCAAGAGAGAGTATTTTGCATGTGCTTTGGGAGCAAGAGCAGTGGCTTGAGCAACATTTATTGAGTAAATAAACTCAATAGCGCTTAAAAAACAGAAAAATCGCCAGCACAAATGTTGGCGATTTTTATTGTTATTTTGGCAATATTTCGTTTTAAAACATATAACATTCGTAATTTTGGTCTATGCTTTTTATACCCAAAACCAAAATAACAATTCATGAAGCTTTCAGATATCAGCATTCGCAATGCACTTATTGCCACCATCACACTCGCACTTATTTTAAGTACACTTTTCTCAACGCTTTTTAGCAGTAATCAATTTAACTCTGTATTCGATGAGTTTAACGAGCAGGAATATTTTCCGGCGTTACTTGGCAAAGTAGAAGCCAGTATTCGTGCTGAACTTAATACGCCCATCGCGTTATCGAAAGCACTTGCGCAAAATGACTTTTTAATTGATTGGGCGTTAAAAGGCGAAAAAAATGATGAATGGCCCCGCATTCAACAGTATTTTGCCAATGTTAAAAACACCAACGACGCAGCTGTGGTGTTTTGGGTATCTAAGCAAAGCTTAAATTATTATCAAAACGATGGCATTTTAAAAACGCTATCGGCGAGTAGCGACCGCGATAGCTGGTTTTTTCAATTTATGAGTTCGTCAAATACCCAACAAGTGGCTGTTGATGTAGACGAGCAGTCAAAACGCTTAACCGCCTTTATTAATGTAAAAGTGAACGCCAACGGGCAAGATTTAGGCCTAACCGGCCTCGGTTACGATATCAGTAAAATTATCGATATTGTTAATAGCAATAAAATTGGTAAAACAGGATATGTATTTTTACTGCGCCCAGATGGCAAAATTGCTGCACACCCAAACCAAGCGTTTGTGGGTAAAGATTATCAAGCTATCAACAAATACTCACCATTATCAGAATTACTGTCTGGATCAGTTTCACAGCAAACGCAATTAGAAAAAATTAAACTCGACAACGAAACCTATTTTGCCGCTACGCGAAACTTAGAAGATATCGGTTGGCAGTTGGTTGCCTTGATGCCAACCAGTGAAATGAGCAGCAAAATATCTAAAGCCATGATGTTAACAATTGCGGTAAACAGCGTAATTGCGGGTGTGTTTATTGTGCTTATGGTGTGGATTGCTAATCGCGTGTCGCGCAGTATTGCAAGTATCGGTAGCAAATTGCTTGAAATGGGTAATCAAGGCGGCGATTTAACCATGCGTTTGGATGATTCGCGTCAAGATGAACTTGGTGATCTTGCGCGAGGGTTTAATGCGGTTATTGCTAACAATCAAAAGATGGTGATTAAACTTAAAGACATCGAATTGCAAATGGCGCAAGACATTCAAGCTTTAGTCGATTCGTTCGATCAAGTCACGAGCCTTTCATCAAACCAAGATGCACTCAGTGAACAAGTGGCATCGGCTATTACTGAAATGGGTACCACGGTTTCTGAGGTGTCAAACCTTGCACTTGATACCGCCAACACCAGCGAAAACGCAGTAAGTGATACGAAACAAAGTATCGACCAAATGCAGTCAAGTACATTAGCGATGAACCAGTTAACGCAAGTTATGGGCGAAGCGTATCAAAATATTCAAGAACTTGCTGGGCAGGCAGAGTCGATTAATTCAATTGTCGATGTAATTAACGCTATTTCAGAACAAACTAATTTGCTTGCACTTAACGCTGCGATTGAAGCCGCGCGAGCAGGCGAGCAAGGACGTGGATTTGCAGTGGTTGCTGACGAAGTAAGAACGCTTGCAAGTAAAACGCAAAGCTCGACGCAAGAAATTCGCGGGCAAATAGATCAATTCCAACGCTCAACCGAAATAGTTCTTAATGCCATGGCGCAAGGCAATGAAACCACGAGTAAAGTAAGTGAAACATCGGCTCAATCGGCAGAAATTTTAACCACAATTGACCGCAGTATTACTGCGGTAAAAGATATGAACCAGCAAATCGCCACAGCGACTGAAGAGCAAAACGTGGTGGTGCAACATATCAATGAGTCGGCAGTACAAATCGCTGATCTATCGAAGCAGTTCAACGATATAGCGGTGGCAGATCAACAACAGCTAAAACGCTTAAATCACTTAGCAAGCGAGCTGTCATCACTTATTTCAGAGTTTACTGTATAAAACACCAAATAAATGGGCTGCCCTGAAATATCGTATGTTCAGGGTAGCGGTTTTTGGCGCTTTATCTATACCAGTTCATTCAATTAAAATGGTGCGTCGAAATTATTATTGTATTAACCGCCGTTAACTTTGTTGGTGTCGAATAGCGCTAAAACTCTAATATCGCGTTGTTTGTGTGTTGTTTATTCGGTCTGATATTCCATCACATTGTTGCGTAAATTAACATTAACTGCTCGAAATCTTGTACCAATTATAATAAACTTCAAACCTATTTGCCTGGCAATTGATGCCAAGTGTTACTAATTATCAAACAGATAGCAGTAGTATGATAAAACGTCTCAATATCAGTATTCGCAATGCGCTAATTCTTACCATTACGTTTGCATTAGTGTTAAGCACCTTGTTGTCCACGCTATTTAGCAGTGCGCAATTTAACCGCGTTTTCGAACAATTTAACGACCAAGCGTATTTTCCTGCTTTGCTGGGTAAAGTTGAAGCGAGTATTCGTGCAGAACTAAACACCCCACTTGCACTAGCGAAAGGCATGGAGCAAAACAGCTTTTTGATGAAATGGGTTGAAGAAGGTGAAAACGCAGAGCAATGGCCTGAAATTCAAGATTACTTTGAGCATATAAAAAACGAAAATAATGCGGCAGTTGTCTTTTTAGTATCAAGTGTGACAGGCAAGTACTACCAAAATGATGGTATTTTAAAAACCATTTCAAATACCGATCCGCGCGATGCATGGTTTTATGCCTTTATGCAAAAGCCAATTGAGCAGCAACTTGCGGTAGCGGTTCACCAAGAAACGAAAAAGCTAATTGCTTACACTAATGTTAAGGTTAACCTAAATGGCAAAGACTACGGTTTAACGGGCCTTGGCTACGATATTAGCCGTATTACCGATATCATTAAAAGCAATAAGATTGGTGAAGCAGGCTATGTATTTTTGATTAAGGATGATAACACCTTTGCAGCGCACCCAAACGAGCAGCTAGTTGGTTCTGATTTTAACAAAATTGAAAAATACCAACCGCTTAAGCAGCTTATCAACACATCTAAACAGTTAGAACATGCCCAAATCGATACCCTCAGTTTACAAGGCGAAAAGCACTATGTGGCAAGCCAATCGCTAGAAGGTACCGGTCTTACCTTAGTGGCTTTATTGCCTACTTCTGAATTGAGCAATCAAATCACTAGCGCGTTATTTAAAACGGTTGCTGTAAGTTTGGTGATTGCGATTGGTTTTATCGTTGTGATGGTGCTGCTTGCAAATCGTATTTCGAAAAATATATCAGGTATTTCAGATAAATTACTCGCAATGGCGCAGCAAGATGGTGATTTAACGGTACGACTTGATGACAGCAGACATGATGAATTGGGAACCTTAGCTAAAGGCTTTAATGCGGTGATTGAAAACAACCAACGTATGATCACACGCCTTAAAGATATTGAAACTCAGCTTGCAAACGATATTCAGGTACTGGTTAACTCATTCGAACGAGTTACCGATTTGGCGTTCCAGCAAGACGGTTTAAGTGAGCAAGTCGCCTCTGCCATTACCGAAATGGGCACAACAGTGGCAGAAGTATCGCACCTTGCGCTTGATACTGCGAAAAGTAGCGAACACGCAGTAGATAACACTAAGCAAAGCATTAGCCAAGTTGAATCAAATGCCAGTGCAATGAAAGCATTAACGGGCGTAATTGAAAAAGCGCATCAGGACATTCAACAATTGGCGAACCAAGCAGAATCTATTAACTCGATTGTTGATGTGATCAATGCTATTTCAGAGCAAACAAACTTGCTTGCGCTTAATGCCGCAATTGAAGCGGCGCGTGCTGGAGAGCAGGGGCGTGGTTTTGCGGTGGTCGCTGATGAAGTGCGAACATTAGCAAGCAAAACACAAGGTTCAACCCAGCAAATCCGCAGTCAAATTGAGCAGTTTCAACAATCAACCGAAACCGTACTGTCAGCAATGGCACAGGGTTTTGAAACGACAAAAGCGGTGAGTGAAAGCTCGGTTGAATCAAGCCAAACGCTTAACTTAATTGATGCGCGTATCACAGAAGTAAAAGACATGAACCAGCAAATTGCCACCGCGACAGAAGAGCAAAATCATGTGGTTCAACACATTAATGAGTCGGCAGTAGAAATCGCCGATTTATCTCGCCAATTCCATGGCATCGCAATGAAAGATACCGAGCAATTAAAGCAATTGAATGCACTGTCAAATGAGCTATCTGAATTGATATCACGCTTTAAAGTGTGATATCAATTTATGTAACCTGTAGACCTTTCTAACAAGCTTAATAATTTGCTAACAATGCATAAAACTTACTGTGTAGAATAACTACATAAATAAAACGTTACCTTGTTAGCACTTTCTTTAGCCTGTTTACACTAAGGCATTTTGCAAATTCCAACCGTTAACATGCTTGAAATTCAATTAAACAGTTTTGTACGACGTATCGCCCGAGCGAATGAGTTAAAAGCGCTGATTAAGACTTCTGGCGCAAAATTAACGCGAAAAGGGCGGTCTCGAAACTGGCAACTGCAAGGCGAGTGGCCGCAGTTTGCGCTAATTATTGAATTGGCAGAAACGCAAAATGAACCGAGTTGGTTGTGGGTGATTACCCAACTGAAAAGTGTAAAGCCAAAGGCAAGTACAAGCGAGTTAATTGAGATTGTAAGGAAAAACCCAACGATTACTCTTGCGCAACTAATGACAAAAACCGATTGCACCCTGATTGAAGCGCGACAGGCACTCGACAGTTTAGCGTTTGATTAAATGGAGTAACTCATATTTTGATCTTGAAGTTTCTATGAATAGGTTTGGACTTTACCTGACTGGCCGCCATGAGTGAACAACGGTCGTTGAATAATTTCATCCGTTCCATTTATGAATGAACACTTCCTCCTAATATTTTAAACAGGCAACTTGCCTCTTAATAAACTGTTATGTGTTTCTCAACATGTGTAGCAATTGCACAGTAAGAGGTGTTGCTTTATACTAAATGCAGTTCATCAAGGGGGTCCTATGGAAACTTCTAATTACATTGAAAGGTTATTTATGTCTTGGTTTAGTCTTTTCTCAAGGGGAAGAGCTGAAAAAACTAAGAAAAGTGCAGTTAAATTTGGTTACGATAAAAATGGAATGCCTTTTATAGATATGTCAGACCGCAAGACGGCTCAAATATTTAAAAAGAAGCTAGAAGCTTTTGAAGGAATAAAAACAAACTAAATGAGTGCTCTTTTTCTTGTAGCAATCCTTGTTACAGGTTTCGTATTTTCTTCTCTTCACTATCCTTCTTCTTACAGGTTAAACAGATCTGAAGGGTGGGTTGTTTACTTTAGTATAGCTAAAAACGGGTTTCTGCTATTCTTAATCACACTCCCTCTACTACTGCTTGTAGATTACATGAATTGGGTAAGGGAATTTACAAAGCTACTAGGGCTGTACCGCAAAGATATAATCCAATGGGGCTTTACGTTTCAGCAGCTTAAGATATTGTCTTGGGTTATTTCTTCAATAACACTAGCCTTTGTTTCTGGTTATTGCTCCAAGTTTTACTATAAAAGTGATGAGCGTAAAAATAACCTGTTAAAGAAAATCACACAAAGAGACAGTTTTGAGAAGGTGGTTGTTTCCAATATTATCAAGAATAGGCAAGAAGATACTCTCTCTTTTGTTGCTATAACTCTTAGGGACAACAAAGTTTATGTAGGTTGGTTCGAAGATGTTGCTTTGGAGCATGGTACTTTAAGCGATTTTACCATAACACCCGTATTAAGTGGGTACAGAGATAATAATAGCAAAGAATTAATAATAACAACTAACTATTTAGATCATTTCAAATCGCACAACAATTACAATGATGAAACTGAAAAGGTATTCTCTGAATATAAAGTGACAATAATGAAAGATCAGGTAGATACCTTAAGTCTATTTAACCCAACCACATATGAAAAATTTCAAAAAAAACTTACAAGCTATAACTTAAATCATTGCTAAATAAACACATAACATGTGCCTCAACTAAAGGGTCGCAAAACAGTTGTCGTTAAATTTGCCTGCTATTTTGCGCCGATTAAGCGAGGCGTTGCAATCGCCTGCTTTTGGCGCAAAGCGGAAGTAACCCTCTGAATTTCATTATGTATCTGATAGTAATGAGTGAACAGCAGTCGTTGAACAGCCCCTCATCAGTATGCAAAATGCAAGACTTGAACCATTTTCTCTTTTGCAGTCATCTGGCTAAAACTATGCTCCTAAATTCCATCCGACAGAAACAGGAATACCTAAGAAGAGTTCGACAGAGTTAATTTATCTACATGGCGATATGACCGAGGCTAATCAGAGAATTCGCCCTAATTTTAAAGTTCACGCACTGGCAGGGTTTTAAATGAGCATTTTGAGTTTTATTCGTAGCTACTATTTGTATGTTTATTTCCAAACATCAATAAATCACAAGACTGGCAAGCTAGTACCTTCAATGGGATTTGTCACCGTTGTGTTTTTGGTAATGGCTTTTCATGCTGCAACAATTCTATACACGTTTAACGCGATTGGAATTGAATTTATTACCGATTCACTTAGAGAGCAGTTGTTCAATTTTAGAGGAAGCGTTAACTGGATGGTGATTTTAACAGTAGCTTTTGCTGTTATTCTTACGTATATAGTTTGTTGCTTTGGGATAAAGTTTGAAGAGATAGAACCTAGATTAGCTAAAACACAGTGGTTAGAGAAACGTTCAATATGGAAGATAATTTTGCTGCCGATATTGAGTATGGCGATGTTTATATTGAGTGGAGTTTTGTTTTACTAAATGAAACGATGTTGGGTAGCAATGCCTTTGGCAATGAAATAGGTGTAGAGTTTGCACGAATGACAGTTGTTGGCACAAATCGGCTATTCACTGTTAGATTTGATTCAGTTCTATAAATCAAATCTGGTAGTTCGAGTTAAGACTTATTCAGATTAAACGACTTTTTGACTAGACGATAAAGCGTATTCAATGCCTTCTAGTGCTTCGCTATACGCTTCTTTATCGTTATATTTCAGCGCTTTTTCAAAGTAATCTGCGGCTTCTTCAATCGAATGATATTTAAACATAGCCGCCGCGCCGCGCAGTTTATGTAACGCTTGTTGTAAATCTTCCCAGCTTTCGTTGGTATAAAGCGATTTTATCGCGGCTTTTTCGCGTTCAAGCCCTGCTGCGAAATTAGCAGCAAGATCACCTGTATCGACCGTATTTGAAATATTAATTGCTTTGTGACTGCGAGATTTGCTGTCATAGCTAACGTATTTTCTGAGTGTCGAGATAAAGTTTTCTTGTTCGAGCGGCTTTTTAATGTGATCAGCAAAGCCTTGCTCAAGATAGCTCAATACTTCGTGTTGCATGGTATTTGCCGTAATGGCGACAATAGGCTGGGTAAACCCTGAACCTTGAAGTTGCTTTAATGCGCCTATGCCATCTAATATCGGCATTTGAATATCTAGCAGTACTAAATCAAAGCGTCCGTGTTTGCATTCTTCAACTGCTTGCGCACCGTTTTCCACCGCAACCACTTCCAAACCCAAATGTCGCAACAAACGTACAATTAATTCGCGGTTATCATCGTGATCTTCTGCAATTAATACGCGGCCTTCAAAAATGGCTTTGTCATCGCGTTGCGCAACGGTAATTGGTTTCGCGACTTTACTTTTCTCAACATTTAAATGAAGTGTAAATTCGCTGCCTTTGTGCACTTCACTGGTGACAGAGATTGAGCCGCTCATTAAATTGGCGAGTTGTTCTGATAGGCATAAACCTAATCCTGAGCCACCAAACCTGCGGGTAATGCTGCTATCGCCTTGGGTAAAGCTATCGAATATTTCTTCAAGTTGTTGCTCTTCCATACCAATGCCGGTGTCAATAACGTTAAACCGTATGCCAGTAAACGTTTCACGAATTGATAAGGTAACACTGCCTTTGTCGGTAAATTTAACGGCGTTAGAGCATAGGTTGAGTAATATTTGTTTTAACCTGAATTGGTCGGCTTTAATTGCAAAGTCATCATCAAGAGCATTAATAATGTAAAAGTCGATATTCTTTTTATTGGCCAATGTGGTAAACATAGTGCCAATTTCTTCAATCAAGCCACTTACATTAAATGTACTGATATCCAGCTCTAATTTGTTTTCTTCGATGCGGCTTATATCGAGAATATCATTGATTAAATCAAGTAAGTGCTTGCCATTGTTATTTATGATCGCCAGATCTTTATTAAAGTTACGCAGATCATAATGGGCATTACTCATCGCCTCTGAATGACCGATAATTGCGGTGAGCGGGGTGCGTATTTCATGGCTCATGTTGGCAAGAAATTTTGATTTAACCAAGCTTGCTTGGCGTAAATCTTCACTGGTTTTTTGCAGTTCTTGCGTGCGTTGCGTAACGATAACTTCAAGCTGCTTCTTTGCTTTTCGTTCGTGGGCACGGCGCTGGGCTGCAACTATCAACAAAATGCTTAAAAGACCTGCAACGATAAAAAATATGCGCTGTTGCTTTGATTTCTCTATGGCGAGTTTTTGAATTTGTTTTTCTTTTTCAAGTTCGGTGACACGTGTTTCGAGTTGGTTACGCTCTTCAAAGGCTTGTTCTTGAGCGAGGCGTTCTTTTAAATTTTGCTGCTTAATTTCAGTATTGACAAGTTGTTGCTGCTTGCGTACGCCATACGCTTGAGACACCATATTATTGGCGCCATAAATGATCAACGCTTGGGAATACGCTTTTTGTAAAAGTTGTTTGTTACCCGTTTTTTTTGCGATGTCGATAGCGTGATTGATTTGCTCAAGCGCCATTTCCGGCTCTTCTAACACAATAGCGACGCGAGAAAGGTGATATGCAACGCTAAAATTAACTGTCGGGTTATTTAACTTCTTGCCGATTTTTGCTGCATTAGCAATGTGCACGCGTGCTTGATGGTAATCCGTCAACCAAATATAGCTATCTGCGAAGTTTAGTTCGACAGACGCTAAGTGATAGGCGTCATCCTTATTGACTAAAATCGCTTTAGCATCACTTAAATGTTTAATAGCACGGTTGTATTTACCAAGCGCATTTAACGACACAGCAACGTTACTGTGCGTTAAAAATTGGGTATCTTCATCTAACTCGTGGTAATGATTGTTAAGTAGATCATCATATATTTCTACCGCTTTATAATTGTGCCCGAGCTTAGCAAGTAAGCCTGCGCGATTTAGTTTTACATCCAGTACGTCTTGTTTTGTACCGTATTCAACATAGCGGGGTTCGGCTTGCTGATAGTAATCGAGCGCGCGCGAGAATTGGTTGAGTTTTTCGTACGCAAGCGCAATATTATTTTCAAGGTGAGCGGCTTTAACTTGGGCATTATGTTCTAAATGAAATGCTAATGCCTTGGAATAATAGGCAATCGCTTCTTCGGGTTGGTCGCTGTAATAGTAAATTAATCCAAGCAGTCGGTTAATGTCTGAGCGTTTACGCGAATTCTCTGTTAACAGTAATGCGCGCTTAAGTGGCGCTATTGCGTTTTCTAGCTGACTGATTTTTGCGTAATTAGCCCCGATTAAATGTAAAATGCGTGCGGTTTGTTCATTACTGAGCTGATGCTGTGTTTGTATTGCGTGATATGCGTCAATTTGTTGGCTAACATCATCGAGTTGTTTGATGTTGTCAATTTGTTGCGTCAGTACGTCGTCTTCTAGCGCAAAAACCAATTGAGAAAAGCAAAAGCCAGCAATAATTACGAAGCGTAAAATTCCTTTTTTTATAATGCTGTCCATTTTCACGTCTTTTGCTTGATTTAATAGGCGTTTACTGTAAGCAAGTGCGCGCCAGAGTTCAAGCAAATTCGGTAAAATCACGCCTGTTATCTAGCGCTAAAGTATGAATAAAAAGGTATATAAATGATGGGTTTACAAATACCTATCTTTGGCACTAGAATTGCTAACGTGGAAGATGTTAACAAATTATTAAAATAAGTAAGGATGCGTCGTGAAAAAATTGTCGTGGCTAGTCGCAATTTTTTTATTGCAGGTAAGTGTTTCACTGTTTGCAAAACAAAATTTTGAGCTGAAATATATCAACCAACCGATTGTTGTTGATGGCGTATTAGATGAGGCTCATTGGCAAAATGCGACGTTTGTAGACTTAGCTTGGGAAGTAGAGCCGGTAGAAGGTGTTCCCGCTTCAATAGAAACGCATGTGTGGATGTACCAAGATGGTAACAACCTGTATGTTGCGTTTAAGGCAAGTGACCCAGAACCGGGCAAAATTCGTGCGTCGATTCGTGACCGCGATGACCTGTGGTTTGATGACAATGTCATTGTGATGCTCGATACCTTTAATGATGAGCGCACAGGTTACCAGTTTTATGTCAACGCCCTTGGCGCACAAGCCGATGCACGCATGACCGATTATGGTTCATGGGAAGAAGACTCATCATGGGATGCAATTTGGGATGCGAAAACCCAAATTACGGATACGGGTTATACCGTTGAAATGGTTATTCCATTTACAGCTATCCGCTTTCCGCTTGTCGATGGTGAACAAACATGGGGTTTGTCGTTATACCGTAACTATCCACGCGGTGTGTTAAATCAATTCTCAAATATAAAATTTGATTACGATATTAAATGTAGCTTCTGTCAGTTTGATAAAATTACTGGTTTTGAACATGCAAAACCAAGCCAAAACTTACAATTAACGCCCACATTAACAGCAAGTCGCAGCGATGTGCGTGAGAACGATGGTTGGCAAAATGGCGATGCAGACATTGAGCCAGGCTTAGATATTCGCTACGGCATTTCGTCGGATGCGGTACTTAACGCAACGATAAATCCCGACTTCTCGCAAGTTGAAGCTGATGCCAGTCAGCTTGATGTAAACAGTACATTTGCCTTGTTTTATGAAGAAAAGCGCCCATTTTTCTTAGATGGTGCCGATACATTTGAAACTGAGTTATTTAACTTTGTTCATACCCGCAATATCGCGGATCCTGATGTCGGGGCAAAATTAACGGGTAAATCGGGTAATCACACCTATGGTGTGCTTTATGCCGATGACCAGCAAAGTGCGCTGATTTTACCTGGCACGCAAGGGTCTAACCTAGCTGTTGTCGATGAAAAAGCGCATGCAGGGATTGCCAGTTATCAACTTGATTACGGCTCACGCGATAATTTAGGTATGTTGGTTACTAGCCGCCAAAGTAGCAACTATCATAACAATTTAGCATCGGTTGATGGTGCAACGTATTTGTCTGAACAAGACCAAATCCGCTATCAATTTGCCTATTCTGATACAAAAAACACCGAACAGTTAGTCACTGATTTTGATCTTGCTAAAAATCAACAAGGACATACCGCGTATGTTGAGTACCAACGAAACACTAAAGCATATGATTTAAAAGCATCGTATCGACAAGTTGATGCCGATTTTCGTTCGGATTTAGGTTTTGTAACACGTGCTGGTTATGAAAAAGCGCTGGTTGGTGGCGGCTATCATTGGTATATGCCACAAGGCGAGTCGGTAACGGATTATTGGCTGAAAGGCGACTATGATATCAATTACGAACGACACGGCGATAAATTAGCCAGCGAACTTGAAATATACGCGGGCCTTGAGGCTATCTACAATATTTACACAGAAGTAGGGTATATTGCAGGTGAAACGAAATATGGAAATCGTTACTACGACGAACAATATGGAGATTGGTGGTTTTCAGGTAAGCCAACGGGTGATGTAAAAATATCACTTTATGCGCGTGAAGGTAAACGCATCGATTACCGTAATGCGGAGCTTGGTGATTCATTGTATTTAAACCCAAAAATAACATGGGATTTGAATCAGTATTTACAGTTTAAACTTGCGCATACTTACAGTGAAATGAAGCTCGATGACGCTCTGTCGTTTCGCGTTAACCTAACCGATTTACGTGTAAACCTTAAATTTAATATGCAAAGCATGTTGAAGCTTGTTGTGCAGTATGAAGTTGGCAAGTATGGTGATTCACCGCTTGAGATTACTAATCAGATCAATAAAGAACGCGATTTTGCCACCCAGTTGATTTACTCATATAAGCTTAACCCACAAACATTGTTTTATTTAGGGTATTCAGACAATGGGTTTAGCGATGATGACGAACAACGTCTAAAAGCTAACGAACGTACGTTCTTTACCAAATTTAGTTATGCATGGCAGCTTTAAGTCTATGTGTTAGAGTGTGTTGTTCTTTAAGGAACACATAAACACAAAAAAGTGGGCAATGCCCACTTTTTTGTGTTTAACGTACTATCAAGCTAGTTATTTAGCTTGATTCTCAACCCACTGAGTTAATAAACGTACGCTGTAGCCTGTACCACCTTTTGGCACTTCATTTTTAGCTGATGACGCCAGTGCATTACCGGCTATATCAATGTGCGCCCACTTAGTATCGCCCACAAACTGTTGTAGGAAAGTCGCTGCAGTTGTTGCGCCCGGACCACCTGAACCGATATTAGCGAAATCTGCGATTGGGCTTTTAAGCATATCTTTGTAGCCAAGTGGCAAACGCCATAGGTTTTCATTTACTTGTTTACCAGCAACTGTCAGAGATTCAACTAGGCTGTCATCATCTGAAAATACAGCAGCGTAGCGATTACCAACGGCACGTACTTTTGAACCAGTAAGCGTTGCAATATCGACCATAACTTGAGGTTTAAATTGCGTGCGCGCATACCAAAGTGCATCAGACAGTACTAAACGACCTTCTGCATCAGTATTTAGAATTTCTACCGAGTGACCCGCTGCAGTGCGTACTACATCGCCAGGAGCAACAGAGCTTTCTGATACCATGTTTGCGGCCATGCCCATTACTGCAACTACGTTAACTTTCGCTTCGTTTAACGCAAGCGCTTTTACCGTACCAAGCGCTGCTGCCGCACCTGCCATATCAGATTTCATGCGCGCAATCGATGAACCTGTTTTAATGCTGTAGCCACCTGAATCAAAGGTTATACCTTTACCTACAAGTGCAATGGGTGCATCGTCGCTGCCTTTATAATGGGCAACAACTAAACGAGAACCTTCATTGCTGCCACGGCCAACCGCTTCAAGTGCACCCATGCCAAGTTCTTTGATTTCTTTTGGTGTTAATACAGATACTTCGACACCAATCTTTTTCAGTTTTTTCGCTTCATTTGCAAAATCAACAGGCGTCATTTCTGTAGCGACTTCAGAAATTAAGTCACGCGCTAGAAATACACCTTTTTCAATGTTAGCTAAGTGAGCGTATTCTTGTTTTGCAGTAGTTGCGTTTGTTGAAATAAAAGTAAACGCTTTTTCTTCACGCTTTTCTTTTTGGTATTTGTCAAAACGGTATGCACGTAAGTTAATGCCGTGAGCAAGTTGCGCAAGATCAGAGCTTGCAAATGATGACGCATCAACAGCAATATTCTGAATGTATTTTTGTTCTAACATGCCAGAAAGCTTACCGCCTAATTTTGTCAGCTCTGATTGTGTCAAGCTGTTGTCATCGCCAAGACCGATAACCATTACGCGCTTATAAATGCTGTTTTGTGGCGCAACCACTTCTAACTTAGTGGCAAACTTACCGCTAAATTCATTTGCAGCGATTGCTTGATTAAGTTGGCGTGCAAAAGGGTAGTTTGAAAACACGTTTTCGTCTTGCTTTTCATGGGTGAATAAAACAAGTGTATCTGCGTCGGAGGTCGTTGCGTTTGAAAAGTTAAACTGCTCAGCTGCTACAGGCATTGCAGCACTCGCCGTTAGCGCAAGTGCTAATAAAGACTTTTTCATGTGAGATCCTTCAAATATAAATTTGTGCATGTTTACATTAACGCCAGCAAAATGTTAATCGATAAACGATTAGTTGCCAGTTTAGCGAGGCGAATAACAAGAAAAAAGCTACATTGGTAGTCGTTTGGTTACATTTTGTCAAATATACATTACAAAAATAACGCAATTTTGTTGATTAAATACACAAAATCACCGTCGAAACATTGAGTTAAATCAAAAATTTCGATAAAGTTTGTACTACTTTATGGGGACATTTGTTACCTAGAGCCCATTATCCTCTATAAAAAATTAACAATTCATACGTGGAAGGCTCTAAATACAAGAAAGGTTGGGGCATGGAATTATCACAAGAAGAGTTAGCTTTTTTCTCTAATATGTTTGCAGACAAATCAACGCCTGAGCAAACTGAAGAGTCAGGCCATGCGCTTAGCATTAAATCTGAAATTCCAAGCAATCTTTATCAAGTATTTGAGCAATCTAAACTGACATTACTGGCTGAGATTAGCCATTATCAGTTGTGGTTTCCGCTCGAAATGACAATTGAGAACGGTGAGTTTAAACCGGTTCTCGGTACTCCTGAAATCGTCGATATTCAAAATGGTGAGCGCAGTTGGCGTGGCGGTGATTTTGTTAATGTGGAATTGCAAGACCAAAAAGGTAAAGCACACGACTTATTGTCACTTTCAAGTACTGGCATTGCGTTTCGAGTGAGCGACCGTCGCAGCCTTAAGCGTATTTTAAACGAAAAGTCGTTATGTATTAGCTTACCTAACGAAGAGCAGGTGGCGTTAGAGTTTGAAGCTGTACGAGTAGAGCGCGATGTTGTAGCTGCGAAAATTGCCAAAGTTCAACGCGGACGTGACCGTTTAAGAAAGTTTTTGTTTAATTTACACCGTAATGAAAACCAACAACTCTATCAGGGATTGCAGTCGTAACACGCAGCTTACGCTAGCAAGCTGCGCTTTTGTGTCGTTTATGCCTAACCAAATGGGTCGTCTACGCTATGCGCAGGCTGTGTAAACCACTTTGGACCTTCATCAGTCATGTAAAAATGATCTTCAAGTCTGACACCAAATTTACCCGGTAATACCAACATTGGCTCGTTACTAAACACCATACCTTTAGCAAGTGGTGTGGTGTCGCCTTTTACCAAGTAGGGTGATTCGTGAATATCCATGCCGCAACCATGCCCAGTACGGTGTGGTAAACCGGGCAGCTCGTATTCTGGACCAAATCCGGCAGCATCAATTACCACGCGGGCAGCCGCATCTGTCACTTCACAAGCTTGCCCAATTTTGGCAGCATTAAATGCCGCGATTTGCGCATCTTTTTCTACTTGCCATACAGCACGCTGTTCATCAGTTGCCTCACCATACGCATAAGTACGCGTAATATCAGAGTGATAGCCTTCAACAATACAGCCGGTATCAATCAGTACCCAATCATTTTCTTGAAGTACTTGAGGATCTTTTACACCATGGGGGAAAGATGTCGCTAAACCGAACAGCACAATGCAAAACGATGAACCTGATGCACCAACCTTTTTATGAGCTTGGTTGATAAACGCTTCAACTTCGCTTGTACTAATGCCTGGTTTTAAAATGCTTGCTGCGGCTTTATGCACTTCTAATGTCATGTTTTTAGCGGTTTGCATCAGGGCGATTTCCGCATCAGATTTACATTCACGGCAAGGCGCGGTGATAACATCAGCGTTAATTACTGTAAGTTGCGGGTTTGCTTTTATAATACCGTCGACAAGAAAATAACCAGCGCTTGGGTCGACAGCTAGTTTGCCTTCGTTGATACCCTGTTTTTGCAGTATTTCTGCAATTAACGCGTAAGGGCTTTGATGTTCATGCCAGCCAAAAAACTCGCCATTTAGCTTCATGTAATCGTTCAGTGAACCTTGTTCGAAATGTGGGGCGACGTAACATAGCTCGCCTTTTGCAGGCAAAATAGCACCAACTAAACGCTCGCTTTTATACCATTTTAAACCGGTAAAATAGGTTAGGTTAGTACCCGCATCAATATACATAGCTGCAATGCCTTGCTGTTGCATTAATGATTGCGCTTTTTGTAAACGGGCGTTGAGTTCGTCGTTTGAAATTGGCGCAACCTGTTGCGTCATATTATCTAATTTGGCTAAAGCTTGTTCTATTGTGCTGCCACCTACACCTATCGTCATATGAAAATACTCTTTATTGTATGCAATATGCAAAATCTATCATTTTATTTTAGGTTTTAGAAGCACTAGGAGTGATTTTATGAAAACTAACCGTTATAATTGAAACACTATAACATTTTAGTTTCTAACTTATCCCCATTCATGACAGATATCACCACCCATAAAACTGCAAGGCGCCGTTTACTTATCGCCCTTTCAATTACAAGCACTTTTATGGTGATTCAATTTATTGTTTCGTTTTTTGCCAACTCTATGGCAGTACTTGCTGATGCCGGCCATTTATTTGTGCATAACAGTTCGTTGGTAGTGGCGTTAATCGCCTCAAGCATTGCGATTCACTTAGCAAAAAACTATAACGCGGGTTATAAAAAAGCAGAGCTCATTGGTGGCTTAATTAACGGTATTTTGTATTTAGCCATCGCAGCGACGATTATTTTTGCCAGTACCAATAAGCTTGTAAATCATGCAGATCACTCACATGAGGTAAATACCTTTTTAATGACGGCAGTCTCTGGCCTTGGTTTTTTATTTCATGCAGCATCGGCTTATGTGTTGTATCAAGGGCGCAAAGAAAGCGTTAACGTCTATGCGGTATTCTTACACAGCTTTTTAGACTTGTTATCGACGGTATTAACATTCAGCGCCGGCATAGTGATTTATTTTACAGGCTGGGTCGATATCGATATTTTCTCAAGTTTAATTATTGCCACTTTTGTACTGATAACAGGTTTTCGAGTGATCAAAAAATGCATTGATGGCCTAGTTGAAACTGATAGCGCATTGCCAGCGGCGACAGATATCGAATCACGATTAACCAATCTGGAGCACATTAGCAGCGTTCACAATGTAACGGTTGATAAGCAAGGCAGTAAAACTATCGTCGGCGCACACATTGTTTTAAAGCCGAGTTGCACCAAAGAACTTCATCACGATTTATGTCAATTAGCCGTCGAAAAGTGCTTGTTGCAAGAATTTTTGGTGAAGCACAGCGTACTGCAAATTGAAGCGCATCAGTGTAAACATTGTTGATTTATTAATACGTTAATCGTAATCTGATGTGTAAAAGGGCCTTAAAGGCCCTTTTTTGTTTGTTAAAGAAACTATAGCAATGGTTTAGAGCGCTTAACGAGGTAGATTATGTTTACTCTAGCGGTTGATAACACGTTAAAACTAGCGTTAGTTGATGCCAAGTTTGCAACGGCGTATTTTGATATCGTAACAAAGCAACGTGATTATTTGAGTCGTTGGTTGATTTGGCCAAGCCATGCCGACAGTATTGCGTTTTTCTCGAATTTTATTACTCGCTCACTGATTGATTATGCTAATGGCAAGTCGCTGGTGTGTGCCATGATATATGAAGGCGAATTAGTGGGAAATGTGAGTTTTAATTCCATTGATCATACGCTTAAAAAGGTTGAAATTGGTTACTGGCTTAGTTGTGATTTTCAGGGCAAGGGCATTGTTACGCGCGCCGTTACTAAATTGATTGAACTGGCGTTTACGCAATACGAAATGGAAAAAGTTGAGATTGCAGTTGCCGTTAACAATACTGCAAGCCGAAATGTGTGTGAGCGTCTTGGGTTTTCGTTAGAAGGGGTTATTACACGTGCCGAGAATGTTAATGGCAAAATAGTCGACCATGCTATTTATGGTTTAAAACGCGGTAGTTAATCTAAGCGTTCGGTCAGTTTTTGTTAAAGGTAGGGATTGTACTAATCTAGTGCACAATCCCGAATCGTGTGGTTAGCTTAATACCTTAATTTGTTCAAGTGACGACACCCGGATATGAGTTTGAAAATAGTATTTTCCCGTTCTTTTTCCATTTGAAACAAAATCGATAATTTCGCGTTTTGCTTCACCCGTAACTTCAATCACTTTGCCTGTGAAAAACGCGTTAGGCGCTTTGCCATAATTTTTGGTAAATTCTGGTACCACTGAAGGCGATAATACAATGGTTACTGCACGTCGGTCGCGATAATCGTGCTCAGTATTGAGATAAACTTCACCACGGCGTGAGCTTCCAGTAGCTTTAACTAAAAATTTAAATGTACCTTCTACACCATCAGGCGCATTGTCTTCGGCTTGCGCGATTAAGTCCATGGTGTCTGCAACATCAACATGTGTTGTAGAATTACATGCGGTTAAAAATAGACTAAGCGATAAAATTAGATACTTCACTAGTTACTTTCCTTGTATTTAATGTATAGAAAGTGCACGTGAAACTGATAAGAGAAAACATGCACGTGAGCGATATTACATCAGATTCAAGTAATCAAAAAGCTTAATTAGAGCAAAAACTCAATCTTCATTTTAATTTTTATCTGTTATTGAACGCGTTTTAATCGCTCTAGTTGTTTAATATTGGCAAGTAAATCACGTCGTGTTGGATTTTCACGATACGCATTATTTAATAGTGTAATCGCGCGCTCATATAGCCCTTGGTCAATTGCGATTTGCGCGCTGAAAAGCCACGCTTGCTCTTTATAGTTATCAAGGCTACTTGCCCGCACATAATAATTATCTGCCCGTAAAAGTTGTTTTTGATGTTGATAAAGTTGGCCAAGTTGAAGTAAGGCTTTGCCGTTACTGGCATCGGTTTCAATTGCGCGGGTTAAGTATTGCTTTGCTGTTGTTGTTTTACCATTTCGCTCAGCTAACAGCCCTAGATAAGTTAACAGCATGCTTTGATGTGTAAAGTTAAGCTTAGTGCTGTGTTTTTCAAGCACTGACGCAAGTACTTGTGCTTGCGATACGTTATTTTGGTTTATCAAAACCGTTAATGCGTTAACGATTTGGGTTAAATGAGCGGGGTCACCTTTGTTGATTATTTCTGTTAATAATTTGACAGCGGCGTCACTGCTACCGTGGTTTAAATGCAGTTGGGCGTTAAGTAATAGATTGGTTGGGTTATTATTGCCAAGACGTCTTGCCACTTCAATACTTGCGAGGGCGTTCTTTTCTTTACCTTGCTGCAATTGAATTTGGCTAAGATGTAACCAAAGATCAGCCTCGTTAGGCGTGTTTTCAATTAGTTGGTTAAGTAAAACCGTTGCTTCGTTTACATCGCCAGCTTGGGTTAACGCCCATAACAATCCTTTTTTGTAATCAAGGCTATCTGGTTGTAAAAAAAGCGCTTGTCTAAAGCCAGCAATGGCGGCGTAGGGTTGGGCTTGCTGCATATGCAAATAAGCTAATTGTGCAAACAAACTTGCATCTTGGTCACCTAATGTTAATGCACTCGCGAGATATTTTGCTGCTTTTTGATTATCTTCCAACTTTAAATAAATTGCGGCAAGTGCGCGGTGGCTTGGCAGTAAATCAGGTCTTTTTGATAGTGCATGGCGAAAAGCACGCTCGGCGTGCGCTAGCTGTTTTACTTGTAGTGCTATTTGACCAACCGCTTGCGCAAGTGCTGGGCTTAATGTGTTAATTTCTAACTGCTTTACAGCTTGCCACGCGCCGTTGTAGTCGGGTTTGGCAAGCAGTGGCTTTATTGTTGTCGCAATGGTTTGTTCGTTAGCCGCGAGCTTAGCAGCATCTTGTGATAATAAACCGTATTTAATTTCAAAATCCCAACTCGGTTTAGTTATCGCGATATCGACGTGTGCATTGCTCGAAGCTGCACTAGTACAAACAAATAGCAGTGTTAAGAACAGAGTAATTTTCATATGGTTTCTACTTCAATAGGCCAGTTAAAGCGCGCTTTTACGTTCTCGCCATTTTTTTTAGGCGGGGTAAAGCGGGCAATTTTAACAATACGTTTAATTTCTTTTTTAAAGCTGGGAAATGGATTCTCTTTAATATCAATTAGCGTCACTTTGCCTTGTTCGTTGATTAATACATCAAGCACAATGTCAAAACGCTTTACGCCGCTGCGTCGTATCTTTTTGGGTACGTTGAACTTGAGATTCGCAAGTGATCGTGGCAAGGAATCTAAGTCACTTAAGCCAAATGCCTGCCAATCAACATCCAATGAGTCGCTCCAGTTGACGTCATCTACCTGAAAAGCGATATCAATTGGCTGTTGTGTATAGGTAACCTCTGGTTTTACTAAACTCATGGTGATTTGCGGGCCCTCACCACTTGCGCTAATAGCAATTTGCACAGTGTCTACTTGTGGCTGCGACATTGGTGGCGGAGGAGGAGGGGGTGGCGGTAAACTCACGGTCTCAATATTGCGCACTGTTAGCGATTTTTGCACACCTGTAGTCAAAAAACGCGATAGCATTACAAGGGAAAGTGCCGATGTGAGAATTGCAAAAGCAATCAGTAAGGCAATTGAATGCGAGGTTACTTTCTTCATTTTGTCGCAATGCTCACATTGCTCGCACCCGCGAGTTTACTTTCGTCAATTACTTGTACCAAAAGCTCGGTTGGTACCAATTTATCGGCTTGAATAACCACCGCGCGTTGCTTGTCTTTTGTCAGCTGGCTAACAATCGAACGTACGCCGGCAACGCCAATATTACTGCCATCGTAAACCACTTCTTTGGCGTTAGTAATGGCAATCATAATTAGATTTCGCTCTAGTTTTTGTTGCGATAATGCCTGAGGCTTATCAACGTCTACCCCCGTTTCTTTTACAAAAACCGTGGTAACAATAAAGAAAATAAGCAATATAAACACCACGTCTATTAATGGCGATAAATCGATGTGTTGCTGCTCTTCGTTTTGCAATCGTTGTTTTAGATTAGCTTGCATGGCGCTGTACTTCATTTAAGCTGCGATTAACTAGGCTGTAGAGGATCCAAGCAGGCACGGCCAATAACAAACCAAGTTGTGTTGTAAATAGGGCATCTGAAATGCCGGCGGTTAAACTGTTGCCAAAGCCCATTGTTTCGCCATAAGACATGGCAACAAAGGCATCTAATAATCCCATAATTGTGCCAAGCAAACCTAATAGCGGTAGTGCGCAAATGCATAAATTGAGCGATTGTTGCCAAAAGCCAAGGCCACAGCAACACACCTGTTTGCGCGCAATAAAGGCATACACCAAACGGTAATAAACAAACAGCGCGAGCGCTAAAATGGCGATTACAATGGGATGGCATAGTTCGTTTAATGTGATCATGCCGCGCCTTTGTGTAGTTCTATGTTTTGGTTGAAGTTAAATTGGCTAAGTGAAATGGCACACTGCTCAAGTTGATGATAATGGCTTTTAACTTTTCGTGACAAAAACGCATGACAAAGTAACGCAGGAATGGCTACAACAAGGCCGAGCTCGGTAGTTACGAGCGCCTCTGAGATGCCACCTGACACAGCAGCCGGGTCGCCAGCACCGAACAAGGTCATTAGTTTAAAGGTTTCAATCATGCCGCTTACTGTTCCCAAAAGGCCAAGAAGTGGCGCAACTGCAGCTGTTACAGCAATTGCGCCAAGTAAGTTATCGAGTTGCTTCTTTTGCTCGTTTAAGGCATTGAACAGTGAATCATCTCTCAATTGGCCAATTGGAGTGCGTTTACAAATTTCGACCAGTTCGGTTTGCCAGCTGCCCAGTTTCAATGTGCTGTGATCACCATTGAGATTAGTTAAGCGCTCTGTTACTGCGGGCACGATTTTGTCGAGCCTTGCAAGCTGCACCAGTTTGTAAATTGAAATAAGTACCGCGAAAAGTGCAAACAGTAATATCGGTGCGACCCAAACACCACCTTTGCTGATGTGCGAAATAATGCTTTCTTGCTGTTTTAAGGTCATGGTAGCGCGGCCGTTACTCGGGTCGATTGGCAATACTGCACTGCCGGTGTCTTTTAACTGCGTTAATGCATCATGCGAACTTTCTAGTAATACCGCGACTTCATTGTGTTGGCTAGATTTATCAATTAAACCTGCAGTGCTATCGCTTTTAAAATAAGTGAAAGGGCCAATATCAATTAGCTCTGCTTGATGTGTATTGCCATCGCTAAATACCACCTCACTTTGATAAAACAGCCCCTGCCTTTGTTGCGTTTCACTAAAGCTTTTTCTCGCAAGCGCTAATAATTCTGTTAAGTCGTCACTTTTTGGCGCGATTTCGCTTTCACTTAAATAACGATTTAGTAGGTGTGTTTGATATTGCGACTGTTGCTGCCATTGTTTTAAGCGATTTTCAACGTCTTCTATCGACAGTGCTGCTTCATCTTGTGCGCGTATTACGCCTTCAGTTTCTTTACGCAGTAACAGAACTGCGTTTTCAGCGTTAAGTATTTCACGGCTGAGATTACTATTCTCACGTGCCAATTGTTTTTCGGTTTTGTTGAGTGTTGCTTGCGCACTTTTAATATCGTGTTGTAACGATTGAATTACGTCGCTTGCGTTAAGCGGGGCTACAACACAAAGCAACGCAGTGACTAACCATAAATATAGTTTCATTGCGTTTGCTCCAAGGTTACCGGTAGAGAAATAAAATCGGCTTCTTGTCGGTGCTGTAACATGGCCTTTGCTTTTACAAAGTCGGCATAAGGCATTTCATTATTGAGTTGCCATTGCCACTGATTGTTTGCAACAAACCCGATGCCAGTCTGTGTACCATCTGGCGTACTCACATAGGCAAGCTTTTCACCGATGTAGATTTGTTCAAGTAACACGTGTTTACCTGTTGCTAGTGTGATTTTGGACTTTTCAAAACTTATGCGCTGATTAAACGCTTGGCGTTTGCTTTGTAGTAGTAACAAAACTTCAAGGGTTTCACTGTCAGTCGATGCATCGGTAATTTGTAAAAGCGATTGCCGCCATGTGTTTGCTAAAGGAGGGGGCAGGCTTGTTATCTGGCTGTGAGCGTAACTAATTGATTGTTCAAGCCACAATGCAAGCTCATGTTGCTCAGACTCAAGTTTAGATTGCGCGAGTAAAATCTGATTTCGGCGCTCACTAACTTCATCATTGTGCTGCTTGCTTTGTGCTAGTTTTTCTTTTAATCGCTGTTTTTCAATATTTAATAAACGTAATCGTTGCTCGAGCAAAGGTTTTTGGCTTTGCCAATTGGCGATCAATTGATTACGTTGTTTATGTAAGTTTAGCCATTTATCGACCAATAATTGATAGTCTTTTACGGTACTTGCGTGGCTATCAAACAGACACGCGGTAGTAATTAATAGCACCAAGGTTACTTTTTTTGGAGTCTTCATAGTGACAAAAAATTCGCGAGTAGTGACATAGCGCCACACCAGCGTTAGTTACAAATTAAATATATTGCAAATGATAACCATTATCATTACTATATACAACTAAAATAAACTCACTATTAAACTTAAATTCTTGAATCGTGCATTGCCTTTACAAATAAATAAGCAATGGTGCGAAAACCACACACCTAACAAGTGTTCCCTTTACTTGTTTAGAAAAAGGAGTTTCAACAGATGATAGCGTTAAATAATCAATGGCAGCAGTTTGCGACTGATTTTGAAAATCGTAACAATTATGTCGTGGGTAAATCGGAGATAGACCGTATTAAAACGCGTCTTTCAAAGTTTTACGGTACGGGTCATGTGCTAGAGCTCGGTTGTGGTAATGGCACTTATACTAAAGTGATGGCTGACAATGCAGAATCGGTTACTGCAACCGATGTAAGTAGGGAAATGTTGAATGTATGCCAAAAGCGCTTATGTGATTGCGATAACGTAAAAACCCAGTTGGCAGATGGCTTTAATTTACCTTATTGCGATAATAGCTTTGACACTTTGTTTATGGCTAACCTATTACACGTTGTACCTGAGCAAAATAAGCTACTTAAAGAGTGTCATCGCGTATTAAAACCGTTTGGTCAGGTGATTGTGATGAGCGTTACCATGTATAAAATGTCACTGATAAATCGTGCAAAGTTGTTGTACCGCTACCATAAAACCTATGGTAAAAAGCCGGCGCACAGCACAGTACTCACACCTGATTTATGTCAAAGCTTGTTTAACGCTTCTGGTTTTGAACTTAAAAACCAAGAGTTGTTAGGTACTAATACCCATGCTTTGTTGTGTCAGGGTATTAAACGCTAATTCAAAGGGCGGTTTGATGAGAAAACCGCCTTTAGTTCTCAATACGGTTAATGTTAGCAAATTTGCATTTTTACGTTACTAATACAGATCGACCCTAATGCACTTAGCTTCGATAAGTGATTGGTAGACGCGCTCTTCTAAAATTGATTTAAGACAGCTGATAACTGAGTCGCCAAACCCTTTTTGTTTTCCACATAAATAAATCATTGCGTTATCGTCAAGCATCCACTTTTTAATACTGCTAGCATGTAGCTCTAGCTGCTCAGTAATATAACCGCCACCGTCGCGCGACCAGGCTGGGGTAAAGTGAGTCAGTGATTTATCGCTAAGCATGGCATTAATTTCATCTTTAAAATAAAAATCGGTGCTCTTTGATTGCTCACCGAAGAATAGCCAAGCGGGTAAACGCTGTTCATTGACTGACATACCTTTTAGTAAGCTAATAAGAGGCGCAATGCCAGTGCCAGCACCGATTAAAATGGTGGGGCAGTGGCGTTTAGGTAGATTGAAATTCGCATGATGCTTAATACGAGCACTTATCAGTTCATTTTCACTCAGATCACACAGATAATTTGAAGCAAGCCCCGGCTTACCTAAGTCATCGAAATGCCTGCGCACAAAAATCTCTATGTTAGATTCGTGTGGTGCGCTTGCAATTGAATAAACTCGAGGTGGTAGCGGCTTCAACACATCGACAAGTTGCTGAGCTGATGTTGCGTTTTCACCAAGCCAGTTCGATTGCCTTACTGCTTCAAATAGTGGCATTTCAGTATTTTGAAAAATGACCTGTTGCTGACAATCAAAGCCTTTTTCACGCAGCATTTGTTGACACTTAATCGCGTCGTATTTGGGTATTACTTCCAAAAGATCGCCAGCCTGATAAGTGAGTCCTTCGTTTTTAAAGGTTATTCTATGTGCAGCGCGCTTAGGCTTTTTTGGGTTCACTAGCGTGTTACTGCGGGTATTAAGACGGTGATAGTTATCACTCAATGAAACGGTCGATTGCTCATTACCAATAAAGTGGCTAATTTGCTGCCACCAATGGCCAATAGCATCTTTATCACCGCGATCCACTTCAATAACATCGGTAATTTGTTTTGCACCTTTTGATGACAATAAATGTGCAAGTTGGTGGCCGAAGGCACAAAAATGCTGATAGGTACGATCGCCCAATGCCAAAATCGAGAAATTCACCTTGCTAGTTAGCGTTTGCGTTTTCTTCATTTTATTAAGAAATGTCACCGCGGTTTCTGGCGGCGCACCTTCGCCATAAGTGCTGGCGATTAAAAGCACTTGGCGATACTGGCCTAAACAATCGGGTGTGAGAGAAGACAAACAACGCAGATCAAAGGTATTCGGTAGCTGTTTATGAAAGCGCTCTGCAATCGACATCGCAGTACCTGATTGACTGGCGAATGCAAGCAAGGTACTCGCGGTTTGACTACGGGCGTTCAGTAAACTGTAACAGCAGGCATAAAACACAAAACACACAATCAATATACCTATTGATGCATACAGTGATAAGCCGTTGTTTACGTCTAGGTTAAATAAGGTAAAGCAGCCACTAAATAGGGCACATGCGACAAAACCAAAAGCAAATAGCGATAGTTTATGCTGCTTTTTTTGATGCCAAAGAAGCAATGAAATAACCACAATTACAGCACAAAATAATAGGCCGATTTGTTCTAATAGGTGGGCGATGGCGAGTTGGATGCTAGACAGATAATTGATTATCTCAAACTCTTGGTTAAGCACAATTAAGCGAGTTTCATCGAAAAATTCAAGTTGTTTAATGGTAAAACTATCGAATACTTTCTCACCATTACTGTGTTGCGTAACCCCCTCAATTGAAAAGCGTGTTTGAGTATGGCTTGAATTTAAAGAAAACATCCACGCCCATAAAACAAAGCCCAATAGAAAAAGCAATTTTATAAATAAATTCAATAAATACGATAAGTTAGCGTGCTGAGAGTTAATAAGGTTTTTGCCATATTTGACTAGCTGAGACATGTTTAATTTATAAATCTAAATGAAAATAATTATCATATGCTATTGCAAAGTGTCAGCGAACGCTAGTAGAATTTGCCCGACAAATAAGTAGACCGAAGATTTTTTAGTGGTATGGCAAGGTCAAATAGCCAAATGCAATTCGATGTTAGTTATGTATCTCGCATTATGCGCAAAATACACATTTTCAGTGCAATGCCGGTATTGGTGTTGATGGTGTTTTTTGCAATTACGGGTATTTACCTAAACCACCCCGATTGGAAAGGTGGTGACGTTGAAAAACAACAGCAAACCATTGCGCTGCCAAAAAGTCTGACTGATTTACCCGACTGGTCAACTCATTATGCGAGCCACAGTTTAACCTTATTGCACTGGCTTGATGTTGAACATGGCGTATCGGGAGTTGACTTCGAAATCGATTGGGATGAATTAGATAGCCTGGTCATTTTGAATTTATCTGGCCCAAATGGCAGCACACTAATTGAGGCATTTATAGAAGAAGGGCAAGCACATGTTGATACACGACGCTTATCCCTTATCGATATGCTGAATAATATTCATCGGGCAAAGCACGTATCAGGCTTATGGCGCATGCTTTCAGATATTAGCGCAATTTGTATGGTGCTGTTTTCGATTAGTGGTTTTTGGCTGGTTTTGGTTAACCGCATGGAGCGCAAAAACGCCAATATTGCGTTGCTACTCGGTAGTAGCTTGTTTGTCTTTACCATTACTTTAATGCATTAGGAGACGTATCGATGCTTAAGCAGTTAATTGCAGTGACTTCCCTTATGTTTGCATCTGTCACTGCGCATGCAAATACCTTAACAGTTGAATTTGAATTACCGAGTTTTACCACCGGCGACTATCACAAACCTTACGTTGCAATTTGGGCTGAAAGTAAAGCGCAAAATCAAACGTTGTTGCTTTGGCATTTAACTAAACGAAAAGAAGATAAATGGCTGGTGGATATTCGTCGTTGGTGGCGCAAACAAGGGCGTTATGGCGACGCGCCAGATGGCGTGACTGGCGCGACAAAAGGCCCAGGAAAATATAGCGAAACACTCGATGTTGGCGATTTAAGCCAATTTAAACTGTTTATCGAAGTGGTGCGTGAAGACGGCGGTCGTGCACTAATAAAAACGCCAATCGACTTCTCAGATAACCAAAAACACTATCGCTTAAACGCTGATAAAGAAATTGGCGCTGTAACAATTATCAAAGGAAAATAATAATGAAATTCCAATTTGTTAACGTAACCGCAGGGGTAACACTTGCTTTGGCATCAGGTTTAGCAAGTGCCCATGATATCTATATTTGGCCAAGTTACTTTACGGTGAATAGCGAAAAGGCGGTTGACGTGCCAGTTCAAATTACTGCGTCACACACTACATACAGACCTGACTTTGCTATGCCAAGTGAAGGCGTAAAAGTATTTGCTGCCGACGGTAAACAAGTGCGTCGTATTGGTAGTTTTTATCAAGGTGCGCGTTTTTCAACATTCGATTTAGGTGTGGAAGGGGAAGGCACATATGCACTAGAATATCATCGCGGTCCAAACTATCACTCACGCTACAAAATTGGTAAGCGAGACACTGAAAAACGCATTCGCGGCAATAAATCACACGCTAAGGCTCATGCACCAAAAGGCGCGCGAGATTTAGAAACGGCATCATACACAACCATTGCAATGTCGTACGTGACAAATAAAGCACCCACCAACGAAGTACTCAAAGCAAAAAATAAAGGTTTTGAAGTATTACCAATCACCCATCCGTCAGATTACGTAACTGGTGAAGATTTAACGGTAAGCTTGTTATTTAACGGTAAGCCAGTGGCAAATCAAGATGTGGTGATTGAGCGCGAAGCACCTCAATACAGCGAAAATCCTAAAGCCCTTGAACTGAAAAGTGATAAAGATGGCCTTGTGAACTTCAATTTCGCAAAAGGCGGGCGTTACATGCTGAAGGTCAATCATAAAATCGATAGTACCGATCCTGAAGCGGATGTTGAAATTACCCGCGTGTATTACGCATTTGAAGTGATTTTTGAGTAAATCACGATGAAAAAGCTGATTTCCCCTGTGATTGGCATGTTGTCTTTAGCGGTATGCGCTAAAGCACATGCCCATTTTCCAACGCTAAACTGCCATGTAAGCAATACGGATGCAAAACTGCTTAGCTGCACCGCAGGTTATTCTGATGCAAGTCTAGCAGGTGAAGTAATACTCAAAGTGTACTCATACGATGAAGCGTTATTACGTGAAGTAAAGACCGAGAGTGATGGCAGCGTGTCGTTTGGTAAACCAAACGGCGAGTTTTATATTGTGTTTGACGCGGGTCATGAAAGCCCAGCCGAGTTTGATTATGCCGAACTTGAATAAACGCGCGTTTTACCAAGCTGGTTTTGTGGAAATTGTGTCGCAGCAAGACGGCCGTAAGGAA
Source organism: Pseudoalteromonas sp. P1-9 (assembly GCF_001399975.1). Taxonomy (GTDB): domain Bacteria; phylum Pseudomonadota; class Gammaproteobacteria; order Enterobacterales; family Alteromonadaceae; genus Pseudoalteromonas. The sequence goes on from NZ_LKBD01000008.1 coordinate 102,665, forward strand.
AATGCCTATTTTGTAGTGGCATTCGTATCAATACTTGCGCTTGCAGCATTACTTCTTGTGCTCACTGTAGGCGAGCGCAGTAAACGTGTTGCGCTGCCGGCAAATATTGTAAGCCTTAGCACTCAATTACAAAATGCCGCAGAAGAAATCGCTATTTTATCTAGTGTGGGTGAATTAGCTGTGAGGCCCACATTAGAAGAGTTGATCACCTACCAGATTGAACCTTTTTTGGAGCGTGAATTTGAATCACCGATACTAGGGTGTTTTATACATCAACACAATAACCACCAAGTGCGCCTTAACTTTCAGGATTCGGGCTGGCAAGTGATGTGGCGCGAACAAACTCATAGCGCGACAGCGCACGCACATCATGACGATAACGCGCTTTGCAATAACAATAATAAATGGCAACACGTAAGTAGCCAGACTAACCAAAATTAGAGGTTCGCTTGTTTTATAAAATTATGTTTAGCGTGATGGTGTTTTGCATCACGTTATCGAACGCATATGCACAGCACGGTAAATTGCATGTCGGTACGACCTTACACCCTTATTATGCCTATGTGGCAAATATTGTGGGTAACCAAGGTGAGGTAATTCCGTTAATTGAAACGGGATTTAATGCACACAATTACAGTTTAAGCCCTGCAGATATAAGCCGTTTAAAAAACATGGACGCGCTAGTTGTTAATGGTATTGGTCATGATGACTTTGCACTCGATGGTTTTAATCGCATAAAACCGAAAGGCGTTACACTGATAAAAGCCAACGACCAAGTACCGCTGCTGCGCAAAAACCATAAGATGAACCCTCATACCTTTGTTTCTATTGATGCGGCAATTCGCCAAGTTTATGCCATTGCTAAATCACTTGGTCAATTGGCACCTGATCACGCTAAATACTTTAGTAAAAACGCTTTTTTATACGCCAAAAAATTGCGAGCGTTAAAAAAGCCAGTGCAAGATATTTTAATCAATCATGATTTATCGAATGTGCGTATCGCGAGCACCCACAACGCATATGGTTATTTATTGCAAGAGTTTGGCTTAACCGTTTCAGCCGTTGTTGAGCCCGCGCACGGGGTTTCCCCAAGTGCGTCGCAGCTACAACAAACGATTAATGAGATAAAAAAAGCCGACATAGATGTGCTGTTTACAGAACTTAATATGGCAAACAGCTATGTTGATGTAATTGAAAAAGCGACCGGCATTAAAGTGTATCATTTTTCGCATATGACCCATGGTCAGTACAGCCAAGACTTAGTTGAACGTGAAATGAAGCACAACCTAACAATGCTTGCCAATGCATTGACATTTGCTGCATCAAAATCAGGTAACACGCTATGACAATTCATGCTCCTATCGTATGTGTTAGTGACTTAAGTGTCAGCATTAACAACAACCTGCTGTTAAATGACGTTAACTTGTTGGTACCTGCGGGAATTTGGCTAGGCGTGGTTGGGCCAAATGGCGGTGGTAAGTCAACATTGATTAAAGCCATCATGGGGCAAGTGCCGCACCGCGGACAAATCGCGTTAGATTGGCCTGAGCAAAGTGCGCGCCGAATTGGTTATTTACCACAAATTGCGGTTATTGAGCCCTCTTTACCGATAACTGTAAGCGATTACCTCACTATGGTATGCGATACCCGCCCAGTTTGGTTTCGGCATAAGCAAAAGCAAGCAATACGAAATGCTATGACGCGTTTGCAAATTGAAACCTTTAATAACAAACGCCTTGGTACATTATCGGCTGGCGAAAGACAACGCGTTTTACTTTGCGCCGCGCTAATTAATCAACCGGATATTCTGGTGCTAGATGAACCACTTGCCGGTGTAGACAAACAAGGCCATGCACTAATTCTTAATGTGTTGTCAGAATTTCACCAAGCGGGTGGTAGCGTGATTATGGTTGAACACCACTGGCACGTGGTGGAGCAGTATTGTCAGTTTGTTGCAGTGATTGATGGGCAACTGGTTGACTATGGTCCAATTGAACACGTATTTGGCCGCTTAAAGCCAAATGTCGCACCATTTGAGTTAGCAACATCAGCGTAGGAATTTTATGTTGGACCTAGTACATACATTCTTTTCAAATCTAGTGAATATTGGTCTGTTGCCAGAAATGTTCAGCTATGGTTTTTTGGTTAATGCCTTTTTAGCGTCTTTGCTAATTGGCCCTTTGTTGGGAGCATTAGGCACTTTAGTGGTGGTGAAACGCTTAGCCTTTTTATCTGAAGCAGTTGGTCACTCAGCACTCACAGGCGTATCCATTGGTATTTTGCTTGGTGAGCCAATTACCGCGCCTTGGATCAGTTTATTTGCGTTTTCTTTGTTATTTGCCCTGTCGTTGCAGTGGGTGAGAGGGCGTACGACCGTGCCTTATGACGCGCTAATTGGCGTATTTTTATCATTTGCTTTGGCAATGGGGGCGGCGCTTTTAATGTTGGTTGCGCAACAAGTAAACGCCCATTTAGTAGAGCAAGTGTTGTTTGGCTCGGTACTTACCGCCAATGAACAAGACTTACTCATTTTAGTAGTGATGTTTGTCATTATTGCGGTGCTTGCATGGCGTTTTTCAAATCAAGCATTCTTAACCGCAATTGCGCCTGAAATTGCAAAGAGCCAACGCATTAACACTAAGCTGCATGATTATGGCTTTGTTGTGCTTATTGCCCTGATGACTGTCGCTGCCGTGAAAATTATCGGTGCAATTTTAGTTGGGGCGTTGTTGCTTATTCCTGCTGCAAGTGCGCGATTATTAGCCCATAACTTACGCAGCATGTTGTTATGGTCAGTAATGATTGCAACAACCAGCGCATTAATTGGTGTGTTGCTACCTATGTATATGCAATGGGCCGTGACAACTGGGCCTGCAATTATTTTAACCGCTTGTTGTTGGTTTGTGTTTGCCATTAGCGTGCACAGCGTAAAAGGAGTAAGCACCCGTGCGTGATCTTATGTTAGCGATGTTATTAACCATAATGCCTTTGGCTGTAGGTGCGTCTGAGGCAAGCGAAAGTAAGTCTTTGAAAATTGTCACTGTGAGTCCAATAAGCCATAGCTTAGTCACAGCGATGGTTGAAAATACGCCTATTCAAGTGACTTATCTACCCCCAAAGCGTTTACCTGTAAGTCGCATCCCAAGCTGGATTGAGAAAAACAAAACGCGCAAATTTGACCAGTTTGATGCGTATGTATCAATGCGCTCAGTAAAGCCGAAATTTGATTTATATGCCAGCGTGCGTCAAAGCAATATTCGTGTGGTTGAAATTGACATTGCTGAGGCCCTGTTGCCAAAGGGCGAGAAAGTCGTGTTACTAAACCAACAAGAATATTTTTGGCTTAATAATAACAACTTATTGCTTATGTTAGGCATTTTGAAGCGTGATTTGGTGAGCCTTTGGCCGCAATTCTCTGAAATGTTTAATGCCAATCAACAAGCGCTATCGTCGCAAATTCGCAGCATTAATCGCGCGAGTAATGAGTTGTTAATTAAACACGACGTTGCATTTATGGTGGCAAATGTGAAACAGGCACCGTTTGTTAATGGCTTTGCGACAGATTTAGCGACCCAGCAAGACGCACAAGCCCTAGGTCTAAATTACTTATTAGTCGACAAAGTTAAGAAAACGCCATCGCCTAATACCTGGCATATTGATGATTTTAGTCGATTTAACAAAGCGCCATTAATTGCGCGTTTAAAACGTAATCTTAATGCATTATCCCAAACACTTTCTCAATTATAAAAGAGGTTGAAAATGAAAGGTCCAATTAAAGCCTTATCGGCCATTGCTGTGGTTGCAGCAATTAATAGTTTTTCAGTTGTAGCAGCAGAAAAATCCCATTTTAGCTATAGCTGGATTGATACTTGGGATACAGATAACAACCAACAAGTAACGATTGAAGAGTTTTTTAAAGCAAGAAAAACACGCTTTGACCTTGCCGATGAAAATAAAGACGGCCTAGTGAACTTAGATGAATATCGTAACGAATACGAAAATCGTCTCGACCAAAAAATTGCACAAGAGCGTAAGCAAAGCGTTAAGCAAACAAAAATGCGCTTTAACGCAATGGATAAAAACGACGACGAAGTGATGTCGAAAGACGAATACATGGATGTTGCAAAGCGCGGTTTTGATTTTTTTGATACGGATAAAAACGGCATGATCACCGATGAAGATCCTAAACCTGACTATAAACCGCGCAAAAAAGCTAAGCAAAAAAGCGAAGAAGAAATTAAAAAACAACAACGCGAGCGCAAAATAGCCAGTGCGAAACGTGTTGTAAAAATGCCAACTACGCATAATAAAAAGGGCATGGTTGCGATTTATGACGCCAACGGTAATGGCAGTGTGTCTTGGCAAGAGTACATGGCAGTACGTGAAGAAATGTTCGCAAGAACAGATGAAAATGGTGACGGCCAACTGGTATTTGACGAATATTTAGCAGAATTTGAAAACCGACTCGATACGCAAATTGCAAAAGCCCGTGAAAAACGGGTAGCACGTACCGATAAACGCTTTGCAATCCTTGATGTAGACAGTAATGGTATGACATTTGAGGAGTTTCAATTGTCAGGTGTGCGCAGTTTTGTGCGCTATGACAAAAACAAAGACGGCAAAGTTGAGTTTGACGAAAAGACTAACACACAAGTAGCTAACCGCGATACCAAAAAAGAAGACAGCAAACTGTAACGTTTGTTGATAAAAATCTAACACATTCAGGGGGGAGTAATCCCCCTTTTAGATTAAAAAGGTAAATGATGCGTTTTGTGGTTTTAATCGTAGCACTTGTGTGCGGATTTAACGCAGTGGCGAAACAGTACGCCACAACGGCCTATTTAGGCACATCTGTTCAGTTTACTATAGAGAATGTATCAGCGACTGAACAAAACCAAGCGTTTGAGTTAGTTAAACAAGAGTTAACACGCTTGGATATGATTTTATCGCGCTATAACAACAGTAGTTCCCTGTCGATTTTAAATCGTGATAAACAACTGAAAAATGCACCTATTGAGCTTATCGACGTACTTAAGTTATGTCAGCAATGGCAAGTAAGTACCGCTAACCACTTTAGTTGTCGACTAGGCAGTATTTTACCGATTTGGCAACAGGCTGAAACAACGCAGACTTTGCCATCGCGCATTGATGTAAGACGCGAGGCCCGTTCGTTACGCGATAAAACAATTTTAATTAATGGTTCGCACATCACCCTTGATGAGGAACTAACGCTTGATGTTAATGGTATCGCGAAAGGGTTTATCATAGATAAAGTGTATGACTTACTTGTTGCCCACTACAGCGAAAGCCGCTTTAAAATTGATATTGGCGGCGATGGTCGTCACTACGGCGCGTGGCCAATCGCATTTACAAACCCAAATGTTAAGAACGCAACGCAGGTGATGTTAACTAATTTGGAAAATCACGCATATGCAGCAAGTGGCCTTGCGTTTCGTCATTTTAAAATTAAGCACAATACGTTTAGCCATATTTTTGCCCCCCGTGATGGCTGGCCAATTACAAAGCCTATCGGTGCTGCAGTAATTGCAAAAACAACTGCAAATGCCGATGCCATTGCAACCGCGTTAACCACAATGAATGGTGTAAATGCCATTGATTGGCTTAATAAGCATGACGTAGCAGGCGTATTATTTTTGCCTGACGGGCGCGTTGTTTATTCAAAAACATGGCAACAACGCGATGTATCAAAACACAAGGCAAAGCTGACATTTGATTACACGTTACCTGAATTTGATATTGCTGATTACCGTAAACCTTATGTTGCGATATGGCTATCAGATACCAAAGGCAACCCTATAAAACAAATGGCTATTCTTGGTGATAGTGAAAGGTGGTGGCAGCAAAGCAGGCGTTGGTGGCGAAAAGTAGGGCGCAAGGAAAATAGTGTTTTTCCACATCTTGCCCATGCAACGCGAAAGCCCGGTCAACACAGTATTACATGGTTTGGCGAGGACGATTTTGGCCAAATTGTCACTGAAAATGAATTGATATTGCATATTGAAGTTAGCCGAGAGCATGGTGAAACCAGCTATCAAAAGTTGCCATTTAATGTTACGAAACAAGCCACAATAACTAAAGATGGCAAAGGGGAAATAGGGCAACTTAGCCTGACGATTACGCCGTAAAAGCAAAGCGCTAAGTCAAAAGTTGGCAACAAAAGCGCTATAGAAATTGGTTGTACGGATCAACAGGCTCTAACGTAAATTACATAAAACGGCATAAGGATTTGCCGCTTACTTTCTCAAAATACGCGCTTTACTTATATGCAGTTTTGCTCACGATAATTAAGTTCAATGTGCAAACTTGGCTTTGACGAAAGATTACCAGAAATATTTTATATTATTTTAAATATATCAATCATTTATTTTTTTCCTGTAGTGGATTTTGCGCAATTAACTATATTGCGAAAAAAAGTATAATTTACCTTGCATTAAAAACGCGAATCATTATCATTACGACCTGAGTGCGATGACTATGAATTTTAAATGTGAGGATACTCTTTTGCGCTTTACTCTATCTAAGCTAAGCACCGCAATTTCATTTGCATCAGTTGTTTCAATCGCGGGCGTAAGCCCATATACCTTGGCAAATACGCAGGTCACAACACTAGAAAAAACAAAATTATCTGCCAACAAGCGCGTTGAATCTAAGTCACAAACGGAACTCGACAGCGTGTCAGTTTCGTCAAATCTTATGCAAGATATTAATGATGTCGCTGACTACATTCCAGGTGTAGACGTTGCAAGCATGGGCCGTTTTGGTAATAACGGTTTTAATATTCGCGGTATGGAAGGCGATCGTATTGCGATTACGGTTGATGGCTTAACCCAAGGTGAAACACTCGATCCCCCTTCATTTGCGCCTTATGAGTATTTTCGAGCGAGTCGTAACTCCACCGAAATTGAGCATATGAAAGCCATTCAAATTGTAAAAGGTGCAAACTCAGTAACCAGTGGTTCAGGTTCACTGGGTGGTGCAGTGATGTTTACCACCATGAGCGCATCTGATTTACTTGACGGCGATGAAAATCAAACCCGTGGTTATTTCAAGTTTGGTTATGATGAGCGCGATGAACAAGCGCAAGGCACAATTGCAGTGGCTAACAAGTTTGGTGGGCTAGAAACACTACTAATGTACACAAAACGCCAGGGCAGTGAATCAAGTAACCACTCTGGAAACCCAGATACAACAGGCGCATCGCGAGAAAAGCCAGACCCACTCGACTTTAACAGCGACGCACTGTTATTTAAAACCCAGTATCAATTTAACGACGTTCATGAACTAGGCTTTGTTGTTGAAAATGACGATAATCTATCTCAAGTCGAAAACCTATCGCGCGTTTCAAGCAGTATTCAACGTCGTTTTTCAGATGATGAACAAAATCGCGCCCGTTACGGTGTATTTTATTACTTAACGCTCGATACAGTAGCATTCGATGAGCTGGAGGTACGTTTTGATTATCAAGATATTTTCACCTCTGGTGTAACTAATATGCACTACGCAGCGTGTCTTGAATACTCACCGAGTTACCAATGCTTAGCGCTAGGAGAAGCGTATTTACGTCAAGAGCAGCGCGAACTAACGCAACAGACTTCGACTCTTGCATTTGATTTTTCAAAGCAGTTAGTTACCGGGCAAATGCGCCATGATATCGTTTACGGTACAAGCTTTGAAACCCGTGAACTTGAGAATAATATGTGGGATCACCGTTACAATGGGCTGACAACTGATTCAGGTTATCAACAATTAAGACGCCCGCTTGCAGATGGCACCACCCATTATCCGATTAAAGATGCTAATTTTATTCCTCAAACAGACGTTGCGATTTGGAATGTGTATTTACGTGACAGTGTGACTGTAACAGACGCGTTAACGTTAGCAGCGGGTATGCGATATGACGATTACAGCTATCAACCAGAGTTCGATGAGTATTTCACCAATGATCAAGGTCTGGTTAAAGACGTTGATATGAATGCATTTACTTGGCAACTTTCTGCGAACTATGAGATAACACAAAATCATTCAGTGATTGTTGACCTTGGCACAGGTTTTAGAGCACCATCTGTCGAGCAGGTTTATTATGGCTCACGCGGTGCAACGGTTGATGATTGGCAACTTGTACCAAACTATGATTTAAAACCTGAATCAGCATTTAACATGGAACTCGGTTATCAATGGCAAAATGATAACGGCCGAGTACGTGTGTCAGTATTTGACAGTGAGTACACAGATTTTATTGATAATGTCACTTACACCCGCGATTTAGCGACACCAACAACAAAGCGTGTGTACGACCCATCATGCGGTTGTTACAAGCAAATGGAAGTCACTACAGATGACTATCAACGACCTGAAAACATCGGCGAAGCAAGTGTTAAAGGTGTTGAGTTAGATGCGCTCTATCGCTTTAACAATGGTTTAGAGTTGCGTGCTGCTTACACCCACTCTGAAGGCGAATATGACAATGGCGACCCAATGCTAACCGTTTCGCCAGATTCGGCAGTTTTCAGTGTTGGGTATGATTCACAGTCACTATGGCGAGTAATGGCGCAAGTTCGTCACCAAGCTGAGAAAAAGGCAAGCGATGCATACACCACAAATGAACAAGGTGAGCAGGTTCAAGCGACTGACTTCTTGAGTGATACATCGACCGTAGTTGATTTAATCGCTAATTTCGATATCACGGATAACATGGTGATTAATATCGCGGCACGTAACTTATTTGATGAAGAGTACTATAACTGGCAGCGCATTCGTTTTGTGTCAGAAGGCTCTGGTGGTTTTAGAGGTGGTGTTGCAAACGATGGCATTAAGCGTTACTCAGAGCCAGGTAGAAGTTTTTCTGCCAACATTAACGTTAGATTTTAAGCGTTAATCGAGCATAAATTTCCCGTTGGTTTAATAACAAAGCCTGCAATGTATGCAGGCTTTTTATTTATATTCGAACGGTTATATACTGGTAGATTGTTGTAAGTACTCAATGGCTTTGTTTAGAGCTGGGTCGCTTCCTTGATTATCTCTATCTGTTGGAATTACTAATATATGCGGTTCAAAATCTTCTCTAAAGCTGCCATTTACATGGTACAAACGCTCAAATGCCATTTCTAGCCAGGCATCACTTTGTTCTAAAGTCACTGTTTTAATGCCACCGAGTAAATCAGCCATGGGGGCGCCAATCACGGTTTGTGCGCCAAGGGCGTCAAGTCCGATAGTCATACCTTCACCCATACTACCGGTCCAACGACCAGCAAGTACAATAAATGGCTTTGCATAATGCGGCTTAGTTGGCGTAACAAACGCTGTTTGCATTGGTGCGTTTTGATACGCCATGTTAGATGTTTGCGTGCGATAGGTTTGATAACGTGTTTTTTCGGTGACGAAGTGGCCAAGAATAGGCTCTGCAACGCCAGTATTGCCGCCACTTGGCGTATTGCGTAAATCAATAATCAGTGCGCGCGTATGCTTAAGTGCGTTAATGGCTTTTTTAAACGAGGCCGCCGTTTGGTTGTTACCAAGGGAGTTATTAAAGCGGATATAGCCAAGGCCATCTAAATTTCGGTAGCTCAATGTTGGACCATCGTTTAACGCATTAATCGCATCATAACTGGCGGCAAGTGTAATAGTGTGCGTACCCTTGTTATTTTTATAGGTAATTGCTCGAGTTTGTTTACGAAGGCCGCCAAGTACAACATTTAACCCGTACTCAATTTGATGTGGTGATAGGTTTTCAAACTCTTGACCAAATAAGCTGGCTATAAGAGGCTTTATTGGCTGGTTGTCCATTTTGATAATTGTTGAACCTAATGTGAGAGTGCTTTTATCTGCAGCTGATCGAGCTTTAATATCTTGCACGATAAATAGACCGTTTTGATAAATAGCACGGATATCTGATCCGGTTGGAAACACACTAAAATCATTTTTATCGTAGGGACCAAGGTTTAAATGCGGGTCGGAAAAGGCACGCATAAGCTGCTGGCTAATGTCATTAAACTCAGCCTTGTTTTTAGCCTTCAGCGCTTTACTTTTAAACTGGTTCAATACTGTATTTGTATTGTTTAACCTATCAAAATAGGCGTATTGCTTTGTGAGTACGTGTTCAACCTCTTGCCATGCGCTTGTTGCGTTAAACGCTGTGGCTGCGTTTATATTAAACGTAGCAAGCGTTAAAATGGGTAAGCTAAGGCAAAATGGTGTAATTAACTTAGTTTTAAGTGATTCAAACATGTATCGGTAAACCTTTGTTATTGTTCTATTTGTTGTGTTGTTTGTTACTGATTGTTGAGAGCGCAAGCTAGTTAAGCGAAGTAATAATGTGCTGCTCTGAGACACCGTAGTAACTGGCTAGCAATAAACATTTTTGTTCGATGTAATTGGGTGTTAGGTCAAAATCGGCACGCTGTTTTTTAAATCGCTTTAGTGCAGAATTTAAGTTGTCGCTGTTTAAGGTGATTTGGCTACGCTCTATTTCACACAGCGCAATAAACGCGGTGAGTTCATGGTTTGGTAAAACAGTGCCTTGAATGTTTAAGTGCAGGTAACATTCCAGCGGCGTCAACCCATTCGATTCACGTTGGCTTAGTGCTTTTGGTAAAAATACGTTACTTTCGAATAATAACAGTGAGCGAACATACGTAAAGGGCACATTTGTGTGCTCACCGCGGGCAACAAATAGGTAATGCAAGACATTGCGCTTCATTGAATCTTGCAGCGAAAAGTTTGCCATTTTCTGCAATAACGGCGTAAAAAACGATAATGCTTGGCTATTTTTAAGTTGCGATACTAACGGCGTGGGCATCGGGTGTTCGCCGTTTAGCGTGACACTTAAACGTTGAAAATAATCAAATGAGTCCACGTTTTTATTGGCCTGCAAGTTTAAAAACAGCATTATGTGTGCTTGACTCTGAGGCGTTTGCGTTAAATAAAACGTGGTGATTTCTTTTATATTGCCAGTTTTAAGCAAGCCTATGAAATGGCTAACAACTTGATCCATAGTGTAATTCAATTAATTTATACGCGTTTACATTAACACAGAAAGCTAAGTGTGTTGACCTTTGCTGTCTATTTCTAGAGCGAATGGCTTAGTGAAAATAGTAACCGTTTATGTATTTTCGCTAGATGGTAACCTCGATACTTGCTGTAAAACTAAATCGACATGCTTATTACTCATCAAACTTAAGATTGTAATCAATTTCATCAAAATGCAGGTAAATACATACGCCTTCACCCTCGATACTTTGAAATTCGATTTCACCTTTAAGGCGTTGCGTGACCAAGTTGTACACAATACTCAGCCCCAAACCGGTTCCGCCTTTGGCACGTTTTGTTGTTACAAAGGGTTCGAAAATTTTGTCGAGCAATGACTCTTTTACACCTGCACCGTCATCCATGTAACGGAAATGCAGTGTTGCCCCTACCATTTTTGCCACGATATTAATGTTTAAGGTTGTATTCGGCTCGCTGCCGTGACGTAAACTGTTAATGATAAGAATTGTAAATATCTGATTAAACGCACCTAAATAGCTTTTGATTACCAGTCCATTAGTTGCTTCAACACTAACGTTAACATCGTATTTATCAAGTTCATGTTTTAGGCTATCAAACAGGTTATTTAAAAAGGTTTCGACATTAAACTCGACTAATTCGTCGTATTCTTGATGTGAAGCAACTTGTTTAAAGCTGTTAATTAAACTCGCTGAACGGTTTAAATTTGACTCCATCAAACTTAAACAATTTTCCGCATCCAAGATCATTTGCTCGAGGGTATTTTTTTGTAGTGTACCTTGGTTAAAAGAGTGCTTTAGTTGTTCAACTTGATCACGTAAGTGCGATTCGCTGGTTATCGCAATGCCAAGCGGTGTATTTAATTCGTGAGCGAAGCCTTTTACCATAGTGCCAAGGCTTGCCATTTTAGCATCTTCAATTAAGCGCTTTTGCGCCAAACTTAAGCGGTTAATTAGCTCTTCAATATGGGCGAGTAGGTTATCAATATTTTTTGCAAGATCAGTTACCTCATCGTCGCCGCGTATATTGCTGCGCATTGAAAAAGTATCAGATTGGCAAATTGAACTGATAAATGCATTTAGCTTAAATAATCCGTAACCAATGCGTCGATTTATCAAAAATGAGCTTAATAAGCTGAATGCTAAAAAGACAAATGTGACGCTAAAAGTGAGTAACAGCACTTGATTACTGGCATCTTTCGCACGCTCATTCAACAATAAGGATAAGTTAGTAAAGCGCTCATTAATAACTTGTGACAGCACTTTATTTTTACCGGCAACACCAAGTGTTGAGGATTGCCCCATGGTATCTAATAGTGCGGTATATTGGGTAAAGTTGTAATCATAGTCTTTTAAATTTTCAACTAATTGAGTTTTTAATTCGCTGTTATGGGTTTGTAGGTACACTTTTATTTGCACTAACGCTTGTTTGTGAAGCTCTAAGTACTTTTTGTCCCAGCGTAGTAGGTAGTCTTTTTCTCGGCGCCTTAATTCTAAGATCATTATCTCGAGCGTTTGGTCGTTAATTTGCTGGCTAGTGGCTTGAATTGCATGAATGGATTTTCTAAAGCTGGCACGAATACCTTGGTCTTCATTAAAACCAAGTTGTTTTTGAATGGCCATTTGCTTATTGAGATTTTGTTCAAACTGGCGCATTGCTTCTTGAATTTGCGTAAGCAGTCGCGTTGCAATTTCGATATCTGCCACTTGTTTCAATAGCGTAAAATGAAGCTGAGAGTAATCATCAAACTGCTCTTTTGACCATTCAAGCATTTGCTCGTCTTTATCTAGTGAAAATTCTTGTTGTAAATTAACGGTATCAGTCAATACTTGTTTAAAGTCGGTTAACGATTGAGTAATACGGTAGTGTTCCGCGACGTTTTGGTAGATTATGCCACCACAAACGAGCACTACAATAAAACTGACTAACAAAGCGACTTGCGAGCTTATAAAGGCTGTTTTTAATTTCATATTAGGCTGCCTGATCCATTTTTATAAAGTGTAGGTCAAAATATTTAGCTGTAAACGGTTGAACTTATGTTAGTTTCAAACGTTAAATTTGGTGCGCCAGTTAAATCGCAAGTAACCGGTACTTTTCTTCAGCTAGTGATATGGCAGTTGGCAGCTGGTTTAACAATTGCGCAAAATTAGCGTGCTGGTTTTGCCAACTAAATAGAATTTCATTGCTCGCGATTAACTCATTTAATACATCAACTTCAAGTGCCTGATGCTTACAATAAACTTGGGTCGCTAAGTCACAAAACTGCACTCGTCGGATTGTTTCTAATAAAGGCATAAACTGTTTAAACTTATCGGGTAGGTGATCGTGGTGATGAAAATAAATAATCTCGGGAATAGGACTTGGGATATGCCATGTTTTACAAATTTTCGCGCCATTAAACGCATGTTGACGTTGTAAATAAGCAATACGGTGCTTTTCATAGGGCTTTGGTAAATACCATGTTAAATCGTCGAGTGATTCAAAGTACTTGGCATACAGTTTGTGGTTTAATGTGATATCTATGTCATGTAATAAACCAACTAAATAAGCCATATCAGCGGTGATCACGCTGCGTAACAGAACGTCATAGGTGGTTTTAAGTAACTCCGCTGAGATTAACGATTGATGCCACAATTGTTTTTCAAATTGACTGGTGGGTACAAATACCTTGGTCAGTGCCACTAAGTTTATTAAGTTAAATACCTCTTTTGTTCCCATGCGAACAATCGCATCTTTAATACTGCGAATGGGTTTAACAGCGGCTTGTTTGGCGGTGTTACTAAGTTGAATTATTTTAAGCGCAAGGGGCGGGTCGCGCTCTGCGAGTTTTTCAATTTTGTTAAAGTAATCTTTATCATCAAGGGGAATGCTCAACAATTCGACCAATATTGTCGGTAATATTGGCAAATCGGATACCTGTTCTTGTGGTGATGCTTGGCGTTCGGCCATTCACAAACCTTAAGATTAAAGTCATATCAATTTGCCAATAAGTATAGTTAACCAAAACTCGAGATAACAAATTACATCAAAAAAGTAATGTTTACTTATTCGGATGGACGTCGTTTGCGTTAAGCTTACGATTGATAAGCACAATTGCCTTTTTAAGTGATAAATCAAAGTACTTAGCTTAACTCAAATTGCTTAACGCGAATTTAGCTTAGTTACACTATTAACGGGCTGGTTGCTTACTTATGAACTTGTGCCACTTTAAGTAAAACGTCCTCATGTAACCTAACTTTAAAATTAGGGTTTACGTAATTAAACTGCACTAGCCCTTGTTCATCAATCACGTAAATAGCGGGTACAGGTAATACTAATCGAGGGTCACCAGCTTTATTACGTTTTAGCGGGTTGGTTAGATTAAGGCGCTTAACATAACGTTTAGTCGTTTTGGCGTCGGTAAAAAATGCAATACCAAAGGCTTTGCTAATCTCACTGTTGTAGTCAGACAATAAATCGTATTGCAGTGACATGGTTTCGACGCTTTTGTTGAGGTCTTTAGGCGCATCTGTGGAAATGCCAACCAGTTTAAAGCCTAGTTGTTTTAGTTTTGGCTCTATCTTTTTGAGTTGCCCCATTTGGGTATTACAAAACGGGCACCAGCCTCCGCGATAGAAAAATAAAATGGCTTTGTCGCCATTTAGATACTCTTTTAACGATGTGGTTTTACCGTTTATTTGAGTAACCTCAACATCTGGAATGGTCTGTCCATTCAATAAAGGGGTAACCTCATCACTCGATTCAGCGATTGGCTTTGCGCTAAGTAAAAACGGAACAATTAGCACAAGGCATAGTAAAAAACGTTTCATATTTGGGGTCCTAGTAATTACGTTACTTACTTGACCCGACGAGTACTTATTAAATTTCATAAGCTTGTAAAAAGATCAAAAAAGGCGCTACGTTAGCACCTTTTTTAGTGTGATAAATTAAACTAGCTCCTGAAGCATCTCTTCGCTGTATGGGGTAAGTTCTTCTCCATTTTTTACTCGTTCAACGTAATTTGGGTTGGCAATAAATGGACGACCAATGGCAAGCAAATCAAAACGCCCTTGATTAATTGCCAACTCACCCGATTGAGAACTAAAACCGCCGTTACCCACTAATGTATGCGGATAATTTTCGCGCACATAGTCAGATACACGGCCCCCGAGATAGTCAAAGAGTTGCTCATCATCAAAAATACCAATGTGTAAATAAGCAAGTTCGCGCTCTGAAAGTGCATCAAGCAAGTAGTCAAATACTGCGCGGTCGTCAGCATGGGGTTCAAGGTTAAAATAAGCGCCTGGAGAAATACGAAGCGCAGTACGTTTAGCGCCAATTCGCTCGGAAATAGCGTCTACCACAAGTAGAGCAAAGCGTGACATGTTTTCTGGCGAACCACCAAATTCATCATTACGATGATTGCTGTTGTAATGTAAAAATTGGTCGATTAAATAACCATTTGCTCCGTGAATTTCAACACCATCGAAACCTGCATCAATGGCATTGCTTGCCGCTTGCGCATAGTCTTTTACTAATTGCTCAATTTGCGCCACTGTAACAGGGGTCGGCTCAATATATTCAAGTTCACGCATACGTGGCACTGTGCCTTCAACTTTTAATGCACTTGGCGCTAGTACATTGTCGCCATTAAAAAAGTGAGGATGAGCAACACGACCTGTGTGCCAAAGTTGTGCAAAAATTTTGCCGCCGTTGTTATGTACTGCCTTTGTAACGCGTTGCCAACCTTGGATTTGTTCCGCGGTAAATAATCCCGGCGTATTTGGGTAACCTTGGCCGTCAGCGCGAATGATCGTCGCTTCTGAAATAATCAGGCCCGCCTGTGCGCGCTTTGCGTAATATGTTGCCATTTGCTCAGTTGGCACGAGGTTTTCGTCTGCCATGCAGCGTGTTAGTGGCGCCATTAAAATTCGGTTTTGTAATGTGATTTCAGCGTTTAACGCAACTTCATCAAAAAGTGATTTAGCCATGTTTTTATGTCTCGTTAATTTGAATGCTTATTCAAGTTAGCTTTATTTGAATGTTCATTCAAGTACTTTTTTGAACAAATATTCAAATTAAGTTATATTGGCGCAATATTGATTAAGAGGTCCGCTATGAGAAGTGCTGAATTTGATCGCGAAACGGTGTTGCGATCTGCGATGAACGCGTTTATGCATAAGGGATACAACAAAACCAGCATGCAAGACCTAAAGGCCGCAACGGGTTTGCATCCAGGTTCAATTTATTGCGCTTTTGAAAATAAAAAAGGGTTATTGCTTGCCGCAATTGGTCAGTATAACCAAGACAGTACGGCATTTTTTGACGCCTTCTTTGAAAAGGCGCCATCGCCATTAGCAGGTTTAAATGCGTATCTTAACCATATTGTAGAGCAATGTTTAAGTTGCGAACCTGAAGCGTCGTGTTTATTACAAAAAGCACTCAATGAATTGGCGGAGCAAGATTCCGACGTGCAAACACTGGTGACAGAGCAACTTCATCGTTGGCAAGCAGGGTTAGAAGCAATCATTGAGAAAGGTATTATCGCGGGTGAAATTGTTGGTCAGCGTGATGCAAAGTGTAGGGCACGTTCTTTGGTGATGAGTATTTATGGCTTGCGCACGTATGGTTATACACACCCAGAGCCAGATGAGCTAAAAGCATTAGCAAAACAGGTGATTAAAGACATATCTGTTTAGTTAGTTTCGTTTAATAATAGGCTTATATAGTGAGATTAAACTAGCTAGAAATCAAAAAACGGCGCTTAATTAGTGCGGCGGTGGGTTCTATTGAAAGGTGCTTGTTTAAATTAATTTTTCATAGTGCGAGATGGTGAGACAGTCTATAAACCAGATAGAGCTCAGCTAAAGCAAACAATTTAATGTGTTTAGGCATTACGGCTAATATGGATTGATAGGTTGGATTTTACCAAGTGAATATAAAAAACAGGCACAAAAAAAGCGAGTTAAAAACTCGCTTTTTTCTTGTAGTGACTAATTAAAGTACTACAACGTTCGCAGCTTGAAGACCTTTTTGACCGTCTTCTACTTCGAAAGAAACCGCTTGACCTTCAGCAAGAGTTTTGAAACCTTCTGACTGGATTGCACGGAAATGTACGAATACGTCTTTGCCGCCGTCGTTTTGTGAAATAAAGCCAAAACCTTTTGACTCGTCAAACCATTTTACAACGCCATCTACTTTGTTAGACATGTTTTTAACCTTTTTTAAAAGTGTATATATTTTGGTGAATATCACCGTCGGGCTTAATTTATATTTCAGCTAATATCGCATCTAGCATCTGGTACAACTTTTAAAAAGGAGTAACGAAGGAACAACGCAGTAATAGGGATTGATCTATGTTTTAAGCGACTTGAATCTTAGTCCTTTAGGGGTGTTTTGTCCAGTAAAATCGGCATTTAATAGGTCGGATTAGTTAATAAAGGCGCTATTTTGCTACGATTTACACAAGTGTTACGCATAAATTACACACCTTAATAGCATGACTTGGGTGAAACACTGACATATTTTAATGAACATGTTTTAATTACGTGCGTCTCTAAGATATGCTTTTGGGTTATATCTCATCGCATATGTTAGGCGTAATGAAACGCAAGTATAAAGTAGCGCCGTATAACGCATAATAACAAATTTTGGAGCTTAGCTATGTCGTGCCCACATCATAACTTTCGTGAATTAGAAAAAGACATTCACACCGACTTTAAAGACGATATGTCATATGGTGATTACCTTCAGTTGTCGCAAATCCTCACCGCACAAAAGCCACTATCAAATCAGCATGATGAAATGCTGTTTATTGTCATTCATCAATCGAGTGAACTTTGGTTAAAGCTGGCTGGCCATGAATTAAGCGCTGCAATAGACAACTTAAACAACGGTGATTTTGGTCATGCGTTTAAAGTTATTTCTCGCGTAAAACAAATTTTTAATCAGTTAACCCAATCGTGGAATATTTTATCAACATTAACACCGGTTGATTATTTAAAGTTTCGCGATGCCCTTGGTCATTCATCAGGTTTTCAATCGTATGGTTACCGCAAGCTTGAGTTTTTGCTTGGAAACAAAAACCAAAGCTTATTGAAAGTACATGAGAGTGATGCGCAAGTGCACACTGAATTGTCTACTATTCTTAATGCGCCGAGCTTATACGATGTCACTTTATCCATTCTTGCTAAGCAAGGGTTAGCAATTGATGACGGTCATTTGCAACGTGATAAAAGTCAACCGTATGAAAAAAATGAGTCAGTATTAAATGCATGGCTTGAAGTTTATAAAGACGCCGACAAATATTTTGAGCTTTACGAGCTTGCTGAGAAATTAGTGGATATTGAAGACAGTTTCCAACAATGGCGCTTTAAACATATGTACACAGTACAGCGTATAATCGGGAACAAGTCGGGTACAGGTGGATCATCAGGCGTGGCGTTTTTGAAAAAAGCGCTGGATATTAGCTTTTTCCCAGAGTTATTTGAACTTAGAACCAAGCTTTAATAGGAGTAAAGCCAATGACAACCGCACACCAGTTACAAGGGTTTTATTCTGAGTTTGATGTGACCAATCGTATTCTTTTGTCAGGTCACTCGCACCAAGCGTGGCCAAATGCGGCAAAACAAGGGTTAATTGATTGTTTTAACGATGCGGCAAAGCATATTGACGATAAATGGGGCGCAGCATTTGAAAAGGCCGATCGAGTTCGTGATTTTTATCGTACTTTACTCGGTGAGCCACAAGGTGAAATTGCGCTAGGTCAGTCTACCCATGAACTAATTTTACGCTTTTTGTCTGACTTAAGCTGTTTTAAACATAAAAAACAAACACCGATAAAAATCGTCACCACCAATGGTGAATTTCATTCAATGCGCCGCCAGTTGGATCGCTTAAAAGATATCAATATTGAGGTTAAGGTAATCGACACTGAACCGCAAGATACATTGGCAGAGCGTTTAATCAACGCATTAGATAAAGACACTGATGCAGTATTAGTTTCAGCAGTGTTTTTTGCATCCAGTCGTATTTTCCGCCAAGTTGGCGACGTTGCTGTTGCTGCAAACGCGTTAAACATACCGTGTTTAGTAGATGTGTATCATGCGCTTAATGTCATTCCATTTAGTTTAGCGAGTTGGCAACTTGAAACTGCATTTATTGTTGGCGGTGGATATAAGTATTGCCAAGCAGGTGAAGGGAACTGCTTTATGCGCATTCCAAAAGGGTATAATGGTAGCCCAATTATTACCGGTTGGTTTGCTGAATTTGAAAGCCTTGATCAAGCACCTGGACAAGTCGGGTATGGCAAAGGGCAAGGTGCATTTGCCGGTTCTACATATGACCCAACAAGTCATTACCGCGCCGCGGCTGTATTTGATTTTTTTAGTGAGCAAGGCTTAAGTGCAGAACGACTTGCTGACATTAATAAACAGCAAATAACACACCTTTGGCAAGGCATTGAAAGTATGGCGCTAACCCCAGACGTACTGACTTTGCCAGAGCATGGCATTGATAATAATGCAGGATTTTTGTCAGTGACGACACCTGAGGCTGCAACTTGGGTGAAAAAGCTAGCGGAGCAGGGAATTCAAACTGATAGCCGCGGTAACCAATTACGCCTAGGGCCAGCGCCTTATGTAACAAATGAACAGCTCGATACTGCACTTGATGTCATATCAAACATTGCAAAATCTATCGTCTAAACGCGTTTCACGTCATTGGCATTACACACCTTGTTTATGAAAAAGGCGTGTAATGCGCGGAACTTAGGTTCATTAGTATGATTTTCGATTTAAGCGATACCGCTAAATCCTCATGCTTCTATTAGTAACGTAGAAGCTAGCGAATGATTCTAAGACTTCTTCCGATAATTTAAGCCAAAATACCTTATTAGACTAATAGCTATAGGCTACTGTTGTTAGCCTGATTTAAATTAAAATTAATCTAAGTGGTTGATTTAAAGTTACTAAATTTAAATCATGGCAATAACTGATTAAATTTAAAGCGAAAAAATGCCATTTTCCAAATAGCTACTCGACTTATGGCTAACTTTCATTAGGCAACGACTCCGTTATGGTGTTTTCATAATAAAAATCTCATCTGTAGTAGGAGATGCAATGACAACACCAACAGACAGCAATCGCGATACGCATACCGCAAGTTATGAATCGCTTCACAAACCCAGTTCTGAGTTCAAAACGCGTGATGAATTCTTAGAGCATGAATTACAAATTATGCAGCCTAAACGCTGGCGCCCTAATTTACCGTTTCGTGATTATCGTTTTGAATTAGAAGATACCATTCCAGCAATGGCAGGCACCATAGGCAAAGTGGTTATGGTAGGCGCAATTGCAGCGACCTTTGCTGGCCCATTAGGGTTAAGTGATAGTTTTATACTTGAAAACGTGCGCTACGAGTTATTACTGGTCTCACTATTTATTTTACTGTTTTCTGGCTTTTTACTGCCTACTGCAAACCTTGCAGGTACTCATGGACCGCTTATTCCGCTAATCCCAATTGTGGTAGCAGCCGGCGGTCACCCAATGGCGTTTGGTTTGTTAATTGGCGCATTTGGTTTGCTGCTTGCGATAAGTAAAGGCGGCAGTGTGCTTGCGGGCTTAACCAGTCGGGGCGTATGCGGGGGCTTGTTGCTTTACCTTGGCTTTATTGGCACAACGTCGCAGGTTAAAAAGCTATTTGCCTGGGCTGAAAGTATAAATATGGCGCATATTGCGTTTGTTATCATTTTCACCACAATTTTACTTTATGCACTACTTGAGCACTTTAAGAAACGCTGGCTTGCGGTGCCGCTAAGTTGTTTACTCGGTGGTGGCCTTGCCTTTATGTTAGGCGCGCCGTTTGAATTTAAAACAGGTCCAGGTTTACCAAATATGGATCCTATGTATTGGTGGGGAGAAAGCACCGGTTGGATGTTAGGCTTACCCACTTTAGAGAGCTTTATTGTAGTGCTACCGTTTGCTGTGCTTGCTGTAGCTATGTGGTCTCCTGATTTCTTGGGTCACCAAGTGTTTCAAAAAATTAGTTACCCAGAGCGCACTGAAAAAGTACAAATGAATATTGATGACACAATGTTAAGCGCATCGGCACGACAAACATTCGGTTCAATTATGGGGGGGGCAAACTTTACATCGTCTTGGGGCACATATATTGTACCTGCGGCTATCGCTAAGCGTCCCATTCCAGCAGGTGCGGTGTTAACCGCGCTATTTTGTATTATCGCCGGTATTTGGGGCTACCCAATGGACCTTGCAATTTGGCAACCTGTGCTGTGTGTTGCACTCATTGTGGGTGTGTTTATTCCATTACTAGAAGCGGGTATGGAAATGACCCGCGAAGGTAAAACCACACAATCAGCAGCCATTGTTGTGTTCTCATCTGCGTTGGTTAACCCCGCATTTGGTTGGTCTTTAACCATGTTATTGGATAATTTGGGCCTAATTGGCTGTAAAGAGCGCTCTAAAGAATTAACGTCGATGAACCGCTGGATTATTCCACTTATTATGTTTGTTGTGCTTACGGGCGTGATGGCATTAGTAGGCTTGCTACCGGGTCTTCCGGCAATTATGCCGAGCTTTCGATAGTTGAAAAGGTTATTTCGCCAAACGTAACTGGTTTGGCGTTTTTCCCGTTAAACGTTTTAGCAGGCGACGAAAATTGGTTAAATCATTGATTGCCAGTTTTTCGCAGATGGTTTGATTTGATGCAGTAGTTTGCATTAAGTGAAACAAGGTCACGTTTTTAAGGATCTGATCTTTCTCGTACTTAAAGTTGGTATTGTGAGCCTGTAATTTGCGCTTTAGTGTTGCTGGGCTCATTGATAAGTGGGCTGCGGCAGTGTCTAACGTTGTATTTGGTTTACAGGCAATGTGCTGCGCTAGAACGGTAAGTAGGCTGTTTAATTTTTGTTTTTTTGTCAGCTTATAAAATGCTTGTCGCCTTAAAATAGTGCTGCTGTCTTTAGCGGGTAAATCCAATTGTGCGCTGTTTATCGATATCAACAGCAATGGCTTATCAAATATCACAGTGTGTTTTATAAATGTGTGGTAATACTCAAGATGTTTAGGCGCTCTAAATGGCAATTGTATGGTGATATCAAGTTGTGGAAAACGCCAGTCAATAAAGTGGCACACAATACTTATTAAGGTTTCATAAAAGAAACGTTCAACTCGCTCGCTGCAATGTTTAATTCCCACATCAATAACAAAATGCCGCTGTTGTTCACTTTTAAATTCGCTGAATTTACAAAAAGGAAAAAACTCATTATTAAAGCATTTTAGCAGCTTGAATACGTGTGTTAGATTGCGCGCGTTTACAATTGCGGTTTTTATCTCAGAATTGTAATGATTAAAAAACTGTTGACCAATTTGAAAGCTAAAATCGTTATACGGCAGCACATTAATACTATTGTGACAACAGATCGCTAACTGATCAAAACTAATGTTTATATCGCTTTTTAACAAATCGTAATAAGCCAACTTGCTGCCGTTTAGCACTTTACTGGTATCCACGCCTTGCTGCTGACACAGTTCAAGCAAAGGCAATAATAAAAGTGCACTCGGAATTACCTTATCGCTGCATTCAAAATAGGTCACGTTTGCCAAACTATGCCACCTGCTTTTGTAGCGTTAAGGTGTGATTTAATCGCATCAGCAAAGAGGTCACGTCATCGCCAGCCGTTACCTCAATACTTGACTGATGAATTGCGTTAAAAAGGGTTTTATTGTCAAAGTACAAGACATGTTGCTTAACCATGTTAGCAACATGGGTGTTAATTACTTGGGCTTTATGCTGTTTGGTATTTGGCATCAGTACAATAAATCGGTCTCCTGCGTAACGACAGGCTAAATCGGTATCGCGAATGTTTACTTGAATTAAGCTGGCAATATCATGTAATAGTTTATTGGCAGATAATCGACCTTGTTCGCGCAAATAAAGGTTAAACGATTTGATGTCGAACACACTTACGCAAAATGGTGTGTTATGGGTGTTGAAGTGAACAAGCTCAGCGGAAATTTGTTTTTTCATGTAACTGGCTGAGTACAGCCCCGAAACCATATCGTAAAAACTGTGTTCTCGATAAAAACGCTCGCTTTTGATTAACCGATTATTGATTATTTGTTGCTCTTTATGCCAGTAGTAAAGGGCGAAACTCATCATTACCAGTCCAAGTACTGCGGGAATTGCCTCAAGTCGTGAAAACCAAGCATACTCATTTTTGTAGCGAAAAAATTCATCGAGCAGGTCAAGTAACATTGAAAAATGCACCATGCTGATGCCAATAAATAGCAGCGTTGTTAACTTTCCTTTGGGGCGGGTGTAAAGCGTGACAATTAACCAGCATAACGTAATTACAGCAATACCGCCCTCTCCAATAACATCGAGCCATTTAATACTGGCAACGGGTTTTGCGTTACTCATGTGTATAAACGACATGACCAAGAGTAGTAAGCAGGTGAAAAAGGCAAAGACCAAATGTTTGTGCAGCGTAAGGTTGGTGATTTTCATAATAATTGAACAGGCTTTTTGTTCATTTTCTTGGGTTTTAAGCTATATGAGTAGGGTTAGATTAGCTCATAAAAGGTATCAATTTTATGACAGAAATTGAGTCCTTAAAGGGATAATGGAGTTTTAGCTCGGTGCAAGGGGGTTAATTCAGCTCATAACACAGTAAACCAAGTGATTTTTAAGCCATATCAGTACCTAGTTGATTGTACTGCAATATTTTTTTCATATCTCCCAAGTAGGGTAGCGCTGTCTCAGCATCGAGCGCTAGACAACAGAATCTCTCGGCATAAGCCTTAACCCCTGAAAGAGAATAATAATGGAAAGTAATAAACCGTCAGTTTTTAAGCGTACGCAACTTACTCTTGCTGTACTTGCTAGTTGTTTATCCTGCCAAGTAGCAGCGAATACCGTTTCTGGTCGCGTTAGCGATGCTAATCAAAAAGTGTATTTTGAAGGTGCTAAAGTCGAAATTCAAGAACTCAATAAAAGC
Source organism: Pseudoalteromonas sp. P1-9 (assembly GCF_001399975.1). GTDB lineage: Bacteria > Pseudomonadota > Gammaproteobacteria > Enterobacterales > Alteromonadaceae > Pseudoalteromonas. The sequence continues at coordinate 126,684 of NZ_LKBD01000008.1, forward strand.
GTTGTGACCGCGCGTGATGGGTCGTATTCGTTAACTAACTTGCCTGCGGGTGACTACACGTTAGTCATCTCGTACCTTGGTGCTTTGCCTAAAAAAATCAGTGTAACAATTAATAAAAGTGGCATTGTCGAGAAAAATGTGCGCTTGTCGTCGGCTCAAACAACAATCGAAGACATGATAGTCGTTGGCACGAGAGCGGGACAAGCCGGTGCAATTAACCGCCAGAAAAACGCATTAAGTATAAAATCCATTGTGAGCAGTGACTCAATCGGGCAATTGCCTGACCAAAACGCGGCAGAAGCGTTGCAGCGTTTACCGGGTATGTTTATTCAACGCGACCAAGGAGAAGGACGCTTTGTTGGTATACGTGGTATTGACCCGAATCTAAACAATGTAACGATTAACGGTGCAAATGTACCATCGCCAGAAGCTGGCGTACGAAGCGTTGCAATGGATGTGATCCCAAGCGAATTAGTGCAAAGTTTAGAAGTTAGCAAAACCGTGACGCCCGATATGGACGCAAGCGCAGTAGGTGGTTCGATTGATGTTAAAAGCTTAAGTGCATTTGACCGAGAAGGGCAAAGCTACAGTGCGACTGTACAAGGGTCTTACAATGAGCAAGTAAGTGAGAGCAGCCCAAAAATATCGGCAAGCTTTACTGACGTATATGAATTAGATAACGGCCACGAACTCGGTGTTGCAACTGCGATAAGTTGGTTTGAACGCAAGTTTGGCTCACACAATTCAGAAGTTGATGGTGGCTGGAATGAGATGGAAGTTGAAGGTCAATCAAGTGGTGACGACATTAACTTTTTCGGCGCTGAAGAGATTGAACAACGTCATTATCTAGTAACCCGTGAACGCTTAGGTGCTGCACTTAACTTAGATTATAAAACAACGGGCAACTCTGAATATTATTTGCGTACTTTGTGGAGTGAATTTGCTGATGATGAATTCCGTTTACGCAATGAATATAAGTTTGATAAAGGTACTGTGCTTGAAGATAGCATCAGCGACAGCACAGCGACATTTGTTGACGCAGAAATGGACCGCGATACAAAAGACCGCTATGAGACACAGCAAATTCTGTCTATGGTGTTAGGCGGTAAAAATCACCTAAGCGATTGGTTTGTTGAATACGATTTAGGGTATTCGAAATCAAATGAAAAAGAACCCGATCGCATTGATGCGGACTTTGCCGGCGAAGGCTTCATTTTAGGCTATAACACGACGAATGATGCACCTGATTTAGCTCACTCTCCAAACGCGCATGATTTATCAAACTTTGAGCTTGATGAAATTGTAAGTGAAAACAATGTGTCGGAAGATGAAGCGTTAAGTGTGAAGTTTGATATCAGTAAAGATTTTGTGTGGCAAAACAATAATGCCGAGTTGAAATTTGGTGCAAAATACCAAACACGTGAAAAATTTAACGACGTAAACGTGGTTGTTTTTGATGGCGGCTTTAACGATGCATTAGCGAGTCAATTTGCAGTTGGTGCACCAGATTACGATTTGGGTTCATTTGGACCAGGATTATCGCGCAGCGATATTGCCCAATTTGTTAACGCTAATAAATCAAACTTTGATGTAAACGCCATTGATTCAAAAATTGATAGCTTTGGACAAAGCTATACCAGTGATGAAGACATTCTAGCGGCATATGGCATGATCACGATGGATATCAACGCATGGCATATTGTTGCAGGTGTGCGTTATGAAGACACGTCATTTTCAACCGCAGGTAACCGTGTTGAATTAGTTGCTGATGACATTAATGACAGTGAATTTGTAGCAATTTCACCGTGGCAAGTAGATAAAGATTACAGCCACTTTTTACCTAGTTTAAATGTTAAGTATGACGTAAGCGAAAAGCTTATTACGCGTTTTGCTTACACCAATACCATTGCTCGCCCCACATTTGGCGACAGCGCTGCGTATCAATTAATTGAAACTGAAATTGTTGATGAAGATGGCGAAACAATCACTGAACGTAAGGCAGAGGTGGGTAATCCGGATTTAGACCCGTACGAATCACTTAACCTTGATGCATCGATTGAATATTACCCAGGCAATATTGGTGTAATGTCGGCGGGTTTATTCTACAAAGATATTGATAACTTTATTGTAATGGCAGAAGTGCAAGACAATGGCTCTTGGAATGGCTTTGCAGAAGTAATGCAGCCAATCAATGGTGGCAGCGCGTCACTCACAGGTGTTGAATTAGCGTGGACCAAGAACTTTAAGAATGGTTTGATGTTTTCAGCAAATGGTACCTTTGTTGATGCTGATGATAAGTTACCAAATCAATCTGATACTGTTGCTAATCTCATGTTTGGCTATGAAACCGCTAAAATTAGTGCACGTTTAAGCGCTAGTTACAAAAGCGAAGCGTATCAATATGAGCTAGGAGATAAAGGGGTTTACGAACAAGCTCATACCCAACTTGATTTAAGCACTAAGTACTATATTAACCAACAAACCCAAGTGTACTTTAACGCCGTGAACATTACTGACGAGCCATATTACTTGTCGCATGGTAATGAGCGTTACAGCCTACAATATGAAACATACGGACGTTCGTTCGAACTCGGATTTACTTTTACATCTTTCTAAATGAGGTGCCGCTAGCCAGGCGCTAGCGGCGATTTGTATGAAAAAAATAACTATTTTAACAAGTTTATTATTGGCAACGAGCGCACTGCCAGCGCTTTCCAACGAGCATATCTCGTTTTTAGCATTTGGCGATGGCGGCTACCACCCAGATTATCCAAAACAAAAACACTTAACAAAGCCAAAAACTAAAGCTGAATTTATTGCTGCTGAAAAAAAAGATTGGCTAGAAGAACACCGCCCAATCGAAGAGTTTGGCCACGCGCCAATTTATGTTTATCCGGGCACCGAGATTGCCACTGAGGACACAGGCGCTGCAAGTGTTGGCAAGGCAATGGCAACATTGTGCCAAAGCGTCGCGTGTCAGTTTGGTATTCAGCTGGGTGATAATATTTACCCTGATGGCGCCGATGCGAATGATGGAAAAGACGACCAGAAACGCATGAACGACCTTATTTTAGCGCCGCTAAAACCTTTGTTTGAGCAGCAACCTGAGTTAGTTGTGTACTCTGCATTGGGTAACCATGACTGGAAAACATCGCGTAAAGGGGTTGCATTACAAACAGCTTGGATGGCAAAACAGCCTAATTTCCACATGGATAAACAAGGGTATTATCGTTTTACAAAAGGCTCACCCGGAAATGATGTGGAATTTTTTGTGTTAGACACCAATATGTTGTTATCAGGTCAGCATTACTATGAAATTCCACTAGCAACAGATGGCAGTGAGCAGGGTTTAGCAACGGCACTTGCTAAAGGGCAAGCAGAAGTCGAAGACATTGAAAAACACGAAGTGCCGCTTAATGGTGAAGATCATAAACAGCTAGCCTGGCTGGCTAATGGTTTAAAAACGTCAAAAGCAAAATGGAAAATTGTCTATGGTCACCATATTTTATGGTCAATTGGCGGCACAAAATACGATGAAGGCCATGTATTAAGGCGCTTAATTTTGCCTGAACTATGCCAATATGCGGATGCCTACATTGCAGGGCATGAACATGATTTAGAGTTATTAACGGATGATTGTTCGCGCGTTTCAACTGATAAACAACCACCATTACCGCTTATAATTAGTGGCGCTGCGTCTAAAATGCGTGGTGTGCATCGTGGCCTGGCAAATTATCAAGAGCGTCAATATCAAGAATACGATCTCATTTGGAATAAGGCTTTCACTTGGGGATTTGCCCATATTGAACTCGATAATCAACAAGATGAGTTAAACGTTAACTTTTATACGACACCAACAAATAAAAGTGGTGAGCTAGTAAAAGAGAAAAGCTTTAGTTTTAAACACCGCAGTAAATAACGTGATTTTTGACTAAAAGTTTTTTAAACATTCTTTTTAAACTTAAGTTTTTAAATTAGCTCATATCAAATTTAACGTTTTTGATATGGGCATTCTTTTGAATGACAGGTAGTTCTGAATGAGGAGTAGTTGCTGATATAATTTTGCTCAAACCACAAGTAATAGAGTGTTATGTAGGTAACCCGTTTTTAAACTTAGTGGGTGTACAAATTAGTCCCTGAATTTTAAGTCTCACACCATCTATGAAGCGCTCTGCTCATGTCTGTTACACGACAAAAATGAACCCAAACGTACCCCTAAATCAAACAATTTTTCATCTATTACTTAAATGTGAATACAAACGCTATGATGCAACGCTTCGCAGCTTGAGCAAGTGAAATCATGGGTGACCGATGTAACCAAATCTCGTAGATGAATTTTAAAGCGTAACGGTTTGGTCAAAGTCGGCTTTTCACAGTCTGGGCACTACGAGGAAATAACCTTTGGATTTAATTATGTATCTGGCAGCAATGAGCGAACAACGGTCATTAAAAAAAATATTTTTCAACACTGATTTTATGTCCAGTTGTTATGATTTTCTCCTATATTCAGGAAAACGACCCATTTGGTCGTTTTTATCCTTTTGATTATTTCTAAAATGATTAAAAGTTTATCTGTAGCAACAAGTTAGTTAATGTGGTAGAACTGGTACAATGATAAAAATGACCCGAGGCTCGGTAGAAAAACGACCCAATGGGTCGATATTAAATTGTTCTGATGGAATTGGAAAAGGAAGCTCTAGATATTATAGTGCACACAGTGATTTTTACTGTATATTTAATC
>NZ_LKBD01000009.1 GCF_001399975.1 Pseudoalteromonas sp. P1-9
AATTGGCTTAAGCTCACCACGCAATTTACCAAATCATTTCATGGTGCTGTTGGAAAACCAGACAATATGATTGAATATTGTGAACATCTTAAAAAGAAACGACGACCAAATATTGCTAATGCAACAGCTTTACTCGCGTAATTTTAATAATAAGTTGTAAATAAGCAAAAGTGGTGCACTTTTGCTATTCGGCGTGCGCCAAAATCGACTTTAACGCAATAAAGTCTGCAAAACGAAAGAAATCAAGATGGATAGCCCAAGAATAGGTTAGATAAATATTTTCGGTTCAACATAAGATAGTGATATTAAAGTGGGTGTCATCATAAAATTATCAGGTGTCATCATAAAATTATCATAAAATTCGTGGTTTGCATGGCGATGGCATAAACATGAAGCGGTTAGATTTGCTTTAAATTGATTGCTGTGGCGCCAATTAGCTTATTTTTCATAATCGTTTTGGCGCTATTTGCTACACAAAAAAGCATCAGTTTTATAGATAACCCATCCTAATGGCGAGAAATAATCACGAAATTTATTTAACTTTTGCGATATTTTTATGAAATAAATGCTAATATTGCTTTTTGTGTATTAATCGTTTGGTAACGCAGCTGTTAACTGTTTGATTTACCAAGATTACATATTAATTCGATATTGCAAAATAATGATGTGGTTAAAATACAACTCTTTGTTGTTGCGCAAAGTTGAAGCGAAACGATTATAAATTACCGATTAACTGTCGTGCTAATCCATTATTAGCAATTACTCGGTATGAGCAAAAAGGCGCTACTTAATGACAACATCCAATTCTTTCTTGCGTTTTAGCAAGTTAAATTCAATCACCCTTTCTTTGATTGCAGCTTCAAGCTTTGCCACTGTGGCGAATGAAGCAAACGAAACGCAAACAGCTAAAAAAGATATCGAAGCGATTACGGTAACAGCTACCAAGCGCTCTCAGGTTATTTATGAAGTGCCTATCGCGATGAGTGCGTTTAGTGGCGATAAACTAGCTGAACAAGGTATCTCTGAAATTACTGATGTAGGTAAATTTGTTCCTAACCTAAACATCACTGGTTTTTCAGCAGGTCATAACTCATCGGCTAACCCGTTTATTCGTGGTATTGGTTTACAAGACCACCTGATCACAACGGATCCTGGCGTAAGTGTTTATGTAGATGGTGTTTATTTAGGTCGCCAAGTAGGTCAAAACTGGAACCTAGCAAACATTGAGCGTATCGAGGTATTACGCGGCCCGCAGGGTACGCTTTATGGTCGTAACTCAATTGGCGGTGCGATTAATATCATTACCAAACAAGCAAACAGCGAGTCGGTTACTAAACTTTCGGCTGAAGTGGGTACGCGCGAACGTGTTAAAGGTGATGTATTTATTAACCGTGGTCTTACCGACAACTTAGCTTTTAACTTTAACGCAGGCTACAACCAACGCGGTGGCTTAGGTGAGTTTATTAATTTACCAGAAGCAAAATACGATGTAGGTGAAAACCGCGAGTTCCACGGACGTGTATCGGTTAAGTACGATGCAACCGATGATTTAAGCTTTGTGGTAACAGCTGATGCAAATGATGCAGAAGGCGGCCTTCGTCCATACACGACATTAATTGATGAAATGCCAAATGGCGCATATTACACAGGCATGCGTTTTGGCAGCCCAACACCAACGGGTCCATTACGCAACTCTGATGTAGCAGCAGACCCATACGACAACGCAACAGGCTCGATTGAAGTAACGGAAGTAACCAATAAAGCAAACGGCGTGTCACTTACCACTAATTACGACATTTCAAACGACCTTGGTGCGAAATTTATTTTAAGTAAACGCTCGTCTGAATATAAAGCGGGCCTTGATGATGACAGTACAATTTATGCACTTGATCATTACCCAGAGCGCGGTGAAGCTGACCAAACATCTGTTGAGCTACAGCTAAATGGTTATTTAGGTCAGTTTGATTTTGTATCGGGCCTATATTGGTTTGAAGAAGAAGGAAGCAACCGTCAAGGTGCTGATTCACGCTTCAATGGCGGTGCAAACTTACTTGAGCTAGACCAAACAACAACAAGTAAAGCGGTATTTGTGAATGTTGGCTACGACATGACAGACGATTTACGTGTATCGGGCGGTTTGCGCTATACCCAAGATGAAAAAGAAGCAACGGCAAACGTAGGTATTGGTCCAACGTATGCGGAAGATGATTGGAGCCAAGTAAGCTACGATTTATCGGCTAATTACACCCTTGAAAATGGCTTAAACGTGTACGGTAGCATTCAAAGTGGTTACCAAGGTGGTCAGTTCCCAGCGCGTCCTTACTGTTTATTCGGTGATGCAAGCTGCTTTGTAGCAACTGACAATATTACTGCGGTTAACTACGAAGTGGGTTTAAAAGGCCAAGTAACTAGCGACTTTAGCATGAGCATTGCGCTATTTAATACAAACTACGACGATTTACCATATCAAGTGAGTACCACATCTGAAGGTGGTTTTGATACGCGTAACTTAGTGGTGTCACAAACGTCACGCGGTATCGAGTGGGAAGGTACCGCTTATATCACTGATAACTTTAGCGTACACACTAGCTTAGGTTATATGGATGTTGACGTAGATGAGCAAGACGGTGTGAAACCTGTTGCACCACTTACACCTGATTTAACGGCGTCAATTAGCCCAAGCTATGAGTTTGCGCTGTCTGATGGGTCAATTATCAATACACGTATTGATTACTCTTACCGCAGCGACATGTATGGTGAGCCGAGCTCAGATCCAAATCGTTTAACTGAAGTTGAAGCGCGCAGCCTAGTTAACTTTACCGTGGGTTACTCTCCGGCAAATGCAAACTGGCGCGTTGACCTATATGGTCGTAACATCTTTGACGAACGTTACGATGATGCGCGTTTAAATACTGGCGATTACGTATTAGTAATTAAGAGTAATGACGCAAGCGAATTTGGTGTACGTTACTCAATGACATTCTAATTATTACGTGATTAACCTTTTGATTAGAAATATTGGTTGTGCTTACGCTGTAACGTTAACTCGGTAACAGCGCATTGCGAAAAGTATTTCTAACCCAAACCTAAGGTTACGTAAAAAGTAAAAATAAAAGGCGCTTAGGCGCCTTTTTTGTATTAATACATCAATAAATTCAGTTAACCACATCATTTAGCTGCGTTGTTTAAATAAGCCGCTTTCGCTTTTATAACAAGCAAAAAACAACAGGCATGGATCAGTCAAAAGCAACAAGGTCTACAGTTACCTACTTTTTGTGATTTGAATAATGTGTGAGTGAATATAAGGAGTTATAAACTAAAGCTCATGTTTACTTGCTTGAATACATAAACACGCATATGAAATGACGAATAAATTAATTTACATTTTGTTTACATGTAAATTTTAATTGATTTGTAAAAAGCGAGTGCTGCATATCGCAATATAAATGTGGTTTTCAACTTGATCCGTAATGTAAGGCAAAATCGGGGTTTTTAGTTAACCTTACTGCATCGTAAATTTATAAAGCAAAAGGTATTGTTTTTTAAGTTTTTTCACTCATTCTTTTTTATTATTTTAGCTTCTCGGTTACAAACTTTTACAAAGCATAAACTATTTAGAAATAATTACCATTTAGATTTTTATATCTAATATTTGTGATTAGTAATCTTATTTAAGTATAAATAATTCATCATTTAACGCCCTTTTATCGGTACAAATGTTAACAGAATGAAAATGAAACTTTAATGTGTTTATTTTTTGAGCTAGGTTTTTTAGCAGTACTTAACCCCAAAGCAACAAGGAAACGTCATGTTTAAATATTCAAAAACAATGTTACTCATAGCAACCGTATGTTCTGCTAATTTTGCCCATGCAAATAGCGATAAGTTGATTCAAGTAAATGCCAGTAAACAAGTACCTAATAAATATATTGTGGTATTTAAAAATGCTCCAACTAGTTTGGCGAACTTTGGTATCGCGGAGCAAGCTAAAGAAAATGTCGATAGAATCCGTGGTAAATATGGTGTCAAAGCTAATAAAGTGTTTGGTAATACCCTAAACGGCGCACAGTATACGTTGTCGAAAGGTCAGCTAAAACAGCTATTAAAAGAAGATCTCGTTCAATTTATCGAACCTGAGCAAATCATCTCGGTTGACCCAATAGTATCTAGCAATGCAAACCAATCAAATGCGATTTGGGGTTTAGATCGCATTGATCAGCGTGATTTACCATTGGATAGCAATTATTCATACAACTTTGATGGCTCAGGTGTGACTGCTTACGTAATTGACACCGGTGTTCGTAATACTCATAACGAATTTGGTAACCGTGCAAGCAGTGGTTGGGACTTTGTAGATAATGACTCGGATGCATCTGACTGTAATGGTCATGGTACTCACGTAGCTGGCACCATTGGTGGTCAAAACTATGGTGTTGCGAAGAACGTTAACATTGTAGGTGTTCGCGTACTTGGCTGTAACGGTTCTGGCAGTACGTCGGGTGTTATTGATGGTATTAACTGGGTGAAAAACAACGCTAGTGGCCCGTCGGTTGCGAATATGAGTTTAGGTGGCGGGGCATCATCGGCAATTGACCAAGCGGTTGAGGCGGCGGTGGCTTCGGGCGTGAGCTTTGTGGTTGCAGCGGGCAATGATAACAGCAATGCCTGTAACTATTCGCCTGCACGTGCAACAACGGCGATTACTGTTGGCTCGACTACGTCGAGTGATAGTCGTTCAAGTTTCTCAAACTATGGCACATGCTTAGATATTTATGCGCCGGGTTCGAGTATCAAATCCGCTTGGTATAACTCAGACTCATCTGAAAATACTATCAGTGGTACATCAATGGCATCACCGCATGTTGCGGGTGTAGTGGCACTTTATCTTGATGAAGACAATAGCTTAACGCCAGCACAAATCGACAGTAAACTCTCAGCTGGTGCTAGCAAAAACAAAGTATCGGATGCTAAATCGGGTTCACCTAACGAGTTGTTATATGCGCTTGAAGGCACAGTCGACCCAGAGCCGCCTGTTGTGACAGAATTGATTAAAGATCAAGCCATATCGGCTGCAGGTGCTGCGGGCAGTGAAACCAGCTATTTTGTTGACGTGCCAGCGGGACAATCGAGTTTATCTATTTCACTTTCGGGTGGTCAGGGCGATGCAGATCTCTATGTGAAACAAGGCTCAGCTGCCACCACAGGTAACTATGATTGTCGTCCTTATAAAAACGGTAATAATGAAAGTTGTGAGTTTAATACCCCAGCGGCTGGCAAATATTACGTGATGCTTCAAGGTTACTCGGCATATTCAGGCGCAAGTTTAGTCGCCACGTATAGTGCTGATGGTGGTTGTACGGATTGCTTAGATAACGGTGTACCGATGGCAAACTTATCGGGCGATGCCAACAGCCAAGTGTTCTTTAAAATTGAAGTGCCGGCAAACCAAACACTTACGGTAACCACAGCAGATGGTAGCGGCGATGTGGATCTGTACGTGAAAAAAGGTGCTCAACCGACGACAACCGATTATGAATGTCGTCCTTATCGCTGGGGCAATAATGAGTCATGTAGTTTAAGCAGTGGTGCAACGGGTGGCACCTACCACATCTTACTTAACGCTTACTCTGCTTACGCAGGTGTTACGCTAACAGCAAGTTATTAAACATTAAGTTCTCTGAAGTTAAGCCAGCGTTTTCGCTGGCTTTTTTATGAGCTGACGTTTCAGGTGACGACACTGTAGCTGGTTTGTGTTTATCGGAGTATGTGAAATAAATAGTTGTTTATATTGTAATTAGCGCTATACCTTGCCAGTATAATTCTCTTCACATTAACACGTTACTGTATGGATGCAGATGCCACAGCTTATTCAAAACGCAAAAGCGCCAACACTCGGCTGGGTGATTATCATTATGTTGCTTTTTCTCCTTCCCACTATTTTTTATATTGAAAGCGGCGCTATTCCTGCGGGGCGTAGCGGTGAGGCAATTTTACGAGAAGAGTCTCCAGTGTCATTTTGGTTCCATATAATTGGTGCGAATACAATTTGGCTATTTATGCTTTATCTTTATATAAAAGCACGTAAAAAATCGTATATCTAAATCATCTCAGCTTGCCAATAAAGGCGATTAGGGTTACTGTTTTGTACCTATTTTGGTTTTTATGGCTCAGGCGTGTTAGCTTGATAAAAATGTGACCACTTCTTTAAAACTGATAGCGTGTATATTGATTGCCATGTGCTTGTTGGCTATGCCATGCCAAGCAAAAACGGTGAGTGTTGCTATCGGCGAATATCCGCCTTATTCAACCCGTGCCAAAGGCGAGTTTAATTTTGTACCTGCGGTTATTCGCGCCGCATTTCAAACACAAGGTTATCGCGTAAAATTTAGTTATTTCCCGTGGGGACGCAGTTTTGTAGAAGTGCAAAAAGGTCATTTCGATGTTGCTGCCTATTGGTTTTGTACCGAGGAAAAACAACAGGAATTTTATTGTAGTGAACCACTTTACACCGAAACTACCTACTTTTTTTACAACACCAATAAGCCGCTGTTGGATTGGCAAGACATTGATGATTTGGCAGGCAAGTTAATTGGCGTTACAACCGGCTATAGCTATACCAAGGAATTATTAGCAGCGGGAAATGAATCAAAGCTCTCACTCGATTGGGCAAATACCGATAAACAAAATTTAGCGCGATTAATAAAAGGGCGTATTGATGCTTTTCCAATGTCGCTTATTCCCGCTAACTACATGTTGAAAAGAGAGTTTTCTAAGCGTCAACGTAAGCGGCTAGCCTATCGCAAAAAACCGCTGCGCAGCGACACTACACATTTACTGTTTAAAAAAGATCGCGAAGCGTCAAGTGAGTATCTAAACGCATTTAATAAAGGCTTGACTGAAATAAAACGAAATGGGGTTTTTTAGAAGTTAGTCAGTCAATTGCCGTCAAACAGCAAACAATCAACCGACAAACAGGGTATAAATTAAACGCTATTTATCGCTGTTTGTTATTTAAGCGCGCAGTGCGCCCTTAAATAACAAAACATCATAGTTTAGTTCGTTGCAACGAGAGTCGTAGGCGTGCCAGATGGCATATAATCTTGCCACCATGCATGTGTATTTGCCGCTTGTCCGAGCTGCTGAATTTCACCCACTATTGGCGTATTTAAACTAACAGCATGCTGTGTTGCTTGGGTTAAGATCCGCTCAAGTGGTTCGTACCATGCGTGAAACGCTAAATCGAATGTGCCATTATGAATAGGCGTCATTATCTTGCCGTTTAAATCAAGGTGCGCTTGCAGACTTTGCTCTGGTGTCATGTGCACATCTGGCCAGTCTTTATCGTAGGCACCGGTTTCAATAAAGGTCATATCAAATGGGCCATAGCGCTCGCCAATGTCTTTAAAGCCAGAGAAATAACCGGAGTCACCGCTAAAATATAAGGTTTTAGCGTTAGCCGAAATTACCCAAGAACCCCATAAGCTTTTGTTGCCATCATTCAGTGCTCTGCCTGAAAAATGCTTAGTGGGCGTAAAAGCAACAAAACCGCGTGTCGTTGCTAACTCTTGCCACCAATCAAACTCTTTTACTTTTGTTGGGCTGATCCCCCATATTGTCAAGTCGCCAGCAACCCCCATCGGCACTAAAAATTGTTTAGTTTTATCTGCAAGCAGTTTTACACTGTGTTTATCGAGATGATCATAATGATTATGGGAAATTAGCACCTTATCGATAGGAGGAAGCGCTTCTATCGAAATGGGGGTTGGGTGAAAACGCTTTGGTCCCATAAGTGTAAAGGGTGATGCGCTTTTTTACGCCATTATTGAACGTATGATGGGGAAACTTAATAATATACAAACAGTTGTATTTGATGAAAATAAGCCGCTCAAAGCCCAGCTTTTAACTATCGCGGAGCATGAAGTGTCGTTGTTTCGCTCCGACAATTTTTTACGTGTTGCTAAAATTGCTTTTTTACAAATGTTGCAAGCCCCCGAATTTGCTAAACAAATGAGCGCCAATTCAATTGGCTGTATGACGTATTTAGAACAGTTTTTAACTGATGCAGCTTCAGCAAATAAAATGCAGGTTGATGATAAAGAACTTGCAGCCAAGCAGTTTGTTTATCAGTTGAAATCTCATATTTTTTATCCACGTTTATACGGTTTCGATGTACCCAATGAACAACAAGAAGCCTATTTAATTGAACAAACGGTCGAACTGTTTTTAGCGCGCTATGGCTGTGGGCAATAACGCTGTTACTACACAATTACAAAACTTATCTATACTTTCTGGATATTGATTTAATAAACAAACTGGGTTTTATGCGTTTTGTTGTTTGTATAATCTGCCTTATCTCTTTGTTAGGTGCATTACCTGCAAAGGCCGAACAAATCACTGTTGCAGCGGCGCATTGGCGTGAGTTTTCAGAGCCGGAAGGAGAGGGCATTTACCTCGAGCTGATTAAGCAAACTTTTGCAGACAAGCAGTTAAAATTTGATGTTGGTAGCTATGCGCGTGCCAAACGCTTGTTTAAAAATCAAAAAGCTGATGTGTTAGTGGGTGTCTACAAAAATGATAAAACGTTGCTAGGCGACGTGACTTATCCAAAATATTATTTAGATATGGAATTCCCAATCATTGCTATCTACAACCCGCGCACAACAAAACTCCGTCACAGTGAAGATTTTAAAAACTTAACCGTTGGCTGGTTTGAAGAATACGCTTACAACCGTTATGTGCCAGAACATGCGCAGAGCTACCGTTTTACCGATATTCACAAAGCGCTCGTGTTATTGGAATCAGGTAAAGTAGATGTCGTAGTTGACCATATTTATAACTTAACGGAACGGCAAAAACGGATGTTCGAAACCCTCGAGTTACAGGGAAAAACGCCAATTTGGTTGGTTTTTCATGATAATGAGCGAGGACGCTAACTCAAAAATCAATTTGAGTTAGTGTTTGAGAAGCTTTATCACTCAAAGAAGCTGGCAGAGGTGTTTGGTGAGCATTATGAGCATGCTAACTTCCCGAGCCTGTTTTTCAATAAATAACGCGAAAAGTAATCCAACTTAATGGCAACACCATATAACTAACCTGAAGTCTGATTATGAAGTTAACCAACTATTTATAATCCCGAGTTTATGTCTTTTACTTAAGGTTAATTAAGAGAAGTAATACGTGTCATTAAGTCGCCCTCGTAAGGAAAAGCAACATCCGCAACAGCTGCAATATTTAAAAGCGGTGATTGCCGCGCTGCAAGCTGATCCCGAAAAACTAAATATCGTAAAGCAAAATATTGCGCATTATCAAAACCAAGCATTTTTAAAACGTGGTTTTTTGCGCGCACTGGAACGAATGGAATGGCTTTTTGAAGCAAATCTAACCATTGATGAGTTTTGCCAACAAATAATGGCAGATGATTACATTGGTAACCGCATAAGACGTTACCCATTAATCTTTAAAGGGGTATTAGATAAGGCGTAAATACGAGTGGTATTTGGGTATCAAGGTTATCCCCAGAAATGGTGTGTAAGTCTGTTTAAAAGTGCTACTTTTTAAGTGCAATCAAGGTACTAAGGAACGTCATACTTTTGTCACAAAGCATAACGTTGCCTCATTATAAATTATGGTTGTTCTAAATTGGCCGTTTACATATTGCCAAGTTTCACCATCATTGCGGTATACATTTTTAAGTTAAGCGCCATTTGCTCTGGTGTTAAATACTCGTGCTCAGAATGACCTGTATATTTTTTACCTGGCATTGACGGGCCAAACGACACGGCGTTATCAAATAGCTTAGCATTAGTGCCCCCACCAATTGAAACAAAGCTTGCATCTTCATCGCCAGTAAAATGCTTAAAGATGTCTAAAAGCGCTTGGGCGTGCGGTGCATCATCAAGCAGCATAGGCGTGCCAATATGAATTTCCACATTGTTTAACGTCACATTGTTGTTAGCTTGCCAATTGTTAAGCGCGGTATCAATTTGTGATTTTAATAGCGATTCTGTTTTACCAACTGGGCGGCGTAAATTAACCGATAATTTAAGACCCTCTTCGCTGCGTTGTAGTAGTGTTGGCGCGACAGTCATTGGCCCCATAAAATCGTGTCGGTAGGCAATGTCACCAAATTGTGCGCCGTATAAGTCAAGGCCGATAAGTTGATTAATAAATTCAATGGCCTGACCGTCGCTGTTATTCTCTAGATCAATACCTTTGAACACTTCTGCCAAGTGAGCGATGGCATTGTGCCCTGCTTCTGGCTCAGAAGAGTGCGCTGACTCCCCTTTAACACTGACAAGCACGTTATCGCCTTTTGTCGTAAGTGTTACTTGCACATGTTTTAGCGAATTTATGTTTTGCTTAAGTATGTTAAGCGCTTTCGCATCCGCATTATGAAGTACCACACTGGCATCTTCAGGTATTTGGCTAACAAATGCACCGCCTTTTAATTCGCTAACATAAACACCGGTTTGTGGTGATGAACCTGTAAATGCTGGGGCAACTAAGCTCCAGCCTTTTTCGGCAACAACCACAGGGTAAGAAGCGTCAATGGTCACAGCATATTTTGGCTGCTGATAGCGTTTCATAAAGTGTTTTAGTGGTTCCCAATCTGATTCTTCAGCAAGGTATACCATCAGTTCGATACGATTATTAAGCGTAACGTTATTATCTTTTAGTGCTTTCATGGCATAGAGCGCGGTAGCAATTGCGCCCTTGTCGTCTTCGGTGCCACGGCCAATTAACTTACCTGGCTCAGAGGTGCTATCGAGTACAAATGGGCTCTGCTGCCATTTTGTCGGATCTGCCGGTTGCACATCACCATGGGTCACTATGGTTACTTTGTCTTGTTGCTCACCCATGCCAATTAATACGGTATGGCCAAAATCTTGATAATCAAAACCAAGCTCCGCCGCTTTAATTTTTAATAGCGATTTAAAGCCAATAAAATCCGGATTTTGCGGTGTGTCGATGTCTTTCTTATTAACGGTGGGAAACGACACCATGTTGGCTAACGTATGTATTTGCGCATTTTGGTATTCGGCTACGGCGTATTTTGCCAACTCATCGGTTGATGGGCTAACAGATGCAAACGCATGGCTTGCCAGTAACGCGGCGCATGGAAGAAGAGCGAATTTCAAGGGAGCACTCCAAGGTAATTAAAGGTGAAATAAGTCCCAAGTGTAACACCGCTGAATACTAAAAAAAGGGTTTTACGGTCAGCTCGATTTATGTTTTTGATGATTTATAAAACTGGTAAATATGCGCTGAAATAATTCGTCGATATCGGGTCGCTCTTGGGTGTGTTCAAACAAGCTGGTATGCACATCGGCTATTGCACGATCATCTTGCTGATGATGTTCGTAACATAAATTTACAGGTGCAACTAAGGTTGGCACATTTACATTTACTAAAATGCAGGCCTGCGCCAGTACAATTTTACAACCGCCTTTTTTTAGTAATACACGCTGGGCTGTGCCGACGATTTTCTTACTTTTAATATTAAGATTGTAATCACCATCGCAATAGCTACCAGGGGTGGCGTGGGTTTCAACCTTAATATTAAACAGCTCAAAAAACGAAGATAAAATAGCGCAAAAGTCTTTGTATGCGTTTGGAATAGAGTAGGGAATATGTTCTTCTAACACATAGATATAAGATACATTAATTACCCCATCACATTGTGGCACAGGAGCGCCGCCAGTTTTGCGGGCGTATAGTTGCCAACCGGTTTTCTTTAGCTTTGTTTCGAGCGCTTCAGTTTTTTGCCACTTATTACCTGACGGTAAAACCAAAGTTGGCTTATCGCTTTGCCAAAGTAACAGTGCTTGGTCTAAATTGCCGTTTTGCAGTTGCTTAATTAATTCATTTTCTTTTTCAAAAACCGCTTCAACTGAGATTTGGTTGAAACGAAGTACTTTGGCTTTTACTTTTGACATTGCTAATTAAAGATTAACTTTTTGCTTAGCATACCGCAGTTTGTAATTTTTGGCAGTGCCTCGTTATATCAACAAACAAAAAGTTTTAATAAGAATAATGTCTTAGCTTGATTTAACAATGCTAGCTGACATATATTTGCGTTGTAATTAGGTGACTATTGTTTTTTTATAAACAATGTTTAAACGGGAATCCAGTTAAAATCTGGAACTGCCCCCGCAACGGTAACTGTGAGCGACAACCACCACTGTCTGGTTATGATGGGAAGGTGCTGTCAAAGCGATGATCAGGAGTCCGGAGACCGGCCTAGTTAACTCAAGTACTGCGGTGGGCGGTGAGCAACGAGAACACAATCGCTTTTATATCAATTACAGTAATTTGTGGCCGCGATAATGGATCATCTAATTACCTGAACCTGATATTGTTATTCCTTGCTTTAACAGGCAAAGGCGTGTGCCTTGTATCTTGTCATTTCCTATCGCATCAATTCTAGTATGCGGAAACATTATAATGACAGATCGTTCAAGTTTATTTACCCCAATCAAAGTGCAGCAATTCTCCTTGCTGATTTACGCGTTGTTAGCGCTATTGATGATAGCCACCCGCCCGTATCATTTTGCGTCTGCACTCCATTTACCAAGTGCCAGTACAGCAATTTTCTTTATTTTAGGTTTGCTGGCGTCCAAGCACCGTACTTTAGCCGTATTTGTAGTACTAAGTGTATCGATTGATTTAACCAGCAGCTATTATCGCGGTGATTTTGGCGATTGTATTACGCGTTCATACCCATTTATATTTGTTGGCTACTATGTGCTGTGGTGGGCGGGTCATAAAAGCTTGCAACTAAAGCTCGATGAAACAAAGTTTGCGGTTGCAGCAAAAACGGTAATGACACTGGTTAACTTATGGCTTGCAAGCTCAATTGCATTTTTAACCTCAAACGCGAGCTATTATTGGCTATCAGGTAAATTTAGCGATATGTCCTTAGGTACTTACTCAGAGCGTGTAGCACAGTATTACGCGCCATATGTTACGAGCCCGTTTGGCTACGTGGCGATTGCGTTGGCATTGTACCTTGCGTGTTATTACTTAAAACCACACACCAGCATTTTTAAAACAACTCATCATGGCCGTTAATTCACCGGTATTTTGCCCAGCACTTGTAATTAGTGCACCAAATTCGGGGGCGGGCAAAACCACATTAACAGCCGCCATGGCACGCTATTTTACTAATATGGGCAAAACGGTTCAGGTATTTAAAACTGGGCCCGATTTTATTGATCCCATGATTTTAGAAGCGGCATCAAACCGTCCTGTATATCAATTGGATCTGTGGATGGCGGGTGAAAGTGAATGTCAGCGCATGCTTTACCAAGCAGCTATCGTTGCAGACCTTATTTTGATTGAAGGCGTAATGGGGCTGTTTGATGGCACACCAAATACTGCCGATTTAAGTGACCTATTTGGTATTCCGATTTTGGCGGTGATTGATGGCTCAGCCATGGCGCAAAGTTTTGGTGCCTTGGTTCATGGCTTAGTAAATTACCAACCAAGCCTTAACTTTTACGGTGTGATAGCCAATAAAATTGCCGGTCAAGGACATGGCGAAATGGTTTTGCAATCCATAAACGAAAAGGCATTAACGCAAGACTATTTTTTACGAAATTCCCATATTAGTTTGCCTGAGCGTCACCTTGGCATTATGCAAGCAGGTGAGTTACAAAATATCGACGTGTATTTAGAACAAGCCGCACAGCAATTTGCTAACTCACACTTTAATCAACTACCCAAAGATGTGGTGTTTTGGCCCTCAAAAGAGGGAGATGATGCAAAGCAATACGCAGATTTTAAACGTGCTAAACCACTTAAAGGGCAACGTATTTTGGTTGCCAAAGACAATGCGTTTTCGTTTTTATATCGTGCCAATTTGGCGATGTTGGCAGATTTTGGCGCAGAGTTAAGCTACATTTCACCATTAAAGGATAAAACCTTGCCCAAGGGTGATGCGCTCTATATTCCAGGTGGGTATCCTGAGCTTTATGCTCGGCAATTAAGCCAAAATAATGCATTTAAACAAGCCGTAAAACAGTTTGCAAAAAGCAACAATCCGGTCTTAGCGGAGTGTGGCGGTATGCTCTACTTATTGGATGAATTAATAAGTGAAAACACACACTTCACTATGTGTGGCGTGTTAAATGGCAAAGCCACAATGAATAAAACCCTCTCTAGTATTGGTCAACAGTATGTCGATTTAAGCGCTGTTTATCCAAATATTGCTGAACCTTGTGAATTGCGAGGGCACAGCTTTCATTATTCTAGCGCCGAAATTAACCTCACCGCTTTAGCGTATTCACAGTTTTACCCGCGTCACACGCAAGCTGAGGCAATTTATGCGTGTGACAAAATACTTGCATCTTATATGCATTGGTATTTTCCTAGCAATATGGCCTTTTTTGTTGCGTTTTTTAATGGAGAAGTAACACGGGATGAGTGATTTCAAAACAGCAAAATGGCCTGAGCGCATAATTTGTTTAACGGAAGAAACCACAGAAGCGCTTTATTTAATGGGTGAGCAACACCGTATTGTTGGCATCTCTGCTTATACTGTGCGCCCCGAAAGAGCCAAACGTGAAAAGCCTAAAGTTTCGGCGTTTGTAAGCGCTCGTATCGATAAAATTATGTCGTTAGAGCCCGATTTAGTGTTGGCGTTTTCTGATCTTCAAGCTGACATTGTGCGTGATTTAATAAAACAAGGCGTCAATGTACACTGTTTTAATCACCGCAGTATTCAAGAGGTGTTGCAAATGATCCGAACGCTGTCGGCATTAATTGGCGAGCCTCAAAAAGGCGAAAAACTAGTTAACCAATTGGTGAATAATCTAAACACGATTAAAGCAGGTGCAGCTCAGCTTACAGTAAAACCTAAGGTGTATTTTGAAGAGTGGTTTGATCCACTTATTACTGGCATTACTTGGGTCAGTGAATTGGTAGAAATCGCCGGTGGCATTGATTGTTACAAGGAATTTGCCAGTGAAAGCCTTGCCAAAAATCGCATTATTAAAGACCCATGCGACGTAATCGAAAAAGCGCCGGATATTATTTTTGCAGCTTGGTGTGGTCGCCCTTTTGTGCCTGAGAAAATGTTATCGCGCGACGGCTGGCAAACCATTCCAGCAGTTATAAACAAACATGTTTATGAAATTAATTCGAGCGATATTCTGCAGCCAGGTCCGGCCGCGCTAACGGATGGCATAAATCAAATTCATCGTATTATTAAAAACTGGAGCACACAGCACTCAACTTAATTTTTAGTATCTGGCATGTATTTAGCAACTTAGCTTTGTATTCACGTTTTTTCGGTTTTAAACACGAAAAACGCCTAATAAGAGTGCAACCTTGCACTAAAAGGATGCAAAGATGACAGTGTACGAAGTGAATTTTGATGGGTTGGTTGGCCCAACCCATAACTACAGCGGCTTATCGTTTGGTAACGTCGCATCTAAAAATAACGCAAAGCAAATCGCCAATCCGAAAAAAGCTGCGCTACAAGGCCTTGAAAAAATGCTGGCGATGGCAAGGCTAGGCTTAAAGCAGGGTATTTTACCGCCTCAGGTTCGCCCAGATACTTACACATTACGAAAGTTGGGTTTTTCAGGTAGCGATAAAGACGTAATTACAAAAGCAGCCAAACACGCGCCGCAGTTTTTAAAAGCCTGTTATTCGGCATCTTCAATGTGGTCGGCAAATGCGGCAACGGTATCGAACAGTTTGGATTGTGACGATGGCAAAGTGCATTTTACGCCTGCTAATTTAAGTAACAAACTACACCGTGCCATTGAAGCTGAGCAAACAAGCCGTACGTTTAAAGCCATTTTTAATAATACACAGTATTTTATCCATCACGAGCCACTACCACATCATCCATTGTTAGGCGATGAGGGGGCGGCAAATCACACGCGTTTAGCAAACTCGCACAGCGAAAAAGGGTTATCGCTTTTTGTTTATGGTGAAGATGCGTTATCAGATATCAAACCAAAGATTTATCCTGCAAGGCAAACGTTAGCTGCCAGTGAAGCCGTTGCTCGCGCACATGGCTTATGTGAAAAGAATTGCTTATTTGTGCAGCAAAACCCAAATGTTATCGACCAAGGTGTATTTCATAATGATGTAATCGCAATTGGTAATGAAAATGTGCTGCTTTATCATGAAATGGCATTTTATCAATCCGCACGCGCGGTTGATGCTATTTATACAAAATACCAAGGTGAAAAACCACTCCACTTAATTGAAGTCAGCAGCGATTATGTGAGTGTTGAAGATGCAGTTTCAAGCTACATTTTTAACAGCCAGTTAATTACATTACCAAACGGCACTATGGCCATTGTAGCGCCCACCGAATGCCAAAATAACGATAAAGTTGCGACCTATCTTGCGACGCTTTGTGATGAAAATAATCCCATTTCTCAAGTGATTTATTTTGACTTGCAACAAAGTATGAAAAACGGTGGAGGGCCAGCGTGTTTGCGCCTTCGCGTGCCATTAAATGTGTCAGAATTAAGCGCCGTTGCTCCTGAATGTTTAATGGATGAAGCGAAATACCACACTTTAACAGCCTGGGTTGAAAAGCATTATCGAGATGCGATTGCAGAAGATGATTTAGCCGACCCAAGTTTACTGATAGAAAGTCAAACAGCCCTTGACGAACTAAGCCAAATTTTAAAACTGGGTTCAATTTACCCATTTCAAATGGACTGAGAATAATGAGCTAAGAAGAGCGCTGTTGGCTTGAAGCAGATTTATGATTACTATACGGCTCTGTAATCATTAAAGTTATATAACGAATGGATTTCTCGCAGTTAAACTTTAAATATTTTTGGCGTCCGTATCAATCCAGAGTGCTTAACGCTGTTGATGAACATCTTGAAGATGATAAACTTCATATTGTTGCAGCGCCAGGGGCTGGAAAAACCACACTAGGTATTGAAGTATTTAAGCGATTGGCACAAAACGCACTAATTTTGTCTCCGACTCGTGTCATTCGCGATCAATGGATTGAACGTTTAGCTGATTTTGTGGACTGTGATAACCCATTTGAATTGGCTTGGGTCAGTAATGACTTGCATACTCCTAAAAGCTTTACATCAATTACCTACCAAGCATTACACGCTAAAATCTCTCAAAATGAAGACGCACAATATGAGCGTGATGAGCAGGAGAATGAGCCAACAACACTCGATTCTTGTGAAATAAATGCGTTTATTTCAAGTTTGAAAAATGCAGAAATAAGCGTACTTATTTTAGATGAGGCACACCATTTACGACAGGAGTGGTGGAAAGTACTAACTGCAGTATGTGACGCACTGCCACAAATCACACTGGTCTCTTTAACTGCTACCCCACCTTATGATTCTGATGGTCATGAATGGGGAAAGTACGAGCAGTTGTGCGGTACTATCGACGAAGAAATATCAGTACCAGAGCTGGTTAAAGCAAATACCTTGTGCCCACATCAAGATTACGTTTGGGCCGTTGATGCGTCCGCTAATGAGCGGTCAAAATTGCGTGAGTTTGATGCGCGCGTAAAACAGTTGTTTAAGTATTTATTGGCGAATGAGACATTTTTAGACATGTGTAAGCATCATACTTGGCTTACACAACCACAAGTCAGTACCGCTGATATTATTAAGTCTCCGCATGTGTTAATTGCAATTTTAGTGCTGCTTAAACACACCAAACAAGCACTACCACAAAACGCGTTAGCGCTGCTTGATTTAACGTGTGAAGATGTTCCTAAGTTAACTCGGTCATGGTGGCAAAAGTTAATAGAAGCAATGCTTTTTTCAAAAACCTTTGCACAGAATGATGAACAAGAGCGTTTTATTACTGAGCTAAAAAAGCAGCTTAGAGCTTCCGAACTTCTGCACAAACGCGATTTAATGTTAGCGCACTCTAATCGACTCGAGCGGTCTCTATCGTTAAGCTCAGCAAAAATAAAAGGGTGTCTTGATATTCATCGCATTGAATATAAGAAAAGGCAGCAGCAGCTTAGACAAGTGATCCTGACAGATTTTATTCGAGATGAGTCACTGTGCAATAATACTCAAATTGGTGAAACAACACTCGGGAGTTGGCCGGTATTTGAGACGCTCGCAAAGCATTCAAAACTTAATGAAGATGTTGCGTTACTGACAGGACGTTTATCAATTGTTCATGAAAGTAAAGTAGCGTATTTCAAAAGTGATGATGCAAGTGAAAAGCTGGCATTTACACCTATCACTGAGCTTAATGGTTATGTAAAGGTAACCGGCTCTTTGAACGTACTTACTTCGTTATTTACCAAGTTACTGTGTGATGGTGATATTAAAACCTTGATTGGGACGCGGGCACTGCTTGGAGAAGGTTGGGATGCACCAGTAGTAAATTCTTTAGTGTTAGCAAGTTCGGTTGGTTCGTTTATGTTGACGAATCAAATGCGAGGAAGGGCTATTCGCCTCGATAAGTCATCACCTCAAAAAGCAAGTAGTATCTGGCATTTGGTTGCGGTTGATAAAGAAAGCTATTACGGATTAATTGACTTTAACAACTTACAAAGACGTTTTTTAACGTTCGTTGGGTTAGCTGAAAACAGTAACGCAATAGAAAGCGGATTTGAGCGGCTTGATTCAAAATTAGCGTTTTATTTTAACACAACAAGTTCAATGAAGTTTGCGGTATATGCC
The DNA here is from genome assembly GCF_001399975.1 of Pseudoalteromonas sp. P1-9. GTDB lineage: Bacteria > Pseudomonadota > Gammaproteobacteria > Enterobacterales > Alteromonadaceae > Pseudoalteromonas. The sequence continues at coordinate 18,654 of NZ_LKBD01000009.1, forward strand.
AACAACAAGCAGATGATCAAACGCTTTAAAAATATTGAGCAGCTACCAGCTAAATGGCAACGTGCATTAACTATTGATAAAACAGGCCGTACCTTGCCATCCGTAGAAACCCAAGCAGTTACGCGGTTTAAAACAGTCCATTTAAAAAATACGTTTAAGTACTTAACGCAAGAGCTCTTGTTGGGAATGATGAGCGCCCTTGCAATGAGTCTGTCATTTATGAAATACCCGCAGTCAGTGACAGTAATGTTATGGTTTTTAGCAGGCGGATTTACGTATGGATTTGTTAAAAACTTACCTAAAACACTCAAAGCGTTGCGCATAATGCTTTTGCATTTACCTGTCGATGGGTCATTGAAGCAAATTGGTAACGCGGTGCTCGAAACATTAGCGAAAACAAATAAGCTTACAACCCCGCTCAGAATGCTTGATGTAAAAACATCTCAAGGCTATGACGGAAGCTTAACAATTGCACTTACAGGCGGTACATTTTATGAATCGTCGTTATTTGCAGACTGTGTGGCTGAGGTACTCGCACCAATTGATAACCCACGTTATTTAGTTGTTAGAGAAGGTGAGTTCGCGGGGCTTGCACGAAAAGACTATCATGCGGTCCCAACGTGTATTGGGGTAAAAAAGCAATTTGCAGAGCGCTATGTGGTTGCATGGAATAAATACGTAGGATCAGCTGATTTGATTTATACTCGCAACTTTGAGGGAAGAAAATCGTTACTTAAAGCGAAAATGCATGCGTTTTCGTCGGTGTTTGCCAACGATATGAGGCGTGTTGATAAATGGCATTAAGCAATACCTTATTAAAATTGTGATTAGTGCTTGATACAACACTAATCACATAGTCTCATGCTAATTTCACGTGGTTACCCAGTATTTCGCATACCAGTAGCAATACCTGCCATGGTAACCATTAGCACTTGCTCACTTTCAGGGTGCTCAGGTTTATTGCGTAAACGTTTTAAAGCCTCAATTTGCAACAAATGCAGTGGCAATAAATAAGGCTGGCGTAATCTAAACGAGCTTAAGTTCCAAGGATCGCTTTCGAGCGTATGAGCTTGGTTAAGCAATGTCAGTACTGCTTGTTCATCTTGCTGTAATTGGCTGCGCAGTTGCTCACCTAAACCTTGTAGCTCAGGTTCTACAAGCGCTGCGTCATACAGTGCTGATAACTGCGGATCGGACTTTAAGTACACCATTTCAGTTAATGAAATACGGGCTTTAAAGTACGGCCAGTTTTCCAACATTTCGTTCATCAGCGCACTGTTTTCTTGATAAAACGCTTTAATTGCTTGACCAAGTCCTAACCAACTTGGCAATACTAAACGGTTTTGGCTCCACGCAAATATCCACGGAATAGCGCGCAGTGATTCAATACCGCCATCTGAGCGGCGCTTGCTTGGACGCGAGCCTAGTGGCAACGATGATAACTCTAGCTCAGGTGTTGCTTGACGGAAATAGCGTACAAAATTTGGTTCTTCGCGAATATAACCGCGGTAAATTTCACAACTGAGCGATGCCATGTTGTTCATAAGCGCTCGCCATGATGCTGGCGGCACAGGTTGAGGGTGAATTAGGCTTTCTAAAATCGCACTGGCATACAAGTGCAAACTGCGCACAGCAAGGTTTGGCAAACCAAACTTATAGCGAATAGTTTCACCTTGCTCGGTGACACGTAAGCCACCATCAAGTGTTCCTGGCGGTTGCGATGCAATTGCATCGTGTGCAGGACCGCCCCCGCGACCAATGGTACCACCACGGCCGTGGAATAATTTAAGTTCCACCTCAAACTGTTTAAAAACCTGTACTAGCGCTTCTTGCGCTTGGTATTGCGCCCATGTGGCCGCTAATACGCCCGCATCTTTTGCCGAATCACTGTAGCCAATCATCACATATTGCTGCTTTTTACAGCGTGTTAAATATTGCTCTATGTTTAGCAAGTCGCCCATGACTTTTGGCGCGTTGTTTAAATCATCCAATGTTTCAAACAACGGTGCAATTGGCATATCCCAACTAAACTCAGTGGCTTTCATTAAAAGATTAACAGCAAGCACATCGCTTACTTTACTCGCCATTGAAATGATATAAATACCCAGCACTTCGCGCGGTTGCTTAGCCACCATAGCAAAGGTATCGAGCACTTCTTGGGTATTTTCACTCCAAGTGACATTGGGTAATAATGGGCGCGGATTATTTATTTCGCTTAGTAGAAACTCAACACGGCGTGTTTCATCCCAAGTGGCGTAATCGCCTAAATCGAGCGCGCTTACAATCTCGCCAATGGCTTCATCGTGGCGTTCACTGTGTTGACGAATGTCCAGTTTTACCAGAGAAATACCGAAACATTGCACCTTGCGAATTAGGTCGAGCACTTGTGAATTGGCAACGCGAGTAAGGCCGACTGCTAATAAGCTATTACGGCATGCTTTTAATGGCGTAAGTAAATCTTCAGAAGATGAAATTGCACCTTTTGTTTTGCCATCACGTAACAGTGTGATTGACTCTTTGAGTTCGCTAATTAACTTGGTGATCACCGCGCGATACGGGCCAATATTATTAATATCCGCTTCAATTAAATCATCGGTTGCCTTATGCATCGATAATTCTAAATAAAGTGATTCAAAGTCAGTTAAGTAGAGTTCTGCGGCAATTAATCGCGCTTGTAAAATGGCTTGTTTACTGAGTTTGGCGGTAACAAACGGGTTGCCGTCTCTATCGCCTGCCATCCAGCTGGCCATAGTTATTGGCACAATATCTTCGGCTAACGGTTCGCCAATCAAGTTTTGTGAAAGCTCATCTAATTCGCGTACAAATTGTGGTACCGCATGCCATAAACTGTCGGTAATGGCATGTAAGCCCCAACGCGATTCATCAAGCGGTGTGGGGCGCTGCTGCCTAATTTCATTGGTATGCCATGCTTGTTCAATGATTTCTTGCACGCGTTCGCTCAGTGGCGCTTCTCCTTTACTGAGTTCATCAGCCACTTCGTTGTATTTATGAATAAAGGTGCGACGGTTAACTTCGGTTGGGTGCGCAGTTAACACAAGTTCAATATGCAGCTTTTTAAGCGCTTGTTTAAACGCGTTTGCATCAATACCGGTTAATTTTTCTGATAGAGAATCAAGCGGGTGGGGCAAATCAAGCTCTGCTAAGCCTTGCTCACTGGTGGTGTGTTGTTGCTCTGCCACATTAGCGAGGTTTAAAAACTGGCTAAATGCACGAGCATGAATTAATAAATCTTGTTCAGTACTATTTGCAAAGATTGTTTTTAGGTCTTCAACTGCATGGTTTTCACCTGCCACAATGCGCTTACCTAGTAGGCGTACTTCTTCAATTTTATCAACCCAACCATCGCCTTTGTCTTCGGCAATTGTTTGGCCAAGTACTTCACCTAACGCACGCACATTATTTGATATGGTTTCTAACATAACTTCCTCATTCCCCAATACAAAGCATCACCACCTGCGTTGTTGTTCTGAGATGCAGGTTGTATTTTATGCATTTATAAGACAAAAATTAGTCTATGCGCGCAATTAAATAAACGCTAATATATATTTATGTGAATTTGTATAAATAAAAATCTATATTTCTATGCGGTTACCTACAGTAAGACAGTTGCAGCTCTTAAAAGCGCTCGACCAATACAAAAGTATTTCCTTGGTAGCGCAGCAGTTACATGTGTCGCAACCCTCGGTGTCGATTCAGTTAAAGCAATTAAGCGAAACGGTGGATATGCCGGTGTATCGCCAGCATGGCAAAACCATTGTGCTTACCGATGCGGGAAAAGCGCTACTAACATGCGCCAATGAGGTATTTACTAGCTTTCATAATTTGTCGGTATCGATTGATGAGCTTAAAAGCGTGACATCGGGCTCGCTTAATTTATGTGTAGTTTCAACTGCTAAGTATTTCTTGCCGCTAATTTTAGGGGCGTTTTGTAAAAAACACCCAAAAGTCGATATCAATTTAAAAATAGGTAACCGCCAAGAAGTAAAAGAGCGCATAGAAGCCAACGAAGATGATTTTTACTTTTTTAGTCAGTGCCCTGAGCGCCCCGAAATTATTAAAACACCGTTACTCGATAACGAACTGGTGGTAATTGCTCCGGCAAGGCATGAATTGCATTTACAACAAGAAGTCAGCCTAAACCGTTTATCGCATTACCCATTTATAATGCGTGAAAAAGGTTCGGGTACGCGTAATTTAATTGAGCAATTTTGCAAAGAGCAACAATTAACCTTGAATGAAAAAATGACCATCGAAAGTAACGAAGCGATAAAATACGCTGTTGCATCGGGTCTCGGGCTCTCCATTTTAAGCCGTCACGCTCTTGATTATGGTGAAGTACCGGGTTTGGTAAAATTAGATGTAAAAGGGTTTCCAATTCGTAGCACGTGGTTTTTAGCTAAACGCCAAGATAGAAAACAAAGCTTACTTGCCAGCGCGTTTGAAACCTTTATGAAAGAGCAAGGTGTGGCCATTTTAGAGCGCTCGCAAGTGAGTGCTAAAAGTGCATTATCAAGCTAGAGTTTTAGTGGTTTTTTCTGTTACTATCCGGCTCAGAATAAATAATTAGAATTAATGGATTTGAGGCAGTAGGTGTCTGAATTTGATAAGGAAAGTAGTAATCCTTTTAATGGGTTAAGCACAGCGCAAAGTAAGCAGTTACATACTTGGTATTTAAATGAGATAAATAGTCAATTAACTGCGCTACTAAAAGGCAGCCAGTCCGGCCAAATTTTAGAAAAAAAATTAAACCAAGCGCTTACCAAAGCAGCCAGACCCTTAGTAACTCAAACCACTCAGCACAATACGCACAATTTTAATTTCAAGATTAAAAATGGCAGTGTGCTACAAGAGCTAAAAGACACCCGCGATGTATTACAAAGCGCCCAATTGCGTATTGCACAATTGCAAAAGCAGCAGCTTGAAAAAGGCGAAAACGAACTTGCGTTAGAAGCCGAAGTAAGCCGTTTAAAAGCCGAGAACCGCAGCTATCGTAAGCGTTTAAGTAATTTGCTACAAAGTGCAGATAGCCAAGGTGGTAGCTATTTAAAAGTACATTTTGTTGGGCGTATTTTTGTCCATGCGCTTAAATCAAGCTTTGCCGATTGGCAGCAAACCGAAAAAGGCAAGGCATTCCAAAATAAAGATTTTTACAGCTTATTTCCGCGCGTATTGTACCGCGGCTTATTGAAAGAATTAGAGCTGCTTATCGGTCAAAGTGATTACTCTCGGATCAACCAAACCCTTTCTAATTATGTGTATCAAACCAAAGGTGTGCCCGTTGAAAATTGGCCTGATGAAGACCCAATTTATAACACGCGACTAATAAACCAAAAGCAAAATGAACTGCTGTTTACGCTTCGCACCCATCACGATAAGCGTAAGAACTTTGCTAATTACCTTGAGAAAAAACTCGAGAAAACCGGTTTTACCCCAATGCATGGTCGATTATTGGTTAATTTAATTCAGCATGCCACCGACAAACAGGCGCTTGACCAAAGGCAATGATACTCAAAACCAAACGTACATTTATTGATGTGCCAAACAGTAACGATATACAAGCCCTGTTGTCGTTTATTAACGAGAACAAAGCACATTTAGCACCGTGGGAGCCAACGCGCGATAAGCACTATTACACTAATGTGAATGTGCAGAATCTAATTAATGGTTATCAAACGCACCTTAATAATCAAAGCGCATATCATTTTGCCGCCTTTGATTTTGAACGCCGCGAAATAATGGCAATGTGTAACTTTACTAATGTGGTACGAGGGCCTTTTCAAGCGTGCTATCTAGGTTATTGTGTTGCCGAAAAATACCAAGGGCAAGGCATAATGTTTGAGGTAGTAGAGGCAGGGCTCGATTATGTTTTTAATGAGCTAAACTTGCACCGCGTGATGGCAAACTATATGCCACATAATACAAAAAGTGCCCAGTTATTAACGCGTTTAGGTTTTGAAAAAGAAGGGCTGGCTAAACGTTATTTAAAAATAAAAGGCACATGGCAAGATCACGTTCTGACCGCCAAAATTAATCCTCACTTTATTGATGACTAGAGTTTACTTCCATTGTGTTGCAGGGGCTTTTAGGTAATGGTTTATTAAATAACCCCATGGCAGTACGAGTGGTGTAAGAATCACTCCCATCGCACACGCAAAAACTAACTCTTGAGCGTATTCATCAAGACTATTATTTAAATACATAGGTAGGGCATAAACTAAAAGCCAAAACACTTTCCAAATGAACTCAAGCAGCAGTACGGGTAACATTTTAAGTGGGTACTTTATGCCTAGCAGCGAGAGAAGACAAAAGCCCATTAAGATGGCATTGATAATGGTGTCTGAATCAGCAAATTGACCTGAGCCAGAAACTACATCGGGCAAAGTGGTTACACCTAAACCAAATGCAATAAATGCATACATTGCTCTTAACAGGTAAATTCTAACTGTGCTGACTTCATCCATAACTTTAGTTCCCTAGTTTTTTATGCTGAATTTAGGTTACTTAATATCTTTATCACAGGTTTTATTTGTAACAGATATTTTAAAATAGAACCATTACAGTTCTTGTCTAAGTGATCTAGTGATAACAGCAACGCACATAGTTACATTAAAGCCTCGTTTTTTAACCTTACAAATCAGGAAAAACTTCCACACACTTTAAAACACTATGATTCTAAACGTGTTTATGATTAAGATGGGGTAATAATTTAAAAAGGGACATACCATGTTAAAACAGATTATAGGCGGTACGTTATTGTTATCAGCCGCGCAGCTTTGGGCGAACACCTTTACACTTACAAGTAATGATATTGCAAACGGTGAAATGCTTTCAAATAAGCACGTTTTTAATGGCTTTGGTTGTGAAGGAGAAAATATATCGCCGCATTTAGCATGGAGCGGTGCACCCAAAAACACCAAAGCGTTTGCTGTTTTTGCCTATGACCCAGATGCGCCAACTGGCAGCGGCTGGTGGCATTGGCAGGTTACAGATTTACCCGCGAGCACTTCTGAACTAGCCGCTGGTGCGGGCAGTAGTTCAAATCCACAACTCCCCGAGGGTGCGGTACAAATTAATAACGACTTTGGAGTAAATGGCTTTGGTGGCGCGTGCCCACCAAAAGGAGATGGCATTCATCGTTATCAGTTCACAGTGTTCGCCTTAGCAAAGCCACTTGGTTTAAAAAGAAATAGCAAAAGTGCGGTGGCAGGGTATATGGTGAATGCCAATACACTGGCAAAAGCAACGATTGAGGCGGTGTATAAACGCGATTAACGTATTTAAGTTGTTGAGTAAAAAGCCAGCATGTAAGTGCTGGCTTTTTTGTTTTTCTTGCAATAACTAACACAAATTTAAAACAAAGAACTTAAGCTGTTTTAGCCGTTTGTTCAGTTGCCAGCTGCTCTGTAATAAATGCTGGGCGTTCTAATTTATCCATAATGAGGTAAAGTAAAAATACCGCCACAGCAATGCCACTGCAAACTAAAAACAGGGTTCGACCGTCAAACATATCAAGCAGTAAACCACCACCAATGGGCGCAAAGGCATAGCCTAAATCGTAAAATGCGGTTGCGCCAAAATATGCACCGCGAAGGTTAGTTGGCGCAATGCGGTCAACATGTACGCTCATGGTAGGAAATAAAATGGCCTCAGCAAGGCTCATAATTACCACCGCGCCTAACCAACCAGCAAAAAAAGTAAGTGGATTAAAAGCAAACCAGATTTGCGAGATGATAAGTAACACCAAGCCAAAACGAATACGCACTAAAATTGGTCGCGATGCTAGTAGTTTAAGCAGTAAAAACTGACAGGTAATAATCACTAACGCGTTAGTAAAGATCATTGATGAAATAAGTTCGAGCAAGTTATTTGCACCCTCACGAGTAAGGTATTGCACCAGTGAACTATCCATTTGACCATAAATAAAAAAGCACAAAATGTTTGCCAAAATAAGGCACTGTAACAGCTTATCTTGTACTAACACGCTAAAGGTTTGTTTAAAGCCCGTTTGTGTTTTTGGTGTTTGGTTTTTTGGCGCACTTTGTGCGTTATCTATATCCACTTTTGATTGGGTTTTATCTTGATGTTTAAACCCCCAGGTTAACAACACAAGTAAAAACGCAAAGGCGTAAACGGTAATAAAAAAGCTCGATTGCTCGCCAGTTAATCCAAGCCAAACCCCCAGCATTGGGCCAACTGCACAGCCAACATTAACAGCAAAATAAAGTGATTGCATCGCAAGTTCGCGGGTCGCTTTTTCTGGAATAATATCGCCAATTAAAGCCGATGCAAGCGGCCGCCAAAGTGATGTGGCAATAGAGCAGAGCGTAATTACAATGGTAAACATTAAGATTGTGTCGGCGATGGCAAGCAAACTAAACGAAACAATATAAAGCACGCCTGTGGCGTACATCATAGGCTTGCGGCCAAATTTATCTGACAGGGTGCTGCCAACAAAGCTGACAAACACCGAAATAACCGCAGCGAGCGACAATACCGAGCCCACTTCGGTTGCAGAAAGGGCAAACTTTTTATACAGAATCACGGCCAAAAATGGCCACACCATATAAAAGCTACCGCGCGTTATAAATGAGCCAAATAGCATAATCCACATTAAAGGTGGAAACTGCTTTATACGAGAAATTGAAATATCACTGTTCATTATTTTGTTCTTATTGCTGTGAAAAATGGCATGCTAAAACCTCGAGTTTGGTTTAGGTCAAGCCGGTTTTTTAGTAAACCTTGCACTATTGCGCTGCTTATATTTAATGCGCAGGTCTATTGTTTCGCGTGAGCTCAGTGGATAACTTAAATTTACATGGGCAATTAGCTGCACGTAATACTACGTGTTTAGCGCTTATATCGCATTGTTTTTGAGTAAATAAACGTTAGTAAATTTTCGTAATATGTATCGTTTTTCACTGTGTTTGTCTCAAATTTTCTTGTAAGGTAGAAATTGAAAATGCTCGTAAAATGAGCATTTAATCTTGGTTAACAACAAAAGTGATGTTTATTTTTAGGATGTTAAACATCTGGCTGATGATGGCTATATGTAATCAAGGTTTGCTGTGTGAGTGCTTTTAAGAAACAAATTCAACTTATACTTCAATAATACAAGGAGAAGTAATGAAATTACCATTAGTCAGTGTGTTAGCTGGGCTACTTTCGTTGTCAGCCCACGCGAAAGACCCGAACGTTCTCGCCATTATGGTGGATGATGTGGCACAGGTTTCTTTAAGTGCCTATTCGCATGGCATGACCTACAACACCCCCAACATCGATCGAATTGCCAATGAAGGCGCGACCATTATGCCCAGCCAAGTTGTACCGCAGGGCGTGCAGCGTTTTTAATGGGGCAATTACCGGTGCGCACAGGACTGACAACGGTTGGTCAGCCCGGCAATCCTTTGGGCATTAAAGAAGCCGATCCAACCATTGCTGAGTTTTTAAAAGATAAAGGCTACATGACGGGGCAATTTGGTAAAAACCACTTGGGTGACCTTGACGAGCACTTGCCAACGCGCCATGGTTTTGATGAATTTTATGGCAATTTGTATCATCTGAATGTGTCAGAAGAACCTGAGCAGGAAGATTACCCAAAAACAAAAGAATTTAAGAAGAAGTTTGGCCCGCGCGGTGTGATTGAAGCGTATGCCGACGGCCGTATCATTGATACAGGTCCGCTAACGCGTAAACGCATGGAAACATTTGATGAAGAAGTGTTAGCGCGAAGCCTAGATTTTATGGAGCGCGCGGTTAAAGCAGATAAACCCTTCTTTATTTGGCATGCGCCAAGTCGTATGCATGTTTACACGCGCTTGAAACCAGAGAGCCGTCATCTTGCGACTCATATTAGCTCTGAAGAAGATGTTTTTGTTAGCGGTTTATTAGAGCACGATGGTCATGTAGGGAAGCTTCTCGATAAACTCGATGAGCTAAAAATTGCCGATAACACCATTGTAATCTACACCACAGATAATGGCCCTGAGCAAAGTTCGTGGCCTGATGCGGGTACAACCAAATTCCGCGGTGAAAAAATGACGACATGGGAAGGCGGTGTGCGTGTGCCGTCTATGGTGCGTTGGCCGAAAAAAATTCCAGCAGGGTTAAAGCTTAACGGTATTTCCTCGCATGAAGATGTATTTCCAACCATTGCTGCAGCAGTGGGTGAGAAAAACTTGCGAAAAGCAATGGAGAAAAAGTTTAAAGTATATATCGATGGTGAAAACAACCTTGATTATTGGCGTGGCAAAAGCAAAAAATCTGCGCGTAATCACTTCTTTTATTATTACGAATCGCAGTTAACCGCAATTCGTGTTGGCCCTTGGAAAATGCACTTTGCATCAAAACCTGGTGGTCGTTACTACGAAGATTTGGTTACCCATACCATGCCCAAACTGTTTAACTTACGTAAAGATTCAATGGAACATTACGATGGCGTAACAGGCTTTCATCAAATCATGAGAAAAAGCTGGGTATTTCAACCTGCAATCGCGATGCTAACGGAGCATATTAAAACATTTGAAAAGTTCCCACCGCGCCAAGAAGCAGCGTCGCTAAATATTAATGAAGCGATTAAAAAAGCGAAATCAGTCTCTACAACACGATAATCAAATAAACCCACTTAGCGTTTGCTAAGTGGGTTTACCTTTTCGATATAATCGTGAGCTGAATGCGCAAGTCTAGCGTGCCGTATAAGTGACGATTCGCGGTTATTCTTACGCCTTTTCATAACCGGCAATAATCGTGGTATTCGCAACAGATAAATCAAAGTATTCGGCTTTCACCGCTAAGTACAAGTCGTACGAGAAGAACGTCTCAGCGCTTTGTTTTGTTGGAAACAAAATGGTAAACACGCGATTTATCGGTACATCAACTGCGGATTTTAATACCTCAGATACCACAAAGTCGTAACCAAACCCGCCACCATACTGCTCAAGTATGGGCGTCATCGCATTTCGATACTGCGTATACATTTGGTTGTTTGTTACTTCTAACCCAACTAAATATTCGAACATCTAATAACTCCTTTTGCTATGGGCTGATAAAATTTACGCGAATATCAAAGTTGATGTTGGAGCGTTACAATGCGTATGTGGACGGGTTCCATCGCGGGTACTGTGTATTTTTCACGTTTCATTAGGGTCAGTGCACTTTGCCAGTCTGCAATATTATTATTGTGAATACCGCTAATTAGCTTTGCTGTAATTTCTGTTGGTGTTGTGAACGGCGGGTTACTTTCAACTGTTGCAATAAAGCTATCGAGATCACTTTTTTCTTCGCTGTTCACCGTAATTTTAATGGCTTTCTCGTCGTTTGATTCGTAATACTCAAACCCTGATTTACTGCGAATAATCACTGCATTGCGATTTTTAATTTTTATCGCACCAATCACATCTTCTGGCATCATAAACGACTTAATTGTCAGTAATGTTGACCAGGCAACTTGTTCATTTAAGTTTTTACGTAGGTCCTTTGGAGAGCTAGTGTCGTAGTTGCATTTTATGCTTTCTGGTGACAAATCGAGCGATTCTTTTAGCACAGTCACTATATCTGGCTGTTTAGTAACGTCGGTATGTTGTTGGTAGGTTTTGTGAGCGTATAGGTCGATTTTTTGCCACTTGTTTGCTTTTTCTTCCTCAGCGTAGTTGAACACCAATAATGGATGTTGGCTCAATAGGTCAACGGTAACTTGTTTATCATTTTTAAGCACTACGGGCGCGCCAAAACCGTTTGCGTTTATTTGTTTAAAGGGGGTTGTTGCGCCAGCTGAGTAGTTTTGCCATGTTGTTGCAGTGTGAGGTTGCTTGTTGAAGATTTCTTTCACTTTTAAGCATTTGGCGGTTAAATCAAAGGCCAAGCTCGAGTGAGTAGTCGTCAATAGCGCAAGCGCTAAGATGTAATTTCGTTTCATAAGATCCCTCTTTTTTTTTAATCTAAGGTGATACAACACATTTATATGTGCCGCACTAGTTTTGCTTTATTTAATACGAATGTCGTTACAGACGTGTGGCAAAATGTCTTCTGTTAACCCCGAGGGCAACTGCTTCAATTTGGTGTCTGAAAGTGTGTCTATATTCTTGCCATTTATAATCTTGTTTATCCAAGGCGCAAAAAATGATGTTCGGCTGTAAACTTCTTTAACACCATATTTGCCTATGTTACCGCCCTCGACGCGTGAACTAATACCGTAAATAACGCCTGTGTCATTTTGGTGTGTGTATGCGGGGCCGCCGCTGTCACCGCCACCTGACACGCCTTCGAGTGGCAGCGCGTTCTCACCTTTATCGAAGGTGAACTTTAAAAGTGGACCTTGTGCCAATGCCACTGTGTTTTGTGCTTTGCGCATTTGACCTTTGTTTTCAAAATTATCAACTGTTTGGCCCGTTAACCCATTTCCTGTGCCACCAATACCAATAAACCAGAGATTTTTGTTTAACTCATCAGATTCTGTATTGAGTGAGAAAGGCGTGACGCCTAAAACAGGTTGCTGTAATTCAATTAAGGCAATATCGTGACTTTGTCCGGGAGTGTAATCTTTATGAATATAAACACGCTTAACCGCGTAGTGTTTTTCGTTAAGTAATATGGGAGAGTTAGGACTCACGCAAAATGTTGCATGGGCTGCTGTTAATACCCAAGTTGGTGCTATAAGCGTGCCGTGTGCGCCGCCAAAATAAAATGTTGCTAATTGAGGTAACTCAGTGCTTGGTACTTTGTATTGTGCGTCAGCAACATCGTGTCTAATGATTATCGCTTCTGCGCAAACGGATATGCTCAAAAGTAAGGTTAATAGGTATTTCATTCGCGTTCCTTGCAAGTATTGCGTTACAAACAATGATTCAAATGCCGTTGTGCTTTTTACACTTTGTGAATGGCGCCAATCCCTGTGTAATTAGCTAGCTTTAGCAACTTATAGTTGTACCAGATATTGCAACGTACTGCTACCGCTCAACTTTATTGCTTTTGTAAGAGATTGTAAGGTTGCGTTAAAGTGCATTTTATATTTAGCAAATTCTTGCATGCGTATACCCCTAGGGGTGTATTAAATTAAAGGATAAGTGTTTAATTTCGGTACTTTGTTTACTGTGTTTTTATTGATCTAGAATAATCACGCAAATGTGTTCAACGGTTAAACTTGCTTCGAATTGATGATTATTGCGTCAACATTATTTGGCGTTGTAATAGACGTAAGTGAGACTAAGTATGAAGCCAACCGCACTAAGCGAGCCGTATAGTGACAAAAAAGAGCCCTTATCTAAGTTTAAATCGCTAAAACTCAAAACCTACCTTCGTTTAGAAAATAACCCACTCGTCGAGCTTATTTCATCGCATTCCCATTCAACTGACTTTACGCATAAGCGGTCAGATTATATTCGTAGACGTTTATGGATTATGTGTTTGTTTTTTGCCTTTTCGGTGCCCTTATTTGGCTTTTTTGATTTTCTAACACTACCACAAGCACATGCTCAAACCTTACTTGTGGCGCGTATTTCGCTCTCGGTGGCACTGTTTATTATGGCTTATCGCGTAAAACGCTCGTCTTCGGTGAGTTTAATAAAACATGTGATTGCACTGTCGTTTTTATGCCCGTCGTTGTTTTATTTGTACATTATGCTGACGTTTAACAGCCTTGATAGTGTGCCGTTAATTTTTACCATGATGCCGTATTTAACATTGGCGATGATCGGGTTATTTCCACTGACTATTCGCGGTGGTGTGATTTTAATTAGCCTGATTTTTATTCCATTTATGCTAGTACAAGCGCATTTTTTTAACGGTGATTATTGGCATTTGTTTAATGGCGTTTGGCTATTTGGTTTGTTTGCCGGTATTAGCCTGTGGTTGCAAATTGCACAGCTTTCAATGTTGATGAATTTGTATCGTGAATCAACGGTTGATCCGCTAACAAAATTGATTAATCGACGCGTCATGTTGCGTCACATTGAACAACTTAAACAACAAAATATCGGCTTTAGTGTAGTGATGTTTGACCTCGACCGCTTTAAACGAATTAACGATACCTACGGCCATCTTGCAGGCGATAACGTGTTAAAGGTGGCGTCGCACATTATTAAAAGCAAATTAACACGCCATGATATTGTTGCACGATATGGCGGCGAAGAGTTTGTGGCAATTTTACCGAATACACACACCACGCAAGCAATTAGTTGTGCTGAGCAAATTGCATTGGCGCTAAAAGCAGAGCCGATAAAAATGAGTGATGAAAACAGCATTACAATCACATCTAGTATTGGTGTTACCCAATATCAACACGGTGAAGCAATTGAAATGATGTTTAAACGTGTTGACGATTTGCTTTACGACGCCAAAGAGCTTGGCCGTGATAGAGTAGTATCGGACATAACGTAACCCCACTGTTATTTGAAGGGTTACGTTACTAAGCAATTTAAGCGTGTTGCGCTTTAATTGCTTTGGCGAGGCTCAATAAATCAAACCCTTTACCTATATCGAGCTGCATAAACGCCAATATTGCATGCATCACGACTAATATTTGTTGATGCGCTTTTGGATTATTAACGATATCTGCTTTTGCTGCGGCTAAGCCATGTTGTTGATAAGTTTTTAAAAGCCGAACTGAATGCTCCTCACCGGTAAGTGCTCTTGGTTTGGGTGTGTAACCTAGCTCAGCAATTACGCGCTCAGCCAAGGTCCATACTGACCATGGATTCTGCCCCGTAATCAATTTTCCATCTTGCACTACTTGCTCTAGATATTGTGGGCCTGGTTGAAATATCGCGCCACGTGCAACCAGTTTATTTTCGAGCAAAAACGGAAAGAGTGTTTTTGCATCAGGAATTAAAAATAACTCTTCTTCATTGGTAAAGCCCGATACGGTTTTGCCTTCGAGTAAATGCGAGCCATCATCCAAGGTAACATTTACCAGTGCCGCAGGACCGTGGCATACGGCACTTACAACTTTGTTATTTTGATACAAGGCTTTGGTGATCCGTTTCACATCGTTGTTATCGGGAAAATCAAACATGGTGCCTTTACCACCAACAAAATAAACCGCTTGATAATCATTTGGGTCAATTTGTGATAGTAACAAGGTATTTGCGACCTGTGCTTGAATGGTTTTGTCGTTTAAAAATGCGTAATCGTAAGCCCCCATATCCTCACCATCAATAACCACTGGCGGCTTACCACCTTTAGGGCTTGCAATATCTACCTCAAAACCGTTGGCAATAAACACCCAATAGGCTCTGGCAAGTTCGGTATGCTCGTAGCCTGTTGGTTTATCTTGTGCCATTTTGTCAGTACTAGTGACGACTGCGAGGATTTTTCCGCGATAGGGTACGGAGTTTTCGGCGATATAAGGTAAATCACTTACTTGTGTATTTTTAAGCGCTGTAAAGTGGGCTTTATCAGGCAGTAAGCTTTTAAGCCAGGTTTTGGTGCCGTAAAGTGAAGCAACACCAATCACGGCAATGACTGCTATTGTAATGACTAATTTTTTAATCATAGTTTCAGTTCCTGTTGTGTTGTTTGCCGTTACACTAACCTGAGAGATGTGAAAAAAGCGTGAAGGAAGATCGATTCAGTTTTTTAAATTCTCTATACTGGCGGCAGTTTAAAGCCAAGTAAGCAAGAATTATGTATACAATTGAAATTGGGCAACTTGAACAAATGGTGCAAATCGAATTGGCTATTCCTGAATTTTCATCACCAAAAAAGCTTGCAGATATTAAATTACGCCTTGCTGGTAAAAGCCATTTGTTACTTATTACCTATTACAATGGCGAACCGATTGGTTATAAACTTGGTTATGCGTTAAACGATACAACATTTTACAGCTGGTTAGGTGCTGTGGTACCAGAACATCGCGGTCAAGGTCTTGCTCAAAAAATGTTATTGCAGCAGGAAAATTGGCTGCAACAACATGGGTTTACTGCTGTTCAGGTAAAAACCATGAATCGTTTTCGTGCGATGTTGGCAATGCTTATCAAAAACAACTATGCGATAATTGATCTTGAAAAAGCGCCAAGTTTTCAAGATTATGAAATTCGATTTGAAAAATTACTTGGCTAAACAAAAGCATATGCACGGAGGCAAAGATGTATAAAATAGTAATAGGGTTGGTGATAGCGCTTTCTTTAGTTGTTGGGGTGATTGCTACTGCAGCGTTTACGCCTGCACTTGGTTTTACCTTTTTGTTTTTGATATTTGCCGGTGTAATTGGCTATCAAGGTTATTTGCTCTCTGCGTTGATGTTAGTATTTATTAACACATTAGCCGTGTTGGCAAGTCCTGGCATCGCTAACGCCACGCTATCGTCGTTGGCAATGCTGGCTGGCATTTTTAGCGTGGCATTTGGTGGTGTGATGCTAGGTGTTAAAAAACAATTCGCACTTGGGTCATCATAACTAAAACACTACTTGGTAAATGACTTGCGGAATGCGCAAACGGTCAATTTCGCGTTCTAAATCACGAATATCATGGCGAATTTCGCGCTTAATATCATCGTTTGTTTCATTACGATATTGCTCTTTGAGGCGGTATAAGCGGTCTTCTAGCTGTTTGATTTCCTCGTCGATATCATATTGCCGTTTACCTTTATTGTAGTTTTTAACGAATGACTCGTTTAAACACACTCCGTTGTATGTTTGTCCGGCGCGACCAATGCGATAGCCATTTTCTGGCGTGCAGTACACTTTGTTGCCTTGTTCGTATCCTTCTTGCCATTTTTTGGTGTTTACATCGACGTTTACTTCCGCACAAGTTTGACGATAGTCATTGACCCGACTGCGCTTATAGCCGCTTTGACCGTCACTGTATCCTAAGTTATACCAATCAGCGGTTTTACATTTTTCTGGTGAAATAGCTGCGCAAGCGCTAAGTGATAAATAAATAACGGCGAGGCTAGCTGTTTTATAAAGTGTCGATAAGGTCATAGTCTTTCACAGTTTTGAGTAATTGTTTCAAAAATAGAAAATGCGCCATGAATATTAACTGAACACGCGGTAACACTTACGACATATTTTGCAATACTTTATGGCTTTAACTTAGGTACGTTGCGGCGTAACATAAGGGTATTGTGTCAGGTTATAATGACCTGAATGCCTAATTATACCAATTTTTACTGATTAAGCGGCTCACCTAGCCAACGTTATAACCACGGTAAAAATCTATGTATTCAGCTCTTTATAACTTTTAAAGGGCACAATTATGATTAACACACATCCTAATATCGTTATTATTGGCGGTGGCGCAGGCGGCCTTGAGCTTGCAAGTAAATTAGGACAAAAATTAGGAAAGTCACAACGCGCAAATATTACGTTAATTGATAAAAACCGCACGCACATATGGAAACCCTTGCTGCACGAAGTAGCAACAGGCTCGCTCGACACCAGTTTAGATGGCGTGTCGTATTCAGCTCACGCAGCAACCCACGGTTTTCAATTCATTTTGGGCGAGTTTATAAAACTCGATACCAACGACCAAACTATCAGTTTAAAACAACATAATGACGATAACGGCAAAGTACTTTTGCCTGAGCGCACTATTCACTACGATAAACTCATTATTGCAATTGGCAGCATTAGTAATGATTTTAATACCCCAGGTGTTGCCGAACATTGCTACTTTTTGGACTCTCAACAGCAAGCAGAGCGTTTTCAGCATGCGCTGCTAAATAGCTTTACCCGTGTTCATCAAAACTCAAGTGGTGAAGAAAATACTAAATCAAATTCACTTTCAATTGCTATTGTCGGTGGTGGCGCAACTGGGGTGGAGTTGAGCGCAGAACTTATTCATGTTTCTGGTTTGTTAAAGCACTATGGCTTAAGCGAATTTAAAAGTACGCAGTTACGTATTCATTTAATTGAAGCTGGGCCGACTATTTTACCCGCATTGCCAAAGCGTATCAGTGATGCAGCGAGACGTGAACTACTTAATTTAGGCATTCAGGTACTTGAACATACACGCATTAGCGAAGCCAATCAGCATGGTTTTATCACCGCTGAGGGCGAGGAGATAGCCGCAGACTTAATGCTGTGGGCGGCGGGCGTGAAAGTAGCTGACTTTATAAAAGATATTGACGGATTAGCGTTTAATCGCAGCAACCAAGTATTGGTCGACCCGTATTTGCAAGCCAAAGGAATAGAGCATGTTTATGTACTTGGGGATGCGTCGGCATGTGAGCAATCTGATGGAAGTTTTGTGCCGCCGCGTGCACAAGCAGCGCATCAAATGGCTAGTAATTTAGCGAGTAATATTCTTGCGGAGCTTAACGGTAAAGCCAAAACACCGTTTAAGTACAAAGATCATGGGTCGCTGGTTAATTTATCGCGTTTTAGTGCGGTAGGCAGTTTAATGGGCAATTTAACCAATAACAGTATGTTCATTGAGGGCAAACTAGCACGCTTAATGTACGTGTCTTTGTATCGCATGCATCAAAATGCCATTCACGGACCTTTAAAAACCATGGCGCTTTGGTTGTGTGAAAAGTTAATGCGTAGCGTCAGGCCAAAAATGAAACTTCATTAAAACAATAGCGCAGAGTCTATTAGATTTTTAGCTTGGTGATTAACAGCATGTTAATCACCTGCTACACTGCAACACAAATAATGTTATTCAAGGTAGTAGAATGAATCCAATTATTGCACTGTTAAAAGAAAACAACATTAGCGATGAGCGTATTAATGAAATTTTTCAGGTGCTTACTGAAAACCCAATGGCTGCAATGCTAACCATTAGTCAACTGGGCTTACCGCAAGATAAACTGCAATTAGTGATGGGTCAGGTGATGCAAAACCCTGCACTTATTAAAGAAGCTGTTGCAGAACTCGGCCTTGATTTTTCAAAGGTTGAAGCTGCAAAAGAGCAGCTTAACAAGTAACAGAACAGTACTTATCAGTGGTTTCATCGCTGAGTTAATTGCTATGCCCAATAGCAAACGAATAAAAGGCCAGAATAATCTGGCCTTTTTAATTTGTTTTGCGCTTTGCCAAGACAAATTCAGTTTTAGAGTTGATGACTCTGGCGAATTAAATACCCAGTTAATGGGAATAATATTTATTATTTTAGAACAACGCGTTAAAAAGTATTTTTTGGCAATGCTTAATATATCTAGCACTATGATTGCCAAGAGACTGATTAAAATTGGGATTGTTTGATGGCAATCAATTGATTGTTGTTAAACGTAAATGTCGCAAACTCAGTGGTAATGGTATTGTCACTTTCACTAATCAACATATTGGGCTCAGTTTGTCTGAGCAAATGAAGTATATCGCTTTGACTGTATTGCGCGCTGCCTTTTACGATTAACTTGCTTAAGTGATCAATAGTGTGGTTTGCATCTTGATATGATTGATTTAAATAGGTGTAGCTTACGCCTTGATCAATCACCACATAGAGCCAAAACAGGTTGCTTGTAAATAGCACGAACAAGGTTGTAAAAAAGAGCACTTTCCATTTTTTCATAAACACGTCCTTATGGTGAAGTTTGTGGTTTATTGTGAGTCGGGTTTTACAGCCTCTGCGTACCAAGTGAATTGTGTTGAATGCGTGATCACTTTACCGACCAGCTGATCATTGATGAGTTTTACTTTATGCACTGGCATCCATGATTTGGTATGTTTTGTCACACCACAACCGATTAATAACAGCTCATTACCAGCATTGATTAATTCGATTAAGGAAAAGTCACACCTATAGCCATGTTGGTCGTGATATTGCCCGCTAAGTTGTCCGTTTTGCTGAGTTAATTCAAAGTGTTTAGGGTATTTAATTTCACCAAAGTAAGTGTTTGGTGTTTCAACTTTAGTGACATGCCATTTGCCTAAAAATGGGTTTGCATAAAGTGGGCTTGCAAAGAGTAACAGTGATATAACGAGAAAGAAAAAACGCATGATTGTCCTTATTCAGCATTGTTTGAAATACAAAAACCTCACATAAGTGAAGTTTTTGTATGTTACATCAATATGATGTGGCGTTATAGCAATAAGCCACACGGCCTTTAAAAACGCGTCGTTGGCTTTGATTATTGTGCGTGTTTTTGTAACACCAGCTCATTTAAGCAATGCACCACATTACCACTTGCCACTTCCGCTTGCTGGAAATGATGTATGATGCCATCAAAAATACCATCGTCTTTAAGCCAGTCTTGCTGCACCAGTTCTATGGCTTGGCGTACATGCTGATGCACTGTTTTATGGTGTTTATCAAGCGCTTTAAATGAAGCTAGACGCGAGAATACCGCGTTGCCTTCCCCGTGATGATACCACTGACCAAGACGGCACTCAGAGTGAGATTCTTGCACAGCATCAGATTCTGCACCAAGCCCGCCTTTTTCAGCGCCAATGTAGCCATTTTGCATGTAGATGATGTGATCAATTTTAACCAGTGAGGCGAATGCACGATCTTTGGTTTGGCCCACAACATTGATAGTGCGCTCGGCCGATGTGGCTATAGTGTCAAATTCGGCCGAGAAGGTCGTCATTTCATCGCCAATTTGTTTCGCGCTGTTGCTCACTTCATAGGTTTGCTGCACCATGCTTTCCACGCGTGAGGTTAGCCCTGAAATAATTGCAGTAATTTCGTCGGTTGATTCACGTGTTTTTACCGCTAAATGACGCACTTCGTCGGCAACTACAGCAAATCCGCGGCCTGATTCACCAGCACGTGCCGCTTCAATTGCTGCGTTTAACGCCAATAAGTTGGTTTGTTCAGAAATATCGCTAATTAATCGTATTGTTTGCTCGATCCGGTTACTGTCGTTCGCTAATACATTGGCGGTTTCTTCTACTGTATGCATGCGCTCGTTAACTTGCTCAATAGCATGCTTTAATTCAGCTACGGTTTTATGACTAAAATCAGCGCCTTGCTTACTTTCGATAGCCATGGCCGCAACATCGTCCATATCGGCTGATAATGCAGCCATTTGGTGTTGCGTGTCTTTTAAATTATCAAGTAAATTGCTGGTGTTAAGGTGGTGCATTTCGCTTAGCAGGCGATTTTGCCTTGCAAAGTTATCGGCTTGTTCCATTGCTTCAATCGCTACATTAACGTTATTCATGATGTAAGCGAATTCTCCAGGCAAGCCTTGCACTAATCCCTTGCGATGAAATTCGCGTTTTCCGGCGCGCGAAAAACTGTTCGAAAATTCTTTAAAATTGGTCTCTACGATATCGAGAAAATCATTTAGCTGCCATGCAACTTGACCAATTTCACCAAGCCCTTTGGTGCGGGTTACTCGCACATGTGTTTTGCCTGCAATTGCTTCAGTGAGAGTAAGGTGTATTGCTTTTAGCGCGTTAAGTGGGCGTTTTTGATCTTGGTAAGCAAAAAAGGCAAACGCCATGGCCAGTAGCGGCGATAAGATATTTATTAAGCTGATGCCACTGGTGACTATGCTATTAATGGCAACCAGTAAATTTAAGGCGACAAAGGTTACGCAGGCAATAAACAGTTTTTGGCTCAAAAAAGGGATGTTTTTGCTTACATTGCTTGTATGATTTGGCATAAAAATCTCCTTATTCGGCTGCGTACAGATCTAATACAAAGGCTTCATAACTGGTGTTGTGGTAGGTTTGCAAATACTCATTTAACCAACACCATGCGCCGTTTGCCCCATCACGTTTGCCATGTTGTGCTTCTACTTGAAGCATTTTTTGATACACCTCGCTAATTGTTTTTATAGCGGCGTCAGGCGGAGAACGCCTTACAGAAAAGAAGCCTTGTATTTCGCCGTTAACCAGATCAGGTGTGACATTTGCAAATACCCAATAATAATCGCCATCGGCGGTGAGATTTTTAACAAAACCAAAGAATTCTTGCTTGGCTTTTAGGGTTTTCCACATGCCGTAATACACACCTCTTGGCATATCTGGGTGACGAATAATGTTATGTGGTTGGCCAATGAGTTTTGATTCAGGAAAGTTACTTACCCGCATAAAGGTGCGATTGGCGTAAGTAATATTTCCACGGATATCGGTTTTGCTAATGATAAGTTCGTCTTCAGCAAAATGAATTTGCTGTGAAGCGCTTGCTAATTTGGTCACGACGGGTGTTCCAACAAATTGATTTAATGACGATATTTTATATTTGTTGGCAAGTGCTAAAACTGCACTAAATCAAAAAATCAGTGCATTTATAAAACTTTGATTGTGAAAAGCGTATTTTTTATGTGTTTGATCAAGTTATTTCCACATAATTATTTTAACTATATGTTTAAGTGAGAATTATTCTTCTAAGGCGGGGTGGCATTAGTTAAAAAAAACTTAAATGTTAATTAAAAGCCCCTCGCTTAATAGGGTTAAATCAATTAAAATATCGCAAATTTTTTCGCAGTAGTGAGTTGTTATGTCGTTACCTCCATGTCCTAGTTGTAAATCAGAATATGTATATCAAGATCAAGATAATCTTGTTTGTCCAGAATGCGCGTTTGAGTGGAACCCTGAGGAGCAAGCAAAAGAGGACCTTATTGAGGTAAAAGATGCGAACGGCGCATTATTGGTTGAAGGTGATAAAGTTACTGTAATTAAAGACCTAAAAATCAAAGGCAGTTCGCAAGTAATTAAAATTGGCACCAAAGCGCAAGTTCGTCGCGTGTTTGATAAAAAGGATCACGAGCTTGACTGTAAAGTAGATGGTGTTGGCGAAATGATGGTAACCGCGAAGTTCGTTAAAAAAGCATAATCGCGTTTCAGATTATTTATAAAAAACGGCAGGCGTAATAGCTTGCCGTTTTTTTATGTCGTTTCAATTCAGTTTTAGCAATTTTTCGCAAGCCTATTTAACGGTACTCTTCCATTTTCCTTTGCTTGAGTTCGAAGGTTAATTAACCCCTTGCATCATTCTTAGCTGGTTTACCATTTGCGCTATTTGCCGATCGTTTGGCAGTAAACGCGCAAGGTTTTCGGCATAAAATAACGCTTGCTTAAACTGGTTTAACGCAATGTAACTTTGGCTCAGGCTATAGCTAATATCCGGATTTTTAGGGGTAATCGCATAGGCCTTTTCAAAATAACGAATAGCTTGGCGAATATTCTTTTGGTCTTGCAGCAATAACGCGTAAGTGTATAAGTAATTTGCATTTTCAGGTGCAAACCGAGTGGCATTTTCTAGGCTTTGAAGTGCATTTTTCTTTTCATTGCTGCGTATTTGGCTCATTGCTAATGCGTAGTAAACATCGCTTGCCTCATGATTGACACTGAGCGCCTGCTTAAGAATATTTTGAGCTTTTGATTCATCACCTTGCTGGCGATATAAATCGGCAAGGTTTACATACGCTGGCATAAAAATAGGTTCAATTTTTATCGCATCGAAATAGTGCATTTCTGCGGCTTTAGGCTCTGCCAACTCAAGCGCTAACAAGGCTAAATTAGAGTGTGAAAATCCACGTTCCGCGTTAAATTCTTGGCTTTTTTTGTAATCGTTTAGTGCGGCGTTTAAACGCGTCTTATCTTGCTCTGATAGTTCATTTGGAAAGGGCGCGTTCAACATGCCGGCTAGTGCGCGCGCTGCCTCAATACGTATACTGTGGTGAGTTGAATCTAATAAAACATTAAAAAGACGCCAGCGGTCGGTCACTGGATAGGGTGTTGCAGCATTAATCGCGGCGATGTGTTTGAGTGGCGATGGGTCTTTTACTGCCCGCGCAATCGCAACTAACGCGTTATTACCGGGAGTATCGCGCATACGATTGAGTGCTGAGGCACTAACAATGCTCGAATACTGTTTATCTTGCGCGATACGGGTCAGTAATTCAGCGGCGTTTGGCGCACGCTCGTCGGCACGGTGAAAGCTGGTGGCAAAGTGTGCTTTGCCAATATGTTTACTATTTGGGTGCCACGTTTTAATTTGCGAAACCGCCCAGCTTGCCGTTTGATCTTGGTGACATTGGTTACACGCATTACTGACACCCGTTTTAATCGTTAAATCGGGTCTTGGCACTTTAAAACTGTGGTCGCGACGGGCATCAACCTGCATGTAAGTCGTGGTGGGCATATGGCAATCTACACATTGGCTGCCAATTTCATTTGTTGTGTGGCCATGATGTTTTGGTGTATCAAACGTGGTGCTTGCATGGCATTGGGTACAGGTTAAATTACCTTGAAGTTTTAACTTACCACTGTGCGGGTTATGACAATTAGTGCAGGTGACACCTGCTTGGTACATTTTACTTTGCACAAATGAGCCCCAAACATAATTTTCATCCCATACTTGACCATCTACTTGATAGAGCTCAGGGGTTAATAACGCCGGTTGAAATGCGTTGAAAAAATCATGGGGTCCTTGGCGGTCAGCCAAATTTGATCGTCGGCCGTGACAGGTGGCACACATAGTAACTTGTTTGGATTCTGTTAAAGGCGAAACACTTTTCATCGTGCCATCAGCCTGGCTTTGAAATAGCGGTGTTTTTTGCCCAATAGCATGGGTAAAGCCTTTGTTTTTGATTTTGTTATTACCACTCACCCACTTTAAGTGTTGCTCACTGTCGCCGTGACATGCGTTGCAGCTAACATTAATAGCGGAAAACGTTGAGTTAAAGGTGTTACTTTTAAAGTCGAAGTTCTTTTGAAAGTCAGTGGAGTGACAATCGGCGCACATATGGTTCCAATTTTGCCCTTTTTGGCTCCAGTGAAAGGCGTCGGTTTTAGTTTGCTCTGGGTGAAGCACAAACCAGTGCTGACCTCCTTGTTGTTTACTTCGGCTGTCCCATGCAAATGGAAAAAACTGGTAATGACCGTTACCAAAATCAAACATATATTGTTGCAAAGGGTGATAGCCAAAGGTATATGCCACGGCGTAAGTTGTTAATTCGCCAGTAAGGTTTGGCATTTCAATATAAAAACCACTGTCTTTTTTGAAAAAGCGCGCTGTTTGGTTTTGATAAGCTAAGCTTGCGTTGTCAAAGTTACCTAAAATTGACGAGTCGCTTGCGACTTCCATGGCGTGAAAGTGGTGTGAAGTCTGCCAATCTGCAACTTGGCTTTGGTGGCACGTTGCACATACCTGTTCGGGCTTTTGCGTTGGTAACGCATGAGTAAAGGTACAAAATACGCTGTAACTTAGAATAAAAAAAGCGAGCCAAGCCTTAGACATAATCCATTATCTTTTTATTGTTTTTCAACCTTATAACAAGTTGTAGCTGCAAACGCAAAGGCTTAACCTGCACTCGGGTTAAGGTGTTACGCCCACAGGCACCTATGAGCTATGTTGTTTTATAGCTCTCGCTTGATAGTTTTTCTTAGCAAAAGGCAAATTTGTGCGTCAAAAGCGAGTCTATTGCATCAAGTTTAATGCAGTAATATGTAAAAGGTGCTGCTAGAGAGTAATTTGTGATTTCGAGCTTAGGACTTAATGTTTCAAACAACATTGTTTGCTTTTAAAGCGTGAGAGTAATGGAGCATGCGTAAATTTAAGAGTTGTTTTTTTTAACTGTGATTGTTTGCGTCGCGTGGCGTAAAAGTCGGCTACTTTACTATCAAAATAAATCGCTAAAACCAGCGCAAAGATCGTTAAAGAGGGCGCATACACCAGTGATGCAATTACATCACCTTTAATGGTTAAGTTGATCATTAATGGCGTTAAAACGACCAATGTAGCAAGTAAACGATAGGAAATTAGAAATATCTGAAACATGGTAATGGCTCTGTGTATAACTGTTTGCGTAATTGCTACTTTAGAGCTAATAAGTGGTCATGACAAAAGGATAATATTCACTCTATGGGTGAATGGCATTCATCTATTTTCAACATAGAGCTCTGGTGATGTAGTTAGCCAATTTATAAAGCACTGAATATCGTGACGACCTGCGTCTTCTTCTCGGTACACGGCGTAAAGACCACGTTCAAAAGGAACAAACTCATTAAACGGTGCAATCAATGATTGGTTTTCCAGCCGTTGATTTTCAAGTGGGAAAATCGCCAACGCCATGCCTAATCCCTGAGTTGCCGCATTAATTGAAGAGTCGTAATCATTAAAGGTAAGCACGCGTTTTGTGTTGGATAAAGTAATGCCTACAGCACGAGACCATTGTTGCCATACATCGTCCATGTAGGCTAAATCAATTAACGGCAACTGGTTAACATGCGCTAATTTATTGATTTTATGTTGAGCTAAAAATGGCGCCGAGCAAACCGCAGATACTGATAGGTCAAGCAGCTTTTGGTGTGTGGTATTGGGCCAATTACCTCGGCCAATGCGAATTGCTAAATCAATGTCGTCGTAGCGCAAATCAGCTACGTGGTTACCGGTTTCTATTCTGAGTTCAATATCTGGGTGTTTTGCTTGAAATGCGCCTAGTTTTGGAATGATGATGCTACTTGCTAGGGTTGTAAAACACGAGATTTTTAATGCTTGCGATGAAAACCGGTTGCGGGTTTTACGCGTACCAAGTTCAAAGCAGTCAAGCCCTTGTTGCACGTAATTTAAGTACATTTCTCCTGCAGCGTTTAGTTCAACACCACGGCTTTTGCGTTGAAATAAACTAAACCCTAATTGCTGCTCAAGTGCTTTTATTTGATGACTTACCGCAGAGGGCGTAATGCATAGCTCATTACTGGCCGCTTTAAAGTTTTGGTGACGTGCCGCTGCTTCAAAAATACTCAGTAGATGAAGCGGCGGGTATTTATGTTTCATCGAAAACACCATGTGAACGTATTGACTAGCACAATTAATTTACGCTTTAGATGAATTTTATTCAACCTTTAAAGTGCAGTTTCTGTTACACAATTGAGCAAGTCATGGCTTTAGTTTAAAAACTCGGTACAATAAAAATATGATAATTTTTAATGAGTTGTAAAATGACCGCTGTGAGAAAAATAATAAGCAAGGTGGCGTTTGAGTTAATTGTAATCACCTTAGGTGTATTAGTCGCACTTGGCATTAACGCTTGGTACAACACGTATCAACAACGACAACAAGCCGAAGTGTTATTGGGTAAAATTGCTTACGAACTCACGCAAAACATACAGCGATTAGAAAGTGCAGCAAGTGCTTATAACGATAACATTATTAAGTCGCAGCGTTATGTCGCTGAGCTCGAAGAAACCGGTGAATCGCCAAGGTTTGAGTTTGTATTAAAAATGCTCAACGTTGATCAAGGGGCATGGCGTTTTTCACAAAGTCGTGAGGAGTTAAATACCTTACCTGTTGAGCTGTTAATCGCGCTTGATCTTGCCAATCGTAGTAATACTGAAGCCAAACACATGGTGAACACCTTTATTTTTGAAGGCCATGACGATTTAAGTGAATTCTCCGATAGCGATTTAAATGAACGTTACTTAGACGGTGTGGAGCGCGAATTTAAACAAATTAAGTTTTATGTGGATTATGCGTTAATGAGTTCACAGCAAGCGCTTTCACGCTTAAAAGAATACCGCGCTACTGGCAAATTAGTCGCTCGTAAAGAGAATGTAACCCTCTCGACAGAACTGTAATACATGAAAGTACTTTTCGATATTGATAAGGATATCACTTTGAAAAATTGGGTATGTGCATTGACTGTTACTGTGTTAGCTGGATGTGGTTATTTCGGAGCCCCAGTGCACGAATTTGATTCTACGGCTAAACAACTTAATTTAACTAATACTGTTGAAGGGTCGTGGCAGCGGGTTTGTTTTATTACGCCATACACAGATAATCAGCGAGCCCAGAAGGTGTTAGGGTTTAGCTTCGATGTTGAAAAATTAACTCGTATTAAAAATAATGACGGCGTGACTCTGCTAGTTTTTATCGAGGACAATCAAGTAGAACATTATTTTGAAACACCACGCAGCAATATTGATTTTACAAGACTTACGCCTATATGCATTGACCGTGAAAAAGCCCATTTTAAACTAGAAAGTAACAGCAACTGGACCCGCGCGGTTTTTAGCGGCAAAGGAGAGTAAGCCCCTATGGTTTCGATTGAAAAGTTGAATCAAACCCATCTGAATCGACTGGCGAACGTAACATTGGCAAGTGAGCAATTAAAGTTTGCTTGCAGTGCTAAGGAGTTTATTCAAGAAGCAAATCCAGCGGTGCATTTACATGTAATTAAACAGCATGATGAGATCATTGGCTTTTTTAAGCTCGATACCCATTACAGCAAGCATTACGATTTTTGCCCAACTGACGGTTTAGGGCTGAGATCGTTTGTAATTGATGAGAAGCAACAAGGAAATGGCTTAGGTAAGCAGGCGATTGCTGCATTACTTAAATATTTAACGCAGTACTACGGCGATTATAATTGGCTTTACCTAACCGTTAATTGTAAAAATGCCATTGCACAACGCTGCTATCAAAAAAGCGGTTTTACTGAGGCTGAATCCCTTTATTTAGGTGGTCCTGTTGGCCCGCAACACATTATGTATAAAGCGTTATAAGCAACCAATAATCAGTTTCACGTTAACGCGTTACAACAATATTTACAGATTAATCTGTAAAAATCGCTTTCTATTTTAACTGGTTGGATATACAGTAAAAATAAAAGGAATGCGATTATGAAATATACAGGTAGTTGTCACTGCAAAGCGGTGCAATTTGAATTTGAAAGTCTACCTATTAAAGATGCGTTGCAATGCAATTGCTCAATTTGCATTCGTAAAAATGCGATAATGTCTAAACATTACGTTAGCGCGCAGCAGTTTACATTGATTTCTGGCAAGGATGATTTGAATACCTATCATTGGGGTGATCACGATGTAAATCATCATTTTTGCAAACACTGCGGCATTTATCCGTTCCACGACACCCTATACAAACCGGGCGAGTATCGTTTGAACCTGGGTTGTGTTGATAATCTTGAGCCGCGTGAATTAACAATTACCTATTTTGATGGTCGCAATGAATTGTAGCGAGATGGGTTGTTGAGCTTTATTTTTGATTGATAAAAGTGAACGTAAAGTTCGTATTAATTAATTTTATTGTTAGCGGCGAGTTGCTCATAATAGCCTTGTTACTTGGATAACACTGGAGAACAAAATGAGTACATTAATCAATTCGTTAAAACAAGCACTGACGCAACCAGCGACGGCATCAAAGCAGGTATGCAATTACCCGAACAATTACTACGGCGACCAATGTTGTAAATAATTGCTTAACTGAAAATTGCGACAATATAATGCACTGCTTACGCTGGAAGCCAGCTGAAAAGCAGTGTATTTTACCTTTTTAGTTTTGATCGTTAGGGATGTTGTAGTTGTGACGCAAAAAAATTTATTAAAAGCTGAACGTGTCGCGTTTATTTTAGATGAACTTGAAAAGCGTTACCCAAATCCTCCTATCCCGCTTGATCACAACGATCCATATACCTTATTAGTAGCGGTTCTTTTGTCGGCGCAATGTACCGATGAAAGGGTAAATAAAGTCACGCCAAAACTATGGCAACTAGCCGATAACCCGTTTGATATGGCAATGCAAACAGTTGAGGATATTCAAGTAATTATAAGGCCCTGTGGGCTATCGCCGCAAAAGTCCAAAGCCATTAAAGTACTGTCTGAAATGCTTGTCGCAAATCATAATGGGCAAGTGCCACAAGATATGGCTATTTTAGAAACGCTGCCAGGTGTGGGCCATAAAACAGCAGGTGTTGTAATGGCGCAAGCATTTGGTGTACCGTCGTTTCCAGTCGATACACATATTCACCGTCTTGCACAACGTTGGGGGCTAACCAATGGTAAAAATGTGGCGCAAACCGAAAAAGATTTAAAGCGACTTTTCCCGAAAGAGCGCTGGAATGATTTGCATCTGCAAATTATCTATTATGGACGTGAGTTTTGCACTGCGCGTGGATGCCACGGTTTAGTATGCCCGATCTGCACAACTTGTTATCCCAATCGAAAGCATCCTAAAGTGATTAAAAAACCTTAAGGTCTGTTTTATAGTGCAACTTAAGCACTAAGGGAAATAGCGATTTCCTCTTTTGCCTGTATTGCCATTTAGTTCATTTAGGACAAGCAAACTATACTCATTCTGTTTTGTTAAAAACATAAATTAAAATATCAATAAAGGTAACCAGTCCCAGAATACTTCATATCAATTCGTATGCCGCATTGCTAATACATAAATCGTAATGCAGCCGAATGCTCTAATATTTATTTATTGAATGTTATATTCAGGTGTAAATATCGTTAACATTTTGAGTGTTAATACCGATACCAAATAGGTATATTAAATTTGTAACCTGTTATACAAAACAATAATAAAGGCAGTATTATGAAAATGCGCACCAAGTTAATTGCGGGATTCGCCATCACCGTAATTGTGCCTATTCTGGCAATCGCTATGCTCGCACTCTCGCAGGCGAAAAGTGATGGTTTCACCCGATTTTTAGCAACCACCCATGCTGAGATCCGCCAAGTAGAAAAAGGCTTTAATCTATTTTTTCAACAAGTTAAACACAATGCTGACTTTTTAGCACAGGCCAATGTTGTAAAAAATGTGCCAACAGATGTCACCACATATATGGGCGCTGAAAAGTCGATGGACCCGCTGGCAGCAGTGGCCGGTGAGGCAGATATTTTTACTCTGTATGAAACCTTTGGCAAAACCCATCAAGAGTTGCTGTTTGTTTATTTGGGCACAGAGCAAGGCGGGTTTATTCAATACCCAGCAGAACCACTTGGAAATTACGACCCGCGTCAGCGCCCGTGGTATAAATTAGCACAAAGCGCCAAAGGCAAAACCGTTATTACCGAACCCTATCAAGGTGTAACAGGACAAGCTATGGTGTCAGTGGCCAAAGCGATTAATAATGACAATGGTCAATTTGTTGGTGTGCAATCCCTTGATGTGACCTTAGCCACACTGACCGATATTGTATCGAGCATTAATATTGGGGAAACAGGCTATTTAATTTTGGTTGATGGCTCGGGCACTGTGCTTGCTGACCCTAAAAATGCTGATAACAATTTTAAAGCTATTTCTGAATTGTCGTCACCGATTTATACATCGCTTGCGGATAGCCTATCAAGCAAATCATTTACCATCGAAACCAGTAATAACACGTTAGAAGCAACTACTTATTTTTCAGATGATCTAAATTGGCGTTTTGTGGCTGTCATAGAGCAAGATGAAATTCTACAATCTGCATCGGAAATGAAGGTGTTTATAGGCATTATCGCATTGATAATGATTGCACTATTTGTGGTAGTTGGCGTTATCTTAGCCAATCGCATTGTTTACCCAATCGAAAAAGTATCTGAAGGCCTAAAAGAAATAGCGCAAGGTGAAGGGGATTTATCGAAACGCCTTGATGTGATTGGCAATGATGAAATTAGCCAATTAGCAAAGTGGTTTAATCAGTTCCTATCTACAATTAACGATCTTGTTAAAGATATAAATCATAAATCGCAAATTCTAAATGATGCGGCCACTGCGTCGGGCGCAAAAGTCACAGAGATTATGAACGCAAGTCACGAGCAAGAGGGAAGCAGTGAAGAAGCTGCAAGAGGCACGGCATCACTTGCTGACGTAGCAAAACAAGTCTCTGATGATTGTACTATTGCTATGAGTGATATTGTGCAAGCAGAAAACTTTGCTGATGAAGGTAATAATGATGTTAGGCTCGCGGTGAATGAAGTAACTAGTTTAAACGACTCGTTAAGCGAATCATCACAGGCCATGACGCAACTTGAAAAAGAAAGTGAAAATATCACCAAGATACTTGATGTGATCCGTGGAATTGCAGAACAAACCAACTTGTTGGCACTGAATGCGGCGATTGAAGCAGCGCGTGCTGGTGAGCAAGGGCGTGGCTTTGCGGTGGTCGCAGATGAAGTACGTACACTGGCAAAACGTTCACACGAATCAACCGAAGAAATCGACAAAGTTCTCAACAGCTTAATTGAACAAACCCGCTTGATGTCAGATAAAATGGCAAGCAGTGTTACGCGATCACAAGACGCCATCGAAAAGGCAGAAAAAGCACATAACTCGTTTGATGACATTAGTAGTGCGGTTAGTAAAGTTAAGCAACTGATTTCACAAATTTCAGATGCCGCGCAGTCTCAGTATGATGCCGCCGATGAGATTAACCGCGACATCACGGGTATTAGCGATTCGGTAAAATACACAGCTGGTTCTGCCGATGAATTAGCCGAAGGCTCTCAGCAACTCGTTGCATTGTCGGAAGATTTACGCAGCCTAGTAAATCGCTTTCATGTGAACTAATACGGCTATTGGGCTTGGCAAATACACAGTTGCCAAGCTTTAATCTCCCGTTTAAAAAAACCATAAATCTACCTCTATACTTTACCTTTCTGCACATCATAGGGTGAAAAAGTGGTCTACACTTTAGATGAATCAGCCGTAGGTTAATGCTATGTCACGTTGTGTATTATGTTTTTTTGTTATGTGTTGCTTAGCGTTTTTTGTGCATGCCAACGAGGTTTCGCTGCCAAAAAATAACGCTGATATTTCTGAAGTGATCCATTTTCTTAAAAAAAATTCCATCAACAGTCCAAAAATAGTCATAAGTTATATAGAAGACAACAAGTTAACGCAAAAAGCGTTTAGCAATGAAGAGAAAATTAAAGTATTAAGTTATTACGCTCAGGCAAATCAGTTTATAGGCGAAATTGAAAAAGCCAACGCTATGTTAACTGAAGCATTTACCATAATCAGTAAGAGCTATGTATCAGCTGACACACAGGCAATTGCCTTGTTTGTGCGCGCTGCAATAAGCAGTGAAACGACACAATACACACAAGCAATAAATGATTTAAATATGATTATTGCACTTTACCCTAAAGATAGTAATAACAAAAATATTGGTAAGACTTATCAAACCCTCGCAGATACGTATCTACAGATAAATGATTACAAAAATACCTTTGATGCGCTATACAAAAGCCAATTTGTTTTTAAGGCAATTAAAGATCAAACCATGCTCGCTGTGAGCTATGGTCGCCTTGGTTCGGTGTATCGTTCAATTGGGGATTTCGATAAAGCCCTTGAAAATATGCTTAAATCACTCAAAGCATTAGAGGGTACCCAGGCTGAAAGGCGAGTTGCTATTACCTATAACAACACCGCAATTATCTATAAAGACTTAGGCCGCTATGATGAAGCGATTAACTTACACAAACGGTCGCTCAATCTAAAAGAAAAAATTGGCTATCAGCGTGGCATGGTTTATTCCTACAATAACTTGGGCGAAACGTATCGACTAAAAGGCGATAAAGTACAAGCGCAGCGCTACTTAGATGAAGCACAAGCCCTTGCGGTAAAGCTTAATAATACTATGTTACTTGGTTCTACTTATTTATATAGAGCACGCATAGCTAAAGAAAACAACAAGTTAGAGCAAGCGTTAACGCATCTAGACAATGCCATGACGATTTACCAAAAACGAAATTCGAAAGCTCGTATATCGGAAGCATGGGTTGAATATGGAGATATTTACTTCGCGCAAGACGATTTTGTAAAAGCTGAAACTAGTTATCAACACGCAATTGAACTAAGTCAGGCTGTGCAAAAAAATGTCGTGACCTTTGCCGCCTATGAGGGCTTAGTTAACGCGTTAAAACAACAGCAAAATTACCAAAAAGCGCTTAATGCATTAATTGTCTATCAAGGGTTAAAATCGGCCTTATTTGATAAGCAAAGCCAACAGCGACTTGAATCTTTAATTGTAGAAAATCAATTATTTCACGCACAGCAAAAATTAAAATTGGCTCAGCAAGAGGGCAAGCTAAAGCAGGCCGAGTTGGAGCGGGTAGAAACGCACCGAAACTGGAGTGCTTTTACCTTGGTTGTTATTTTTATTATTAGCTGGCTGATATACCGCAAAGTGCAGCAACATAACCGGATTAAAATGGAAGTGCAGGCGCGTGAAGCACTGGAGGAAAGCGAACGAAGACTCAACCTCGCACTTTGGGGCAGCGGCGATACGCTGTGGGACTGGGACTTAAGCCATGGCGAAATTACTCGTAATAATTTGCCAGTGGAATCCCGTCTTGCGGAGCGAACCTTGGGCTTAAATACTGAGGCACTTAAAGACTACGTACACCCTGATGATTACCTATCACTTTCTCAAGCATTCGATGCGCATATCAATAAAAAAACACCGTTTTTTGAAGCAAATTATCGGGTGCTAGACAAACAAGGAGAATGGCGCTGGCTGCTTGATAGGGGCAAAGTAGTTGATACCGATGAACATGGTAAAGCATTGCGCATTACCGGAACGCAACGAGATATTACAAAACTAAAGCAACAAGAAGTTGCGCTATTAGAGTTAAACAGCGAGCTTGAGCAGCGCGTTGCGCAAAGAACGACTGAACTTGCAACAATGAATCAGCAACTGATGCATACAATTGAAAAATTAGAAGTTGCTCAGGAGTACATTATTGAAGCCGAAAAACACGCAGCACTAGGCAGCATGGTTGCGGGGCTTGCCCATGAAATAAATACGCCTCTTGGCACTGCCATTACTGCGGTAAGTCATCTTAAAATGCAAACAGTGACCACTGAGTCACAATTTAAAAGTAAAACCTTATCAAGCCAAGCGTTTGAGAGTTTCTTAAATGATGTAAATAACAGTAGCGAATTAATTGAAAGTGGGGTTGGTAAGGCTGGCGAACTGGTAGAGCGGTTTAAACTGCTTGCCGGTAAAAATAGCGAACAAAAGCCGACTGTAATAAACCTTTCGACCCTATTATTAGAAAGCTTTAAAGTGGCGTTAAACACGCTGCAACGTGACCCTGAAACTGCCAACTTAACCATCAGTGGTGATGTGGAGTTAGTTAGTTTTGCGGCAACATTAGCGCAAGTATTTAATATTATTGTAGAAAATGCGTTACTGCATGCTGATGTACCGTATGTAGAAATAACCTGTGAACTGTCTAAAGTAGGCTCAGGTGTTGAAATAAATTTTTATGATAACGGTAAAAACATTGAGGTTGGCGATGAAAAACGGATATTTGAACCTTTCTATACACGAAAACGTCAGTGCGGATATGCAGGACTTGGTTTGCACATTGCCTACAATAATGTAACACAAGACCTTAATGGCAGTATTGAGTGTTACCGCGATGCAAGCAAAGGGCTCGGATATAAAATAAAGTTACCCTCTATTGAAAATTAAAAATTTAGCTGGCTAGATGTTGAGATTTAATAATATCTAGACGTCTTGATTGCCTATTTTAAGTACAAAATGAAACGCGAGAATACAAGTGTTTCAAACAACGAGTAAACATCTAAGTGTTTATTTATCAATCGGTTATGCCTAAATTAACGATGTGCTTTTATCATTTCTAAACGTCATTAAATGCGTTTAAATATCGAGGATTTACAACTAAGGTTTAATTGCGTTTTATGCCTTACACTTTTCTAGTATAAAGTTGCTAATTTACCTCAATATGAAAAGAATTTTAGTACCCGTTTTAATTACATATTGTTATAACTTATTGTTTTACTTGCGGTGTAAAATCACATAATCTGGAGATGGCATTCTTATGACAATTAACTAAAGGACGTTATAAGTGACAAGGACGAAATCTCAAGTTTACTTACAAGTTGCCGCTAATGCGCAACAACAAAACACAACGGAAATTCTACTTAAAGTACTCGAAACATTGTGCTTAAACGTAAAGGTAGAGTCGCTGTTCCCAGCAATAATCGATTCATCGGACAGTGCAGAACTGTATTTAATTTGCGCTAAAGATGCGCCGTGGAATGATATGTTGCCCAGCGCGCTTATTAATCTGGCGCGTCATCATAAAGTAGTGATTTATGACGCGCATAAAGATAATATTTGCGAACAATTACTACTGCTCGCTAATGTTAAAGGTGTTTTTTACCAAAACGATACACCCGATGTATTGTTTAAAGGCGTACAAAAAGTACTGAACAGCGAGTTGTGGTTTCAACGTGGTGCAATTTGTGATGCATTTTCAAATCTGTTGGCGCTACAGTTACAACGGCAAGATAGCAGTGGGCACAACGAAGCGTTAGATAAGCTTACCAACCGCGAACGCACAATTATTCGCTTGGTGTCGCAAGGCGCACAAAATAAAGACGTTGCTGAGCAGCTGCATATTAGTGACCATACGGTCAAAACCCACCTTTACAGTGCGTTTCGCAAAACCAAAGCGCGAAACCGCATTGAATTGGTTAACTGGGCACAACAGTTTTTGCCTTCGCTGGTTAAAAGCGGCATTGATATTAGTCATCAAAGTTAAATCCAAGAAATAGCGCTTTTGGATAGCTATGGCAATCGCTTAAGTGATTGACATTTAGCATAAAACGAGAAAAATCCGATGAATTAACAGCATCGGATTTTTTTATACTTATTTTTAGGGTAATACACCAACTTCATGATGTTAAAATTATTACTTGGAAACTAAAAAAGTTTTTAACGGGGGTTAGATGAGGTTATTTAAACTAGCGATGACCGCTACAGGTATTTTGTTACTGTCATCTATGCTTTTTTACAATAAGCATGGGATTGCATGTGAGGCTGCTCCGCTGCTTGGGTTTGAGCAAATTGATGCGGAAATTTATGTCGATGCGACATTAAGTCAAACAGAACGAGACGCCCTGATAACCTTTGTTGATAAAGCGCAAGAAAGGGTTAGTGCAGCTTTTGGTGATATGAGTTCAAAACCTCGTTATATAGTGACAAAAAAGAGTGCTCAATTTGGCTTTAACCCAACAGGTATGGCCAGAAGCTCATTAACACGAGAGTGTGTTTTTATTGGTCCTAAAGGCATCAATGTCGATGTTATCGCCCATGAAACGTCTCATGCAGAAGTGTTTTATCGCGCAAATTTTATAACTCAAACGTTCAAAATCAAACCATGGTTGCTGGAAGGGGCTGGCACATATGTTGATTACAGAGCCGCCCTAAAGTTAGAAAATATTGCGCTCGATAAAGCTTTAGTAGAAAAAGTAACAATGTTATCCGATTTTTCGCCAAGCGATACATGGGCTTATCAAGCATCACGAGTTGCATTTGAGAGCATAGACCCTAAAACATTTTATAAAGGCATCGAGCGGTTAAACGAAGGTGAAAGTTTCGAATCGGTTTTTGGTTATGCCAACTAGCGCGTATTTAGGTTAAGTCAAAAAGTAATCATGCCAACTTTTTACCATGTTTAAGTCGGCATGATGCGTGTTAATTTTCGCCTCGCGCAATTAGCTCGACTTTAAATTGATAATCACACGTCTGTCGAAAAATAAACCTTCGTTATCTGCTGTGTCGTACTGCGCATCATCATCACCGCGGGCCATAATACTTACGCGCTCTTTGGCAATGCCGTTAGTAATGAGGTAGTTGGCGATGGCATTTGAGCGAGCAAGCGAGAGCGCATGATTGCTTTGGTCGTCACCACGTTTGTCGGCGTAACCAAATAGTTCAACGTGAGCTGATTTTTGCTGTGATAATAACGCTAATACCTGCTCTAATTGGGTATTATATAGCGGTTCGATTTCAGCGGTTGCCGTTCTAAATTGCACCATAAATGAAATGCTTGGTGCTACGTTACGTTTTGCAATTTGTGCTTTTTGCTGTTTTGCTTTTAACGCGGCAAGTTGCAGCTGTTTTTGCTGACGTGCTTTAGCAAGGGCAATGCTTTGCTGTTTAGTAGTCCACACCCCTTTATCAATACCTTTATGCACCAATTCAGAGAGTGCTTTTTCAATCGCCTGTTTGACACAAATATGCATTGGTTCGTTTTCACTAAAGCCCGCTTCCGCTTCGGCTAAACGTTTGTAGCTTACATAACGGAAAAAGCCTGCACGCATTTCTACGCTGAGTACTTTTTTGGTGGTCGCAACGGAAAGCAACACTTGCCCGGTACGCACATCAACCGCGCGCAGGTAAATTGAAATAATGTCTTCGCGATATAACTCAGATGCACCAATACCAAAATATTCGGCACCCAAACCACCAGTTTTTACGTTTGAGTCATAGCTAATCACACCGCCTTCAAGGATAATTTTTGCTGTGGTCAGTGGCGGTAATTGGGCAGCTTCATCTTCTTTGTTGGATAGCGCTGCACGCACAATTTTTCGTTCGGTGAGAATGTTTTGCAGGCCCTCACGTTCAACCGGAATAAACCAATCTGACTCGTGCAGTGCTTGCACTAAAATCGAGTTCGCCCCTTGCGTTACTGCGGTAGAAAATGAACTGACATTGGTTTGCGGTTTGTATTGTCCGGTTTGGTCGCGAAAAGAATAAACCGATACAGGAATGCTGCCAGCGGGCGCGGGAAGACCACTCAGCTCACTAAAGGTTTTTGTTTGAGCAAGCTGCTGTGCCACTTCAAGCTCGGGTGGTAAGGTTTTTTTGATGGTGCTGCAACCTGCTAATAACACCAACACAATACTAATAAATACACGCCAAATCATTCGCCAAACCTCGGTACTTCAACAACCACTACTTCGCCCGTAACCATATTGGTGATTTGCACCGTGATGGTGTCGCTACCACTGGTTAAGATTTGAATTTCATAGTCACCGCTGGTGAAAATGGAGTCTTGATTGAACATGCTGTCTTCTACACCTTCACCAAACGCGAGATCGGTGATTTCGCGCACCATGCGGTTAATATAAGAACGCTCTAATGATTCTTGAAATTTTTCGGCGTAGGTTTTTTCGTTGATGGGCGCACGGTGTTTGTTTTGTGATTGTGCTTTATTTAGCAGCATCGCGCCATTGAGCGGACTGCCACCAAAACTTGGATTAACCGGCGTATACACCAACTCGGTGCTGACAACACGGCTTGAAAATACCAATAAAACGCTGCTTACTATTATTTTATTTATCATTTTTATGGTTACCATCCACTGCTTGCTAAGTCTTCACTTTGCTCAGAAAACTTAGACTTGGCGATTGCGTCAATTGTCGCGAAAATCGCTTGTTCTACTTTATCTTTTACTGGCTCGATACGACGACCCATGTAAGTGGCATAAATTGCTTTGCTATTAACTTCAACAAACAATTTAGTACCAGCGCGCGGTACAACCGCTTCTTTTATTACTACATTAATGCCAGTAGTGCTTGGCATGTCTTGCCATAACAAACTGTACGAGTGGTAGAACTCTTTACCCGAGCGACTTAATGTTCTGTCGAGTAACAGGCCACTAATTTCAATATCTTCGCCATTTGCTTGCGGGCTAAAAGAGGCGCCTAAAAGCGTTAGCGTTATGATTAGTTTTATAATTGAATGCATTAGAAAAGGGCCGCGGGCGGCCCTACCATTTTGTTACTGCTGAATAATCGTTGCAGTGTTGTAATCACCCGTTTGCGTTACAGTTACGCTACCTGAAGCACTGTAAATACCACCATCCACTAAGTTGCCGTCGCCAACTTGTGAAATTGATAGTTCAACATCAGAGCCTTGCACTATAAACCCGCCGGTACCCATACCGCCAATCATGTTGTAGTTACCTGTTTGCGCGATATCAAGCGTGTTGCCACTGCCTTCAATTAGTAGGTCAAGCGAGTTGATTTCGCCGTTTTGGGCAATATCAAGCGTGTTGTCATTGCTGTCTACGGCTGTGCTAAATGTCACTGCTGATTCGTTTTGATTGCCTAGCTGCTGCACGTTAATGTCGTTGTTGTAGCTAGTAAGTGATTGATCAGGGTAAGACGACTGAACATAACTGCTGTTTTCGTTACCCACTTGCGTGATGTTAACGTCGTTATCGCTACCATTAAAATGTGCTAGGTGGCTTGCGTTAGCGTCACCATCTTGGTGTACGATTAGTTCGTTGTTATCGCCAATTGCGCCAACATACGAGCTATTGTCATTGCCAAGTTGTGTTACTTGGAAATCATTATTGTCACCAACAATGTCACTGCTTGATTCGTTGCCGTCACCATTTTGTTCAACGATTAATTCGTTATCAGAACCAATAATGTAAGTGCTATCAAACTTGTTGCCTGTGCCTTCTTGGTCGATTGAAACCGTGTTATCTGAACCTTCAACAATGGCTGCTGTGAAATCATTCTCAGCACCTTCTTGTACAATGCTGATGTCGTTATCGTCGCCAGTAACTGAGCCAATTGCAACGCGCTGCACATCGCCTTGTTGATTTACGCTTAGCTCGTTATTGTGGCCAACTAATTCTTGAACGCCAAGTACGTTCCAAAAGCCAGACTGTTCAACTTCAATATTGTTTACATCGCCTTGCACGCTTTCTAGATTTGTTTCATTCCATACGCCTGACTGATTAATGTAAACCGTATTGTCGTTGCCTTCCATTGCTTGGTTGTAAGCCCAATGACCGCCATCACCTTGCTCTATTGTGATATCGTTATTATCACCTGTCACAATGTTTACCGCTTCATTAGAAATACCAAAAAAGTCAGCGCCAGACTGATTAACCGTAATTTGGTTTGCGTCACCTGTTAGCTCAGTTAGCGCAATGTGTGATGAGCCGTTTTGGTCGTACGATTCAAGGTTGTCATTACCTTGTGTGTTTAGCAGCAACATATTAGAAGTGCCCACTTGTGTGGTTTGTGTGCTGTTCGCGCTACCTTGCGTTTCAGTTTTAAGGTAGTTCAAATCACCTTCTTGCAGTGCAACTAAATCGTTACCAAATGCCGCACCGGTTTCAGATGTTTGGTTTACAACCATAGTGTTTGCGACATTTTGCACTGTGTTATTTGCTTTAACCGATTTACTGTCGTCTTTTGTACTTGCCATTGCCGAAGTAGAGCCAACAGCCAGTGCTACAGCTAAGGCTAATAAAGATTTATTCTTATTCACGGAGTATCTCCTGTAAAATTATTGCTTGTAAAACGTCACATTCACTTCAATACCGTTACCTATTTGCTGAACTGTAAAGGTTTGTTCGCCAGCTTGAGAGATATTGGCGGTATTGCCGTCGCCTTGTTGCAGTATATGTGCTTGGTTGTTATTTCCTTGTTGTAACAGGTTTACAACGTTATTTGCGCCATACTGAAACAACGCAGCTTCGTTGTTAGTACCGTATTGGGTAACATGCGCTTGATTGGACGTTTCGTTTATTTGATTAACTGTTGCTTTGTTTAAAATCCCGTACTGAGTGATAACCACTTGATGCTGTTGCGCACCTACTCGGTATTGCAGGGAAGTATTTAGACTGAGAGAGAGAGGAGATTCTTGTAGGTCCTTCGCTAATGCTAAGTGAGAATTACTAAGCGCTGCTAAGTAAAATACAGAGGTACACAAAACCGTACCTAACGATTTGCATATACCAGATTGAGTTTTACAGAGTTTTGCTTTCATCACAGAGCTTTAGAGTAAGAACACGACAGCGATTAAATTACTATTTTTACGAAAGCGAGCGCTATCAGTCAAATTTGTGCT
Source organism: Pseudoalteromonas sp. P1-9 (assembly GCF_001399975.1). Taxonomy (GTDB): domain Bacteria; phylum Pseudomonadota; class Gammaproteobacteria; order Enterobacterales; family Alteromonadaceae; genus Pseudoalteromonas. The sequence continues at coordinate 59,923 of NZ_LKBD01000009.1, forward strand.
TCTTTAATTTTATCTAATAAACAAGAGCTTATGTTGTTTTTTACGGTGGTGTTAAATATTTGTGAAAGGCCAGCTACCAAAAAAGTGCTAGTCGTAAAACAGTAATATTTAATTGATTAAAAACAGCTGCAAGAAATTAATTCCAATAAAAATCAGCTTGTTAAAGGTTTTATCAATTTTTATTTATATTAACGCTTGCGCCTTTGTTGGGAACTGTGTTTGATAAAAAGGTTGCTTAAAAATTTAGATTGATGAGTTGTTGAGATAGGTGCTCGATTGACGAGCGTACATTTTATAAAAAAATGGAATTTCAATAATGAAAGCGAAACTTTCTGCAATTTCACTTGCTTTGCTTCCTTTGGTTGCAAGCGCATCAGCAATAACGACACCAGCGGTTAAAAGCGCTGACGGTTACAAAAATAATTCAGTTATTGTTGTGTACAAACAACATGCTCGCGCAGCAGATAAAGCAGCTGCACGTAAACTTGTAGCAGCGACTATTTCAGATGCAAACCTTGATGAAATAGATGACCGTTATAACCACATTCTTAAAGGTCGTATGGCGCAATACACGTTGAACGATAACGATGTAAAAGGCGCAATATCAAAACTGCAAAATCACCCAGCGGTAGACTATGTAGAGCCTGATCATATAGTGTCGATTAATGTACAACCTGATGATCCACAGTTCAGTGATTTATGGGGTCTGAACAACACAGGTCAAACCGGTGGCACAAATGATGCCGATATTGATGCACCTGAAGCGTGGGATATCTCAACCGGTAGTCGCGACGTTGTCGTGGGCATTATCGATACGGGTGTTGACCACACACATGAAGACATTCAAGCAAATGCGTGGGTTAACCCAAATGAAATCGCAGGCGATGGCATCGATAACGATGGCAATGGTTATATTGACGATATTCACGGTATAAATGCAATTACCGATGTGGGCGACCCAATGGATGACCAAGGTCATGGTACGCACGTTGCAGGCACAATTGGTGCAACGGGTAACAATAGCCAAGGTGTAGTGGGCGTTAACCACAGTGTATCTATGGTTGGTTGTAAGTTCTTATCAGCACAGGGTACTGGGTCAACTTCAGATGCCATTAAATGTATCAACTACATGGTTGGCTTAAAAAATGCTGGTGTCGATATCAAGGTACTAAATAACAGTTGGGGTGGCGGTGGCTTTAGCCAAGCGCTATCTGACGCGATCACAGCATCTGAACAAGCTGATATCTTATTTGTTGCCGCGGCAGGTAACGACGCGGTAGATAACGACGCAAACCCTCATTACCCGTCTAGTTACGAGCATGACAGCGTATTAGCTGTAGCAAGTACTGATCACTCTGACAATATGTCGAATTTCTCACAATGGGGTTTAACAAGCGTTGATATGGGCGCACCAGGTTCAAGTATTTTGTCTACTGTGCCAGGTAATGGCTATGCAACTTACTCAGGTACGTCAATGGCAACACCACATGTTGCGGGTGCTGCAGCATTAGTATTATCGTTAAACCCAACGCTGAGTGCATTACAGTTAAAAGAGTTATTAATGAATTCAGGTGATGCAAACGCGGCACTGCAAGGTAAAACAGTTGCTGGTACACGACTAAACGTATACAGCGCACTTGAACAGTCTAATCCAGAGCCTGGATTTAGATTGATCACAAGCCCAACATCACAAACCGTAACAGCAGGTCAAACAGCAACGTATGAGTTTGAAATTGCGTCTGTTGCGAATTGGGATGACGTAGTAACACTTACTTTAGACTCATCAATTGCTGGTGCAGCATTGTCAACTGACACTGCCACACCGGGTCAGATTGTTACGCTAACTGTGCCTACTGCCGCTGATACGCAGTGGGGTGATTATAGTTTCACGGTAACAGGTCAAAGTGGCGCGTTAGAGAAATCAAGTACTGTTGGATTATATGTTAACCCACAAGGGCTCGCTGACTTCACTTACGGCAATAGCGACGCAGTATCAATTCCAGACAATGACCCCGCAGGTGTATCGTCTGTCATTACTGTGCCAGATGAAATCACCATCTTTAATACACTCGCGACGGTTAATATTACACATACCTACATTGGCGATTTAATTGTTACCCTTACTTCACCGACAGGCACAGTGACAACACTGCACAATAAATCGGGCGGTTCGGCTGACAATATTAACCAAACGTATGAAGCAGTTATTTTCAATGGTGAAAATGCAGCTGGCGATTGGACCTTATATGTTGAAGATACCTATAGCGCAGACACAGGCTCATTAGACAGCTGGTCGTTAACCTTCAGTGCAATTGGCGATGTTGCGCCAGTAGCACCGGTTGCTGATTTTACCTTTGAGCGTGATGGCTACAATGTGATGTTCACTAACGCAAGTAGTGATCGCAACAATGATATCGTGTCGTATCTATGGGACTTCGGTGATGGCAATACATCAACTGAAGCAAACCCAGTTCATGCATATGCGGCGGCGGGCAATTACAACGTGTCGTTAACCACAACTGATGCAGAAGGCCTAAGTGATACTGCAAGTAAAGATGTACAAATCTCAGACGCCAACATTGTGGTTGATGTGAAACGTGCAAACTTATCGCGTACAGGCTTTATGCGCGTTGAGTTATTAATCGATGGCGCAACAGAAGGTACTGTCGACGTTTACCGTAATGGTGAATTGTATGAAACGGTAGAAAATGTGGGTGTTTATCGTGACTTCAGCCGTGGCGTAACGGAAACAAACTTTACCTATAAAGTTTGTCAGGCAGGCGATGTTTGCTCAAATGAAGTAACGGTTAATTTCAATTAATCAATTGTGATTTAATAACCTAACCGATAAGAGTTATCGTACGCTTTATGTTTAAGCAAGTGCGGTAACTCTTTTTTATTGGACTTGAGGGTCTTTATTAAAAGTTAATGCGTTTTGCCTGCCAAAAAGCGCTTCGCCAATAGCTATTTTTTAACGACGACACAATAACGCCTTGACTGGTAGAGGCATGTAAAAACTGATTATCTTCAATATAAATACCAACATGATAAGTACGAAAACCTGTTTTAAAAAACACTAAATCGCCCGCTTGTAAGTCTGGTTTGTTCACTTTGTTGCCAAATTCAGCCTGTTTAAGGGTCGTACGCGGTAATAAAAAGCCAAAACGGTCAATATAGGTCGTTTGCACAAACGCCGAACAATCAATGCCTTTTTTTGATGTACCACCCAGTTTGTATGGCACGCCTTGCCAAGCATCTAGCTGTTGATAAAGCGCATTCGCCACAGAGTTATTACTTGATTCGTTTACTTGGTTGTTTGGCACAGGTGCTGTAGCGTTTGAGGGGGATTTTGCACAGGCAACAAGTCCTAAACAAAGTGTTAGGCAAAGTAATGGGGGAGTATTTTGGCGTAACAGCATACTGATGCAATATCCTTTTGTAATTCGCTGGTTTACTCTAATTGCTTTGGCTTTATGTTGTTACATGATTTTTGTCAATTATCAACTCTGTTATAAAAATTGATGGTCAAGGTAATGATGTTTAGAAAAAATTTAATGAAATTTTCAATAAAATTAACCACTTTATATTGCTTAAACCTATTGACTCTAAAAGTGCCGCTTTTAGAATGCTCGCAGCTTAATAATATGGAAAAATTTAATGAAAAAATTCGCATGGTTTTTCGCACTCGTTGCGTTAATGTTTTCTTTTTCGTTTGATGCTGAAGCACGTAAAAAGTTTGGCAGCAAAAGCAAAGGTAAAACGAAACAAACCACAACAACACAACAAAAACAGCAAGTTGATACAAATAACCCAACGCTTCCGGCAAAGAAATCTTCTAAAAAAGGCTTAATGGGTGGCATTCTAGGTGGTTTACTTGCCGGTGGCTTAATTGCCGCAATGCTAGGTGGCGATTTTGAAGGATTCCAATTTATGGACTTCATCATTATTGCGCTCGTTGCGTTTGTATTATTTAAATTGTTTAAAGCATTTATGATGAAAAAGGCGCAAAGCCAATCGCAGTTTGCAGGCGTGCCGCCAGTGCAACACGCTCCTTCGTCACAGGCTGCGCCGCAGCAATTTAGCAATCAAGGCTTTGCACAGCAGAGCCAATCGGTACCTATGAATTTACCGATTAGTTTTGACTTAAACGGCTTTTTGCAAGGTGCTCGTGAGCACTACCATACGTTACAAAAAGCATGGAATGATAACGACTTTACGGTGATTTCTGAGTACGTAAGTGAGCAACTGTTAGCTGAACTAAAACAAGAGCGAGCAGAGGTTGAAGAAGTGGCGACTGAAGTTATGTTTATCGATGCAGAACTAGCACGTGCTGATACATCACCTATGTTATGGGAAATCAGTGTACGTTTTCGTGGTAAATACCGCGATTTAGGCGATAAGCAAGAAGAGGCAATTGATGAAATTTGGCACCTAGAGCGCAGCTTGTCACAGCAAGATGCACCTTGGGTTATCGTAGGCATTGAAGACAACGCCGCGTAATTTGCCAAACGAATGAAAAGTTAAAAGCAGCCGATTGGCTGCTTTTTTACGTTTATTAAGACTGATTTTTTAACAGTATGGATAAATGTTGTTGTAGCTCTGTTGGACTATCTGGAGTATGTAAAAAGCCACCTAGTCTTGCGCCAGATAATTCTTGCCTAATATCGTATTTTAGCGCGTTTAAGCGAGGCACCACGTTGTCGCCTTCGACAAAGTACATGTCCAAATCCATTAAAAATGGTACGCGTAGCGACATAGTAATGCGCGCCATTAAATTGGGGTAAAGTGCCATTAAATCCGAAAAGGTGAGTTGTATTTTCTGTTTACCGATTATTTTAAAGCCCGCAGCTTTAATTTTATTACGAATAAAGTGGTGTTTACCAAACAAGTAGGTTTCGGGTTTTAGTAAGTAAAACGAGACACATTTATTCTTAATGAGTTTTCTCATACGCACACTCCCTTACTTCAAATTGTTGGCCGCGTTAAGGTTTTAAATTATTTGGCCAATATGCTTACTATAGAAGCAAAAGCACATTGCTAACAAATTGTTTTGTGTAAATGATTATTACCTCACCGCTTTTTAGCAAAGGTAAAGTACGCTTTTTACAATTCTCGATTAATTTAGTGCTTTGCTATTGAGCGTATACGGTCAATTTTCTACAATGGCGCAAATTAAATACGTAATAAAGAAATAACTATGAACGATAAAACAGATTTACCAGCATTACCGGATCGTCTTTCAATTAACCCGCGCAGCAAATTCTACTCTGAAGAAGTGTTAAAGCAGGATATTGGTATTCGTTTCAATGGTAAAGAGCGCTCTGACGTTGAAGAGTATTGCATCAGTGAAGGTTGGATTAAAACTGCTGCACCAAAAGCGTTAGATCGTTACGGCCAACCTATGCTTATCAAATCAAAAGGCACGGTTGAAGCGTTCTACCGTTAACCTAAAAAGTGCACCTTTTTAGGTGCACTTTTCCAGCAGCTATCTATCGCTCAATGATTTTGAGTTACTGGGCTTTTCGACTAAGCCTAAACTCAGGTTGTTTAGTAAGCGCAATGCTTACAGCCATTACCACAGCAATAACCGCGTTTTAAATGCGCCCATTTCGTCATCACACGATAACCGTCTTCATTTAAATAATAATCTAACTTTTCAACGGGAAACTGGTTTTGATATTGCGCAGCAAGCGTAACTAATTCGCTATTTGATTTCGTTTCGTAAAGACGTAATAGTTCATCGTTAATTTTATCGATTAAACATGCTTTACATAAGCAATTGGCGTCTTTAGTGACTGGTAAAATATTGGGAAGCGAAAAACACCAACAACTGCCTTGTTGGCTTTCGCATTTGAATGGGGCTTGGCAAGAAATACAGTTCATAATTTGGCGCAAAAAAGCGTTAGCATAAGTAAAATCCCACACTAACGCAAATTTCAATTTGCGGCGTTTGCACCCTTTGCTGCCTAAATGGCGCTTAACGCTAATCCGCCTAGCATAAAGCTAACAACTAACCAAATAATAGGAAGTTTTAACTGTTTCATAATTAAAAAGCCAATCAATACCAAAGCGATATCTTTTGGTGCACTTACCGCACTTGTGAAAATAGGCGTATAAAGCGCCGCTATTAGCAATCCTACAACCGCGGCGTTAACGCCTGCAAGCGCACCACTTACGCTTGGTTTGTTAGCAAGTACTTGCCAGTCTTTTAGCACCGTTAATAACAGTAAAAAGCCTGGTAAAAATACCGCTAAGGTAGCGCTTAGCGCACCGATAATTGGCGCATTATCAAATAGTTCATAGCCAATATAGGTAGCAAAGGTAAACATAGGCCCAGGTACTGCTTGCGCCGCTGCGTAGCCTGTTATAAAAGCGTCTTGTGATAATTGGTCGCCAACGATGTTTTGCAGTAAAGGCAGTACTACATGACCACCGCCAAATACTAAACTACCAGCCTGATAAAAATCATTAAATAGGCTTATTTCAGGTGCCAAAGATGCAGTTAAAGGCAGCCCAAGTAACAAGACAATAAACAACAGCAATGGTATTAGGCTAGGTTTAAATTCTTGCTGATGTGTCGTCGGTATTTTACCTTTTAATGCAACCGCGCCAATAAGCGCAGCGCTAATTAACACGGCAAATTGCGTGCTAAGAGTAGGGCTTACAAGCAATACGCACGCTGTGGCGATGCACAAAAATACGGTTTTAGTGTCTTTACAGAAGTTTTTAAACATTCCCCATGTGGCGTCTGCCACTACTAAAACGGCGAGTAGCTTTAACCCGTGAACAATACTTTCAAAAATACTGTTATTAACCAGCGCACTTGAGGTGATTGCAAGCGCCAGCATAATAATCACCGATGGCAGAGTGAAACCAACAAACGCCGCGATCGCACCTTGTAAACCGGCACGTTTGTAACCTAATGCAAAGCCTACTTGGCTTGAACCAGGCCCGGGTAAAAACTGACTAAGCGCAATCAGTTGGCCGTACTCTTCATCACTTAACCACTTATATTTAGTGACGAAGGTTTGGCGAAAGTAGCCAATATGGGCGGCAGGCCCCCCGAAACTGACCCAGCCGAGTAAAAAGAACGTTTTAAAAATACTGAACATACGCGCATAAATATCTGTGTTATCAAACCTGCGCAAAGCTTAAAAAAAGCGATACAATTAATCCAATTAATATTATTTGTAATAAATATGAATTAAATGGGATTGGTTAATGGTTTCGATTGAAGAAACGAAATGGCGCAATGTCGATTTAAACCTGCTGGTGGCTTTTTCGTATTTGTATCGCTTTGAAAGCGTTAGCTTAGCGGCAGAAAAAAACTTTGTTAGTCAATCGGCAATGAGTCACAGTTTATCGCGCTTACGGATATTACTTGATGACGAACTGTTTGTGCGAGTGGGCCATAAAATGGTGGCAACAGACTTTGCTCATGCGGTTTATCCGAGTGTTGAGTCGATGCTGCAATTAGTGCAACAGCAGGTACTAAAGCGTGACACTTTCAATGCAAAAACCTATCAAGGGGTTTGTCGAATTGGCTTAACCGACTACGCTGAGTATATTTTTGCGCCGGCTATTTTCGATTTAATTCGTGCGCAAGCGCCTAATGCGCAAATTAGTTTCGTTAACGTAAATAGGGTGAATTACCGTGAACTTAGTGAGCAAGAATCACTTGATTTGGTGATTGGCAGCATTCCTAACTTACATAACGCGTTTGAAAGCGAGTTACTGTATAGCGAGCAACACATGTGTTTGTTAAATAAAGAGTTTGCCAAACGCATAATGCCAATCACAAAGCATACTCTTGCTAATATTGAACATGCGATTGTCAGCCCCGATGGTAGTTTAACCACTCAAGTAGATAATTTGCTGAGTGAAGATGGTTTAACACGCAGGGTGACTGTGGCTAGTCGTAACTTTTTAACCGTACAACGTTTACTGTTGGAGCGAGATCTTATCGCGATTGTGCCAAAGCGCATGGCCGAAATCTCATTACCTAACGATGCGCTACAAAGCGTCACGCCGCCTATTAAGGTACCTGATTTTGATATTTCTATGTTGTGGTTAAAACGTTCACGGGCCAATGAAAAACACATTTGGCTGCGTTCAATCATGAAACAAGTCGTAAGTTAGGGACCGTTGACGGTTCAAGTTGGCTTTTTACAGCAGTTTGATTTGGTTTTAGACAAGGAAAAGGCTAGGTGGAAACGCTACTTTATGTGAGTTTGCCGATAGCGTCTTTGGGCTTCAGCAAAGTCACTTTCCTACATCAATGAGGAGCAATACAATAGGAAGCTAATCAGGCACCATAATTAAATTTTGCTCAAATAGCACAAAAATAAAACAGTGGTTGAATGTTAAGCTTGGATTAAGGGAAATAATTGAACAATACGCACTCCACAGAAGGAAAAAGTTATGAGCAATTTAATTTTTCAAAATAAGCTATCTTTTACATTAACACTGTTAGCCGCTATTGGGCTTGGCGTATTCTTATTGCCAATAGTGTTATTTTTATGGCTAACCATGATGATGTTTATTGGCCTTAACGTGTTAATTGCAAAATTACGTGGCGGTACGCTAACGGGGAACGGCTTTAAAAAGCCAAAATACGCATTTTATAAAGGCAAAATCGAAAAAGTGATTAACTAGTTTTAATTGTTTAGTTAACCCGAATTCAAATAAACCTTAATCGCCTGCTAAAAAGGGCGATGTTTTTACCGATTAAACGTGCTGCTTTTTTGCTGAACATGCCATTTGTGCAGCACAATAAAATACGTGGTCAGCTACAAAGATTATTCAACATGTAAAAGGAGAGAGAATATGGGAAAGTTTCTTACACCAATACTGTCACTACTACTTGTTAGCATCAGTACGTTCGCCAGTGCCGATGAATATCAAACTACGCTACAAAATTTTAAACAATCTCACGAAACCAAGCGCTTTTTTAATAGTGCTTATGGCTATGTGGTATTTCCAACCATTGGTAAAGGTGGCTTAGGGTTAGGCGCTGCCTTTGGTAAAGGTCAGGTTTACAAGCAAGGCAAAGCGGTGGGTAAAACAAGTGTTAGTCAATTATCGGTTGGCTTTCAAGCAGGAGGGCAAGCCTACAGCCAAATCATTTTCTTAAAAGACAAACGTGCGTTTGATGAATTTACCTCGGGCAATTTTGAATTTGGTGCAGGGGCGTCAGCAGTTGCTATTACCGCCGCGGTTCAAGCGCAGGCAGGCTCTACGGGTGTTAGTTCTAGTGTCGGCACCGATGCGAATTCCACCAAGCAAAATAAAGCAAAATACCGTAAAGGCATGGCGGTGATGACGCTGGCAAAAGGCGGCTTTATGTACGAAGCTGCACTTGCTGGGCAAAAATACAATTACACACCGTATAAGCAATAACACTCAAAAAACCAGAGGCGACTCTGGTTTTTTAGTTGTTGCTCTCGCTAATCAGCTTGGTTTAGTTGATGATGAATACTGTTTACTAAGTCGCGTGGTAAACACAGTTGATTAGCTAAAGTTTGTAAATATTGCTGTGATGCACTTTGGTTTAAATCAATTGCGCTTGCTGCATACACTTCAATGCCCGTTTGTGCGTTAGGCACGGTTGCAACTAGCTCACTTAAGCTCATTGGCGCACGTAATTCATCAAACAACATGGCTTTTTCTTGTGTTGTTAGTGCCATTTGCTCTACTTGAGCGAAAATAGTTTGGCGCTCATTTTCATCAATATGGCCATCGGCATACGCTGCCGCGATCATGGCGCGCATTATAATTAACTGGCCGTTACCCGTTTCGTCTTCAACAACGGCATCAAAGTTTTGCTCTTGCATATGTGTCGGCTCAACGCGGTATTGGCTACTGCGATTTTGCATAGCGTTATCAAATGCCTGCCTATCAGAGGCTTGCTGAGTTTGGCTGCTTTTTTCGCTGTATTGTTGATAAGCTTTCCAAGCGAGTCCGCCAACGGCGGCCAGTGCGCCATACTTTACTGCTTTCTTACCCACTTTTTTTGACTTCTTACCTGATAGCAAACTGGTTAAGCCGCCACCTGCTACACCACCTAAAAAACCACTTAATGCACCTGATTTATTTAGGCTGCCAACTAATTTTTGTAGATCTTTCATTGCTTTCTCCACAATTGATAACTTTCATTAGAGTAAAAAAAATGATGCAATAAAGGAACAGCAGAACTGTTACAAAGTGATTCAAACATTTTGTGATAATCGGCAATTAAAATGTGTGAGTTACATTTCTATGCGATAAATTTGTCACATAAAAGGTATAATCTCACACACATAACACAGACAGTAGGAGATGCTATGAGTGATACCAACCAACGCGAAATCTTAGCGGAATTTTTAGCGCAAAGTAAAACAAGCCAATCAGTGTGGGCACTGCAAGATAAAGAAAGTGAAGATTGGGTTGTATTAGATTCTCCTAATTTTGAAAATGCAGAAGTGATGCCAGTTTGGTCAAGCAAGTCGTTGGCCGAAACACACTGTGTACAGGAATGGCAAGCATTTACACCAAGCGAAATTTCAATTAACGACTGGTTAGATTATTGGCTAGAAGATTTAAAAGATGATGACATTGTTGTGGGTGTAAACTGGGCTGAAGAAGGCGATATTGTTGAGCTTGAAGTGACTGACTTTAGCCAAGCGCTTGCCAGCATTCAACCAGTTAAATCATAACGTTATAGCCATTTTTAAGCAGCATTCACACACTAAGTGAATTGCTTTAATAAGTCGGCGTAGTTTACGCCGACTTTTAATTTTAAGTGCATTAATCGTTAACGCCGTCAATATCGCCACGCCTCACCGGATAGCCTTGATTCATCCAACCAAAAATACCTTCCCACAAGACAGCTGTGCGGGTATAACCACGTTGCCTTAGACGATTAATCGTGTGATCGGCGGCCGCACGCGGACATGAACAATAGGCAACAATTTGTACGTCTTTTGGAATGCCAGCCACAGTTTCATCTAAATCTGCGTAGTAGGGGAAAGGAATCGCCCCTTCAATGTGTGCAGTTTGCCAAACCGATGTAACCCGCGTATCGAGCAGCACCATGCGTTTTTTGGCCTCAAGCGCTTTGTTTAAGTCTTTTGACAGCACATACATGCCATCTTTTAAATCAAAGTTTGGATCGTCGCCGTTTTTGTTTACGATGTAATTTTCTGGCGTAGGCAGTGCTTTGAGTACCGGTGTCTCATCTTTCCAACCGAGCGACTTACTGCGTAAAAACGCGGTAATATTGTCGATATCAGCACTTGAAAGTTTGTCTTTAAACGATTGCATTGGCGTATCTTGCCGCCCATTTTCAATGGCATAGCGAATAAACTCATCGGTATTATGAGCCAGCGCTGATTGGTTCATAATGGCAGGGCCGGTGATCCCTTGGCCTTTATCGCCATGACAGCTAGCGCATTCTTTTTGGTAGACTTGCTCACCTCGCTTAATATCGCCGTGAACAGGGTTAGTGGTAAACTTTAAGCGATCGTAACCCGCTTGTTCAAATAGCCAATAGGTGAGATCCCAGGTTTCATCCAATGTCATTGGACCGCCAACCTCATCTAAATAACCACCCATTGCTGTTCCTACACGTCCGTATTGCATTGGTCGTAAAATTTGATGGGCAATGCCTGATTCCATTAAGCTTTTACTGCGAAGTGACGGTGCGTGATCGTTTTTATGACCTTCGCGGTTTTCACCGTGACAAAGAGCACAGTATTTTTGATAATTAGCTGCAGCGACTTTAGCTTGTTGTGTGGTTAATTTGCGTGGAGGTGAACGCAGTTCGCGCTCAGCTGAAGTACTGTTAAATGACACAAATGCCAGTATTGCTGAACATGCAATGGTGATTTTTTGAGTAAAGGTTAGCATGGAATTCCTTGTAATTTGCCCCAAAATCCAGAATATCAGGCAGTGACTTTATTACTAGTGAAAAACAAATTTAGTAACAATTACGTGAAAGTATTTACGTTTATTGTATATGGCTAAAAGTATGGCTATTTATCTAACGGCGTTTTGATTAAAATAGCCGTGATGACCTTATTTACTCCCCTTATTTATAGTTTATTTTTGCTCGGCAGTGTGAGTTGCTACGTGCTGCATTCCTCTTTTTCGGTACCAATTGTGTTAGCGGCGACGTTTCCTGCACTTATTGGCAGCTTTATCCCGTTTAAAACAGAGTTTAAACATCACCCTTATGCTGCAATTTATACGGGCTGCTTTGCCGGAATGTGCTCTACTGCAGCTATTAACTCACTTTGGGAACTAATATTTGTCGCCTTGATTGGCACATTTTTGTATATAAAAAGCATTAGTTTATTTGAAGGATTTGGCGGCAGATTAGGTGGAATCGCGTTTACCTGTAGTGCTTTGTTTGTATTGATTAAAGGTGTGCTATGAGCCTAGATTTTATGCTTATTTCACTGTTTGGTTCACTTGCCACCTATTTACTTGCCAAGCGCAATCGGTTTGATGGCATAAGAGCATCCACTTCGCTTTCGATTATTGCTTATTTGTTTTTTTACACCGTGCAATGGGATGTTGCGCTTTATAGTTTAGTGTTTTTTGGCAGCACCTTTGTTGGCATGAGCGCTCCTAAACGCTTTGGGGTTTATACTCAGGTGATTGCGGCGGTGCTGTTTTCAGTATTGTTTGAAAACTTGGTGCCGTTCATTAAAGATTATGGCGGTGCCCTTGGTTTAAGCGCGTTTTTCTCGGTGTGTGTGTGCCATTTAGGCATTTTACTTGGCGCACCGCGCAGCATTAAAGTAGATAAATAACGCTCAAAGTGAACTAACAGACTGAGCGGCGCGTAAAACTAACTACATCAACACAGTTTAAGAGGTGTGTATGAAGTGGTTAATACTTGGCGCACTACTTTTCTTGCAAGGATGCAGCAGTAACTATTTTTTATATAGTCCAAATGACAAAATTGTCTTTTCAAAAGACGACTTTTCTCACCCAGTGAAAGACAGTTTTATTCGCTCTCGCTCGGGCAACACTTTACATTTACAACATCATTTAAGCGACAACCCTCAAGGACTCGTTATCCACTTCCATGGTAATCGTGGTAATTTATCGCAAACCGTTGAAAAGGTAGTATGGCTGGTTGATGAGGGTTACGACGTGATGTTAGTTGATTATTCTGGTTACGGCTTATCAAACGGCAAACCGACCCGTGAAAACTTAGCATTAGATGCTCAAACTGTGTTTGAAATTAGTCACGGTCTTGCCCATCAACATAAAGTGATTGTTGCCACGTCAATGGGCGGTGCGATTGCCCTTGATGGCTTAGCCAAAAGCAAACTTGAGCGTTATTTCGACCTGTTAGTAATTGATTCAAGCTTTGACAGTTATCAAAATCTTGCGCGAGATGTAGTAGCAAATGTACCAATTGCAAAGTGGTTTAGTAGTCGTATTCCTGCGCTTGTGAGTGATGAACGCTCACCTGCCAGTAACATTAAGCAAATTGTGAATATTGATACCATTATTGCTCATTGTAATGATGACAGATTGATCCCTATTACTCGTGGCAAGGCGCTCTATCAAGTCGCTGGCGATAACAGCCAATTTTGGCAATTTAATGGTTGCCGCCACGCGCGCACTTTTACCGACGAATTTCCAAATAATCAGCAGCGATTATTAGCACATATCAGAAAAAATCGCGGCGCAAGTTTAGTCGCAAGTAATACGTTAACCAGTCCTTAGCAGGGTTAAAGGTGCCTTTATTATGCTGTGTTAAGCGCATTTAAAGGCACGCTTAGGCGGTTTGAAAACCCAAATACGAGTTATATAAAGTACCATCCAGTTAGTTCTAGCCCCAGTATTAACGCAAATATGACGCTTAATGGCTGTTTATTTGGAATAACTGGCACTAACGCGTAAAAGGGCTTTTTTTCAAATAGCACACTTAATATACACGCAAGCAAAGTAACTAAGCCACAAAGCGACACAAGTGCGTTTGAAAAACCATTTTCAAAGGTTAATATTGTGATACTCAAAGCGATTAAAAGCCACGCACCGAGGCGATACCCTGTGCTTTGTTGAGACGACGGTTTGAATTCACGACCAAGCGCTTTGGTGTATTTGGGCATCGCCAACATAAATAAGCAAAGCGCCTGATAAATCAATAAGCTTGAAATTAATAAAATCATGCAGCTACCTCACGGCGTGGTCTTTTACTTGGTGCTGTTTCAGCGTTTACTAAACGGTGTTTTTTCACAAGTATTGCAATACACATACAAAGCACAGAAGCAGCAAGATTAACTAAATCGAAACTAGCAAAACCCCAATCGTTTTGCTTGATACTGGTAATTAAACCGCGCTCGGTGGTTAGGCCGTTGGTAATTGGTACCAGCGCAAATAAAGTGGCAGCCATAAGCCATTGCTGGTACCAAGCAACTGCGCCGCGATTTTGCCAAGAATGCTTACAAGCGTGCAGCAAAAATACTAACCAAGTTATAAATAAACAGTGCATTTCCCAATTTGCGCGCGATGCCATTTCTATAGGCAACAAACGGTTAGCAATAAAATACACAGCAATGGCGGCGGGTAACCCAACCACTGTACCAATGTTTAACCCTTCGGTTAATTTAAAACTAAATGGCAAGCCTGTAGGGTTTGAGAGCGCTTTTTTACGGCGTTTTGTCGTCCAAAGTACCATGCCAGAGGCAATCATGGCACAGCCCGTTAATCCCGTTAAAAAGTACAACCAACGTATTGGCAAGCTTGCGAAAATACCTTCATGCAACTCTAAAAAGATAGATTGAACATGACGCGTGCCTTCAAACTGTGGTGTATATGCGTAAGTTGCACCGTTAGTGGCGTGCAAAATAAGTTTTGTACCGTCATCACTTGGTGAGGTTTGCTCAAGGGAAAATACCACTACGCTGTTTAAATCGTTAGGGTGATAAATACGCACCGCGTAACTTTGTCGTGTATCGTTATGCTGTGTTAATACATCTTGCGCTTTTTGATAAAGTACAGGCAGTGGTAATTGGACGGCAGGTATTCCAGCTGCATCATTCGGAGCTCCGCGTTGATAATACTCATCAAAAAATTGCTTTTTGCCTTGTTCACCTAAGCCGTAGCTTGCGTTCATAACAAACGGCACATAAGTAAACATAAACATGATTAATCCAGAGTAAGTAATCATTAAATGAAACGGCAAGCTCACCACGCTCATTAAATTATGCCCATCTAACCAAGATGTAGCGCCTTTATTTGAGCGAAACGTAAAAAATTCTTTAAAGATTTTTTTATGTACCACAATGCCAGTAACTAGGCCAAGCAACATAAACATGGTGAAAATACCCACTAAATAATAAGCAAAGCGGGTAGGCAAGTAATGCAACCGATAATGCATGCGATACAAGGCTTGTCCGCCGCCCGTTTTACGGTGCTCAAGTACTTCGCCTGTTTCGCCATTTAGAGTTTTACTAACGCGTGATAGTTTATCTTCGTCATTTTTTTGTTGATAGCTTAACCATAAATGCGGTTCGCTACGAGTGAGGGGTAAATAAATACGCCACTCTTTGGCGTCTTGCCCGTATCGCTGCAAATGGGTTTGCGCGGTTGTTAACGACGTTTCAATATTGGCGGTGTTCTTTGGTAATTCAGGCGCCATCCATGCATCAATTTCACTGTCGAAATAACCTAAGGTGCCGGTAACAAAAATAAAATAAAGCAGCCAGCTTACTAAAATGCCTGTCCAGGTATGAAGCCACGCCATAGACTGGCGAAATCCACTTTTCATATTAACCTCTTAGCCAAAACATAAGCGCGTTGGCCAGCGCGCTAACGGCGAGTACTAACAGGCTGTTAATGAAAACGCTGCGATAACTTTTTGCTGAAAATACGTACATGATGTAACCCGTATAAAGAGCAAAACTCAACATTGAACTGGCAGCAACGGCGTCTTTTTGTGAGAGAGGCAATAGAAAAGAAATTAAAACACTGACTGAGATGGTTAGTGCATAACCTAAAAATGCGGCAATTAAAATACGGTAGCAGATTTCCTTTTTAAAACTGCTTTTTGACGAAACATGTTCCATAAATAAACGAGAAATAAAATTAGAGACAATAAATGATAACAGTTATTGTTTTTATTATAAATATAGCAGAGATGTTTGACACGATAAGAGCGTAATTATTTGTTGTTGCGTGTGGTGTTTGGTTTGAACTGTGTTGAATACGTTAATGGTGAGTATAAAACCTGAGGTGTTGTGAAGTTAGTTTTAGTTAACTCAAAGTAAAAAATATTTGACATACAGGGATGCTGGTTTATATTTATTAATGTTAAATATTTTTAACTTAATGTAAGGAATAATAAATATGACTAAAAATGAGTTACGGGATTTTCTTAATTCGATTAGCTTTCGTGAGTTGACGCTAACGGTAGATTTAGTCGCAACACTTGGCATTTTATATTTCTATTTAACGCGTTTGATTGCTGCGACGCCTGAAATGCAAGCTGATGCTGGTTTTGTTTCAAGCTTATTGCTTAAGGCAATTGTATTTTCGATTGTGGTTGCTATTGCGAGCAGAATATTACTGCAAGTGGTTAGCGACGGAGAGTTAGAGCGACCCCTTGATGAACGAGAGAAGTTAATTGATTTATTTGGCAATAAGCATGCCTTGTGGGTGCTCCAAGCCGGTGTGTGCATTGCTATTTTTCAGTACACTGCTGAGGCGCAAAACTGGCTGTCGGCTAAAGGGCATCAACTGCCATTTTTAGCGCTGCATATTATGGTTGTGTCGTTTATTCTGTCGGAGGCGGTTAACTATATAATGCAACTTGTTAAAAGCCGAATGAGTGCAGTATATGGCTGAACTTCAAATTACTAACCAAATAAAAATGCTGCGTTTTATGAATGGCGAAATGACGCAAAAAGAATTAGCCGATCGTGTTGGCGTTACGCGCCAAACCATTATGGCAATTGAAGCTGCCAAGTATTCCCCTTCGCTTGAGGTCGCGTTTAAAATTGCTGCTGTGTTTAATTTGCCTTTAGAGAGCGTGTTTCAGTATCAATAATAAGCGACTAAGTTGCGCATTAAATATGCAAATTAGTCATAATAAACACTGACATAAATTACGTTTTAGATTAGGATAAAAATAAAAAAATAAAGGCTAATCAAGCAATGGATTTCTTGTTTAATGGCAAATTCTGGCTAAGTGCCGTGTTTATTGCGGTACTTTTGGGTTTTGCATCACAATTACGCGCCGATGACCGACCTTGGTTAAGTTACCTTATCAATCCGTCGTTTTGGTTCTCTGGTGCAGTCGACGAAGACAAATCAGATTCTTATTATTATTCATACGATAAACAGCAAATTCGTTATTCGCCCATGGGGAATTGGTTTGAGCTTGGCAACACCCTAATTGAAGGGGCAGATGTTGAGACATTTGAAGTACTTGCGCGCGATTTTGCTAAAGACAAAAACAATATTTATTACCAATCAGACGTGATCACCCGTTCAGTTGATTACATGACTTTTTCACTTATTAATGAGCTAATTGCACGCGATAAAAACCACGTTTATGTGCCATCCCGACTTGTTACTGAAAGTGCCTTAGCTGAACAATCAGATTCCCCGTTGCATATCATTAGTGATGCAAATCCCGCTAGTTTTGAAATAATAAATGATGCTTGGACGAAAGATGACAAGCAGGCTTATTATTATTTTGTGCCGCAAGCGGTTGATGTTGCATCGTTAGCGCTTTTAAATGAATACATAGTGAAAGATGCGCATGCGGTATTTATTAAACACGATGATCATTTTATTAAAACCCAAGTTGCCGGACTACATGTTAACGCGCTAAATGAGCTGTTTATTTACGACGAGCATAAGCTGTATTGGTTTGATGCCAGTTATCAGCAAAACGATAATGGCGATTCGCAATCGAGTGTATGGTTAGAGTCGGTTGCTTATCAAAATATCGATTCTTTTACGCAATTTAATGATGACTATTTTACCCTCGATGACAGCGTTTATTTTGGCAAAAACCGTGTAGAACACGCTGATGCTAAAACCTTTCAGATTATTAATAATGCCGGCTTTGCCAAAGATGCAAGTCAGGTGTTTTATCAACAACACCGCTTACCTAATGCCGATGCGCACAGTTATGCGTTATTGCTAGAACACGGCAGCTACGGCCGCGATAATTCACGTATTTATTACAAAAACCAATTACTTGGTGAAAAACAAACACCGTTAAAAGTGCTGAGTAACGATGATTATTTAGTAAGTGGTGGCAAAGTATTTTTCCAAGGTAAAGTAATAGAAGGTGCAAATGCTGACTATTTTACCTTATTGGAACGCTTTGCAAGTTACGCAAGTGATGGCAATGCGGTTTATTTTCAAGATAAAAAAGTTGAAGGCGTTGATTTAAATACTGTGATTGTGATTAATCGTGATATGGCGATTCGTGATGCGAACCATGTCTATTGGCGTGGGTCACGAGTTGAAGGTGCAGATGTGAACACCTTTATGCGTAGTCATCGCAATTACGAAAAATATGATGCAGAAGACAAACGCTATTTTTATAAAAACGGCATTCGCGTTGCGACAAGGAATGATTAGTTGCGCCTAGTGGATTTACAAAAATAGCGTTTAACAGCCACTAAGCTACTCACTAAACACATGAAGATGTTGAACTTTTCATATTGGTGATGTTCTTATACTAAAAATAATAATAAGGATATAAATATGAAACGCCTGGTCTTTTTCGCATCTGCATTAGCGCTTACCGGCTGTACGGCCACTATTAAAGAATCACGCTTTATTGTACAAGGTGACGAAAAAACGCTTTATAGCGATACCTTTATCAACACTTTGAATGCGCAAACACCGCACCATAATGTCAACGTGATCTCAATCCCGTCAGAAGATAAAACCACTACCTTGTACGGCGTGTTTTTAGACAATGAGAAAACACAAAACACAGTTTTGTACATCCCTGGTAATGGCATGAGTGTTGAGAAAGCGGCTACCAACGCCTTGCTTGAGCTTGCCGAATACGATTACGACATCGTGATATTTGACCGTCGCGGCTTAGGTGCGAGCGAAGGCACTGCCACAATCGCTAATTTAATCAGCGACGCTAATGTTACCTTCGACTATACCAAGCAATCCCTTAAAGCCGACAAAGTGATTGTGCACGGTTATTCACTTGGCAGCTTTATTGCTGCGCAACTTGCCAAAAATAAAGCGGTTGATGGGTTAGTAATGCAAGGCTCGGCGACTAATGTAGATGATTGGGTAGACGAAGCGATGCCTTGGTACTCAAAAGTATTTGTTGATGTGCAAATTGATGATGCGTTTTACTCGGTTGATAATAAACAAGTACTTAGTGAAAACTATGTAGGGCCACTGCTTGTAATTGGTGGCGCTGATGATAAACAAACGCCAGCAATTTTGTCAGAGAAACTATTTAATGCAAGTACAAGTGCCGAAAAGCAGCTGGTGATTGCAGAAAATGCCGGTCACGGCGAAATGTTCAAAAGTAAAAATGTGCAAGTTGCTTATCAAACCTTTCTTGCAAAATTTTAACCTGTAATTTTTAACCTGTAACTGAGCCCACACAAACGCGAATGCAAAGTGGGCTTATATTCGTTAACAGCGAATTGACCGCCCCAATTTATGACTATACTGAGTGAACGATTATTTTCTCAGGACTTGTTATGAACCATCTTAAATTCCGCGCGTCTAGCGTTACACTTTCACTAACTTGTAGTTTTGCCATTGTAGTTTTAAGTGGCTGCTCAAAAGCCGACCCCGTTCCCGTAACTGAATGTAAAACTGTGGTAAGTCATGCAAAGCGTGTTTTAGGTGATAAAGCGCCGAGCAGTTCACAAATGTTGAAGCAGTGTAAAGCGGCGAGCGATGAAGCAAGAGGGTGTGTGATGGCGGCAGATAAGCCAATGAAATTATTAGATTGCGACTTTTAAGTGATCGCCACACCGTGTTGTTCAGTACCCACTTAAGCAAATTTAAAAAACTAAGGGAAACCAATCATGATTACAGCTTACGCAGCAAAAGAGCCCGGTGGCAAATTAGAAAAACATACGATTGAAGTAGGTGAATTAGGCGCTCACGAGGTAGAAATTGACGTTGAATATTGTGGCATTTGTCACTCCGATATTTCAATGATCGACAACGAGTGGGGGTTTTCACAATATCCGCTTGTGGCGGGTCATGAAGTTGTTGGTCGTATTGTAAAAACTGGCAGTCACGTGAATAGTTTACAACAAGGCCAGTTAGTCGGCTTAGGCTGGCATTCCGACTATTGCCAAACCTGTTATTCGTGCCATACCGGTGATGAAAACTTATGCGCAGCGGCAACGCCTACGATAATGAGCCA
Source organism: Pseudoalteromonas sp. P1-9 (assembly GCF_001399975.1). GTDB lineage: Bacteria > Pseudomonadota > Gammaproteobacteria > Enterobacterales > Alteromonadaceae > Pseudoalteromonas. Next base: position 80,300 of record NZ_LKBD01000009.1, read on the forward strand.
TGGCGGATTTGCAAATAAAGTGCGAGCTAATGAAAAGGCGGTGGTTGCGTTACCAGATGGCATGGATGCGCAATCTGCGGGGCCGCTATTTTGTGGCGGTATTACCGTATTTAACCCACTGGTGCAATTTGATGTAAAACCAACCGACAAGGTTGCGGTAATCGGCATTGGCGGCCTTGGGCATTTAGCGCTGCAATTTTTAAATGCATGGGGGTGTGAAGCTACCGCATTTACATCATCTGAGGCAAAATCAGACGAAGCAAAAAGTCTTGGTGCACACCATACGCTGAACTCGCGAGATAGCAGTGAAATTGAGGCCGCGGCAAATCAATTCGACTTCATTATTTCAACAGTCAATGTAAAGCTGGATTGGAATTTATACCTTTCAACATTAAAACCAAAAGGGCGCTTACACTTTGTAGGGGCTACGTTAGAGCCGCTTGATTTAGGTGCGTTTGGGTTAATTGGCGGACAAAAGCAAGTATCAGGCTCACCTGTGGGCAGTCCGGCAACGATAGCTCAAATGCTGGAATTTGCGGTGCAGCACAATATTAAACCACACATTGAAACCTTTAAAATGAGTGATGTGAACAATGCATTGGCGCATTTAAAGTCGGGTAAAGCGCGCTATCGTATTGTGCTTGAAAAAGATTAATTGGCTAATAGGGTGTAAATACTTATTTAGTGAGTAATACGTTTAAAAGTGATATGGCGTCGCCATATCACTTTTAATTTCTAACACCGTTTTAATTGTTCAGTTTAATACCAGCGAAAACGCTTCTTTAATACCATTGTGATGGGGAATTGGTTACACTCTTCGGAATAACATAGCTTTATTAACCATCCGTATTTATTCATGAATTACTTAATCTCAGTCACTATTTTGTGGGCATTTTCATTTAGCTTAATCGGTGTGTACTTGGCAGGACAAGTCGACGCTTGGTTTAGTGTGTTAATGCGTGTTGCGCTTGCCGCAGTGGTGTTTTTACCGTTTTTAAACATTACCCGTATTGCTAAACCGCTTGCGCTTAAATTAATTGCTATCGGGGCGATTCAATTAGGCGCTATGTATGGCTTTTACTACCACAGTTTTTTGTATTTAAGTGTGCCTGAAGTACTGCTGTTTACTGTAATGACACCGCTTTATATCACGTTATTAAACGATGTTTTAGAAAAGCGCTTTAACGCCCAGTTTTTACTGGTAGCCATTATTGCCATTATTGGCGCGGTGGCGATTCGCTATCAGGGCATTGATGGCGATTTTGTGTTTGGCTTATGCTTAGTACAAGGCGCTAATATTTGCTTTGCCAGCGGACAAGTATTTTATAAGCGTGTAATGAGCGAACAATCGCTTGATCATAAAACAGCATTTGCATGGTTTTTTGTGGGTGCCTTAATTGTTGCGGCAACGTGCTTTGCCTTATTCGGCAATATCAATAAATTACCAACAACAGTTACGCAATGGGGCGTTTTAACTTACTTAGGGTTAATCGCATCGGGCTTTGGTTACTTTGCATGGAACAAAGGCGCAGTAGCGGTTGATGTAGGCACACTTGCGGTAATGAATAATGTACTTATTCCGGCGGGCATTGTTGTAAATTTAGTGATTTGGAATCGTGATGCAGATTTACTTCGTTTATCGCTTGGCGGGGCAATTATGCTCTTGGCGCTTTGGCTAAATCGGGTTTTTACAAAACGTCTCGCCCATTCACAATAATAGCATTTTTAATACATAAAAAAGGCACCAATTGGTGCCTTTTCAATTTAATTAACAATTAAAACAGGTAGTTAATACCTAAATTAACCGTAGCGCCTTTGCCTTTCACATTGTAGCCACTGCCTGTGTAAGACTGAGAGCGAGCAGGGTAGTAATCGTTATTAAGTAAGTTTTCTACACCGCCATATACTTTGAAATCTTGGCTTATTTGGTATGAAGTACTCAAGTTAACAACATTGTAGCTACTTACCGGGCCATTGGTGCCTGTGTATACGTCACCTACTTTTTCAAAACGGTCACGGCTGCCAACATGCATCATGGCAAGTGATGCGTGCCAGTCATTTGTGATGGTGACATCGGCATAAGCGGCAAACTTAGGCGGGTTAATCGTACTGCCGTTAAGGTATTCATCGGTATCGGTGTTTTTACCTTCTAACCAGCTGTAGTTAACACCTAGTGTCAGGGTATCGCTTGGTTTTGCTTCAAGTGCCGCTTCAAAACCGTAGATTTCTTGCGGCGAGCGCACGCTTTCGTATTTGCCTGTTGCTGCATCTTCTACAAGGCTGGTACCGATATTTGATTTACTGATGAAAGTGGCAAACTGGTAGTTGAAAATGCCGTAGTAACCGTCAAAACCAACTTCATAGTTTTTAATGATTGACGCATCTGTATCAATTTTATTGATGCTTGGTGCAGATGCGGTGCGTAAGGTACGCCCTAAATCTGTCACATCAAAGCCTTCAGAATAACTTACAAATGGCATAAAGGTATCAAATGCGTTGTAACGTAAACCAAGGTTGTAGGTTGTTGCGCTGTATTCAATATCGCCGCCAGTGACATTGACTACGTCACTACAAGTTTTGCGACACACCATAAGGGTTTGAAAGTCATTAACTGATACATCAATTTCTTCATGGCGAAGACCCGCTTTTACTACCCAATCATGATTAATTACGAACTTTGATTGTAAATAAAGCGCAGCGTTATCCATGTCCATTTCAGGCGTCCAATCACGGCCATCTACCATGGTTTGCGCTGTCACGTCGTTGAGTAAATCGATACCGTAAGTGAAGCTTGCCGCTGTGTTATCAAAATCAACTGTAGTATTAAAGTTTGCACGAATACCTGTTTTTTCAGACTCAATCATAGATTGGCCGCCCGCTAAGTCTAGCTCAGGATCACGGAATTTAGTGCTGTAGAAAAACACATTTTCAAGTTTCTGCCAATAAACATCACCGGTAAATAAGGTATCGGTAAAGATTTCAGCGTGCTCGTATTGTAACTTTAAGTTGTGGTTACCACGCGGCCCTTGAGGATCGCCCGGGGCTTTAACCCCGCTGGTGTTTTTCTCAGCGTAGCTTTTTTCGCCGTCGTTAACGGTTTTGTTGATGCTGATATAGTCGGTTTCTTGCTGACCTTCAAAATAGTTGTAAGTAAGCGATAGCGCACTTTGGTCGGTTAGGTCGTAGCCGATTTTAGTAAATGCATTTTTAGATTCAAAGCCTGACATCCCATAAAGCAAACCAAGCGGGTCGCCGTCGGCGTCTTTAATAATGCCGTTATCTTCATAAGCGACATTGGCAACATAACTTAACTTGTTGTTACGACCATCTAGAGTTACATCGGCACGTTTGCCTAGGCTGTCGTTGAAGTCGGTTGCGGAAAAATTAGTCGCAAGATTAAGTTTACCGTTAAAGCCGTCTTTGCTGTTGGCATTTTTAGTAATGTAGTTGATGATACCGCCCGCAGCGCCGTTACCATAAATTGAGGTCGCACCCTTAATCACTTCAACGCGTTCAATAACACTTGGATCAAGAGAACGAATTGCTAAACGACCATTTCTTAAGGGAGTAGATTGCGGTAAACCATCAATTAATACAAGCGCACTACGGCCACGTAAGTTTTGACCTGAACTACTGTTAGTGCCAGTGTTTGGCCCCATGCCTGGTACCTGAATGGCTAAAATGCTTTGCAATTCATTGGTTACTTCCATGTTTCTTAGTAGCGCTTGCTGATCGACAATCACTACCGACGCGGTTACTTCATCTAAACGTTCTTCAACACGGCTGCCCGTTACGATAATGCGTTCCATATCTTTGGCTTGCTGTTCGGCGTTGGGTGCGTCGGCAAATACGGCACCTGAAACAAAGAGCGCGGTTAGGCTGAGGGAGGTTTTTAACATGGTTGATCCGATACTTGAGTAAAAAAATTAGTGCGGATGTTAATGATATTAATTATTAATTGCAATAAGTGAGGGGCTGCTGAGTTTTATTTATTTACTATTTTAATTATATGTATCAAAGAGCTAGTTACAGTTTTACTGAATGACTCACCCAGAGAAGCAGTGTATTACTTGTTTTGGTACGTATTAACTAGATTGTAATTGCGGGACCTTGATTCTAGTTGATAACAAGACATAATTTAAGTTAGCGAGTGTTTACTTGGGGTTTTAGTTGCGTCTAATAATCTAGAAAACTCATTACTCGAGCCGAGCAGTGATTTTTTAATATCGCGCCATTCGTGGCGATGATGACCAAATTGGTCTTGCCATAAGGCAATCGTTGGTTGATCTGGTTTAAACACAGTGCAGCCTCGCTTTATAAACTCCTGTTCACAGTTTGATTCGATATGACTGACATTACTTAGCTGAGATAAAAAGGTTTTTTCAGCGGCATCGTTAACAGCTAAGCGCAGTGTTTGCGGTAAGGTGTTAAGCCACTTTTGACTGACTATGTTGACCCAAGTATCAGGTACGGTGTTAAGCTGCGCAATGGTTGCGATTTCGTCACGTAAATTATTTGGACCTGCATACAGGCCGATTATACCGGGGTCGAGTACCTGAAACTTGCCTAAGCGCGCCATACTCGCGACATTCGCCCAGTTAACCTCCACAATATGTGCACTGGTCATGGCATAAAAGTGTTTTAGCACCTTGCTTGCGGGTACGCGTAGCACCATATTCTTTAAGTCTGTTGGTGTTTTGACCACTGTATTGGCAAGTTTTGTGGTACTTAGTGTACGTGCGCCTGTAATGTAGTGATATAAAATAGCCAATTTACCTTGTTTTGCTATTTTTTCAATTACGTTTTGCTGCCAGTACGGCGAACTAATTAGATTCAAAAAGGCTTGATTGTTACCTGCCCAAAATGGAATGTTTAGAATATCTAGAAGTGGTAACGCGCGCGATAAATTTGCAACTGAAATGAGCGCAGCGTCGACTTGCCCTCGCGAAACAGCCGCCATCAGGTCAGTGCCAATGCCCATTTCGCCTTGTTCGTGGATATCAACATAGATTTTGCCTTGTGACAGGCTTTGAATATTGCGTTTAAACTCGATGTGTAAATGTGGAACGAATGAGGCATCTGAGGTGTGATAGGGCGATGCGAATACTAAGGTGTGCTCTGCAGTTTGTTTTATCGCTTCATCTTGTGCAATATCGTCAGCACTTAACTTTGCTGTTGCAGCGGTTACATTGCCAAACGGAAAAAGCGAGCTTGCAACAAGCGCGCTCGACGATTTGATAAAATAACGACGTGATATTGGCATATTTTAAGTTTAGCCAAGTTCACGGTGCTTTCAATGCGCACTAGGGCTGTTTTATTTGTTAGTCAGATACATCTTTAATCGTAAAAGACTCAAAAATCTCCTCTTCTTGCTCTAGTTTTTCTGCCCACGCGGTTACGCCGTCTAGTGATAGATTAGGTCCTGCCACATAACGTTGCACGCTGTCATCTTCACTGATCGCAAATTCAATTAGATATCGTTTAGTTGTCATCATATTGCCACCGATGATTTGTATGCTCATCTTTTGGTTTACCCGTTTTTGATTACAAATTAATGACACAGTTTGAAGAAATTTTAAACAATTACTTTTACCTCCTGTTTACATTTGTTATCGAAACTGCAAACCCCTTGCTCTGTATGGCCTACAGCAGACTTAATCGAAATTCAAATAGAGTTTTGACTCTAAATGTAAGGAAATTGTAAAGATAATACTTTAAAGTAGCGCGGCAATAATTTCAAAAAGTTGCACAGGAAGAAGTATGCAAAGGATGGTATTGATTTGAATTTTTAATAAAAACAAATGGATAACCATGAATCTCTCACGCTTAAAAATCGTAACATCAATTATTGTTGCAAGTTATGCAACGCAATCGCTGGCAGCAGCACCTGAAAATTACTATCAATTGGCTGATCAATCTTCGCCAACTAAACTAAAACAAAGCCTACATAACATCATTAAAGGGCATACTAAAATTCCGTATACCTCATCCAGCACCGACACTTGGGATGTACTGGAAATTGCGGATCAAGATCCAGCAAATAGTAATAACGTGATTGATGTGTATAAAAACGCTAGCTATGCAAAAGTTGGCGGCGGCAACACTCAGTATAATCGCGAACATAGTTGGCCAAAGTCGTACGGCTTTCCAAGTGACGGCAGCAATAATTACCCTTACACTGATTTGCACCATTTGTTTATTGCTGATAGCAGTTACAACTCAAGCCGCAGTAATAAACCGTATGCAACGTGCAGCGATGCGGCGTGTATTGTAAAAGCAACGGAGCTTAACAATAATCGCGGCGGTGGCTCAGATGATATTAACTTAACGTTGGGTTCAGGTGCGACGGGAACATGGCAAACGTGGCCTGCACGCCGTGGTGATGTAGCGCGTGCACTTATGTATTTAGCAGTGCGTTATGAAGGTGGTAGTCACTCAATCACAGGAGTGTTAGAACCCGATCTTATTCTGACCGATGATCGCATGTTGATTGAGGGCTCAAAAACAGGTGGCAATGAAGCGATTGCTTACATGGGACTAAAATCTACCTTGCTGGCATGGCATAAAGCCGATCCAGTAGACAGTTTTGAAACGCGCCGAAACGACGCAATCTTTGAGCATCAAGGCAATCGTAACCCATTTATTGACCATCCAGAGTTTGTTGCATGTGTATTTGAAAGCAGCTGCTCAGGTAATGGCCCTGATACCGGCACGCCGAGTGACAGCACACCTTGGATTAACGAGCTTCACTATGACAATGACGGCACCGACGTAAACGAGGGTGTTGAAATTGCGGGTGCAGCAGGCATTGATCTCAGCGGTTGGTCGCTGGTGGCATACAATGGCAATGGCGGCAGCGCTTATAAAACCGTAAGTTTATCGGGTGTACTTGCAGATCAGCAGGGCGGCTTCGGTACGCAATTCTTTGCGATTGCAGGTTTGCAAAATGGTGCGGCTGATGGCATTGCACTGATAAATTCGAAAAATGAAGTGGTGCAATTTTTAAGCTACGAAGGCAGTTTAACCGCAACAGATGGCCCAGCTAACGGCTTAACATCGACAGATATTGGTGCAGCTGAAAACACCAGTACCGCAGTCGGCATGTCACTGCAGCTAAAAGGCACCGGTAACGTGTATAGCGACTTTAGTTGGCAACTGGCATCAGCTACATCAAATCAAGTAAATTCAGGTCAAACATTCGAAGGTGGTAGCACAACACCCACCGAGCCAGAGCAGTCAATATTTACCAATACGACAGCAACGGCAATTCCTGATAACGCGTCAGTAACATCAAACTTAGCGGTAACGCGTTTTGGCAGTGCCAACACTATTTCGATTGATGTGGACATTACGCATACCTATCGTGGTGATATTAGCTTGGTGTTAATCGCTCCCGACGGCAGCGAGTTTACGCTTAAAAGTAAAAATGGCTCAGACTCTGCTAATGACGTAAAAGCACAGTACTCAGTAACAACCTCATCGGTTGCAAATGGCGAGTGGCAGCTACGCGTAGAAGACAACTATCGTAAAGATACGGGCACGCTAAACAGTTGGTCAATTACCTTTAAATAATGGCATTTATAGTTAGGTAAATCGTAATTTTAACAATGAAGCGCCAATGACATCTGGCGCTTTTTGTATTTGCTTAATGCATAAGTTTGGTATTTGCGTGACTAATCATGTTTTTTAAAAAATCGATCACAGTATAATCAGTACCGCCATTTTTTATACAGCGTTAGCGCGTGTGAAAACCCTTCTTTTGCTTTTAAGTATTGCTCTGTTCGCATATAAGCGAAGGCTAAACTCTTTTGGCGTAACTCAATAGCGGCAAGTATTAGCAAACCTAGTTTGATTAACTTCTATTTTTATTCGTAAAGCTTATCTGTTGCTTCTTTGAGTCCTGAGTGCGGTAAAAACTGATCTGTAATGGTCAAAATTGAGTGAAGATTATTTTTTAGTTTATCAAGTTCTATGCTTCCTGGTTTCATAGCTGTTTGTAATAAATGAATCGCCATATCTGCTAACAGAATACGCTGCTTTTCTAGCCACTCTTCATCTCCCTTGGTCGCGGAGTTATTGAGGTAACTATCTTCTACCAAACTATGCAATTGCCAACTTGTTTTTATTAGTTTATTTCTTTCAATATCATTCACTGTTTATCCCTCAAACATTTAAAAGCTAATAAATCAGACTTTGCAAAGTTGCTTAGCTTGTAAAATACGAAAAAAGCAAAATAACAAAATCTTAATCTATTGAAAAATTAATTAAGTTATAAGAAATAAATTGAATGTATGTGAACGATTAATATTTGCTCATTGCGACTAGATATAAAATAAGTGCTGAAAAGTAGTGTTCTAATATCCGCTCGAAAGAGTCTCATTTTGCATTCCAGATAAATGGATACTCAGAATAGTCACACACAAAACGTCATTCCACATAAGCTACTCTCATCTTTAAACGTAGTTCAAGTGCAATTCTATGTTGTATCTAAGGTTGGCACATTGAGTTTAATGTGTATGCCTAAATTAAACCTTGGTGTGCTTGATAAGCATGTAACGTAATCAAACCGACTTCTTTTATTAATTATTCAGTAACTTATTTTTCATATTAACGCGACACCATAGGGCGCGAATTTAATTACCGTCACTTATGGAAAATAAAATGGAACATAAAAAAATAAAAATGAGCGCACTTGCGCTGTCAGTATTACTCGCGCTAACGGCTTGTTCAGATGGCGATGATGGTGCGCAAGGCCCAACAGGCGCTGCAGGCCAAAATGGCACTGATGGTTTAGATGGCACAAATGGTAGCGATGGCTCAGCTGGCAAACTAACGCGCCTTGCAACAGTGCCAACAGGCGCGGAAGTGACGGGTATCTTTTTATCACAAGAAGGTGATTTATTTTTCAATGCCCAACACCCATCAGACAGCAACACAGTAACGAATGCTGCAGGTAAAACATTCCAAACAGGTACTGTGGGTGTGCTTGCTGGCGTTAATTTTAATAACCTACCAGAAACGCTGGTTGACTCACCTGTACCTGTGAGCGATGAAGAACGCCAAACGGTAATGAGCGCGTACGGTCAATATCAAATTCTCGGCCAAACGGGCGATACTTATGACGGTAAGTTAGCAAAAGGCTTAGGTCATATTTATTCAATGGTAGGTGATGAGCTTATTCTTGAAAACGACATGCCAGATTTTAACGGCTTTATTCAAACGGGCGCGGGTAAAGGCTATTTATTCACTAACTGGGAAATGTACCCGGGTGGTATGAGTCGTATGGCAATTGAAAAAGATAATCAAGGTAGCTGGACAGTTACTGATGCCATGATGCTTGATTTTGATGGTGTAAAAGGCACTGCTGCAAACTGTTTTGGTTCAGTAACCCCGTGGAATACACCGCTCACATCAGAAGAGTGGATTGTAGATTCAAAAGTAGATACCACCACCCACCCAGATTGGAATAACCCTGCGGTAATGAATACAGATATCATTGGCTACATGTGGCAACTTACCGCACCGGATGCGCCAAACCCGTATCGCTATGGTTATATTGCCGAAGTACAAAACCCAACTTCAAATGAGCCAATGGTAGTTAAGCACTATGCATTGGGCCGTTTTGAGCATGAAAACGCAACGGTAATGCCAGATGGTAAAACGGTGTATCTATCACAAGATGATACCGGTGGTGTGTTATTTAAATTTGTTGCAGATACACCTGAAGATTTAAGTGCAGGTACGCTTTATGGCGCTAAATTAACTCAAGATGTTGGTCAGAATGACCCTGCGACGACAGGCTTTGATGTAGCGTGGGTTGAACTTGGTCACGGCGACAATGCAATGATTGAAGCATGGATTGCTGATTTTGACGGTATTGGCACCGATCAATACGTTGAAGGCGAAACGAGCTACATGACCATGGCTGACGTGGAAGCGTGGGCAAATGGCGCGGCAACTTACCCAACGGTTGCCAATGGTGGCGGTAAAGTTACCGCAGGTGAGCCGATGGATAACCGTGTTGTATTCCTAGAGTCACGTCAAGCGGCGCGTTTAAAAGGTGCCACGGCAGAATGGCGTAAGCTTGAAGGTATTTCAATTAATACCAAGCGTGCGCAAGAAGCAATTGAAGGCGTAAACACCATTGATGGTGAAGATGTACGTGATGCGTACGTGTACCTTGCGATTGCCGATTTAGATAACACGCTAATTGATAACGAAGGTGATATTCAGCTATCAAGCCGCGTTAAAGATTGTGGTGGTGTTTATCGTGCAAAACTAGAAGAAGGTTATAACATCAGCCGTATCGAACCATTAGTAATGGGTTCAACCTACCGCAGCAGCTTATCAGGTGCAGCACGTTGTGATGTTGACCAGTTATCACAACCAGATAACGTTATCGTAATGGACGACGGCCGCATCATCATTGGTGAAGACGGTTTCCAAGAAAACAATACGCTTTGGCTTTATGAGCCTGTGAAAAAGTAAGCAGTTGTTTTAAGAGAAGTGAATAATACCAATTCACTTAAGTAGCGGATCATCCTAGCGGACTAAATATCATGCTAACTGCGTTAGAATTTATCAATGTAGAACAACTGCATAAGAAAAATTCCGCCTTGTTACCATTTCATTTATTGAGCGCTATTGTTGATCACATACTTTACAGAATTGGTATAAGCACTTCTCATTTAGTTGGAAGAATGAGTATGAAATACCCAAGCCTTGTACTTGCTGCGTTTATAACGTTTGCGAGTTTTTGTGTTTTTGCAAACAAACAAAATGCCGGCCATAACGCGCTCGATTACATTAAACACAATGAAATTTATAACCCTGAGGCGGTGATCCCACCGCAGTGCTACACCAAAACCGAAGGCAAAAACAACCCGTGTTATGCCTGTCATCAAACTTATAAGCATAGCGAAAAACGCCCAAATATTATGAATGATGGCGATTTACAGGGCGATTACCAGTTTTCAGATGAAGGAATGAACAACAGTTGGAAAAACCTGTTTATTGATCGCTCTGACTTAATTAAAGGTATCAGTGACGACGCCATTTTGGCTTACGTTAATCAAGATAACTATGGTCAGTTTGCACACACTTACCATACATCGCCACAAGCCAATGCAATGTTTATCAATAATTTGGCGTACCCTGAAAAAGCCTTTAATCAGCAAGGGCTTGCAAAAGATAACAGTCATTGGGTGGCATTTAACTACAAGCCGTTTCCAAGTACTTTTTGGCCAACAAATGGCTCAACCGGTGATGCGATGATCCGCTTGCCTAACGCCTTTCGTGAAATTAACGGCGAATTTAATCTTGATGTGTATTTTGCCAACTTAAGCTTGGTTGAAATAGCAATTAAAGAGCTGCCAACAATTTCTACCCCAGAAATTGACGAGCGTATTATTAACGTTGATTTAAATAATGACGGTACGCTTGGCAAAGTCTCGCAAATCAACAAACAAAGCCACTACTTGGGTGACGCTAAACAAATACCGCTTCACAGTATGCTGTACCCCAAAGGCACAGAGTTTTTACACACAGTGCGTTATCTAGGGGTGAATGCACAAGGCGAAATTTACAATGCCCCGCGCATGAAAGAAGTGCGTTATATGAAAAAGCACGGATTCAAATCAGCCAACAAGCTGCGCGGTGCGTACACACTTGAAGCAAAAGAAAAAGAATTTGAGCAACTACCTAAAACCATTTCAATTGGCGAGCGCGGTATTGATAACGGCTTTAGCTGGACCATTAATGGTTATATTGAAGACCAACAAGGCAAACTTCGCCCGCAACATTATCAAGAGCTGATGTTTTGTAACGGCTGCCATAAAACCGTTGGTACGACTATCGACCAAACCTTTTCGTTTCCACGTAAAGTAGAAGGCAAACTCGGTTGGCGTTATATCGACTTAAAAGCGCAAAAAGATGTTCCTACGCGAGGCGAATCGCAAGGCGAATTTTTAACGTATCTGCAACGCGTTGGCGGCGGTGATGAGTTTAGGCAAAACCAAGAAATGTTACTGCGTTGGTTCGAAAGCGACGGCACAGTAAAACGCGATAAAGTTGCTAACCTGAGCAGCATTTATGAACTGATTATGCCGTCAAAAGAACGCGCGCTTAAACTCAACAAAGCCTATAAAACCATAGTGCAAGAGCAAAGCTTCTTATTTGGTCGCGATGCCAATATCAGCAAAGCCAAAAATGTACTTGAACAGGTTGATGACAAGCAAGCGCCACTTGCGCCTGAGCATCACCATAAGTGGGACATAAGACTTGCTTGGTTAATGGGTGAAGACAATGCAGTTCGCCGCTGAATACCTTATTGCCTGCTTACTGATGGGCGCTGCGATTGGCATGGATGTAGCCCTAGTAACAGCGCTTTACAGTACCAAGCTTACGTGCCGTAAAACACGCACGAAATGGATCACCGGCGTGGTTGGCTCACACACACTTTTACCTATGTGTGGCTATTTACTGAGTTTTTACGGCATCAAATGGCTACCTTGGCTAACGCCGTTGTTGGGTGTTGTCGCAATTGGCTTTATTGCAGTGTATTTATATCACGAGATATTTGCCGATGATGAAACCGATGCGCTGGTCGCGACCATTTCGTGGTCGTTGATTGTTGCGGTAAGTTGGGATGCGCTTTGGTCGGGGCCTGCAAAGTCGGCGCAAGTAGTTGAGTGGCAAACCGTGTTTGTCTGGACATCATTTCTTGTGGTGGGCGCTGTGGTATATCTATTTACCCTTGCTGGGCTTAAAGTTGGCAAGCGCTTAGCGTGCAGGCAAAACAATACACCATTTGTTTGGCTGTGGTTGCAATACGCGGCGATTGGTTATTTTGGCTTGCTGGCATTGATGCGCTATACCTTTGCGTTGGATGTACCCGACTGGCAAATCTTTGCGCTAAGCGCGATTATTATTCGCATTGTATTGGTAAAACAACGGCCGTTATTTTCAACTGCCTTATCGTAATTAAAAAAGGGCTCAGGCCCTTTTTTAATTTATTAGCAACACCCGCAACAACAATCGTACTTGTTAACTTGCTTTAACTAACGCATCACTCAAATGCATTTGGCGAAATTGGTTGGGAGTAATACCTGTTTCGCTTTTAAACGCGCGGCTAAATGGCCCTACAGAGGCAAAACCGCTTTCAAGGCTAACCACCAATACTGACCAATTTTGTTTAGTCGTATCGGCCAACAGTTCTTTGGCGTGCGCAATACGCAGCCCATTTATGTACTGATTGAAATTTTTATCACTAATGTGCGTTTTTAACGCACGGCTAACACGGTATTCAGGCACATCTAAATGACGGGCTACATCTGCGACCTTGAGATTAGCTTGTAAAAATAAGGATTCGTTTTCAATTAATTGACTAATTTGTGCGGCAAGTAACACATCACTGTTAGATGATAAAACACGGGTTTCTGTTGCCGCTACAGCATATTTACCTGTATTTTCTGTACTAGCGTGTTGTTGCCAGGGGGTTCTATTTCGCCAGATAAGCAAAATGTGAGTATTAACAACTACCATTAAAATAATGGCTGTGATCACCCACTGCTTTGCTACTACATCACCAGCAAAGAGGTAGTTACTCAACTTGCTAATGCCTACCGCTAATGCGAAGGTTGATAAAAACCACACGCGTTGCATTTGCTCTTTTTTTGAAGCGCTTTTAAAGCCGCGACAGCCTTCCCAAAAAGATAAAACCAACACGCACGATGACAGCAATATGGTGATTTCAGACAGTGCATGGCGAAATAGCGACTGGTCACTTGCATTAATTAATGCGGTGGAGCTTGCAAACAAATAACCTTGTTTAACGAAAATGAGTAATGAAATGACAAGCGCAAAGGCCAAGTGGTGCCGTTCAATGGCTTTTTCTTGGCGAAAGAAGCTACGCGACAATAACCAATAGCAGTTGCAGGTTGCTACGGTTCCTAAGCCAATTAAATATTTATAAGCGCCAATAGCATCGCCGCTTAGTTTTTGCGTCAGTGTCATGGCGATTGAGCCACAAAATACTGCAAATAAAATGTGCGGTAGTTGCTTTTCACGTACAAACAGTTGCGCAATTAAACCGCCAATGCTGATGCAAAGCACTAAAATATAAAAACTCGAAAGGGTCATAACAACATGTCAAAACCAGAATTAAACTAGCTGTAAGTGTAACCAGCCCGCACCTATCAATCAATTTGCTATTTGTAAGTAACTTTTTCGTATTTTTTGTATGCCGAATTTCAAACTCGGCGCGAAATTAAATATTTGATATGCCAATTTATTAACTAAATCAATAAATTAAAAATTAGGGGAAGTTATGCAAAGTTTACTAGCAGATGGTGTGAAAAACGGCTTTTCACCACAACTAATCTTAGATAAAAGCGTTAAAACCTGGTTTGTTACCGCTCTTTTTGGGCAGTGGATGTTCGCGTTATACATTCTTATTTTATATGTCATGCCCACAATCGCTGGTAACAGCGAGGTGACACATAATTTGCTACCAGGTCAAGGGGTGCAAGATAAACGCGTGTTTGATGGCGTGATGTTTTTTTCTCATGTGGTACCAGCAATTATCTTGGCATTGTGTGGTATTTCACAGTTGGTACCAACAATTAGAAACACCTATCCGCGTTTTCACCGGATCAATGGTCGCATCTTCTTTATTTTGGGTATTAGTGGTGCGGTAACCGGTTTATACCTTACTTGGGTGACAGGCATGCGCTTTAGCGATATTGGTTCAATGGGCATTACGCTAAACGGTATTCTAATTCCTATTTTTATCTATTTTGCGTGGCGTACCGCGTGTAAAAAACAATTTAACTTGCATCAGCGTTTTGCTGTGCACAGCTTTTTGTTGGTAAATGGGGTTTGGACGTTCCGTTTGTACCTAATGGGCTGGTTTGTGGTAAATCAGGGACCGCTTGGTAATTCACGTAATCTTGATGGGCCTGCGGATATCGCAATGTCTTTTGCTTGTTACGTGTTGCCTATGCTCATTGCAGAACTCGTATTTTGGGCAAAACGTACAAATAACCTTGCAGTAAAATGGCTGGTTGCGTTTGTGTCGGTGTTTGGCGCAGCGATTACATTAATTGGGGTAGGGGCGGCAACGATGATGATGTGGCTGCCACGCATTGACAAGGTTTTTAACGCGCTTTTTTAACAGCCACGGTAGTGAGTAGTGTTAACACGCTCCGCGTAGCATCCATAATAAGCGAAAAGTAAATTTCAGACACAAAAAAGCGCAACCAAGGGGCGATTCATTAGTTGCGCTTGCTCACATTGAGCAGTGCGAGGGCACGTTAAACGGTTTTAAGCTACTTTGCTTTGTGCAATATTAATGGTGTTACACTGCAAGCGAATTTCGCCGCGGCGTCTAGCAATAATATCAACGTCTAAATTTAGTTTTTTCGCCGCGGTATGCAGCTGCTTTCTAAAACGATAAAACTGCGTGTTGATATGGGTTTCTTCCATGCGTGTTTGGCGCATTAACAGGCTTTTATCAAGCCAACCCGCTTCGCTGTCGGGTACGTTGTTTTGCTTGTCTTCCACGTATTTACGCGCCAGTAATAACACCAAGTAGTGGTGCGTTCTGTCTTCTAAATCAATTAATTGACCGTCAATATTTACAAGCACACCAACGTGCTCTTCGTTTTGGCTTACTGTAAAGTTCACATCTACGGTGTGCTCGGCGGTCTGTTCGCATTCTTGTGTCGCGTCAATATCGCTTGGCGCAATTAAAATGTATTGATTGCCTTGGTAACGTACTAAATCGCCGTTATGAATGGCTTTAACATTACCTTCTTGCTCAAGTAACCATTGGCCAGAGAGCGTTTGGCTGATCATTTGTTCTTGGTCATCGCAATTAAGCATGTTTACGTGGTGGTTAAGGGCAAAGTCACTCACACTCTCATTGGTGCTTTTTAAAAATGGGCATGGCAGATCTAAACTCGAAACTTGCCATTTTACGCTTTCGCTATCGCCAAACTGCACAACATCATTTATTTTTAAGTCGTGTTTGATGTTTTTAGCAACGCGTTTGCCATTAATGTAAGTGCCGTTGGCACTGATGTCTTGTAAGAACCAACTACCTTGTTGCCATTCAATTAAACAGTGGCTACGTGAAACCGCAGTTTCTCTAATTAAGGTGTGTGCTGTTTCTGGGTGACGGCCAATAATGTGGTGGTCTCGCAGCTGAATTGTTTGCTCTGTAACCGAATTTGTAAATGTACCCATTTTTCCCTCATATCAACGCTTGGTATTGGAATCTTTTGCCGTTATTATGTGGTGTAACTTTGCTTAATTACAATCAACAATAATAAAAGCTTTGCACTATGAGTAAATTATGCCATCACTGTGGCAACGCGTTAGATGTTTCAACCGCTACTTGCACTCGTTGTAACCAAACTAACACGGGCGGTGATTTAGAAATAACACAAGTTATTACACCCGCAAGTGATGTGGTAAAAGAAGCTGCTATTGTCACCCAGCGAAACCTCAGTGACTTTGAAGTTTTAGGCACGGTTTCAGGTGGCTTTGCCACAATTTTAAAAGCTAAAGATCCTGTGTTGGATCGTATTGTCGCCCTCAAACTTGTACCAAACAGCGACCAGCAAAGCGACTTAGTGCAAGAAGCCAAACTCGCCAGTAAATTAAGCCACCCCAATATTGTTACCATTCATGAAATTATTCAAAACGATGAACAACTTGCCATCGTGATGGAATGGGTTGACGGCGACAGCCTAAAAGCAAAACTCGTCACAGAGATACCATTAAAAGAAAAAGCCCATATTGCGCTGCAGCTGTGTAATGCCATCGACTACGCCCATAAAAACGCTATTCTGCACTGTGATATCAAGCCTGATAACATTATGTTTGATATACATAACCAGCTTAAAGTACTCGACTTTGGTTTATCTCATGTACTAGGTGGTGAATCACAAGCAGCCACAATCGGTTCGCCTGCTTATTTAGCCCCTGAACTGTATTTAGGGCAAAACGCTAGTAAAGAAAGCGATTTGTTTGCCCTTGGCGCCGTGTTATTTGAGTTATTTTCGGGTGAAAAAGCCTTTGATGGAAAATCACTTGAAGTGATAAAAGCACACATTACAACAGGTGAAGCCAAAAATTTAGCTGATAAAGACACACAATTACCCGAAGCGTTAGTCACCCTTATGCAAAACTTGCTGGTGGTTGAACCATCAGAAAGGCCGCCACTTTCAGATGTAATCGATGCATTTACCGATTTAAACCAAGCCTTAGTGCAAAAACCAAACTGGTGGCAGCGACGTGCACCGTGGCAAAAAGTGACTATATCGGCGATGTTATTAGGTGTGATGGCAGTACTTTTACAGCCTATTTTATTTCCGCCTAGCAATCAGCAGATACTCGAAAAGCGCATCAGTGAAAATAAACGCATTGCGGTATTGCCATTACAAAATATTAATGACGACCCGCAAGTACAGCTGTTTAGCCAAGGCTTAGCGGTAACGTTAAGCACCGAGCTTGGCAAGGTGGGTCGAGAAAAAACCAATAGCTGGGTTATTCCAAGCGCCGAAGTAGCCAAACTTAAAAATTTAACCGTTAACGATGTACATACTCGTTATGGTGCCGATTTAGTATTAACGGGCAGTATTCAGCATTTAGGCTCTCAGCGTTTAATCAATTTAGAATTAATAGACGGCGCATCTAGTGTATCGCTTAATCAGCAGCAATTTAAGGTGAATGTTAAAGATTTATTTGCCTCAAACCAAGCGGTGTTTGACAAAGCCATTAGCATGCTAAATTGGCCCAAAAGTGAGATGGCAAGAAAGGGTACCGAGTTTGATGGTGCGTATAAACATTATATTGCAGCAGTTGGGTATTCGTTTCGGTTTGACGTTGGCGAGAACATTGATTCAGCGATTGAACAATTTGAAACGGCGATTACCTTAGATAATTATTATGAGGCTGCATATATTGGGTTAGCAGAGACCTATTTAAGTAAGTATCAATTGACAAAAGACTCGATTTGGCTCGACAAGGTAAATACCACCGTTATGCGAATGGAAACGTTTGCAAGTGAGAATATTCAACGTTATTTCCGAGCAGTTATTGCAATTCGTCGTGGTGAAGCACAAGAAGCGGTGAAAGAACTTACTGCTGCGATTAGCATCGAGCCAGAGGATGAACGTTTGCATTTTGAATTAGCGCGAGCTTACCAGCAATTAAATAGCAAAGAATTGGCTGAAAAAAGTTACTTGGAAGGCCTGAGAATTACTCCTAATTATTGGCGAGGAATTGGTAGACTAGGTGGTTTTTATTTTCGCACTGGGCAGTTTGAAAAAGCCGCTCGAGCATATTCTAATTTGAAGGAAATCACGCCACATAATTTTGCAGCCTATTTAGGTTTGTCTGCAAGTTATTATAATTTAGGAGAGATTAATAAAGCATTGGCGGCCTCTATAAAAGCTAATGAAATTAAACCCAGTCATACGGGGTTTTCAAATATCGGTGCATTACAATTTCATTTAAAACATTACCAAGACTCAATTAATTCATACAAAGAAGCGTTGAAACTTTCACCTACACATTTCGTCATTTGGGGAAATTTAGCAGATTCTTACTGGGTCTTAAATAGCGACAAAGCAGATAGCACTTATCAAAAAGCGGCAGAGTATGCTGAAAAAAAATTAGCAACGAATAAACAGGACAGCAGTGCACGGTTTCATTTAGCGTATTATTTGGCGAAACTAAATAGAGTAGAGGAATCTCTCACAATTTTAGAGTCTTTGTCTGATAAGGAAGATAATTTAGAGTTCTATCTAGCTGCACTGAGTTATGATGCAATTGGCGATATTGAGAGGGCGCTTAAAAGCATAAAAATTGCGTTGGAAAAAGGATACTCAAAGAGTGAGGTAAAATCTTCCCCTCTTTGGAACCATATTGATTCCGATGTACGATTTAAAAAAATGGTAGCAGAGTAGTGGTTGTTCAAACCACTACTCGATATTATACCTACTTAAAGATCGACGACTTCGATAGTCGGATCCCACCCAATCGTGTATTCTTGTTTATCAGTCGGGTTTTGTGCAACCAACATCATAGTTACATCAAGCGTACCTGAACTTAATTGTTGATAGCTAGTAACATTACTGTTTACGCCTAACTTTACAGGTTTCAATGCACTGTCATGAAACCAATCTAGAAATGTGTTTGTTGCTTCATTTCCTGTCGCTAAATCAAAAACTTTGAAATCGAAAATGCTACTGTCACCTTTTAGGGTAATAATTGGTGGTAAAGATGGTTTCGCTGGCTCTGTAATCGTAATCATTTTCTTAGGATCATGCTCAGTGTCGTAAGAAATAAACTTATCACCGACTAATGCAAAGTAATTTTTACAATATACTACTTTCTGGTCGATGTTTTGAAAAATACCGGCGAAGTCAACGATGATTTTAACCGTAGGATTATTATCCATTTTGTTAATTCCTATTTTATTTTTGAGGAGAATTTTAGTTATATTTTATAACGCTTTTTATTATCGGCAACTGTCTGACATTATTTACTTTATTTGTATTTAAAAATCAGATCAGAAGGCACCACAACTTTATGTCGTTTAAACATTTCTGCGAGTGTTTCATCTTGTTTTGGCATGTGTTTAGAATGCATTTGCTTTTTTGCAAAAGTGACATGAATAACATTGTTACAAGCAGGATATTGAGTCGTCATAGTCTTTCCTAAATGACGTGGTAGCTTAAACGCACTGCAATGTCATCAATGTTTTCGGCATTCACTTTCTTAATAATGCCTTGGTATGGTGCGCTGGCGTTTTTTAGCCACTCGGAATAAAGCCCTGTTAAAAACGCGTCACCGTATTCTTGGTGTTCGGGTTTTAAAATAGCACAGAGCGGTGAAATGTAATGTTCAATTACTAAGCCATTGTCTTTTTCAAAAATATTGCAGTGACCCCAGCGACGTTCAAACCAAAACTGGTTTATGCGTTCATTGAGTTCAACTAATGTTAGCTCGGGGTGAATGTCTAACGAGCGGCTGGCATGTTTGCCCATTTTAGTTAAAAACGAAACTCGCTCTTGTGCGGGATAAGATGCTTCTAAGGTATCGAATAACGAACTTACAAAAAATTGCCACTGCCCTGAAATATTTTGTTTTACTAATGATTTTAAATGCATAGCGTATTGCAAAGTAACCTACTCACAGACATAAATCTTATGCATTCAAGAATAGGATAAGGTGGGTAGTGGGTGTATCACGTGTTATTACACGTAAAATCACGATTGACTAGACGTAAAAAAGCCAAGCACAATGCTTGGCTTTGAGGCACATTGGGGGAATGTGTCAATTGGTTGGAAACGGGTTGGTGGTATATTCCAATACATCAAAACACGCGCCTAGCGTATGATAGTCGCACTTTGCTCCCGCTTCGCTTTTTTTAGCACTGTATTTTTGATTGTTCTCTTTTAATACCCGATACCATGCACCATGGTCATGATCGACAAAATACTGCCAGCAATACTGCCAAAGGGCGTTGTAATGGGTTAAGTAAGCATTGTTTTGTGTCGCATCAAAAAGTAATGCAGCGGCTGCAAAACTTTCGGCTTGCACCCAAAAGTATTTGTCGCTGTCGCAGGTGATGTAATGTGTATCAAAGCCATACACTAAACCGCCATGGGTGTTATCCCATGCGTTAGCAAAAGCAACATCAAACAAGTGCTGCGCTTTTTCAACAAACTTTGGTTTTGCTTCAAAAAAATTAATTTGAAGTAATAACTTAGCCCATTCTGTTTGGTGGCCGGGTTGAAAACCCCATGGGCGATACAAGTTTTTAGCATCGTCTTTATTGTAATCAAAATCAGGCAAAAGGGCTGGCGTAAAATGCTCATATACCAAGCCTAAGCTCTGTTCAGATAGTTCAAAACAAAAACGCTCGGCAAGGTGTTGTGCTCGTTTTAAATAACGGCGTTCATTAGTTGCACTGTAGGCACTAATAAGCGCTTCGCAAATATGCATATTGGCATTTTGGCCGCGGTATTCACATAGCTCACCGTTGGCATAAATGGTGTCGGCGTAAATGCCTTCATTGGCTTGCCAAAAACGTGATTCGAGTAGCTCAAAGGTTTCATCAATTTTTCGATCGGATGAAATTACGCCTGCTTTGTAACAATGGGCGTAGCACAGTAACACAAAGGCATAGCCATAGGCTTGCTGAGTCATATCTTGTGGCTGGTTATCGTCAAGCGTCCACGCGTATTGCTTCGTTTTTGCAATCCAATGATGCGCTTCAATATAATCAAGACCATGCTTTGCAAGGGTTAAATATTCGTTGTTTTTAAAATGCTTAGCGGCGCGGCAAAAGTTAATCACCATACGTGTACTGCTCACAAGTTGGCGAAAGCCAGCTTTAAATAATGAGCCATCGTCTAAATAGTTTTGGTAGTAGCCGCCAAGGTCGTTATCGACACATCGGTCGGTATAAAAGTTAACAATCGACTGACTGTGATGTGTTAAAAAATCAGCGTTATAAAAGTTCACGTGCGTTCTCTAAAAAAATGCGCCGGTGAGGGCGCTAAATTGCTGGTTAAAAAGGGTGTTTACCTCATTTAATGAGGGCAGTGCAGGAAAAGCGCCTTGGCGACTCACGGCAAGGGCACCTGCGCAACTGGCAAAAGCAACGGCACTTTTAAGCGCGTTTTCATTATCAGTGAGTTCACTTAACGAAATACGATCACTCAATAGATACAAAATTGCGCCAATAAACCCATCGCCGCCCGCGGTGGTATCAACCACCTTTGCTTTAGCAGGGCTAATACTGCCTCGGCAATGTTTGGTTATGTATTCAATGTCGTCACCGCCACCCGTGATAAGTAACAGCTCGCAATTGCCGTTAAAGCACTTGTTGATATAGTCTTCAGCTTCATTTTGATAAAGCAGTTCGAACTCTTCTCGGGCAAATTTCACCACATGCGCTTTTTTTACAAACTCATTAATAAGCGGGATATTAAGTGCTGAATTTTGCCATAAATTAGCGCGTAAATTCACATCAAAACAAATGGTTAAATTGTTTTCGTTGGCGTGTTCAAGTACCGCTTGTGTAGTGTCTATGGCACTTTTTTCAGTGAGTGTATTACTGCAAAAGTGCATTAACGAAGCGTGTGTAAACCACTGTGATTTAATGTCATCTGGGCGAAGTTTTAAGTCAGCACTGCCTTTTCGCATAAAGGTAAAACTGCGTTCACCGTGCGCATCTAAATGCACAAACGCAAGTGGCGTAGGAGCACTTTTGTGTATAAGCGTGCAGTCAGTATTAACACCGTAATGGCGAAGACTATTAATTAAAAAATGGCCAAACTGATCATTACCGACTTGACCAACAAAATGTGATTTACCACCCAGTTTGGCAAGGGCGACAGCGGCATTCGCTGGTGCACCACCCGGAAACTGACGGTAATCCGATAAATTTACGCCTTCTTGGTTGTGTTGATTAATTTGTAAAAAATCAATCAAGGCTTCGCCGTAACAGATCACTTTGCTCATGCGGGTAACTCCTTTTGAGCACTAACCCGGTGCTGGCTAATGGCAAAAAACACAATATACACGTACGCCAACACAGGCACTAAAAAGCTAAGCTGTACTGAAAATGCATCGGCAACAACTGCTTGGATTAACGGGAACACAGCACCACCCACAATGGCTTGGCACAGTAGCCCCGAACCTTTTGCAGTAAGCTGCCCTAAACCACGAATCGCTAAACTAAAGATGGTTGGGAACATAATCGAGTTAAAAAAGCCAACAGCGAGTACGCTCCACATCGCGATTTTGCCGCTGCTAAATACCGTAACGATTAACAACACAACTGCCATAATGGCATTAAAGGCGAGTACATAGCTGGGTGAGAACTGTCGCATTAACGCAGAACCTATAAAGCGGCCAATCATCGCGCCACCCCAATAATAGGCCACCATATGGCCTGCTTGTGCGGTGGTTAAGCCACCAATGTCAGGGGATTCAAAGTAGTTTACTAAAAAGCCGCCAATTGATACTTCAGCACCCACATATAAAAAGATGCCAAGTGCGCCTAAAACAAGGTGTTTATGTTGCCAAATCGACTCTTTTGTTTGGCTATCACTTTGCTGTTCAAAATCAAGCTTAGGTAACTTAATAAACTTAAAAGAGCAGGCAATGGTAATCGCAGCTAAGGCGATTAAAAAATAGGGCAGTTGCACTTGCTCGGCACCTGCATTTTGCGATGTTGCTGACAAAATAAAGTAAGTACCAAACAATGGCCCTGCGGTATGACCTAGGGAGTTAATCGCCTGTGCGAGGTTTAAGCGACTTGCAGCGTGTTTTTCTTCCCCTAAACAGTTTACATAAGGGTTAGCTGAGACTTGCAGCATGGTAATACCGCCTGCAAGTACAAACAACGCTGCTAAAAAGAGTGCATATTCTTTAATGCTGGCGGCAGGAATAAACAGCAAGCAGCCAAGGGCAAGGGTAGATAAGCCAATAAATACACCATTACGATAGCCAAATTTGGAAACCATGCGGCCAGCCAGTGGCGATACTAAAAAGTAAGCGCCAAAAAAACAAAACTGCACCAGCATGGCTTGGGTATAGCTAAGTGAAAACTCTGCTTTTAAAAAGGGGATTAAAATATCATTCAGCGCGGTGATAAAACCCCAAATAAAAAACAAAGTGGTCATGGCGTAAAACGCCATGGTTTGATTAATTTGCTTGGCCATTAGGGTTTATCTCCAACAAGCTTAGTTGCAACTATTGATGATGTTGAAAACGACGGCGGGCGGTGTGCTTGTGCTTGGCCAAACGTCTTGTTTGGTGTTGTGCTCAGGGTAAATTCAAGGTGTTGTGGCGCGTTGACATGGTTTTCGTTAATCCAGCTTTGCATTGATGGCTTACCATTTACCTTGAGTGATTTAATGTAAATGTGATCTGCGCTTGCGTTTGGTGCGCTAGCGGTAATATTACCAATCTTTGCTTTTTCAAACGCTGGGCTTGAAAGCACCATATCAGCGCGACCTGGATAAAACGGGTACATGCCAAGGGCTGAGAACACATACCATGACGACATTTGCCCTAAATCATCTTGCCCCGGAATGCCAGATACCGTGTTATGCCAAAGTTGATTCATGGTTTCGCGCACAGTTTGCTGCGTTTTATAGGCTTTACCGGTATATAAATACATCCATGGAGTCGCAATTGATGGCTGATTTGATACATCGGCATATTCGGCTGAATCGCGATACAGCACCCAGCTACCATCGGGCTTTCGGAAATGACTATCTAAACGGGATGCCATCACCTCATCGCCACCCAGCAACTCGTTTAGGCCTTGGCCGTCAAACGGTAGCATCCATAAATACTGCGCTGGGCTGCCTTCAACAAACAAGTGGCCGCTAAATGGGTCGAATTTTTCTTTCCAGCTACCCTCTTGATTGCGTCCTTGAATATAACCTAATTGCTCTGTGGCTTTAGGGTTATAAAGGTTTTTCCAGTAGCTTGAACGTTCAAGCAGCGTTTGGCTGTGTTTAGTTTTGCCAAGACGCGCTGCCAGTTGTGAAAGTGCAAAATCAGCAGATACTTGCTCTAGCGTTTCGCTGGCACCTTCCCATGAATTAGATTGATCCGATAAGTAATTGAGACTTAACCATTCATCAAGTGATGGCTTTTGACCGCGACAAAATACTGGGCACCCGACATTTGATAAATCATATTCGGTTGGCTCTGTGGCTGCTTTATAAAGCGATTGATAAGCACCTGCGACATCAAATGTATCAGCTCCAAAGGCTTTAAAGTTGGCAATCGCAATAGTTGATGGGTCGCCACTCATTACCCCTGTTGGGCCATTGTTGTGCGTCCATCTATCCCAAATGCCGTTAAACTGATTGGCTTGATTAAACAGCGATTGGGCAATATCACTTGCCACATCGGGATGCGTTAAGCTAATTAACTGCAACTGTGAGCGATAGACATCCCAGCCGGAAAAATTAGCATATTGCGCCGTTTGGTTAGCGCTCACAGTATGAACTTGTTGGTCAAAACCGCGGTACTCACCGTTTACATCACTAAAGATATTAGGGTGGAATTGGCTGTGAAAGAGCGCCGTATAAAAGGTGGTTAACAAATCGCTATCGTTTGATTTTACTTTTACGCGTCCAAGGGCATCATTCCATGCGGTATAAGCGTTGTCTTTTACTTGTGAAAAGCTTTGACTAGCTTGCTCTTTTTCAAGGTTTTCACGGGCATTTTCAAGGCTTACGTAAGAAATGCCTACACGCATGGTGACAGGCTGGGTAGCGTTTACGTCTAAATCAACCCAAAGGCCAGAGCCTTTGCCCCATTCTGGCACGCCCGTATCGCCATAACCCATACCGCCTTTACTTGAGGTCGCATTAGGCAAAACTGTGTCGTCGACATACGCGCCACTACCGGTAATGGGTGCATCAATTTTGGCAACAAAATGCAGTGTGTAGTAATCGCGGCGGTTGTATTCGCCAAGGTAGCCACAGAAGTTACCACTTGTGACATAACCTGACACTTCGCCTTTGGCGGCATCTACTTTGGTAAACGCATCGCCACTGCCGAGTTGCGAGTAAGCCGTTCTAAAAATCAGTTTTGCCTGCTCTTTTGACGAAAAAGTAAATTCAGCAATACCGGTGCGGTCGGTAGCCGCTAAACGCACATCTATTCCTGAATCGAGCCCTACTTGGTAATAACCTGGAATAGCCGTTTCATCGTCGTGGCTAAAATTAGCGCCATAGTAGGCATTAATTTTATCGCTGGCAGGGGAGTGTTTAATCGCTTGATTAAAAGGTAGTACAGGCACATCACCCGATGCACCTAAACAGCCCGTGCCCGATAAACGGGTAAACGAAAAGCCTTTTAAGCGTGTTGCTTGCCAGTTATAGCCACCGGGCGAAACGGGAATGCGCACATTATCTTCGTTGATACGTTTACTAATGCCTTCACTTTCAGCCATCAGCGCTTCGGTATACGCATGCTCAGGGCCGAAGTTGAACATACCAAAAGGCTTAACTGCGCCAGGTACAACATTTGCTGCTTGGCGATGGTTAAATGGGCCTTTGGTGCCAATAAACGGGTTTACAAATTGTGCGGGGTTTTGCACAAAGTCTGTTTGCGTTGTGGCGTTTTTTTCACTTTTGCTGGTATCAGCTTGATGCGTGCCACAGGCGCTTAGCGCCAGCAGCGGGGTTATTAGCATCAATGAACGAGAGAGAATCTGTTTCATAGTTGTTTCTTATTAAAATTTTAATGCAATGTATTTGGATTTTTCGGATTGCTAAGTGACGGTGGACGCGACGATAACGCATTACCAAAGGTTTTGTTTGGTTTTGCTGACATGGTGAATTCAAGGGTGCCACCTGAGATAATATCGTCGTGCGTAATGTAACTGCGATTTAACGGTTTGCCATTAAGTGATACTTGGCTTACAAATTTGTTATCTGCTGACAGGTTCTTTGCAAGCACAGTAAATTGCTTTTTATTGGCAAGTTTTAAGGTAATTTTTGGCAGTTGTGGTGCACCGAGTGCATAACTTAAATCACCGGGAGCAACAGGGTAAAAACCCATCGCCGAGAAGATATACCATGCCGACATTTGCCCTACGTCGTCATTCCCTGCAAGGCCATCAGGTTTGTCTGATGATAGGGTATCCATAATTTGGCGAATGCGTGCTTGTGTACGCCATGGCTCACCCGCGTAATTGTATAAATAAGCAATATGATGGCTTGGCTCGTTACCATGAGCGTATTGGCCAATTAAACCCGCAATGTCTTCATGCTCTTTGATTTTTTCATAGGCAAGTTCCGTTTCAAAAAGCTCATTAAGACGTGCAATAAACGCTTTGTCGCCACCTTTTAAGTTAATTAAACCGTGCACATCTTGTGGCACATAAAAGCTGTATTGATAGCTGTTACCTTCGGTAAATGCGCCCATGTATTTCGCTTCTTGCGGGTCAAAATCTGGGTTCCAAGAACCATCTTTCATGCGCCCGCGCATAAATTTAACACTTGGGTCGAATACATTTTGATAATACGTTGCACGCTCATAGTACTCAGCTGCAAGTTCATTATCGCCAAGTGCTGTTAAAAATTGGCCAATGGCATAATCGTCGTAAGCGTATTCAAGGGTGATCGAGGTTGATTCGGGCAATACATTAAGTGGCACATAGCCATAGTGTTTGTATTCTGGAATGGCATCATAATGAGGGTGGTTTGCGGTTGCTAAAATCGCTTCTTTGGCAAGGGCAACATCAAAATCACGAATGCCTTTTAGGTAGGCGTCGGCAATAACCGATACCGCATGATAAC
Organism: Pseudoalteromonas sp. P1-9; assembly: GCF_001399975.1. Taxonomy (GTDB): domain Bacteria; phylum Pseudomonadota; class Gammaproteobacteria; order Enterobacterales; family Alteromonadaceae; genus Pseudoalteromonas. The sequence goes on from NZ_LKBD01000009.1 coordinate 107,653, forward strand.
CAATCATGGTCCAAGTTTCGTGGCCGTGGAATGACCAAATAGGCAGCATTTTGTCATAACTTTGCTGGTAGTGATCAAGCATCGAGGCAATCATGTCTGATACTTTCTCCGGCGCAACATACGTTAAGAGCGGATGAAGTGCACGGTAAGTATCCCAAAGCGAAAACAAGGTGTAATGGGTGTGATCTTTTGCTTGGTGGATTTCACCATCAACACCGCGGTATTGGCCGTTGACGTCTTGATACACACTTGGCGCTTGCAGTGCATGATAAACCGAGGTGAAAAACTGACGTTTTTGTGAAAGCGAGCCGTCAATTTCAAATTTATCGAGCGATTTATGCCAAACATCGTCAGCTTGTTTTACGACTTTATCGAAATCCCAGTGTGGAATTTCACTGTTTAAATTTTCAAGAGCATTGGACTTGCTTACCGCAGAAATACCCACCTTAACCAATAGTGGGTTGCCTTTTAAATTATCAAAATCAGCGACTACTTTAAGGGCTTTGCCTGCAGCTTCTGGAATTTTGTAATTAACAATGGTTGATGGTTTTTTACCGCTACCTTCGCTTAAACAGCCATTACAGCGATAACGGCTGTTATCGAGGTTAATTAGTTCAATGTCTTTAAAAGGCTTAGAAAACTCGATGGCAAAGTACATTTGACGATTATTCGCCCAGCCGTTAGTTGCACGGTACGCTAAAATAGTGCGGTCGTTGATTACGCGCACATCGCTCCAAATTACTTTGTTTTTAAAGTTATAAATACCATGGGTTAAATCGAGTAGTACGCTGCCTTTATCGTGTTCTTTAAAGGTGTATTTATGCATGCCTACACGCGTGGTGGCGGTTAATTCAGCATTTATTTTGTAGTCTTCAAGTAAGACTTGGTAATAGCCAGCTCTCGCACTTTCATTTTCATGGTTAAAGCGCGAGCGGTAACCTAAATCAGGGTTTTTGGCTGTGCCCGCATCTAGTTTTACCTCTCCTGTAATAGGCATCATCAGTAAATCACCTAAATCTGAATGCCCTGTGCCACTAAAATGAGTATGTGAAAAGCCAACAATGGTGGTGTCATCATAGTGATAACCTGCACAGCGTTTATAAATTTCGGGTTGAGGGTCGATACCGCGAAATACCGAATCGGTATCTGGACTTAACTGCATCATGCCAAATGGTACAACGGCTCCTGGAAACGTATGGCCATCACCACCAGTGCCAATAAATGGGTCTACATATTGGGTATTTGCCGATACAACAGGGGTTGTCAGCATCATTGCGCCGCTTGCAAACAGGGATAAAGCGGTTTTTTTTGTACGTTGCCAGTGCTGGCTTATTGTTTTCATTGTGTGCCTCATGCCGAAATAAAACAAAATGGAACGTTCCAATTTTAATTTGAATATACTGATCAGTTTGTTAGAATACAAGCCATAATAACCAAATTTATAGCTGGTAAGCTGAGTGGTAAATCACACCTCTTCATTAAATAAATCACTAAAAGCGTCCCCTCAACAGGATGGAAAATCCGTTACAGTTCATGATGTTGCCCGCGTTGCAGGGGTGTCTAAATCAACTGTATCGTTAGTTTTACGCGGCAGTGAAAAAACAAGTGCGAAAGCAAAAGACAAAGTGCTAAAGGCGATTGAAGAAACCGGTTACGTGTATAACCGAGATGCTGCAGCCATGCGCAGTAAATCATCGGACTTAGTGGCCATAGTCATTAATGATTTAACTAACCCGTATTCTGCTAAATTGGCGGTGGCACTTGAAAAACATGTTCGTCAGTTAGGGCTAATGGCAACGCTAGTTAACACCAGTGAAGATGTAGAAACACAAACGCAAATTGTTGCCAAACTGAAAGAATATCGGGTTAAAGCCTTTATTATTTGTCCTGCACCCAATACTGAAGCACAGTGGCTTGAAGAGTTGCAAACAATGCAAACCCAAGTGGTGAGTATTATGCGTCAAGTAAGCGGTAGCACTATACCTTGTGTAATTCCTGACAATGAAAAGGGGGTTTACACCGCCACCAAAGCACTAATAAAACGCGGCCATAAACAAATTTCGTTTATTGGAGGTGATGATGCGATTTCGGATTATCATCAACGATTATTAGGTTTTAAAAACGCTATTAATGAACACTCAGATGTAAGCTCTTGGGTATTTAATAGTGCGACTAACCGCCAAGGCGGACGATTGGCGATGTCGATGTGTTTAGAAAAAGTGCCAAGCATTGAATCGGTAATGTGTTTTAACGATATTGTGGCATACGGTGTGATGGAATATTTGGCCGAACAAAATATTAAACCCGGAACGGATATTGGCGTTATTGGTTTTGATGATTTAGACGACTCTAAACTAATGAGTGTGCCACTCAGTACTGTAAAAATTGACGCGGACGATATAGCCAAAGCGGTGTGTGAGATCTTAAAAGGTGATGAAACAGTAAACTTAAAACAAGTACCTGTTAGCCTTATTGAGCGTTGCTCTTAAGTGTTAGCGCGTTAAACATCAGCCGAGAGTGTCTCGGCTGATAGTTATTGATCATTAGTCGTTAGTTTTGAGAAGCTTGTTTAGTTGTAACGCATTATGTGAATTTGGCCCCACACTGGCGCTAACAGATTTACGTGTTGCAACGGCTTGCCGACTCACAAAGTAGTCATAGCTTTGCCCTTCATCAGTTGAGACAAAATTAAAAGCTAGTTGTTGCTCATTCAATGTTAAAACAAACATATTAGCAGAGACAGGTGTGAGTGTTTCGCTATAAGTTACCCCTTGTGCGTCAAGCGCTGGCATGGATACCTGTAGCTTGCCCGATATGTTTGTAATGGTTAAATCCAAACCATAAATGGTGTATTCACCAGCAAATTTATCAAATAACTCAGTGTTAACGGCTGGTAATTCAAACGGCTGTGCTTCTGGCAGCACATTGACATGTTTAAGCGCTGCAATCAATGTACCTGATAAATTATCTGACTCACCGCTGCTAAGCACTGAAACTGCTAGGTCATGATCTGGGAATACATAAAACAAGCTGGTGTAAGCATTAGCATTGCCACCGTGTTCAAAATGCCTAATTGGGTACCATTTGTTGTCATACATAAAACCATCGCTGACAAACATGCCATAGCCATAATGAACAGGCAGCGGATTGGGTATTAATACGTGTTTGCCGCTAAGTGTTTGCGAGGATGCCTGTGTAAGCACATTTTCATTACCTTGAAGTAAGAGCTTTGCCAGATTAAGCATTTCTGTTGGCGTTGACCAGGTATTGCCCCCCGCTGGTAATACGACTTCAGAGAAAAGTAATTCCTCGATACTGGTGTGCTTTTTAATTTGATTATTGCCGTCATCAATACTGAGCGCAAAATTGCCATCGGCTTTTACTTCTTCATTTGAAAATGTTGAGCGCGTCATAGCAAGTGGCGTAAATACTTCTTGCTCTACATAACTTGCATAATCAAGCCCACTTTCTAACGCGATCACGGCACCTAAATACGAATAATTAGGGTTAGAGTAGTTGTAGAAAAGTCCAGGTTGGTTAAGCACACCATTATCAATGGTGTATTCATCGCGCATAAACGAAATTAAATCTGAATCTTCACTAATGCCTTCATAGTCATCTTCAAACGCACCCTTGTGAGTCATTAACCATTCAAGCTCAATTGCTTGCCAAAAAGCAGCGTGCTCAGTAGGAAAGTTTATATTTGGTAGGTGATCAACAAGTTTATCGTCTAGCGCTAAACGATTTTGTTCAACAAGTTGAAGTGCGGCAATGCTGGTAAGTACTTTGGTGGTAGAGCCAATTTGAAAAAGGGTGTTTTTATCAGCTTTTTCGGTACTATTTGGCTGCTTATTGCCAACCGCATCAGCAAAAACGACTTCGCCTTTATGATAAATGGCAACTGAAATTGCACCCGCATTATTACTAATACGATCTTGTTCTGCTTGTTGCATTAATGCTGAGGGCGGGGTTATTACAACAGCATCATCTTTTTTTGATGAGCCGCCGCAGCCAGTGACTAATAGTGTAAATGTGATTAAAAATAGCGTGTGTTTCATTCTATATTCCTTGATAAAAAGTAACAGTAAATAGACTATAAAACGCACAGTTTCGGTTTTCTGTAAGTGTTAGTGAGGCTTTGTGAGAAACTGTTGCTTTGTGTAAGTGTGCTTTTGCACTTTTAGGGCAGGATCCATAATCCTTATTGATAACTCAAATGGATATGTTATATTATCTCATTATTTGTGATGAGAATCATTTTGTGCAACAACGTCTAGATAAATTAGCCATTAGTATTTCTTCATTGTGTATCGTGCACTGCTTATTACTGCCAATAGGTATTGTGCTTATCCCTTCAATTGGTTTACAAACGCTTGCTGACGAAGCGTTTCACCAAATGCTGGTTGTTGCAGTGTTATTAACCAGTTGTAGTGCATTATTTATGGGCTGCAGACGACATAAAGCATGGCGTGTTTTGGCTTGGGGGTTGGGCGGTTTATTACTCTTAATTGGTGCGGTGTTATTTGGCCATGACTTTGGTGAACTCTTTGAAAAAGGGTTAACTTTAGTTGGGTCGCTTTTTGTGATTATTGGTCATGTTCAAAATTATCGTTTGTGTAAACAACTTGAATGTAGCCATCAAACGTGTCCCGAATAAACTCTCGCTTTAAAACATGATATACGTGCTAAGTATCTAAAATATTTAAATGCTTAACACGTAGCGATTACAAAAGAAGTTACACCAACGTTGCTTCTTTTCGTGCCAAATGTGGGTTAATAAACTGACTTAATATCAGTGAACAAAACGCTAGTACTGCACCAAAATAAAACACCAGTGAATTATCGTAAAGCCATACTAAACCAAAGCTTGCTGGAATAATTACTGCAGCAATATGGTTGATGGTAAAACTTACGCCAGCTGTTGCGGCAATGTCTTCAGGGCGAGCGATTTTCTGGAAGTAGGTTTTAATGGCAATTGCCATCGCAAAAAAGATATGGTCAATCACATATAACACAGCAGCGCCGGTTGCACTTTCGACAATAGCATAACCAATAAATACAAATATTAGTCCAATATATTCGATTGATAATGCGCGCTGCTCGCCAATCTTACCGATCATTTTGCCAATTTTTGGCGCAATAAATATATTCAGTAGATGGTTAAGCATATAAAGTGCGGAAATTTCAGCAACGCCGTAACCAAATTTTTCAACCATTAAAAAGCCGGCAAACACCATGAAAATTTGACGCCTTGCACCTGAGAAAAAAGTGAGTAAATAGAAGAGGGTATACTCTTTTCTTAAAATCAGTTTTTTGTTTTGTGCAGCGTGTTGCTGAAAGTGTGGGTGTGAGAGCCAAAGCCAAAGAGTTGCAACTAAGCCAATTCCACCAACAAACAAATAAACAAATTGATACGAGGTTGCCATAAAGGTAAACAAGAACCAAATAATGGCAAATGCACACAGTGATGCAATTGATTTGATAGACAGTAACTTACCGAGCTTTTCAGGCGCTTCTTCTTTACTAAACCACTGCAAACTCAGTGATTGATTAATCGTCTCATAGTAATGAAAACCAATCGACATAAGTACTGTGGTTGCGTACAAACCATAAACTGTTGGAAATAGCCCCGTAAGTGCTACACCGATTACTAATAGCGCGAGAGAAATAAGTGCAAAGGTTTGCTCTTTTAATACCAGTAATACAAACACCGCAGTAAAGGCAAGAAACCCCGGTATTTCTCGAAGTGACTGCAACATGCCTATTTTGGCGCCGTTAAAATTAGCGGCTTCAATCGCAAAGTTATTTAACAGTGCATTCCACGTTGAAAAGGTAAATGCCATTACTGCACCGGCAATAGCTAAAAAGCTAAAGGGACTGGCTTTATAAGATTTGATAGCGTTAAGCAAAGTGACGCTCCTGTCGGTTTTGAATAAGAACGCTAAAAGTGTAAAGCAGTAACGCTTTGTCATGTTATCGAATATATGACATTCTATTTATAAAATCAGACAAGATTATAATACACATTAATGAACCAATGGCGCTCAACTCCTTCTCGCTTTAAAAAGAAAATCCTTGGCAGACCAGTGTTGCCAAGAGCCACCAATATGCCGCCGTGGGAGCATGTAAAAACCCATAAACATACGTGGGGACAGCTTGCTTATACCAGTAATGGCGTACTTACGCTTTTTACGCCGGAAGGCAAATTTATTATTCCGCCCCAGCAAGCGCTTTGGCTGCCACCTGGGCTTGAGCATGAAAGTTTTTGTCGCTATGGCGGTAAGTTTCGCAGTGTTTATATTGATGAAAAGTTTACCGAACGGTTAGGCACATCTGCCAAATCAATTGAAGTCGATAGTGTACTCCGTGCGTTTATTTTAGAGATCTGCACGTGGCAAGATGACTATCAATTAGATGATAAAACTCAGCGTTTTATCGATGTGTTTATTGACCGTATTGAACTTGCCAAAGAAACTAACTTTGTGATGCCACTAAGTGAGGATGTACGTTTAATGCCAATTATTAGTGAGCTTTTGGCTAACCCTGGGAATAAACTCACCATTGAACAGTGGGGTGAAAAGGTGGGTGCATCAAGCCGTACGCTCAGTCGTTTGTTCAATAAGCAAATGAATATGGGGTTTTCACAGTGGAAACAAAAGCTTAAAGCATTTAAAGCGGTAGAGTTATTAGAAGCAGGGTATCGTCAGCAAGATATTGCACATCAACTCGGCTTTGAATCGGTGTCGGCATTTAATACCGCATTTAAACATTATTTTGGCATAGCCCCAAATGCCTATGTAAAATCACATCACGTAAATAAAAGCTGACTTAGGGTATGGGTTTTTGTGATTACTTAGCACCGTATTTAGCCAAGATAGCGTCAATTTTACCGCTTTTTTGTAGCACCAAAAACGCGTGTTTTAGTTTGCTAACAAGCGCAGGTGAAACGCTCTGCTTGCTGAACGCAAAATAAACCGCAGCCTTGTTTACAATAAGCGGATGAATTTTCAAGTTTGGCATTGCCGTGCCTTGTTGTTGTTCAAACATGATATTGAGTTTGGCCTCAAGGTATCCTGAAATACGCTGCGATTTTAATAAAATGGCTTTGGTTTGATTATTTGTCACCCAAACAATTTTATCTTTATTCCGTTCAGACTGTGCCAAGGTGTTCATAAAGGCTTCGCCGTAGAACGACCCTGTTTGAATGGCAACGGGGTTATTTAGTGAAAAAAGCTGTGTTACTTGAGTGATTTCTTCACTCATGGGCGGGCTAACAAATACCAAAGTTTCAAAGCGTTGCGGACCAACAAAGTAGGCAAACTGCTCGCGTTCGTCGGTTTTAGTAACCGACATCATCAAATCAATTTCACCATTTTCGAGCAGCTTAAGCGAGCGCGCCCAAGGTAAATCGACAAAATCGAATTCACAGTGTGCTTCATTTAATAATAGCTCGGCTAGTTCAACATCGAGCCCTTGCCAGCGGCCCGTAACTTTCTGTGATTGTGCAGAATATTGCTCAACTCGCACGGTAATGTCACATGAAAACAAATCACATGCAAAAAGAACCAGTGCTAAACAAACATACTTGAGCATAAGGGCGGTCACAACAACTAAACGTAAAGTAATAGCCTACCTTAAGCATGGGTTGCTTTAAATCAAAAATGACTACTTTTTTGCGTTGAATCACAAGAGTGGAAATAATTGTTTGAAGCAAAAGATTACATGTGTAATTATTAGGGTTAAGATTACATTTGTAATTAAAAGGATGTATATGAAATATTTAACGCTCTTATTGTGTTTATTTTTAACTGCGTGTGCCAATACACAATTGCACCTAGTGACAAAGGGCTACTCTAAAAATGAAGTTGCTGCCTTAAAAAGTAGCCTGAGCGAGCAACTCGTAAAGCAAAAAATAGATGTGGTGTTAAGCGATATTCCACTGCCTGCGATGTTTCCTGATGCATCGCTTGCTTTAAACCCAACCTACAATCAGCCAGATGTGATTGCGCTGCTTGATCATTGGCTTTTGGCGAACGGTCATAAAACATCGCGCGAATTTCGTTTTAGCGAAGGCAATCATTATTATTCCAAAGCACATTTAGGGCTTTATCTGCGAAAACCAGGCAGTAAAGAGCAAGTAGACTTACCGCCTTATTTACGCACGCAATATTGTGATGTTGCCGACGGCACACTCGCGCTTAACAAAGGCGGGCAAGCAGTTTTAGAATATGAACTATTAGGCGATGGCAGCGATAAAATCGACACACTTAAGGGCCAATGGTTTTTTGCAGATAATCATCTTACAGTCGATTTTAAAGATTTAAGCCAAACATTTAAGTTGGCAAAGGAAGAAAAACAAACGCATTTAGGCCCGCGCCCTGCTGATGTGTATAAACCCATAAAACAATTATCAAAAAAACATATTCTAAACTGTGAATTCTTGATTATTTATATTAACTAGCACTTTTAAAACTGCTGATTTCCGCTTATAGTGCGGCCGATTTTCGGCTTTTACGAGTGGGAAAATCATTTATTTGATTTTTCCCCCTGTTAATTCGTATTTTCCCCCCACTTGTTGTTTTTGCATTAAAACGCGAAGTTTTTGTGGTTAGTCTAGGCCCTATCAGCTCATAACGACTATCAACGAGATAACAACATGAATAACAACAACGTAGAAAAACAACTGACTGTACAAAAACGCATTAACGCAGCTCTTAGCATTGGCTTAGTGTCACTGGCGGGCTATGTTGGCCTTGCTAAGCCAACGGTAGCTGAATTTGAAGAAATTAGTGTCGAGCGCTTAAACATTGTAGAGAAAAATGGCTATAACCGCATGGTACTCGCTAACTCAGATAAATCGCCAGGTGCCATTAAGCAAGGTAAAGAAGTGTTTAAACACAATTCACCGCGCCCAGGTATGATCTTCTACAACGATGAAGGGACAGAAAACGGTGGCTTTGTGTTTCGCGGCGAAAAGGTAAATGACAAAGTAAATCACGGTTTGCACATGTCATTTGACCGTTACAACCAAGATCAAACTTTAATGATGCAACACATCGAAATGGATGATTACATGATCACCGGCTTAACCGTGATGGATAGACCAGACAGCGCGATGGACTTTGACATGACCAACCGCTTTATGGAAGCGCAAAAAGTGGGCGATACAAAAACCATGAATGAAATTGAAAACTACATGGTTGAGAATAAATTACTCGGTGCACGCCGCGCATTTTACGGCACGTTAAATGGTGATTCTCGCCTGCAATTAAATGATGCGGATGGTAAAAAACGTATTCAAATGGTCGTAACGAAAGACGGTGAAGCCAAACTAGAGTTTTTAGATGCCAATGGAAAGGTTATTATGCGCCTTCCAGAAACCGCCGAACAATAATAATAGGAATAAGCACGTGCCAAAGGCAATTAATTATCTGGTTCTATTTGTTTTTTCATTGTTAATAGTGCTTTACGCAGCACTATTAACAACCTCGAATGGGCAAAGCCTTAATATTCATTTAGATGCGCCGTTTTGGATATTTTTACAGTGCGTAATTGCCCAGTGGCTAACGCTTAAGGTTTATCGCTTTGTAAAACAAGGTAACAGCTCAATAACGGCGCACATTGCTAAAGTGTTTTTTGCCAGTAACTTAGTGTTTAGTACGTTAGTGACTTTGCTTGTTATAGCGCTTGAAACTGCCATTGGCATTCAGCAAGTCGATAGCATGCACATGGTTGCAACACTTGGTATGAATGCCTTGTTACATGCATTAGTAGGCGCTTATTCGCTGGCCTTTGAGTTGGTAACACGACTACAAAGGCAGCAATTAATTTTGGCAAAAAAAGACAAAGCCTTGCTCGATAGCCAAGTAAAAACGCTGCAACAGCATATCGATCCGCATTTTTTATTTAATAACTTAAATGTATTGTCGGCCTTAATTGTGAAAGATCCCGATGAGGCAGAAGAATATTTAGCCCAGTTCAGTGATATTTATCGTTATATTCTTGAACATAAGTCAAAAAATTTAGTGCCACTTAGCCATGAATTGGCGTTTGCTAACCATTATATGGCACTTATCAATACGCGCTTTAATGGTGCTTACACGCTCAATGTGACACAAGGCGAGGGGACAAACACATCAGAAATTATCCCGTGTGCGCTGCAACTTGCCATTGAAAATGTGGTAAAACATAACGCAGCAAGTAGCGATAACCCGCTTGAGATCACCATAGATATTCAAAGCGATTGCATCGTAATTAGAAACCCGCTTCGCTTAAAAGCGTTTAAAGCACACTCGAGCAAAATCGGTTTGACGCATTTAAATGCTCAGTGCCAAGCCATTTTTAACCAATCTATTTTAGTAGATGAAAGCGACGGTCATTTTTCACTTACATTGCCTCTTGGAGTTTAAGTAGCATGAATATTGTCATTATTGAAGACGAACCACTGGCGGCGGAAAAACTGGTTAATTACGTCACGCGCTTTGATGCAAATGCCAATGTGCTAAAAATATGCGACAAGGTTGCCGATGTCATTGCGTTTTTTCAGGCTGAACCTGAAGTTGACCTGATTTTTTCTGATATTGAATTGCTTGATGGCCAAGTATTTAACGCCTTTGAAGAAGTCGATTTACCTTGCCCCGTTATTTTCACGACCTCGTATAACGCATTTTGGACCCAAGCTTTTGATAACCAAGGCATCGCGTATTTATTAAAGCCTTTTACCTATAAGCGTTTTACAAGCGCAATGACAAATTATGAGTCGTTAAAAGCAAATTTAACTCAAACCAAGCAGCTAATTCAAAATCAAAGCACAAAGCGCTATAAATCCCGCTTTTTGCTGAAACACGCCAATGCCGTGAGCATTTTAAATGTAGAAGATGTGGTATGTATTCGCGCCGCGTCGGGCGTACTTTCGGCGTACGATAGTGCGGGTAATCACCATTTGTTATCGGGCAATTCGATGACCGAGCTTGAAGCCGAGCTTAACCCCGAGCACTTTTTCAGACTGAATCGCAGCGATATTGTGAATATTCACTTTGTTACGTCATTTGAAAATTACGGCAAAGAAACGCTGGCGGTAAACGTAAGTCACATTAACGAACCACTGATCACCAGTAAAACACGCACCAGCGAGTTTAAAAAGTGGCTAGCCAGTTAACGGCGCACAGATTGGATTTCACGTATCAGGTGGGTTGTCGTTACAGGTTGAGTTCATTTCACTTTTTAGCCACGCTGTAAACGCAGCAAGTCGTTGATTACTTTTAAGCGCTGTAGGGTAAACAAAATAGCGCTTTACAGCACTTCTCGGTAAATTTAGCAAGCCTCACACAATTACTTTTGCATAGCTAGCGCGGTCAATATCTTGCACTTCAACTGAGATTGAACAATTCGTTAATGAAAGGCTGTGCAAGTTGTTTAATACCGTATTAGATAGCATCGCTTTTTGTTCAACGGTGCGCCCTGAGAGTATTTTAAGTGTTACATGCACAAACTTAAGGTCGACAACGCCAGTTTTGTACTCTGAAAATGAAGTCGCCCTCACTTTGATATCGCTGCCTGTCGGTTCAAACAATTCAGACGCTAACGCCCCTTTATGAACCGCTTCAATTAGTATTTTTCCATTAATGTTATCTGAATCTCAATTACACAATGTGGCATTAGATTCTCCTGTATTTTTTTGTTTCATGGGTTTAAAGGGCTTGTATGTTGCTGAACCTTTAATACATGACGCAATTGGAAAACCATATGTAGTAGTAACATTATGCTTTACTTTGATTTCCACTTCTTTTTCTTTTATCGAGAGTATTTCTATACTTCTACTTTTTAATAAATCAATCAACTCTAGGCAAGTGTTGTATTCTGATTTGCTCGGTAAGTTGTACTCTTTGTCTCTTTTCTCAATAGCTTTAAGAAGTCTTGACTGTTGCGTTGAAGATAACTTTTGATGGTATTTCCCTTCCGAATCTACATATGTGTTACCGCTTACGTGTTTCATTTTGCTAAATTTACTTTCCTCGTTATCAGTACTTGAGCAACCACCTAACATAAATAAAATAACGACAAATATAATTCTCAATCTGAGCCTCCTTGCAATATAACGCTTTTAGCAGGCGCGCTGCTTTTTGGCGTCGCTTGCCTAAACTTGTTAAGAGCTACTTGGCACATACTCCTGCCAAAGCAACTCGAATTTCGTTTTTGATATTGTTTTCCCCCGAAACTCTTGTTGTGAGTTTATTTCTTCTAAGGGCGGCACAACATCAGTACCTAGCCTCGTATTGAGGCTTTCTGTTGATTCGAAAGCATATCCAACTGAGCCATCAGGATAGAACTCCAATTTTCTTTTTTCGTAATCATCCGCTCCAATTTCTGAGACAAGCCTTGTAGGCTCATCTTTGAAATCATGCTTCCATTCTACGTCTATGTATCTCATAGGCTCTTAACGCCTTACTAATGGGCGCATAAATGCTTGGCTAAAATTAGCGACGAAGGAGCACAAGCCAAGCGTTTTGCGTCCTTTTGAGTAACTTGATACTTATTGAACCTTCTCCCCGAAGTTTAGCGAACAGCTAAACTTCAAGGCGACCAAACCAAAAGGAGAAAGCTCAATGAAAT